>JBKQPR010000264.1:0-2701 GCA_052144935.1 Bryobacteraceae bacterium
GAGGAAAACAAACAACAGCTTAGATGTTTTTGGCGCTAAAGTCCAGCACTAATTTGCTCACCGTCACCGCCATCGACCCCACAGCCCTATGCCACGACCCCGATTCCCCCAAAACGGTTAGGCACCCGCTACCCGAGCCTCGCACCCGCGCGGTTGGCCCCTGATGTATGATGAAAGCTGCCTATGAAGGGTGTCGTTCTCGCCGGAGGAACCGGAAGCCGCCTGTTCCCGCTCACCAAAATCACTAATAAACACCTGCTG
The DNA here is from genome assembly GCA_052144935.1 of Bryobacteraceae bacterium. Lineage (GTDB taxonomy): Bacteria > Acidobacteriota > Terriglobia > Bryobacterales > Bryobacteraceae > JOPF133. Next base: position 262 of record JBKQPR010000264.1, read on the forward strand.
CCCATCTATGACCGGCCCATGATCTACTTTCCCATCCAGACCCTCGTGGATGCCGGCATCCGCGACATCCTGATCGTCACCGGGGGCCGTAATTCAGGCGATTTCCTGCGTCTTCTTGCCAATGGCAAGCAGTTCGGTCTGAACCACATCAACTACACCTACCAGGAGGGCGAGGGCGGTATCGCCGACGCCCTGGGCCTGGCCGAACACTTCTCCGACGGCCAAAAGATCTGCGTCGTGCTGGGCGATAACATCATCGAAGGCAGCATCGCGAAGGCCGCCGCGCAGTTTCGCGAACAGCCCTCGGGCGCCCACATCCTGCTGAAGGAAGTGCCCGATGCCGAGCGCTTCGGGGTAGCCGAAGTTTCCGGCGGCACCATCGCCGGCATCGAGGAAAAGCCCCAACATCCCAAGTCCAATTACGCCGTCACTGGCATCTACATGTACGACGCTTCGGTGTTCGACAAGATCAAGACCCTGGTGCCGTCCCGTCGTGGAGAACTGGAGATCACCGACGTGAACAACGCCTATGTGCGGGAAGGCAGCATGACGTTTTCGTTTCTGGAGGGCTGGTGGACCGACGCCGGCACCTTCGATTCCCTGCTGCGCGCCACCAACCTGGTGGCCCAATCGTCCGACCGCAAGCCGGCCCCCCAAAATGGCAACGACGCAAGCGTGGAAGGAGCCGCCGCCGATGCCGCCGCCGAAGGAGCTGCGGTCCTCTGATGTCCACCGAGACCGCCATGCAGCCCACCGGCCGGTACCTTGCGGCGTTGGGCGATCTGCAACTTCGGGTTCCCGAGTGCCCCCGGGGGATCGGGTCCCTGATCGGCGCTCCCGATTCCGCGGAGCTGATTGAGGGCGTGCGAGTTCAGCCCTTCTCCGTGTTCCCGGACGACCGCGGCTATTTCCTGGAGGTCCATCGCATGGGCCGCGGCCTGGCCGCGGAATTCCCGGCGGAAACCACCCAGATTTCCGCCGCTCTCAGCTTCCCGGGCACCATCAAGGCCTTTCACTTTCACCTCCACCAGACCGATTGCTGGACCCCCGCCAAGGGCATGTTCCAGGTGGCCCTGGTCGATCTGCGGCTCGGTTCGCCCACCTTCGGAAAGCGCAACACCCTGTACGTGGGCGCATGGCGGCCCTGGCAGGTCCTGATCCCGCCGGGGGTAGGCCATGGTTATAAGATCATCGGGCGCGACGAAGCCATGCTGGTCTATATGACCGACCGCTTCTACAATCCCAAGGACGAAGGCAGGATTCCTTATAACGATGCGTCGATCCAATACGATTGGGAGACACAGAACAAATAGGCGGTCATGCGAATCCTGGTAACCGGCGGCGCGGGGTTTATCGGCTCCGCGTTCGTGCGTATGTTGGTTGGCGAAACCGGCTGGCACGTGACTAACTTCGACAAATTGACTTACGCCGGAAACCTGGAAAACCTGGCGTCCATAGAGAGTCACCCCAATTACCGCTTCGTCCAGGGAGATATTTGCGACGGTCGCGCCGTCGAGGCCGTCGTCGGCGGATGGAAGCCCGACGTCATCGTGCATTTCGCCGCCGAATCGCACGTGGACCGCAGCATCCTCTCCCCGGAGCCGGTGATCCGTACGAACTTCCACGGCACGTTTACGTTGCTCGAGGCCGCCCGCCGGTGCGCCGGGGCGCCCTCCGGGCCCAGATTTGTGCACGTCTCAACGGACGAAGTCTATGGCAGCCTGGAGCCGCCTATCGAAGCCGGGGAAGCCACGCCGCTCAACCCGAGCAGCCCTTACTCGGCCTCCAAGGCGGGAAGCGACCTGCTGGTACGCTCTTACTTTGTGACTTATAAGATGCCTGCGATCGTCACCCGGGCGTCGAATAACTATGGACCGTATCAATTCCCCGAGAAACTGATTCCGTTGATGATCGCCAACGCTCTTGAGGATTGCTCGCTGCCGGTGTACGGCGACGGGATGCAGATTCGCGACTGGCTGTATGTGGACGACCACTGCCGCGCCATTCGCGCCGTTTTGGAAAACGGCCGCGAGGGAGAGATCTATAACATCGGCGGCAACCGGAGCCTGCCCAACCTGGAGGTAATTCGCAAGCTGCTGGCGCTTACCGGCAAACCCGAAAGCCTGATTCAATATGTGCCCGACCGCCCCGGCCACGACCGCCGCTATGCCCTGTCGAGCGAGAAACTGATGCGCGAAACCGGCTGGCGGCCGCGGGTGGATTTCGAGACCGGCCTGGCCCAAACTATCGACTGGTATCGCGCCAACGCGCCGTGGGTGGCGCGCGTCCGCAGCGGCGCCTATCGCGACTACTACGAGCGGAATTATGGCGCCCGTGGCGCGGTCGAACGGTAGCGGGAGAGTGGGGGAAGCGCCAAAGCACCGGGCGGTAGGGCAGGCGGGCCCAAGGGGCGCCCCCCTGCCGTCGGCGGACCTGGGCA
>JBKQPR010000265.1:0-3830 GCA_052144935.1 Bryobacteraceae bacterium
GAGGAAAACAAACAACAGCTTAGATGTTTTTGGCGCTAAAGTCCAGCACTAATTTGCTCACCGTCACCGCCATCGACCCCACAGCCCTATGCCACGACCCCGATTCCCCCAAAACGGTTAGGCACCCATGCGGGGCCGGCTTAGCGTAACATCATCGTAACCCTAAACCATGTCGCCATGATCCGGTTTGGCCAGTTCGACAAAGTGGACTGTCAGGTGCCCTTGCAAGGTAAGGTAGAATCAGGATTGCCGCAAATTTCGGGACCGTCATCGGATGTTTGCTCCTGTGAAGTCCCCTCCACGTCATTCGGACAGGGGTTGCCATACCGTCGGCAATGCGGCCCGCGGCGCTCCTGTACCCTGGTGGTCGATAGGTTTTGCCGGTCAGACCAGATTAGGACCGATAAACGCGCTAGGATCTTGCAATCCAAACGACTGCGAATTCACCGGGACGTTACCGGCCGCCTCAAGCTCCCTGGAAACGGCCGTCTGGGGAGTTGCAACCGCACGCGATCCCGAGATTGGATCGCGCGCGGGTGGCGGCGTTTTGCCAACGGCCTTAATTTGACGCCTATGCGTGGGCCCAGAGGGCGCCCCGCCTGCCCTCGCTCGCCCCGGGCAGCCGAATCGGCCGCCCCACCGGCTTCTGAAACCACATCCGCGCCCGCCCGCGCCCCTTTTCTATCACCCCTTCAGCGCGCCGCCCTTGCGGTCGATGGCCCGTGGCGCCCATTGGCCCGGCACGAAGAAATCCTGCCACACCAGCTTGCACTCGTCGATCATCCTCAGCCCGTGCTCGGAACGGGTCAGATCCCCGGGGCCGCCGTTGTTCGAGCCGAAACTGAACTTACACCCGGCCGCCTTGGCCATCCTGACAAAGCTCGCGCTGGGCAGCTTGTAGCGGTTGTTCAGCTCGATGGCCACGTTGTTGCGCACCGCCGCCTCGATCACCCGCTTGCGCCGCGCTTCGGTCCACAGCCGCTCGTAGTCCTTGGCAAGCTGATCCGGAAGGTAAGTCGGGTTGGCGTAGATATCGATCGGCTCGCGTTCCAGAATCCCCACCGCGCGATCCACCAGCGTGTCCATGAATTCTTCGGCATCCGCGATCGTGCCCACCTCGTCGCGCATCCACGTGCGCATGCGCTTGCCGCGGTTGTCGGTCCACGTCATCGAGTCGCTGAAGACGTAGTCGAAGCGCGCCACCGCCGCCCGCGAGAACATCCCCGTCCACTCGCGCCCCTCGGCCTGCATGGCGATGAAGCACGGCTTTCCCTGCAGGCTGTCCACGTACTGGCCCAGCGCCTCGTCGGTCGGGGCGGGCTGCCCCAGCCCGGCGTTGATGGCGATCCCATACATGATGCCATCGCGCCGCGAGCGGTCCAGCATCTGGTCCACTGTAAGCCCGCCCTTGATGTGGGTGTGGTAATCCACCATCGGGATGTTGTGCCGGCCGTCGTCGATAATCTTGCGGAACAGCTCGTCCGCCACCGGCGCCGGTCCGCCGGGCGTGGCCGTGTTATCGGGGAGCGGCCGCACCCGCACGCTCCGAAAAAGAGCCTTCGATCCCTCGTTGTGGCACTGCAGCGCGAACGTCCCGTGGTCCAGAAACCGCCCGGTCTCCGGACCGTCCGGGATCACCGGCGGCGCCGGTTCCGTATAATCCACCAGCAGCATGCCGTTCTGCCGGATCTGCACGCTCTTGCCGCGCACCGCCACCGCCAGCTTGAACCACTGGTTATCGGCCGCGAACGCTTTATAGATGTTGCGCAGCCCGTACAGCGACCCGCCCATCTTGCGCTCGCGATACCCGCCCTCGCCCACGTAGCTGTTGTCCACCTGCACTTCGAAGCCTTTGATGGGGAAACCGCTCTCCTGGTAGGCGGTATGGAAGTAGACCCCGGAATTGCACCCGGGCCGCGTCATCAGTTCCACCTCCAGCTCGAAATTGCGGAAATCGGCGCCGTGAAACGGGCCGTTGTAGAACAGGTGCGAGCGCTTGCCATCGGCGGCCAGTGCGCCCTCCGCCACCTTCCAGGAATCTTTATTCTCGCTGGGCCGCCAGCCGTTCAGGCTGCGCCCGTCGTAGAGCTCCGTCCATCCGTCGTCGGCGGCCGGCAGAGCCAGTGCCGCCACCGTTCCGGCGAACGCGCGGCGGGTCAGTTGATGTGCCACTGCTCCAGCATACTGTACTTGCCTGGCGTAAATGGAGCGCGGGAATCCTGGCGGGGCCTGGCTGGCTACGGCTTGCCGCCTTCGAGGCGGGTGATGCGTTGGTCCTGTATGTCTGCGATGTGGGCCAGGCGGGCGATGGCGTCCATCATCGCGGCCTGGTTCTTGGCGAGGCCCTGCACGCTGGTGGTGAGTTGGTCCACGCCGGTGGTGAGTTGGTCCACCTTGGCACTGATTTCGCGCACGTCGTGGGTGAGGAGTTCGAGCGATTGTGCCAGGGCTTCGTGGCGCTCTGTGAGGCGGTCGATTCGTTCTTCGAAGGTCATGGTTCTCTCTATTGTAAACACTTCGAACTGAGGAGTCGAAATTGGGGCGGGCTGGCGGACTCGCCACCTTCGCCGGTCTCCTGACCCGCTCCGCTCTCCCGGCTCCCTCCCCCACATCTTCCCGATATATAATGAACTCGAATCGGAAGCCGAAATAAGAATCCCGGCAGGCGTGGCAGTTCCATCGTGATCTGCGCCATGCCGTCGCGGCCGCCTCATTCGAGGTAAAGGAGAAACACCACATGAAGCGTCATGTTCATATTGCAGTGCTCGCGCTAGCCGCTCTTGTCCCGCTGGCCGCCCAAGCGCCGCAGGGCTGGAAGATGCGCGTCGACCGCAGCGCCGCCGCGTCGGACCCCGACGCCCCCGGCAACATCAAATTCGTAACCATGGGAGCGGGCTTTCACGCCACCAATCCCCAAGCCGCGGTGTACTGGAACCCGGCCAATACCGCGACGGGCAATTACACGCTCAAGGGCACCTTTACACTCATGAAGCCCAGCGGCCACACCAACTATTACGGCCTGGTCTTTGGTGGCAGCGCTCTGGAGGGCGCCGAGCAGAGTTATCTCTACTTCGTGGTCGCCCAGGACGGGACCTGGCTGATCAAGAGCCGCAACGGCAGCGCCACCCCCATCGTTGCGCCGAAGACCCCCAACGACGTGGTGAAGAAACCGGACGACACCGGTAAGTCCACCAACGCCCTGGAAGTGCGCGTCGGCGCCGGCAAGGTCGACTTCGTGGTCAACGGCGTGGTCGTTCACACGGAACCCAAAACTGGAGCGCTGGCCAAAACCGACGGCATCTACGGCATCCGCATCAACCATCTGCTTGAAGTGCAGGTGGACGGCTTCGCGGTGTCGAAGTAGCGGCGGTCCGGACGCAGCGGACGCAACCGTGGGGATCGCCCTCGAAGTCGCCCCCCTCCCTCTCCGCGTGCTCCTGCGCGCCAATTTCGTCCTTGTCTTGGTATTGTTTTCTCTTTGCGCGACTTTGCGCCTTGGCGGCTTGGCGAGAGATTCTTAGAAGTCGGACTCCTCTCGGCTCTCTCAGCGTCTCGGCGCCGAGGGCGGTGCCCAGGTTTCGGTCATTTACTGGCCAATCGTGACCTACTTTTTTCCCGCCGGTTTCCTGCTACCGGCGCCAGGTGCTGCGTCAGTATGAGCCACCCTTCGGCCAATAGCAAGGCGGCTCGGCCCCTCTGAAGCCGTACCTACAAGGGGCTGGAATTGGCCTTGGATTTCCAGTAAGATAGCTCAGGGCTGGGAAGCGGGCATGGCGATTGGCCACGCCGCTCCCTACTGAGTTTCACCTCCATCTGGAAGAAAAGGCTCA
>JBKQPR010000266.1:0-12211 GCA_052144935.1 Bryobacteraceae bacterium
CCGCCCACCAGCTTCTTGTACTTGATGAGCGCCAGGTCCGGCTCGATTCCGGTGGTGTCGCAGTCCATCATGAAGCCGATGGTTCCGGTGGGCGCGATCACGGTCACCTGGGCGTTGCGGTAACCGCAGCGGCGGCCGGATTCATAGGCGTCGTCCCAACACTGGTGGGCCGCCTGGTAGAGCGCCGCGGGGAGGTTGTGCCGGTCGATGCGGCTCACCGCATCGCGGTGCATGCGGATGACTTCCAGGAAGGGCTGCTCGTTGACCGCGTAACCGGGGAACGGCCCCGTGGAGCCGGCGATCCGCGAGCTGGTCAGATAGGCCTGGCCGCACATCACCGCGCTGATGGCGCCGGCGTAGTCGCGGCCCTGATCGCTGTCGTAGGGGATGCCCATGGACATCAGCAGCGCGCCCAGGTTGGCGAATCCCAGGCCCAGCGGGCGGAAGTTGTGCGAGTTTTCGCCGATCTTCTGGGTGGGGTAACTGGCGTTGTCGACGATGATCTCCTGCGCCAGGATCATGGTGTCCACGGCGTGGCGGAAGGCCACCACATCGAATTGCCCGTCGGGCCCGACAAACTTCATCAGGTTGAGCGACGAGAGATTGCACGCCGAATCGTCCAGGAACATGTACTCCGAGCAGGGATTGGAGGCGTTGATGCGGGCCGTGTTCTTGCAGGGGTGCCAGCGGTTCACGGTGGTGTCGAACTGCATGCCGGGGTCGCCGCACTGGTGGGTGGCTTCGGCGATCTGGCGCAGCAGCTCGCGGGCCTTGCGCCGATTCGCGGGCTGCCCGGTGAACACGTGCTTGGTCCACCAGTCGCCATCCTGCGCCGCCGCCTGCATGAAATCGTCGGTGGCGCGCACGGAGTTATTGGCGTTCTGAAAGAAGATCGAGCCGTAGGCTTCGCCATCGAGCGAGGCATCGTAACCGGCCTCCACCAGGGTCTGGGCCTTCTTCTCCTCCTTGGCCTTGCACCATATGAACTTTTCGATGTCCGGATGGTCGGCGTTGAGGATCACCATCTTGGCCGCGCGGCGGGTCTTGCCGCCGGATTTGATCACGCCCGCGAAGGCGTCGAAGCCCTTCATGAAGGAGAGCGGCCCGGAAGCCCGGCCGCCGCCCGAGAGCACCGCATCCTCTTCGCGCAGCGCCGAGAGATTGGTGCCCGTGCCCGATCCCCACTTGAACAGCATGCCCTCGGTTTTGGCGAGATCCAGGATCGATTCCAGGGAATCCTTCACCGACACGATGAAACAAGCCGAGCATTGCGGCCGGACCCCGAGGGCGCCCCCGCCGCTCTCCAGCCGCGCCACGCGGCCAGCTTTCTCGTCGTAGATCCAGCCGTAGCCGCGGGCCTCTTTCACTCCCACGTTGAACCACACCGGCGAATTGAAGCAGGCCTTCTGGGTGAGCATGAGGTGGGCCAGCTCGGCGCGGAAGTTTTCGGCGTCTTCGGCGGCCTTGAAATAGCCGTCCTTCTCTCCCCAGCCGGCGATGGCGTTCACCACGCGCTCGACCAGTTGGGCCACGCTGGTTTCCCGCTCGGGCGATCCCATTTTGCCGTGGAAGTACTTGCTGGCCACGATGTTGGTGGCGGTCTGCGACCAGTCGATGGGTGTCTCCACGTCGCGCTGCTCGAAGATCACCGCGCCTTTATCGTTGCCGATGGAGGCGGTACGGGTCTCCCACCGGATCTCGTCGTAGGGGGTCTTGCCAGGAGCCAGTCCCGTGGTGAAGTAACGCGGAAACGCGATTCCGGTTCTTTCTTTGGTTTCTGCTTTGGTCAACAGATCCATTTTCGCACTCAGATTCACCGCCAACTGCCCCATTTACGTTTCTCCTATTCCTACGTGGCCCACCCGGCCCCGCCGCGAGCGGCCCCTGGAGGCTTTTCGTTGCGCCGGGGGAACTTGCCGCCCATGCGGCCAGAGGTGGCGCGGGTCTTTCCCGGCACCAGAAGGCCTGTCGGGCGCCGGGGAACTTGCCGCCTGCCGGATTGTGCTGATGTGCCCCAACAGCGTAGACACATTCGTAATCTTGACCCAATATGTAGTGGAGGTCAAGACTTTTTATCTATATAAAGTATACTGAGTTGCCATCCGCAGGTAGAAAAGGCACAAAGGACCCGTCAATCGGGAATATTCCCCAGGGGGTTTGCGGTAGGCAGGGATAGGTCTTTCGGAGAACCCGGAGGAAGGCAGAGGAAAGCGAATGAAGTCAGGGAAGCGACCATCAGGCCGCTCCCCGGGCTGCCAGCGGAGCGCTGGGCCGGCTCGCCGGCTGCGCCCCTTCGAAATGGCGGCGCGCCGCAGCCACCACCCGCTCAACTTCATCGCGGTTGAAGGGCTGCGGCAGAACGTCGTACCCCCCGATGTTGAGGACTTCCGCCCAGAGGTAGTCGTCGGCGATACGCGAAGTGACGATCAGTTGTGGCGGATGGGCCAGACGCCGCAAATCGCTCAGGACCCATTTCCAGTGCCATTGCGGTCCGTCCTCTTCGGAGATCACCACCTGGACCGGTTGACGCTCCAGGCAATCCAGGGCCCGCCGCCGGTCGGGAGCCTCCAACAGCCGCCAGCCGGCATCGCGGAAGATGCCCTGCAAGAGTAGGCGGTCGCTCTCATATTCGCCAACCAATAGAGCGGAAACGCAGTGATCGTGCGCGGAAGTTGTCATGGGACACTACTCCTCTCGTTCGATTTCAGCCGGTTCGCCTATTCTGACTTGGAATTGAGGGAGAATCGCCAAGTTCTCCCTTCTTCATGGTACCGCTCCAAGCCACGGGGGCACAAGGACGAATCGGCTCGGCTCGGGGCACACCCCGCCGTATTCAAATACACGTTAGAAATCCATAGTGCGCGGCCGGCCGCGAATTCTCATTTATCTTGCGGACCGCGCGGTTTGCAGGCGTGGGGACGGCAGGGTGAGGGCGGATTGGTGCACCGGCCCCGCGTGGGCGATTATGCGTCCTCAGTTTCGAAGAGCCGTTTGACGGGCATCCGGAAGCCGGGCAGCAGATCGCTGGTCAGTTCGGCGTCCTCGCTGAGGATGCGGTCGCCGCTTGCGGAATAGACGAGCACTTCACGGGCCTCCGGCGAGACTATCCAGACTTCCTTCGTTCCGCAACTGCGGTAGCGGGTCTTCTTGCGCGAGAGCGAGGAAAGAGTATCGTTCTCGGAAGCGATCTCAATGGCCAGATCGGGCACAAACCTCTGCACACGCTTGTGGCGGTTGAGTAGCGCCTTCTTGGCCGGCCCGAAAAAGCTAACGTCGGGCCCATGCGCGTTGCCGTTGAAATCGTATTCCTGCTCCGCGAGGACTGTGCCGAGACCGCGCTCGCGAACGATCGGCCGAAGCAGTTCGATCAGAAGATCGCGGATGGAGTTTCGGTACGGCGTGTTTCCGGACATTTCGACAAGTTCTCCATCCACCAGCTCGTGGTTCTTGGCCTGCTCCTGCGGAAGCCGCTCGAAGTCGTCGATGGTCAGGTGCGTCGCCGTAGCCATGCTTACAGTCTACCTCAGGCTAATCGCTCAACTCTTCAAAGAGCCGCTTGACTGGAATTTCGAAGCCCGGTATCAGCTCGGTCGTGAGCAGCGCGTCCTCGCCGAGGATTCGGTCGCCGCGATTGGAATACACCTGGACCAGCAAAGCTTCCGGTACGACGATCCAAACCTCCTCTGTACCGCAACTGCGGTAGCGCTGCACCTTGCGCAGCAGCGCCCCGAAAGTATCGTTGGCGGGAGCAATTTCAATGGCGAGATCGGGAACAAATCGCTGTACCCGCTTGCGGCGGTTCATTAGCGCCTTCTTGGCCGGACCGAAAAAGCTGAGGTCCGGCGCGTGAGCATTTCCGCCGAAGTCGTACTCCAACTCAGCGTACACCTTGCCCAGGCGCCGTTCGCGAACGAACGGGCGTAGAACCTCGATGAGCAGATCCTGAATGTCAATGTGCTCTGGCGTATTTCCTGGCACTGGAATCAGTTCTCCATCGACCAGCTCGTGGTTCTTGGCCTGCTCCTGCGGTAACCGCTCGAAGTCGTCGATGGTCAGGCGCGCCGTGGTAGCCATGCCGCTCCTCCTGGTTCCAGTCTACCCGCTCATGGACCCCAGGAACTCGCCGTTGCTGCGGGTCTTGCCCAGCTTGTCGAGCAACAGTTCCATGGTCTCCACGGGCGAAAGCGGGTTGAGCACTTTGCGCAGAATCCACACGCGGTTGAGTTCGTCCTTGGGCAACAGCAACTCTTCCTTGCGGGTGCCGCTCTTGTTGATGTCGATGGCCGGGAATACGCGCTTGTCCACCAGCTTGCGCTCCAGGTGGATTTCCATGTTGCCGGTGCCTTTGAACTCCTCGAAAATCACGTCGTCCATGCGGCTGCCGGTGTCGATCAGGGCGGTGGCGATGATGGTCAGCGAGCCACCCTCCTCGATGTTGCGCGCGGCCCCGAAGAAGCGCTTGGGGCGCTGTAAGGCGTTGGAATCGACGCCGCCCGAAAGCACCTTGCCGGAGGGCGGCACGATGGTGTTGTAAGCTCGCGCCAGCCGGGTGATGGAATCCAGCAGAATCACCACGTCGCGCTTGTGCTCCACCAGCCGCTTGGCCTTCTCGATCACCATTTCGGCCACCTGCACGTGGCGCGTGGCGGGCTCGTCGAAGGTCGAGCTGATCACTTCGCCGCGCACGCTGCGCTGCATGTCGGTGACTTCCTCGGGCCGTTCGTCGATCAGCAGAACGATGAGGGTGACCTCGGGGTGGTTGGTGGTGACCGAGTTGGCGATCGACTGCAGCAGCATGGTCTTGCCGGTGCGCGGCGGCGAAACGATCAGCCCGCGCTGCCCTTTGCCGATGGGCGTCAGCAGATCCATCACGCGTCCCGAATAGTTATCCTTGACGGTTTCCAGCTTGAGCCGTTCGTGGGGATAGAGCGGCGTCAGGTTGTCGAAGAAAATCTTGTTGCGCGCTTCCTCGGGCGGCTCGAAGTTGATGGCGTCCACCTTGATGAGCGCGAAATACCGCTCGCCTTCCTTGGGCGGGCGGATCTGGCCGGAGATGGTATCGCCGGTTCGCAGATCGAAGCGGCGGATCTGGGAGGGCGATACGTAGACATCGTCGGGGCCGGGCAGGTAGTTATACTCCGGCGCGCGCAGGAAGCCGAAGCCGTCGGGCAGGCACTCCAGCACGCCTTCGGAGAAAATCAGGCCGCTCTTTTCGGCCTGGGTCTGCAGGATTTTGAAGATCAGCTCCTGCTTGCGCAGGCCGGCGGCGCCGGCGATGTTCATGCCCTTGGCGATCTCGTTGAGCTTCTGGATGCTCATATCCTTCAGCTCGACCAGGTCCAGGGTGGGGGTTCCGTTCTTGACCCCCTGGGCGCCGGCGGCCTTGCGGCGATGTCCGCCGTGCAGGCCCCCATCGACCGGAGGGACGGCTGCGGGCGGGACGGCCGCGGGCGGCTCCGTGGCGGCCGGTTTGGTTTCCACCACGGCTTTGGGCGGGTCTTTAGGCTGCTCGGGGGCCGGTTTGATCTCGGCCGGCGGTTTGGGATCCGCGGCCACTGGCCTGGTTTCCACGGGCTTGCTTTCGGCCCTTGCCTCGGCCGGTTTCGCCTCGGCGGGAGCGGCCAGCGCGGGCGGCAGCGCCAGCGGGGGCGCAACCGCTCGGGCGGCTCGCTCGGGGCGGTCGCCGTGCGGCCTTTCCACGCGCTCGGTCCTAACCGGTCTTTCCGGTTTATCGGATTTCTCCGGTTTCTCCGGAGGGGCGGTTGCGGCGGGCGCTCCGGCTTCCGGAGCGGGCGTTGTATCGGTGGGCTTTTCCTGCGGCGGGTTGTTTCCTACCGTGCTTGCAGTGTTGTCGTTATTGCTTGCCAAATTTCCCTCACTCCCCGGCCGGTTGAGGCCGAGAACGGCAGCGGCTCGACGCCTTCCTTGCGGATGGCGCGCAGGCCGTGCTCTAAGTCGGACTGGTTCATCTTATCGGTCTTGGTGGCGACTACCAGGTAATCTCTGCCGTGATGCTCAAGCCACCGCTTCAGGTCGAGGTCTTTATCCATCCATCCACGGCGGGCGTCCAGGATCAGACAGGAACAGATCAGGGTCTCCCTCTCCGTCAAATACCGCTCGATCAGCTTCTTCCATTCCACAACCTGCGCGGCGGGAGCCCGCGCGTAACCGTACCCGGGTAAATCGACGAAATATACCCTCCCGTCGATCCGATAAAAGTTGATCGTTTGTGTGCGCCCCGGGGTACTGCTGGTGAAAGCCAGCCCTTTCCGCCCGGTAAGAGCGTTGATGAGGCTGGACTTCCCTACGTTACTTCTCCCTAAAAATGCAATCTCCGGCAGCCCTTCGGAAGGGAAACTCTCGGGGCTGCCCGAACTGGCTACGAATTCAGCCTGCAAAATATGTTGGTGGGCAACCGCTCCCTGACGGTCGCGGCTCGGCTTGGCGACGTTACCGAGCCGCGACGTTACCGAGCCGCGACCGTCAGGGAGCGGTCCTTGGTAGCGCCCTCTAGTGCGCCGCCCGGATCTCCTCTACGGGCAGCACGTCTACGCCCGGCGTACCGGACGGTATGACCAGCGCCACCAATTCCCGTTCCAAAGCGATCTTCAATACCTCGTCCATGGATTCCACGAAATTCAATTTCATGGTCTGCCGGATGGCTTCCGGAATATCCGGCAGGTCCTTTTCATTCTCCCGCGGAACGATGGCTTCCATGATCCCGTGGCGGTGCGCCGCCATCAGCTTTTCCTTCAATCCGCCGATGGGCAACACCTTGCCGCGCAGGGTGATTTCGCCGGTCATGGCCACGTCGCCGCGCACCGGAATGCGGGTGAGCGCGCTGCAGATGGTGGTGGCCAGGGTGATGCCGGCCGAAGGTCCATCTTTGGGGATAGCGCCCTCCGGAATGTGGATATGCACATCCAGATTGCGGTAGAAATCGCGCGGCAGGCCGAACATATGGGCGCGCGACCGGATGTAGCTCATGGCCGCCTGCGCCGATTCCTGCATCACCTCACCGAGCTTGCCGGTGATGGTCAGCTTGCCCTTGCCTTCCATGAGGGTGCATTCCACGGTCAGGATCTGGCCGCCGACCTCGGTCCACGCCAGCCCCGTGGCGGCGCCCACTTCGTTCTTCTTCTCGGTTTCCAGATCGCGGAACTTCCACGGCCCCAGCAGGTCCGGCAGGATTTCGGAGGTGATCACCGACTTGGGCAGCTTCTTGCGGTCCTTGCCGTTCTGGTTGTTGACCACCTGGCGCGCCAGCTTGCGGCAGACGTTGCCGATTTCGCGCTCCAGATTGCGCACGCCGGCCTCGCGGCTGTAGTTCTGGATCAGCCCGTTGAGGCCTGAATCCGCGAATTCGATGTGGTCGTTGGAAAGCCCGGTGGCCTCCATCTGCTTGCGCACCAGAAAACGCTTGGCGATCTCCAGCTTCTCCAGCTCGGTATAGCCGGAGAGGCGGATCACTTCCATGCGGTCCTGCAGCGCCGGAGGAACCGTGTGGAGCACGTTGGCGGTGGCGATGAAGAACACCTGGCTCAGATCGTATTCCACATCCAGATAGTGGTCCACAAACATGAAATTCTGCTCGGGATCGAGCACTTCGAGCAGCGCCGCGGAAGGGTCGCCGCGGAAATCCATGGACATCTTGTCCACTTCGTCCAGCATGAACACCGGATTGCGCGTGCCGGCCTTCTTCATCATCTGGATCACCTGGCCCGGCAGCGCCCCGATGTAGGTGCGCCGATGGCCGCGGATTTCGGCTTCGTCGCGCACGCCGCCGAGCGACATACGCACAAACTTACGGCCGGTGGCCCTGGCGATCGACATGCCCAGCGAAGTCTTGCCCACTCCGGGAGGCCCCACGAAGCAGAGGATCGACCCCTTGGGATTCTTCACCAGGCGGCGCACCGCCAGGAATTCCAGGATGCGCTCCTTGATCTTCTCCAGGCCGTAGTGGTCGGCTTCCAGCACCTTTTCGGCGAAGCGCAGATCGCGGATTTCCTTGGTGCGCTTCTTCCACGGCACCGCCAGCAGCCAGTCCAGGTAGTTGCGCGACACGGTGGATTCGGCCGACATGGGCGGCATGTTCTCCAGCCGCTTCAGCTCCGCCATGGCCTTTTCCTGGGCGTCCGTGCTCATGCCGGCGGTCTCGATGCGCTTTTTCAGCTCGTCGATCTCGCTCTTCTCGCCGCGCCCCAACTCCTTCTGAATGGCCTTGATCTTCTCGTTGAGGTAGTACTCTTTCTGGGCCTTCTCCATCTGCCGCTTCACGCGGCCCTGGATGGTGCGGTCTACGTTCAGCTTTTCGATCTCGATATCCAGCATCTCGGCCACCCGCGTGAGGCGGTCGATGGGATCGAAAATCTCCAGCAGCTCCTGTTTCTCCTCGATGGTGAGCTGCAGATTGGCGCCCACGGTGTCCGCCAGCTTACCCGGCTCGTCCACCCGGATGGCGGCGATCATGGTCTCGTAGTTGAGGTTCTGGCTGAGCTTGACATACTGCTCGAACAGGGTGGTCACGCGGCTCACCAGCGCATCCAGTTGCGGACCCAACTCCACTTTGAAGCTCGAGGTCCGCACGGTGGCGCGGAAGAAGCCCTCGTCGTCGGCCACCGAAACCACCTTGGCGCGTTCCACGCCCTCGACCAGCACCTTGATGTTTCCATCCGGTAGCTTAAGGCTCTGGACGATATTGACGATGGTTCCTACACTATAGATTTCGTTTGGTTTAGGCTCGTCGATGGAAGCGTCGTGCTGGGTCGCGAGAAAGATTTTCTTGTCGCCCGCCATGGCTTCTTCCAGCGCCCTGACGCTCGATTCGCGCCCCACCACGAAGGGGGTCATCATGAATGGAAAGATAACCACGTCGCGGATCGGCATCATCGGCAGACGTTTTGTGTCGGATTTTTCCTTTGAAGTCAGCATTGCTCTCCCCAGGAGTAAGCGCTCCCACCCCTGGTTTTCCCCTCAAGCGCGCCCGGTTGCGGCAACCGGCCGCCCGTTGTGCTGGTACGGACTAACCAGCCTTTTCTAATATTGTAAGACTGATTTTTTGAGCCAGCACCATCTCTTTGGTGACCTGGAACTCTCGGACCTTCTTGTAAGAAGGCAAGTAGTACATTAAATCCAGCATCAGGTCTTCGAGAATCATGCGCAGTCCGCGCGCCCCCACCTTGCGCTCCATGGCCAGGTCGGCGATGGCTTCCAGGGCCTCGTCGCTGAACTTCAGGCGCACATTCTCGAACTCGAACAGCTTCTGATACTGCTTGATAATGGCGTTCTTGGGTTTAGTCAGGATCTGGATCAACGCCGAACGGTCCAGATCTTCCAGCACTGCCGAAACCGGCAGGCGTCCGATGAATTCGGGAATGAACCCGAACTTGATCAAATCCATGGGCTGCGCCTGGGACAGCAGGTCGATATCGCGCCGCCCGCTGATGCCCGAAAGGCGGCCGCCGCCGCCCTTTTCCTCTTCCTGCAGGAATCCCATGGACTTCTTGCCGGTGCGCCGGGCGATCACCTTTTCCAGGCCCACGAAGGCCCCGCCGCAGATGAACAGGATATTAGTGGTATCCACGGGCGTGAATTCCTGGTGCGGATGCTTGCGTCCGCCCTGCGGCGGTACGTTGGCCACGGTGCCTTCCAGAATTTTCAGGAGGGCCTGCTGCACACCTTCTCCGGACACGTCGCGGGTGATCGACGGATTCTCGTCCTTGCGGCAGATCTTGTCGATTTCGTCAATATAGATAATGCCCTGCTGGCACTTCTGGACATCGCCATCGGCCGCCTGCAACAGCTTCAGAATGATGTTTTCGACATCCTCGCCCACATAGCCGGCCTCGGTCAGGGTGGTGGCGTCCACGATGGCGAAGGGCACGTCGAGGATTTTGGCCAGGGTCTGCGCCAGCAAGGTCTTGCCGGTTCCCGTGGGTCCGATCAGCAGAATGTTGGATTTCTGCAGCTCCACCTCGGTGTTGCGCATGCGGTTCATGTGAATCCGCTTGCAATGGTTGTATACCGCCACCGCCAGCTTTTTCTTGGTGGACTCCTGCCCGATCACGTACTGATCCAGAAACTCCTTCACTTCCAATGGTTTGGGGATCTTGTTGGGGGTTCCTGAGGGAGGCTCTACCTTGTCGTCTTCTAAAATCGAGTTGCAGACCGCGATACACTCGTCGCAGATGTATGCGCGGGGGTAGTCGCTTGGCGAGGAGATGAGCTTTCCGACTACGTCCTGACTCTTATGACAAAACGAACACCGTAAAGCCTCATCCGATCCGGTACGCTTCACGCAAATCTCTCCTGTTCCACCGTTAGGCTCAGGTTGGGGAGCCGGGGATCCCCCTTTGCCGCCGGGAAAAGGGAACTTCTACAATTCGTCTCTATTATCACCTGAACCAGCTCTCCCAAGCAATCCTACCGAAAGTTCAGTGCGGGAAGTTCCAGTGCCGGTAGTACGGGGGGAATACCTGAACTCAACTTTCGACGGTCTTCCGCGCACGCTCAAACAGAAAGGTCAAAGTCTTCTCGGTACGGATGTGGTTGGCGATCCGCCCCGTCGTGCCATCCTTTTCCAAGCGCCTCTGGGCGGCTGCCAGCGGCTCCTTGGCCTGGCGGGCAATCTTCTCCACCTCGCGATCCACCTCCGCCTTTGTGGCGTGGATGGCCTCCCGGTCGGCAATCCGGGAAATCAGCAGCGAGGCCTTCACCTCGCGCTCGGCCGGCTCATGCTGCGTCTCGGCGGCCTTTTTCCAATCGATGCCCAGCTTGGCGATATCCACCCCCTCGCCCGCCATTTCGTTCAGCCGCTGCTCCAAACGGTTGCGAATCTGCCGCGCGACGTACTCTTCGGGCACCGCGAAATCGTGCCCAGCCAGCAATTTCTCGATGATCCGGTTCTTGGCCTCGCGCTGCGCCTCAAACTGGCGATTGGCGAACAGCCCGCGGCGGATGGCGTCCCGCAACTCGCCCAAATCGCGGTAATCGCCCAAATCCTGCGCGAACTCGTCGTTCGCATCGGGCAACTCCTTGCGCCGGATGCCCTTCAGAGCGACCCGGAACCGCACGGTCTTGCCGGCCACCCGCTCCGAAGCGTAATCCTCCGGATACGCCACGTCGAACTCACGCTCGTCGCCCGGCGTGACGCCCAGCAGGTTTTCCGTGAAACCAGGCAAGGTGCCGCCGCCGCCCATCTCGATCACCATCTCGTCCTGCTTGATGGGCGCGCCCTCCACGCCGGACAGGCTCTCCAGCGCCAGCACCGCGAAGTCGCCGTTCTCCGCCGGCCGCGGGTCCACATTTACGAACTGGGCCTTCTGCTCGCGGAGTTCGGTCAGCCGCTTTTCCACGTCCTCGTCGGTGACCTCGGGATCGTGGTATGGCACTTCGAGGTCCGTATACTCGCCTAACTCGATGGTCGGCTCCACCTCGAAGGTCGCCTTGAAGGTCAGCGGCTCGCCGTCGTGGAAATGAACGTCGCCGATGTCGGGACGCCCCACCAGCACCAGGCCCTCGGCCTCCACCCGTTGCTGCAGGTACTTGGGAACCAGGCTCTCCAGCACTTTTTGCCGGACATCGCCGGCGAACGTCTTGCGGATCAGGGAAGCCGGGACCTTGCCCGGCCGGAACCCCGGAAGCTTGGCCCGCTTCTGGACATCCGTAACCACCCGGCTGGTTTCGCTCTCCACTTCGCCGGCAGGGATGGAGATCTCCAGCGAGTGCCTGCAACCTTCGACTAAAGCCAAATGGATTTTTCCTCGGGAAAGAGAATGACTGGTTTAAATACCAGGATACCACGTACAATGGCGGTATCGGGGCGCCCGCTGGCGCGGAGCCGGACGCCGGCTTGCCAGCCTTCCGCGCCGCCCGCCTTTGACCATGCACTCGCTCAACCTGGAAACGGCCTTGCTCAACGTGCTGCTGCTGTGGATTCTGACCGCGTCGCACGAGTTCGCGCACGCCTGGGTGGCCACCCGCCTGGGGGACGACACGCCGCGCCGGGACGGCCGTGTGACGCTCAACCCGCTGGCCCACGTGGACTGGCTCGGCACCGCCGTCCTGCCGTTTGTGACCTCCCTCCTGGGGGCCGGCTTTCTGGGATGGGGCCGTCCGGTGCGCACCAATCCGGCCAAACTGCGCGGCGGTTTGAACGGGCTGGCGGTGGTCTCGCTGGCGGGCCCTTTCAGCAACGTCATCATGGCGGTGA
>JBKQPR010000267.1:0-12090 GCA_052144935.1 Bryobacteraceae bacterium
CGCGGAGGCGCGGAGGAAAACGCGGAGAACACATTTTCTAGTTCTTCTCCGCGTTTTTTCCTCCGCGCCTCCGCGCCTCCGCGTCAAAAAAAGCCTACACCGTGTACGTCCCCGCCGAGACATGGCCGCCTTTGCCGGTCCAGTTGGTGTGGAAGAACTGGCCGCGCGGGCGGTCCACCCGCTCGTAGGTATGGGCGCCGAAGTAATCGCGCTGCGCCTGCAGAAGATTGGCGGGGAGCCGTTGGCTGCGGTAGCCGTCGTAGAACGCCAGAGCGGTGGTGAAGGCCGGCACGGGCACTCCGTTCTCCACGGCGCGTGCCACCACCCGCCGCCAGGAATTCTGGCAGCGCTCGATTACAGCGGTGAAATACGGATCCAGCAACAGATTGCTCAGATTCGGAGTGTGATCGAAGGCCTCCTTGATCTTACCCAGAAAGGCCGAGCGGATGATGCAGCCGGCCCGCCACACCGCCGCGATTCCACCATAGTTCAGGTTCCAGTGGTATTCCTGGGCCGCTTCGCGCAGCAGCATGAATCCCTGCGCGTAGGAGACGATTTTGGAGGCGAGCAACGCCTGCCGGATGTCTTCCTCGAAGCCCGCCCGGTCGCCGGAGAATTGGAATTTCGGCCCCTTCAGCAGCTTGGACGCCTCCACGCGGGCCTCCTTCATGGCGCTCAGGCAGCGGGCGTAGACCGCTTCACCGATCAGCGTCACCGGCATGCCCAGGTCGAGCGCGCTCTCGCTGGTCCACTTACCCGTGCCTTTCTGTCCGGCGGTGTCCAGGATCTTATCCACTACATAGTCGCCGTTCTCGTCCTTATAGGCCAGAATGTCGCTCGTGATTTCGATCAGATAACTGTCTAACTCGCCCTTGTTCCATTCCGCGAAGGTCTCGTGCATCTGCTCATTGGTCATCCCCAGCCCTTCCTTCAAGAGCTGATAGCCTTCGCAGATGAGCTGCATATCGCCGTACTCGATGCCGTTGTGCACCATCTTCACGTAATGGCCCGCGCCATCCTCGCCCATCCAATCGCAGCAGGGCGTGCCGTCGGGCGCCTTGGCGGCGATGGCTTGGAAGATGCCCTTGACGAGCGGCCATGCCTGGGGACTTCCGCCGGGCATCAGGGAAGGTCCGAAGCGGGCGCCTTCTTCTCCGCCCGAAACGCCCGTGCCGATGAACAGCATTGCTTTGCTTTCCAGGTATTTGGTGCGGCGGATCGAATCAGGAAAATGCGAATTGCCGCCGTCGACGATCAGGTCGCCCGGTTCCAGGTGCGGCAGCAGCAGCTCGATGAAGTCGTCCACCGCCTGTCCGGCTTTCACCATCAGCATGATTTTGCGCGGCCGCTTCAACAGGCCTGCCAACTCTTCCACCGAGTGGGCGCCGACGATGGTGGTACGGCCCTTGGCGGCGTCGTTCAGGAATTCGTCCACTTTCGACACCGTGCGGTTGAAGGCTACCACGGTGTAGCCGCGATCGTTCATGTTGAGGATGAGATTCTGGCCCATCACGGCCAGACCGATCAAGGCGATATCTGCGGTTGGTTCCATGCGCTTGCTCCTAAGCGTGCCGAAGAGGCGTCCGGATGATTCCGGATGGCAACCCCTCTTATAACATATGGCGCTTCGGGGTCGCGCGCGAGCGAGCGCCCGGCCACGGAGGGCTTGCCGATTCCCACCGCGGAGGCGTGTGGAGAACGCGGAGGAAGCGCGGAGGAAAGCATGACGGGGAGGTTTGAGTGGCGGGTTTCGGTCCCGGAGGGCATGGCGGCGGAAGTCAGCCTGCGGCTTTGGGGGGATGGAGGCCGGGTTCGGAGCCGTTCGCGGCTGTTCCTCCATGGTGGGAGACCGGTCACTCGACCGGCGCGTCCGGCCCATGCACTTGGCCGCCCAGGCCGAGGAAGAGCGCCAACCCCCCATCGATGGCGGCGATCTCTTCGGGAGCAACCTCGCCGAACACCCGCCGGATCCTCCGCTTGTCGATCGATCTCGAATGATCGATCAGCGCGAAGGACTTCCTGGCGAGACCGCTCCGGCCGGGCGCCAAGGGCGGATATAGGAGACCCTCGCCGGGAGTCCCCGTCACCGGCAACACGCACACGAGCGGAAAGCGCTGTCCGCCGATGAGGTCCGGATCGCTCACCACGATGCAGGGTCTCACGCCGCGCTGTTCATGACCGAACGTGGGGTCGAGTTCCACCACAACCACTGCGCCCACGGACGAGCTTCACTCGCGCCCCTCCACCCAGCCCTCACCGGGGACCCACCGGACCGGCTTGCCGGCGCTGCTGTCGACGAGCGCTTCAGTATCTTCCTCGGGCAAGCTACGGGTCCATTCCTCGAGTCCCTGCTGGGCGAGATCGGCGCTCTCGGGGTGGGGATTTTCGAGCGATCGACGAAGCTCTCGACGACGGCGGCGATCCAGTTCGTGGCGGACGGCCTCCGCGACGAACTTGCTGCGGTTCTTCTCCCGGCGGTCAATCTCCCGCACGAGGTCGTTGGGTAGGGTGACCGTCACGCGTTTCGACGCGGACCATTTCATACTCTCGGTTATGATCATACTTCCGGATCTTCTCCGCCCCAACCTGGGGGGGCGGGGAACCGCGCGGGGACCGCCAGTGGTTTGCTCCCACCAGGAGATTCAGGGGCTAACCGGGCTAAGGGGCTAACCGAGTCAAATGAGTCAAATAGATATCCACCTGGACAATTTGCGTGCAGAAAGCACCATTGGCAATGTCATTGCGAGTACAAACGCCAGGAGGCAGTCGATCCCTCTGCCCGGCTAGGGGCTTAGGCAGGTGTCATGTCGAGATTGTTGGCGCACGTCATTTCAGAGGTCAAAAATCGTCTCCAATCCGCCCATTGGGTTTCCTTGTTCCTGGACTTTGACGGCACACTGGTGCCGATCATGGCCGATCCCATGGAACCTCAACTGGACCCGGAAACCGCCGCAGCGCTGAAGCTGATTTCGAGCCAGGAATTCCTGGCAACCACCATCATCAGCGGCCGGGCTGTAGAGGATCTGTATGGCCGCATCCGTCTGGAGGGGCTGATCTATGCGGGAAACCACGGACTCGAAATCTTCGGCCGCGATCTGCGCTTCGTGGAACCGCTCGCGTGGTCCCGGCGAGAACAACTCGAGACGCTTGCGGACGACCTTGGCACGGAACTGCAAACCGTGCCCGGGGCCTTCGTGGAGCACAAGGGATTGAGTGCGAGCGTCCATTACCGCAGGGCCGCGCCAGCGGACGCTCCGGGAATTCGCGCGGCCGTTCACGCGGCCGTCAATCGCCACGGCGCGCTGTTTCGGGTGAATGCGGGCAGGAAGGTTATGGAGATTGTCCCCCGTACCAATTGGCACAAAGGAGCGGCCGCGCGCTGGATCAACAGCCATTTGAGCCAAAGGCCGGCGCTGTCGATCTATGTGGGAGACGACACCAGCGACGAGGATGCCTTCCGCGTGTTGCCCGATGCGATCACCATCAAAGTGGGGACCGCGGGGGTGACCCACGCCCGTTATCGACTGCCCGATCCCGCCGCGGTTCATGAGTTCCTTCTGTGGCTGGCGGCCCGGAAAACGCCGCGCGCCGCCGGAGTGTGAATTATGGCTATGCCGAGTGTTGTTGTTACACCGTTTGTCTTCCACACGGAGAGGCGATTGGTGGTGCTGACCGGCCGCAAAGCCTCCAACCTGGAAGAGCTGTTGTGCCATTTGAGACAGGTGTCCGGGTCGTGCGTCTTCTATCACACCCACGTCGCCTATCTCACCAAACATTTCGAAAAGCCCAGATTCTATAACGAATTTGCGAACTGGGCCTCCCAGGCGCTGCAGGAAGAGCGGCTGGCGGAGCGGCTGGCGGCGATCGACCTGCTGGCGATCACGTCTATCAGGGAACTTCGAGAGGCGATCACTAACACTATTCAGAGGCATCTGGAGGCCGAGACCAAGACCCGTAGAGAATGCCCGCCCGGCGACGAGTTTCACTTCTGCGAGGCGAAAAGCTTCATCATGCCCACCGGGCAGGTGGCGCACGACATTCCGGAGTTTTTCCAAACCATCCAGCAGGTAACCAATACCTGCATCCACTTCCATTTCTTCGAGGCCCGCCTGCGTCTGGAGCGGCCTACCAACGATTTCTCCCAGTGGCTCGGCGACCTGGGCGAAAGCCGGCTGGCGCGAACGATCGACCGTCTGAACCCTTACACGATGACGCTCGACGAGTTGAAGCATGAAATCGTGAAAGCCGGCCGGAAATACCGCCGTCGATAACCCGAAATACCGCCATCAATAATATGTCGATTCAACTGCAGGACTATCAGGAAGTAGCCGGGCCCGGAGTGATTGAGGAATTGCGGGTACTGGCCGACCGCGTGGCCGGCCGCAGCATGCAACACATC
The DNA here is from genome assembly GCA_052144935.1 of Bryobacteraceae bacterium. Lineage (GTDB taxonomy): Bacteria > Acidobacteriota > Terriglobia > Bryobacterales > Bryobacteraceae > JOPF133. Next base: position 4,400 of record JBKQPR010000267.1, read on the forward strand.
AATTCCACCCCGGTGGGAGGCGGCGTAGCCGAGATTCTCACGCGGCTTGTGCCGTTAATCCGGGAACTCGGCCTGGAAGCGAGCTGGGATGTGATCAAGGGCGACCAGGCCTTCTTCAGCGTCACCAAAGCCTTTCACAACGCCCTGCACGGCAAACCGGAAGAGATCACCGAACAGATGTTCGACATATTCCGCGCCAACACGGAGATGAATCTGCGCGATATCAACTTTACCGGCGACGTGATTTTTGTGCACGATCCTCAGCCGGCGGGTCTCGTCTTGCGAAAGAAGGAGATCGGACGGCACTGGGTTTGGCGTTGTCATATCGACGTGTCCGCTCCGCAGCCGGGAGTTTGGAACTTCCTGCGGCCCTACATCGAACAATACGATGCGGCCATCTTCTCCATGCCCGATTTCGCCCAGCGGCTGCCTATTCTGCAATGCCGGGTGGCGCCCTCCATCGATCCGTTGGCCGACAAAAACAAGCCACTGGACCGGAACTATGTGGACGGCGTGCTCGAAAAGTACAAAATCGACCCGGGCCGGCCGGTGCTCACACAAGTCTCGCGCTTTGACCGGTTCAAAGATCCGCTCGGCGTGATCGAGGCGTATCGCCTGGTCAAAAAGCGGTACAAGTGCCAACTGGTGCTCGCCGGTGGGGGCGCTTCCGACGATCCCGAGGGGGAAGAAGTGCTTCGCGAGGTCCAGGAAAAGGCCGCGGACGACCCCGATATACACGTACTGCTTCTGCCTCCCTTCAGCGATCTGGAGATCAACGCCCTGGTGCGCGCCTCCACCGTGGTGATCCAAAAATCGGTCCGGGAAGGTTTTGGCCTGACGGTGGCCGAGGCGTTGTGGAAGAAGAAACCGGTGATCGGCGGAGCGGTGGGCGGCATCAAATTGCAGGTCATCGACGGAGTGACCGGCTTTCTGGTGCATTCCCCGGAGGGCGCCGCCAACCGGATCGCGCAGTTGTTGGGGGACCGCAAGCTGCGCGAGAGGCTGGGAGAAAACGGCCACCTCCACGTCAAGCAGAACTTCCTGCTGACGCGGCATGTCAAGGACTATGTGCTCACCGTGTTGGCGCTGGAGCACCCTCACGAGAGCGTTGTCCATCTCGGCTGAGATCGAGACTTCGATCCTTCGGCTGCCGCTGGCCCCCGGTGGTTTCCAGGCGGATTTCGGCCAGCTCGCCAATCAGGTTTCCGGCCCAGCGGTAAACGTTGTTTTCTTTGACTACCGCGCGCATCCTCTGCATGCGCGCTCTCCTCTCCGGCGCAGGCATCGTGAGAGCGGTATAAATGGCTTGGGCCAGCTCATCGGTGTCGTAGGGATTGACCACTAAGCTATCCGGCAACTCGTGGCTTGCGCCCGCGAAGCGGCTCAAGATCAGCATGCCCTGCTCGTCATGGCGAGCCGCAATGTATTCCTTGGCTACCAGATTCATGCCATCGTGAAGCGAAGTCACCAGACACAGGTCGGCTTCCCGGTAGAACGCCTCGATCTCCGAATGACTGTGATGTCTGCCTGCGAACACAATGGGCTTCCAGGAGCCCGTCCGTAAGTTCCGGTTAATCCGTTCCACCTCCCCTTCGACTTCGGCCATCAAGTCCTGATAGCGCTTGATGTGAGTCCGGCTGGGGGCCCCGATCTGGACAAAGGTGAATTTCTCCCGGAAAGAGGGATGCAGCTCGAAAAGCCGCTCGATCCCGCGCAGCCGCTCCGGGATTCCCTTGGTGTAGTCGATGCGGTCGACGCCCAGCCCGAGGAAGGCGGGCCGCCCTCCCAGTTCGCGATGCAAAAGGGCCTGCACCTCGGGCGATGGTCCATGGTGCGTCCGTCCCTCTCCATTGGTGGCCACGCTGATGGGGAACGGCCGCACGGTGGTGAGGCGATCATGGCGATTGACCGCAAAGTGCTCCCAGTCGATGCGCGACTCCAGCGTGCGGTCTACCGTTTCCAGGAAGTTATTGCAATGGGCCTGGATATGGAATCCGATGAGGTCCGCTCCCAGCATGCCGTCCAACAGTTCCCGCTGCCAGGGGCAAATCCCGAAAGCTTCCGGATTGGGCCAGGGAATATGCCAGAAAATCGCGATGCGCGCGTCCGGACGCTTTTCCTTGACCATTCGCGGCAACAGGGCGAAGTGGTAATCCTGCGCCAGCACGACGGGTTGCTCCTCGCCGTCCATCTCATCGAGGAGCACGGCGGTGAATTTCCGGTTCACCGATTGGTACTGCTTCCAGTCCTCCGTGCGGAAGACGGGACGCGTATGGGCAATATGGCACAGCGGCCAAAGCCCTTCGTTGGCGAAGCCAAAATAAAAGCCCTCCTCTTCCTCCTTACTGAGCCAGACGCGGCGAAGACGGTATTGCGGATGATCCGGCGGTACTCGCAGCCGGCCGAGTTCGTCGGCGGTCTCGCGGTCGGCGTCGCCGGTGGCCTGCGCGATCCAGGTTCCATCGCTGGCCCGCAGCACAGGCTCCAGTGCGGTAACCAGGCCGCTGGGAGGAACGGACCACGCGATCGAACTCCCTTGGTGCTTGTGCTCGTACGGTTCGCGGTTGGAGACCGCGAAGAGGCGGCTGCCGTCGAGTTTGCCCCGCATCGCAATGCGCAGCCTTTCCGCGGTCCAGCGGGAGAGGGCCGCGTCGCGGAGGCGCGCCTCCTCTTCGGCGGCCGCGCGGGCCGCATGCAAGCTGGTGGCGAGCTCGGTCAATTCGCCGGTGAGGGACTGAAAAATCCTTTCCTTGGGCGGCCAGCCATCGGCGGATGTGCGCCCGGTTCGGAGATCGCGTAACCACTCGGCCATGTGGCGGAGGGGTTTGCCCAGGCTCCAGTGCACGATCAGTAACGTGAAACCGACGATCAGCAAGGTCTGCGCCATGCCGGTCAGAGCATGCCGCCAGACCGGCGCCGCGACAAAACCGACGTCGTGAAAGACCGCGATCGCTCCGATCGTGCGCCCATCCCGGCTCAGCGGCGCCGCGAAGATGTGCATCCGTCTCCCTCGGGAGTGGAAGGTCTCCCCGCGGCCCCGCCCCGTCCCTATAGCGGCGGCAACCGCGGCGGGAGTGGCCTCGATGCTCGATGCCAGGCTGGATGTGATGGCGAGAGCCGATCCCGTGTCACCGTAGATGGCCATTCCCGCCAGATGCTGGTGGTTCCGATACTGGTCGACCAATGTCTGCAGCTCACTGGACGAGCCGCTTTGCAGGATCCGCTCGACGGAGCTTTTCTGGCTTTCGGCTAGAATGATCGCCTGGCGTTGGACTTCGTCGCTCAGCGCATGCATCTCCGCTTGGACCTGGAAGACGGCGAAAGCCATCGAAACCGCGGCGATGCCGCAGAATAGCGAGAACATCAAGCGGTGACTCAGGTGCATCTGTTCCCTCCCACAGCATAGATCGCGCTCAGGCTCAGAAGACGGAAAACGCCAACGCCTCCTGGAAGCACGGCTGATGCCATGTGAGCCTGATGGCGGCCAAGGCCGTGAGCCATTGTACCTTAAGGAGCAGGGTTGGGCGGCCCGTTAAGGTTGGCACCCGTAAAGAAACGATGCAAAAATTACTCTCCGTGCCACAAACATTCGAAAACGGTGAGCCGAATCAGTCGGACGTATCCCCTTGGCGAATCCGGCAATGGTCCCGGTCTTGCTCAAGCAAAGGACCAGGAGAAGAAGCCATATGATAGTCAGGTCCTTGTGTGTCTTCGTACTGGTGCTCTGGTCTGCCGGATGTAACAGGCAGCACAATCGACAACCCGTCTCCGGGCCTGCCGGCGGACAGATGACGGCCACCGCCGCTCAGCCGGCCAGCCCCGCCGCGGGGACCAATCCCGAGCCGGTGGCACGGCCGCCAGTGGAAGCCGTTGTGCCCGCTGAGCCAGCGCAGCCGGGTCCGGCGCCAGCTCCGAGTCTGGTTCCCGCGGCGCCCGGCCCGGCGGTGCAGAACCAGGCAGTTCAGAACCCGGTGCCGGCTCCGGCTCCGGTTCCGGCATCGCCGGTTCCGGCTGCAGCTCCGGCATCGCCGGTTCCGGCTGCAGCTCCGGCATCGCCGGCCCCCGCCGCCACTGACCCTGGCCAACCAGCTCCGATCATACCCGCTGGAACTCGGATTCGTGTGCGCATGGGCCAGAGCCTCGATAGCAAGCATAGCCGTCTTGGAGAGCGATTCGTGGCCTACTTAGACGATCCGGTGGTATCCGGCGACCGGGTGATCATACCGAAAGGTACGACTTTTCAAGGCCACGTCATTGAGGCTAAGAGTTCGGGCTGGTTGCGAGGGCGAGCTTACCTGGGGGTTAAACTCGACTCATTCCGCCTCCACGGCCATACCTACGCAATTGTAACTGCGGCCGACGTCCGCGCGAGCGCGTCGCATAAGAAACGGAACCTGGCGATTATAGGCGGAGGAGCCGGAGCGGGGGCGGCGATCGGAGCCGTGGGAGGCGGTGGCGTCGGGGCGGCCATCGGAGCCGGCGCGGGCGCCGCGGCGGGAACTACGGCTGCGTTCATCACTGGTAAGAGGAATGTGAAGTTACCGGTTGAGACACCGCTGATATTCTCGTTGCGGGGCGCCCTCGCGGTGCGGGGCTAGCTGGAGTGCTCTCACCGCGGAGGCGCGGAGCGCACGGAGGAAGCGCGGAGAAAGGCAAGAGGAGAATTGTCTTCTTCGCGCTTCCTCCGTTTGCTCCGCGCCTCCGCGGTGAAGAACGCCCTCACAGGAACCGATGGCAACCCAAGTGCATTTCACTACCCCCGAGAAGGAGAATCACGATGAAGCTCATGATTCCTGGAATCATTGCACTTGCGGTTGCGACGGTGGGTAGCGCCTGGGGCCAGAACCCATATACGCCTGGGCAAAATGTTCCGCTCTATCGCGTGACGGTGATCGAGCGTACGGTAAAAGCGGTCAATTATCAATACCGCAGCGGTCCCACGCAGATCGATTTTCGAGGCACGGTGCTGCTGCCGGAAGCGAAAGGCGATGCCACCGTGGAGTCCAAAGCGGGGCGGACGGAAATCGATGCCCGGTTCGATCGCGTTCTGGCGCCAGCGCGCTATGGACACGAGTACCTGACCTACGTGTTATGGGCGATCACGCCGGAAGGGCACGCCAAGAACCTCGGCGAGGTTCTGGCCGGCAGCTCCGACAAGGCGAAGCTGCACGTGACCACGGACCTGCAGGCCTTCGGACTGATCGTGACGGCGGAGCCCTACGCGGCGGTGCGCCAGCCGAGCGACGTGGTGGTGATGGAGAACGAGATCCGGCCGGATACCATGGGGAAGATCGAACCCATCCAGGCGAAGTACGAGCTGTTGCCGCGCGGAGAGTACACTTACGACGTTCCCGCCGACCTGGTGGCGGCGGAGGGCAACGGTCCGCGCGTGTCGATGAGCGTCTATGAAGAGACGATGGAAGTCTACCAGGCGCAGAACGCCGTGCAGATCGCCGGCGCCATGGGAGCGGCGCAATACGCCCCCGATACGTTCGGCAAGGCGCAGGCCCTGTTGCACACGGCTCAAAACCTGCAGGCCAGCCGCGCCGATAAAGGCCAGGTGATTTCAGAAGCGCGCGAGGCGGCCCAGACCGCGGAGGATGCGCGCCTCATCACTTTGAAGCGCATGCACGATGCGGAAGTGGCCGAGGCCAATTCCAGGGCCGAACAGGAGCGCCAGAGCCGGCTGCAAGCCCAAGCGCAAGCGCAGGCGGCCCAGGCGCAGGCTTCCGCCGACCGCGCCATGCTGGACCAGGAGCGTAACGCGCGCCGGCAGGCCGAAGCGCAAGCGCAGGCGGCCCAGGCAGAGGCCTCGGCAGACCGCACGATGCTCCAACAGGCCGAAACGCAAGCAGCCGTGTCGGCGCAGATTCCGCCCCCTCCGCCTCCGCAGGATACCCAGAGGCGCGATCTCCGGATGAGCCTCTACCGGCAGCTTGGCGCGTCCTCGCTGGAGATCATGGACACGCCACGCGGCCTGGTGGTCACCATACCGGCGGGCGACTTCACGGGTCGTTCTCTGCAGCCGTTCGCGGCGGGCCGGGTGGCACGAGTGGCCGCGGCGATCGCGGTCTACCCCGGGCTGACCGTGGAGGTGGATGACAACTTCGATGGCGGCCGCGCCGAGCGCGCCGAGGCGGTTCGGGCAGCGTTGATCGGGAGCGGCATGCCGGCGGGCGCGATTTCGGTGCGATCCGTGGGCAACAGCAGGCCCATCGCCTCCACGACCACGGCGGAAGGCCGCGAGTTGAACCGGCGCGTGGAGATCGCCATCTTCGGCGATGCCATCGGTAATATGCCGTATTGGGATCGGACTTATTCGATCACGCCGCGTTAATCAAGTTGCCAAGCGCTCCGTTATGGCAATGCCGTAACGGAGCGCTTGGTGGTTGTTCTACTTGTGTCCAGTCATGCGGCGGTCGGCGCTTCCAACCACGGCGTTGTCGCCCGCTTGTCCCGTCTGAATGCGTGCCTGTCGCGCGTCGGCGGCATTTTTGGCGTTTTCAAACCGGATGGCCGCCTGCACTCCACCGTTGCCTTGGCTATTCGACCCCGTAGCGGCTGCGCCTTTCGTCTCGGCGGCTTGGTGCGACCGCGCCGCTTCGATGCGCGCCTGTCGCGCGTCGGCGGCATCCTTGGCTCTTTCGAATCGAATGGCTTCCTGCACTCCACCGTCGCCTTGGCTATTCACCCCCGTCTGTCCGCCTGCGTAAGCCAGCGGCGTTGTAGCTGTAGCGACAGAGCAGCCGAGGAGAATCGTGACTTTAAGTACTCGGTTCATGACACCCTCCTGGGTCCTCTGACGTGCAGCTTGTGGACCAAATCGGCGCAAAGGATTCATTCGGTTGGACGCGGGATCATCGGTTCGCCGGATGCTTGTTGGCGCGGGTAACCGGCAGGTGTAATTTCTTCATGGTCCCGCGTATCGGATGGGCTTGGCGCCACCGGTTCGGCGTTATTCGACTACTTTGCCGGATAGCAACCGGACTGCCATCGGCAGGTTACTGGCTGCGGTCGAGTAAGAGGAGGGCGTCGGCCATATGATCGACAGCTTTTTCTTCCTGCACGCGGTTCGCATCCGTACGGTGTAAATCCGCCAGCGCCGGCGCGATTTCCAGGTGGATCAACTCGTGAACCACAGTGAGCTCGATATCGCGCAGAACCAGGGCGGGCGGCAGACGGTAGTCGGCGGGGTCAAGGACGCGAATGACGGCCGTCTTCTTATCGAGGTCCCAGTGGACGTTGCCGAGGGTTCTCGGCTTCAACTCGCCGGCGCGCGACACAACCACCGCTATGTTCCAGTCTTGGAGGTTTAGGCGCCGCTGCCACACCCACAGCCTTTCCGACGCGAAGCTTTGGGCCAGCAGAGAGCGCTCGGATGCCGGCGTTTCGCCGGGCCTCGAAGTCGATTGGGAGTGACAGTGCACGGTACCGCCCAGCATCAAAATCAGAAGGGTGAGGGGCCTTGAATGGAATGCTGGATTACGTCCCAACATGTGATCCAGTGTACCAGTTTTCCGTGAGGATTTTCACGGCCGAGGCGTGAAAAAGCCTTCGCCGCTAAGCCGTTGAACTAAACCGCTGAGCGGTAATCTTCTGCGTTCCGGCCTTGCGCCGGACCCCCCTGGCGTGGCGCGAGGCCCCTTTGAAACACTGGATCAGGTTATTTCCAATGACCAATCCAACTTTCA
>JBKQPR010000268.1:0-69228 GCA_052144935.1 Bryobacteraceae bacterium
CACTCCATAGTTCGGCAGAGTGGTACCAAGCGGTCTCACAGTAGAAACGGGAGCGTTGATTTCGCAAGGGTTACCGAGCCGCGAGCGTGAGCGAGCGGACGCATTCCCCAAAACGGTTAAGCACCCGCCACCGGCACTGTGAAACTGAAAGCCGTGTTCGACAATAAGGATGGCGCACTGTTCCCCAACGAGTTCGTGAATGTACGCCTGTTTGTAAATACCAAATGAAGGGCCCGCCGCAGGCGCCCGTGATCCGGCCGGCGGCCCGAAAGGCTGCCCCACGCGTGCGATAATCGAGATTCCCGATGATCGCTCGCGTTTTCGTTTCATTGAAGTCCACCGTGCTTGACCCGCAGGGGCAGACCATCCGCTCGGCGCTACACGGCCTCGGCTACCCCGCGATTGCGGATGTGCGGCAGGGCAAGTTCTTCGATATCGCCGTCGCCGATGACGTCAGCCCCGAGCAGGCACGCCGGGATATCGAGACCATTGCCCATGAGGTGCTGGCCAACCCGGTGATCGAAGAGTATCGCGTCGAGTTCCTGGACTGAACGTACGCGGACCGATCGGGGCCCGGATCGCTGGCGCAGACGCCGGCAACCCGCGCCGCGTTTCCTGCCGGTTCTCTCGCGAAGTCAGGGGGTCCTGCCGTCAAGCCGTCGTAACCCACTGATTCCACGTGCCCTGATTTGGGCAAACGGCCCGATTCCTGCCTTTCTCCCCGGCATGGCTCAACAGCTTGCCGCAGCCGGCATCCCTGACCACGCGCTACGGCGTCGCCGGGAACGCGCGCAACGCGGTGGCAATGTGAAAGCGCAGCCTGGCGTGCGATTGCCTGAGGGCCGCTTCCACCTGGGCGGGCGATTCCCCGCGCGCGAAGACGAATCCCAAATAGCTGGACCTCTCGGGCAGAGCCAAAAACTCCTGGCCCGGCTTGGCGGTCACGATCACCTCTTCGATGCCCGGCACGGCCGCGGCTTCTTCCACGCCCTCCACCGATTGGTACACCCCCGCCTTGGGCAGCGGGATCATCATCGCGCCCGAGGCCGGCCCTTCCAGCCTGGCTGCGGAAACATCTTCCCCTACCGCGTGGCGCAGGATGATCTCTTCGAGCGGCGCGCCGCCTTCGAAGCGCAGGGCTTTGGCGCACAGGCCGCCGATCGGACGGGCGTGCGTCTCCAGAATCCAGGCGCCGCCGCGGTTGTAGCGCATCTCGGCGTGCACCGGCCCGTGAGACAAGCCCAGCGCCCGCACCGCGAGCCGCGTGGTCTCGAGCAGCCTCTGCTGGACGGAGGCGGGTTCGCGCGAGGGCGTGACGTAGATGCTCTCTTCGAAATACGGCCCTTCCAGCGGATCGGGCTTATCGAAAATCGCCAGCGCTTCGAAGCGGCCCGCGGTGACCAGCCCTTCCACGGCGAACTCGCGCCCTTCGATGTAGGTCTCCACCTGCAGGTAAGGCTCCCCCAGGCGGCGGATGCGCGCAAAGGCGTTGGCGAACTCGGTGGGGTTATTGGCGCGAATCACGCCGACGCTGGCGGAAAGCCCCAGCGGCTTGAGCACGCAAGGATAAGGCACGCGCGCCGCCAGGGCGGCCGGATCTTCCTCGAAGGAGGCGCGGTGAAAGCGTGGCACTTTCAGGTGCGCCGCGCGGTAGAGCGAGCGCGCCAGGTATTTATCGCGGCCCGCATGGGCGGCCTGCGGAGGGTGAAAGGGCAGCCCAAACATCTGGGCGGCCTCGGCGGCCAGCACCGCGGGCTGGTCGCCCACCGCGGCCACTCCGTCGAAGCGCAGGTTCATACCGCGGAGGGTATCGAGCGATTCGGGGATTCGGTCGAACTTCACCGCGATGGCGCGGTCGCCCCAAGGATCGTCCAGGACGTGGCAGCGGTCGGTGGCCAGCGTGAGGTCCATACCCAGCCGCCGCGCGGCCTCCGCGAAAACCCTGATTTGATAACCCGTGGTCGCGGCGAAGAGCAGAAGGTGCTTCGTCACAGTTCTCATGGTGACACACACTTTGATTGCACACGGTGCGGTGGAGTACTATTACTTCCCCTATTTCCTCCACTCTTCCCAGTGAATCCCGCGCATGTCGCCGGTGTGGTCGTACTGGCGATGCATGGCGAAGGCCAGCGAGAGGGACTGCGGCGTGTGGCCCTGCCTCACCAAGTCCAGGTATTCGTTCAATTGCGGGCGGAAATCGGGATGCGCGCAGTGGTCGATGATCAGGCGCGCGCGCTCGTGGGGGTCCTGGCCGCGCAGGTCGGCCACGCCCTGCTCGGTGATCACCGCCTGTACGGAATGCTCACTGTGATCGACGTGCGTCACAAGCGGCACGATGGTGGAGATCTTGCCGCCCTTGGCGATCGACGGGCAAGTGAAGATGGAGAGATACGCGTTGCGCGTGAAATCGCCCGAGCCTCCGATGCCGTTCATCATCTGGCGGCCCATCACGTGGGTGGAATTGACGTTGCCGAAGAGATCCGCTTCAATGGCGGTGTTCATCGAGATGATGCCCAGGCGGCGCACCACTTCAGGATTGTTGGAAATCTCCTGCGGACGCATGAGCACGCGCGAGCGGAAGAAATCCAGGTTGGTGGTGAGCCGCGCCATGGCCGGCGGACTCAACGTCAGAGCGCAGGTGGAGGCGAACCGGCAGCGCTCGCTTTCGAGCAGATCCACCACCGCATCCTGCAATACCTCGGTGTACATTTCGAATTGCGGAATCTCGCGGCGCGTGCCGAGGGCGGCCAGCACGCAGTTGGCGATGTCGCCGACGCCGGATTCGAGCGGGAGGAAATCCTTGTGGATGCGGCCGGCGATCTCGCAGACCAGGAAATCGGCCACGTTCTGGCCGATCCGTTCGGTGACCGGCGTGAGTTCGGAGAATGAGCCAACTTCGTCGGCCGCATCGCTCTCGACAATGCCCACGATCTTGGACGGCGGCACCGTGGCGATCGGCGCTCCGATGCGGTCGGAGACGCTGTAGACGGGGATCTCACGCCGCACGGGCGGGTCGGCCGGCTCGTAGATATCGTGCATGCCCAGCAGCGTGGGCGGATGCCGGCGGTTCAGCTCGATGAGCACGCGCGCGGCCTGGTCGAGATAGGTGGGCGCGGCGCCTACGGCGGTCGAGAGCACGATCCCGCCGCCGGCGGTTACGTCGCAGGCTTCCACGACCGCCCAATCGACCGGGCCCAGGAAGCCGTAGCGCACCATCTGAGGCAGGACCGACAGGTGCATGTCCACGAAGCGCGTTTCACCGGCGTTAATGCGGGCGCGCAGCCGCGCGTTGGATTGGTAGGGAGTGCGGAAACTGATGGCGTTGGCTTCGGCCAGCGCGCCATCGAGCGACGGTCCCGTGGAAGCGCCGGTCAGCACGCCGATCTGGAAGGGACGTCCGGCCGCGTGCTCGCATTGCCCGTGCGCCGCAATCGCCATGGGGATCGCCTTGGGCGTGCCGGCGGGAGTGAATCCGCTGAAACCGACGGTTTGGCCGTGCTGGATGAGCGAGGCTGCTTCCCCAGCCGTGAGAATCGGAAATGGTAAGGACATAAAACGTTAAACAAGGAGACAGAAGTCAAGAGCCAGAAGTCCGAACCCAAACCCGCCCCACTGCGGCGAGGGTGCGCGACGATTTCCGGCGCTGCGTTTAGTCGGGCTTGGTGGGACAGGCGACACAAGGCGAGGGTGCCCTGTGGGCCCCGCCCCACGGAAAATCGCCGCGGCGCGCGCGGAGTTGAGGCTTCTGTAATGCGGGGAGGCTTCGAAATGGCCAATCTCCAGGGACAGGCGATTTGCCTGTCCGCAGGCGGCGATAGCGGTGTGGCGCGGGCATAAAATCAGTCCTTCTGGGAATGAAACAGCGCCAGCAACTCGCGGCTGGCGGCGAAGGGTGTAGTGAGGCCCTGGCGCACGGCCTCCTGCAACTCGGGCAGGCGCGCGGCGATGCCGGCATGGTGCCGGAAGGCATCCTCCAGCCCGAGCGCCACCAACTCGCGCATCCATTCCAGCGCCTGGCGGCTGCGGCGGGCGGCAAGCTGGCCGGAACTTTCGATTTGCCGGCGGTGCTCCAGCACCATCTCCCAGACCGCCGCGATTCCCTCGCCGGTGAGCGCCGAGCAGGTGACGACGCGCGGCGTCCAGCCATCGGCCGGGGCGGGAAACAGGTGCAGCGCCGAGGCATACTCGACGCGGGCGCGCTCGGCTTTCGGTATGTTGTCGCCATCGGCCTTGTTGATGGCCATGCCATCGAGCATCTCGATGATGCCGCGTTTCATGCCCTGCAGCTCGTCGCCCGCGCCCGCCAGCATGAGCAGCAGAAAGAAATCGGTCATCGAGCGGACGGCCGTCTCGGACTGGCCCACCCCCACGGTTTCCACCAGGATGTTTTGGTACCCCGCGGCTTCGCACAGCAGCATGGTTTCGCGGGTACGCCGCGCCACGCCGCCCAGATGGCCGCGCGCCGGCGAGGGCCGGATGAAAGCGCGCTCCTGGACCGCCAGCCGCTCCATGCGGGTCTTGTCGCCCAGGATGCTGCCGCCGGAGATCGGGCTGGACGGGTCCACGCTGAGCACCGCGAGGGATTCGCCGCGTTCGCCGAGCAGGTGCATGCCGAGGGTGTCGATGAAGGTGCTCTTGCCCACGCCCGGAACGCCGGTGATGCCGACGCGATGCGAGTGGCCGGCGTGTGGCAGAATGGCGTCCAGCAGGCGGGCCGCCAGCTCGGCATCCCGCGGCAGATCGCTTTCCACCAGGGTGATGGCGCGGGCGAGGATGACGCGGTCGCCCGAGAGGACGCCGGAGAGGTAGCGGTCGAGGGGCAGGCGGCGGGTGTGGTTGTGGGTCATAGGGGGAGGGCTGGCATCGCTCCCTGACGGGGCGCTCTCTGGCCCTGTCTCGGATGCGCTTTCCGAGCCGCGACCATAAGAGGCTGTGAAAAATCGGTTGGCGGGCAAAAGCGCCTTCCCCACCTGCCCGGCAAGTCGTTCGGCGGCAAGGTGGGACAGACACTTGCGTCTGTCAGGCTGGCCGGCCGCCCAACTCTTTCACAGCTTCTTAGGGAGTGCCCATGGGCCTGCGGCCCACCAAAGTTGATGAATCCGCGCACGAGGGTGTGGGGCAGCCACCCTGGTCCGGGCCTAACGGGCGCCCCGACTGCCCAGATGGCCTTCGGCCGAAGGCCAGCCGCAGACCAGGGGGTCCGCCCCACAGCAGTAAATGGGTCTTCAGGGGAGTGCCCATGGGCCTGCGGCCCACCAAAGCACCTGAAGACGCGGCAGGGCGCTGTCGCAGAGTCAATAACCTGGACCGCGTCTTCAGGGGAGTGCCTATGGGCCTGCGGCCCACCGAAATGCTTGAAGACGCAGCCGGGCGCTCTCGCGGAATCGGTAACTTGGACGGCGTCTCCAGGGGAGTGCCTTATGGGCCGCGGCGGCCCACCAAAGACAATGAAGACGCCAATTGCCGATTCAATGGAATCAATGGGTTGGACAGCGTCTTCAAAGGAGTGCCTTATGGCCCGCGGCGGGCCACCAAAGAGAATGAAGACGCCAATTGCCAGTCCAATGGAATCAATGGCTTGGGCGGCGTCTTCAAAGGAGCGGTGGTGGCCCCTACGCCGCACGGATGCTCCCGATCAGCTCGCTGAGGATCTTCTGGGCGCACAGCGGGATCACCGTTCCGGGGCCAAATATGCCGGCCACGCCGGCCTGGTGGAGCATCTCGTAATCCTGCGGCGGAATCACCCCGCCGACATATACCAGGATGTCCTCCCGGCCCAGCTTGTGCAACTCGGCGATGACTTCCGGCACCAGCGTCTTGTGCCCGCCCGCCAGGCTCGAGATGCCCAGCACGTGTACGTCGTTTTCGGCGGCCATGCGGGCAGCTTCCCGGGGAGTCTGGAAGAGCGGACCGACGTCCACATCGAAGCCCAGGTCGGCGAAGGCGGTGGCGATCACCTTGGCGCCGCGGTCGTGGCCGTCCTGACCCATCTTGGCCACCAGAATGCGCGGCCGTCGGCCGTCGGCGCGGGCGAATTCTTCGGCCAGCGTTCGCGCCTTCTGGAATTCCGGATCGCCCCGGCTTTCCGACGAGTAGACCCCCGAAATCGTGCGGCCAACCGCCTGGTAGCGTCCAAACACTTTTTCCAGCGCGGTCGAGATCTCGCCGAGGGTGGCGCGCACGCGGGCCGCCTGAATGGCCAGCTCCAGCAGATTGCCCTCGGCGGTTTGGGCGGCGCTTGTCAAAGCCCCCAGGGCCGCTGCCACGGCGGCCGGGTCGCGGCTCGCGCGCACTTCGGCCAGCCGCCGCAACTGCGATTCGCGCACCGCCTGGTTGTCCACTTCCAGCACCTCGATGTGCTCTTCCGTGGTGGGCTTATACTTATTCACGCCGACGATGGTCTCGCGGCCGGAATCGATCAGCGCCTGGCGGCGCGCGGCGGCCTCCTCGATGCGCATCTTGGGCAGCCCGGTCTCGATGGCCTTGGCCATTCCGCCCAGGCTCTCGATCTCCTGAATGTGCTGCCAGGCCTTGTGCATCAGCTCGTGGGTGAGGCTTTCCACGTAGTAACTGCCGGCCCAAGGGTCCACCACGCGCGTGATGCCGGTCTCTTCCTGCAGATAGATCTGGGTGTTGCGGGCGATGCGTGCGGAGAAATCGGTGGGCAGCGCGATGGCCTCATCGAGCGCGTTGGTGTGCAGCGATTGGGTGTGGCCCAACACGGCCGCCAGCGCTTCGACGGCGGTGCGCGGCACGTTGTTGAAGACGTCCTGCGCGGCCAGGCTCCAGCCGGATGTCTGGCAGTGCGTGCGCAGCGCCATGGACTTGGGATTCTTGGGGTGAAATCCCTTGATGATTTTGGCCCACAGCACGCGCGCGGCGCGCAGCTTGGCGATCTCCATGAAGTGGTTCATGCCGATGCCGAAGAAGAAGCTCAGGCGTGGCGCGAAGGCGTCGATATCCAGGCCGGCCGCGATGCCCGTGCGGACGTATTCGATGCCATCGGCGAGGGTGTAGCCCAGCTCGATATCGGCGGTGGCCCCGGCCTCCTGCATGTGATAGCCGCTGATCGAGATGCAGTTGAACTTGGGCATGTTCGCGGCCGAGTAGCGGAAGATGTCGCCGATGATGTGCATGGAGGGCCGCGGCGGATAGATGTAGGTGTTGCGCACCATGAACTCTTTCAGAATGTCGTTCTGAATGGTTCCAGCGAGCTCGGCGGGCGCCACGCCCTGCTCCTCGGCCGCCACGATGTAGAAGGCCATGATCGGCAGGACCGCGCCGTTCATGGTCATGGAAACCGACATCTGCCCGAGGGGGATCTGGTCGAAGAGGATCTTCATGTCCTCCACCGAGTCGATGGCCACCCCGGCCTTGCCCACGTCACCGATGACGCGCTCGTTGTCCGAATCGTAGCCGCGGTGAGTGGGCAGGTCGAAGGCCACCGAGAGACCTTTTTGGCCGGCCGACAGATTGCGGCGGTAGAAGGCATTGGACTCTTCGGCGGTGGAGAAGCCGGCATACTGGCGGATGGTCCAGGGCTGCATGGCATACATGGTGGAATAAGGGCCGCGCAGGAAGGGCGGAAGGCCGGCCGCGTATTCCAGGTGTTCCATGGCATAAAGGTCCTCGGCGGTGTAGAGGGGTTTGACGGGGATGTGCTCGACGGTCATCCAGGGGGCTGGACCGCTCCCTGACGGTCGCGGCTCTGAGGATCGCGACGATGCGCTATCCGAGCCGGGCCCAGAGGGCACCCCGTTAGGGAGCGGTCCGTCCAGCTTCAGTTCGATCTTCGTGAAATCCGGTTTCATTGCCTGCTCCTTCTGGCGATCCGCTCCTGCCATTGGGAGAGCGTCTGGACGGCGTCGCTCTGCACGTGTACGAAGCCCTGCACGCCGGCGGCCTTCAGCGCTTCGATCTGGTCTTTGGGATTGCCGGCTACGAGCACCGGGACGGACGTCTGCGCGCACACCTCGCGGGCCAGGGCCAAGTATTCGGGGTCGGAGCTGCAGAGCACGATCAGGTCCACATCGGCGCCGGCCAGCTCCTCGGATTCGGCGATGTCGAAGCCCGCGCAGCCGAAGAAGTTCAGGCAGAAGTTGGCGCGCGCCATGCGCATTTTAAGGTCGCCGCGCTTGAGCAGCAGGACCTGCGGATAGCGGCCGGTCTCGCGGGCAATCTGCGCGGTGCGCGCGCGGATTTTCTCGAACGGCTCGGCCAGGCGCCGGCCGAGGTCCGAGGCGGGCGGCTCAAATTCGGGAACTTTCTCGGACAGATTCGGATAGTTGTTGACCCCTACCAAGGGGCGGCGGCGCGAAGAGACGGCCCTTTCCCGGACGGCGCGGCTCTCCGCCAGGGCGCGGTCGACATTGCCGGCCGCCTCCGGCTGCAGGTATCCGCCCTCGGCCTCGACCTGCTGGAACAGCTTCCAGGCTTCGCGGGCCAGCGCGGCGGTGAGCGATTCGATGTAATAAGAACCGCCGGCGGGGTCGGCCACCTTATCCAGGTGAGCTTCCTCTTTAAGGATGCGCTGCACGTTTTCGGCGAAGTGCGGATCGAACCCAAATGGCTCCACGGTGAGGCTGTCGCAGCCGCCCACCACGGCCGAGAGCGCCTCCGTGGTGACGCGCAACAGGTTGGTATAGCGGTCGCAGACGCTCTTGTTGCGGCGCGGCGTAACGGCGGCAATGTGCATGGGGCAGGCCGCCGGATCCTTGACCCCGAAGGCCGCCAGCACGTTCGCCCACAGCAGGCGCGCGGCGCGGAATTTGGCGATCTCGATAAAGTAGGCCGGACCGGCGGCAAACACGAATTGAACCCGTTCCGCGGTGCGCGCCAGCGGCTCCGGCACGCCGGAAACTCCAACGGTATGGACGGCAGCACGCAAGTGCGCGTCCAGCACTTCAACGCCCATGGCCAGCGCGTACCCCAGTTCCTGCACGGCGTTGGCGCCCTGCTCATGCAGCCAATCCACGCGGATGGAGTGGGGCGGCACGCCATCCTGGGCCATCACCCACCCATTGCCAGCTTTGCGGCAGGGAAACGGCGCCAGGCCGGCGATGTCTTCGGCTCGATAGTACGGGCGCACGGCGAGGCCCTCTTCGGTGCGCCACACCAGCTTCTTGTCGTAATCGGCGCCCTTCAGATCGGCGCGGATGGCGGCTTCCCAAGCGGCCGTGGGAACCGGCGGGAAATCGGCAGCCAGGCTCAGGATTTCGCCGGCTCCTCTCTCGTCAGGCATGGTTGCCCTCCTGGACCACTTCGATCAGGTAGCCGAAAGCCGCCGTCTCGGTGGTCTTGGGATGCACGAAAAAAACCGTGGTGCCGCGCGATCCCTTGCGAGGGGCGCGGTCGATGATCTTGAAGCCGTGCTCCTTCAAATAATCGAACGCTTTTTGAATGCCGGCCACGCGCAGGGCCACGTGGGCCAGCCCGCCGCGCCCGCCGTTCTTCTCGATCTGTTTGGCGACCGGCGATTCGGCGTTGAGGGGCTCCAGCAACTGCACCAGGTTGGGCCCGCCGCCGACTTGCAGCAGCACCTCACGAACCTGGTCGGTACCCAGCACGTCCTCGCGATGCACCTCCGTAAAGCCCATGGTCCGATACGCCGCGACGTGCTGTTCCAGCTCGCCGGGCGGCACCGAAATGGCCACGTGATCGAAAAACAAAAAACCGGGAACCTGTTGCATCTCCGGATTCATGATTCAAACTCCACCACGATCTGCCCGGACTGCACGCTCTCTCCGGGTCCCACTTTGATGGCCGCGACCTTGCCGGCCACCGGCGCGGTGATGTTGGTTTCCATTTTCATGGCTTCCAGCACCAAAAGGTTATCGCCCACCTGGAGCGTCTGGCCGGGTTGCGCCACCACTTTGACCACAATGCCGGAAACGGGGCTGCGGCAGACCTTCTCCTCGTTCACCGGAGGGCCGGGCGCCGGAGCGGGCGGAACGGGCGCCGCCGGGAGGCGCACCTGGCCAGGTTCCACCGCGTAACCCCGCGGCGTAGAGACGGGAGCCTCGGGCTCGGCCGCCTCGACCTCGACCTCGTACGTTTTTTCGTCAATGGTGATTTTCAGTTTCACGGCATGTCCTAACTGTGCAGGCGATGGGAGGCCTGGATGGAAACGCGGCCCTCCTGCGCCCATGCACGGGAACCGATCAACCGGATCTGGCGGATGTGCACGCGCACCCCCAGATAAGCGGCCAGGGCGGCCGAAATGGCGATCAGTTCCTCTTCGGAAATCTCGGACGTTTCGCGGACTAGCGCCGGCGTTGCCGCGACGGGCGCGGGTTCGGGGATTGGCGCGGCGGGTTGAGGGGCAGCCAACGGCGCGGTTTCCAACTGCGCGACCCGCTGGGTGAGAGCCGCCAACTGCTTGCGGAGATCGTCGATCAGCTCGGCCAACTGGTCATTGGTTGTGCGTACCATAGTGTCCTCTCGGGCAACCTACCGCTCTCTCACGTTCGCGGCTCGGAAATTCCCTTTACGGTCGCGGCGCGGAAACGACGTCGTCTCGGCTCGGAATGCTCGTACCGAGCCGCGAACGTAAGAGAGCGGTTGCTTCCTCATAACGGCATCAGCCCGTGCTTCTTGGCCGGACGCAGCTCGCGCTTGGTGTGCAGATACTCCAACGCCAGGGCTACGTGACGCCGGGTGAGCGACGGTTCGATGATCGCGTCCACTAATCTTCGGCCCGCCGCTACATAGGGGTTGGAAAAGACTTCGCGGTAGCGTTCGATCAGCTCCTTGCGCCGGGCCGCCTTATCTTCGGCCTCCTGGATCTCCTTGCGGAAGACAATCTCGGCCGCGCCCTCGGCGCCCATCACGGCTACTTCCGCGGTGGGCCAGGCGAACACGCGGTCGGCGCCCAGATCCTTGCCGCACATCGCCAGGTAGGCGCCGCCGTAGCATTTCCGCAGGATCACGGTGATTTTCGGAACCGTAGCGGCGGAGTAGGCAAACAACATTTTGGCGCCGTGGCGGATGATGCCGCCGTGCTCCTGCTCGACGCCCGGCAGGAAGCCCGGCACATCCGCAAAGGTGACCAGCGCAATGCTGAAAGCGTTGCAGAAACGGATGAAGCGCGACGCCTTGTTGGAGGCGTCGATGTCCAGCACGCCGGCCTTGGCGTTGGGCTGGTTGGCGATCACCCCCACGGTGCGACCGGTGATGCGCGCGAAGCCCACCACGATATTGGGGGCAAAACCCGACTGCACCTCCAGGAAATCGCCCGCATCCACCACGCGGAGGATCACCTCCCGCACGTCGTAGCCGCGCTTGCCCTCGGGAGGCACTACGCCGTCCAGCTCCGGATTCGCATCCACGTTGCGGTCGCCTTCCAGAATGGGCGGATCTTCCAGGTTGTTGTTGGGCAGAAACCCGAGCAGCTTCCGGCAGAGCGCCGCGGCGTGGCGGTCGTCCTCGGCGATGAAATGGATCACCCCGGAATGGACCATGTGGGCGTCCGGCCCGCCAAGCTGTTCGGCGGTGACGCTTTCGCCGGTGACCTGCTTGATGACCTGCGGACCGGTGATGAACATCTGGGCCTGGCGGGTCTGGATGATGAAATCGGTGAGCGCGGGACTGTAGGCTGCGCCGCCCGCGCAGGGGCCGCAAATCAGCGAGATCTGCGGCACCACGCCGGAAAGCATCACGTTGGTGTAGAACACCTTGCCGTATCCGGAGAGCGAGTCGATGCCTTCCTGCACGCGGGCCCCGCCGGAATCGTTGATGAAGACGAACGGCGATCCGGTTTTGAGCGACTGGCTCATGATCTCGGCGACCTTGATGGAATGGACTTCGCCCGCCGAGCCGCCCGCCACCGTGAAATCCTGGCTGGCCAGGTGCACCAGGCGGCCGCCCACGGAGGCCGCGCCGGTGATTACGCCGTCGGCAGGCATGCTCCTTCCGGCCATGCCGAACAAGGTGGAGCGGTGCTCGGCGAACAGGCCGATCTCCTCGAAGCTTTCCGGATCCACCAGGGCGTCGATGCGCTCGCGCGCGGTCAACTTTCCCGCCTGGCGCTGCTTTTCGAGCTTGTCGGCGCCGCCTCCGAGCATCACTTCGGCGGTGCGCTTACGCAACTCCTCGATCTTGGCCTGCATGGTGATGTCTGGCATGTTTTCGATAGCTGGCATGTGGGTCTCCTTATTCCGGCGATACCGTGACGCGATGGGTCTGGCCGTTCAGCTTGACGTTGTAGGTGATGGGCGTGCGCACGGGGCCTTTGCCATTGGCGGCGGCGCTTTCCGCGGGGGCAGGCCCGTGCGCGGGCGGTGTGGCCGCCGGGCCCAGAGGGCGCCCCTCCGCGGGGTCCTTTCCTAAATTCTTGGGACCCTGGTCGCGGGTGCCAAAGAACTTGGGGGCCACCTGCGGGAACATGGCATAGGTGAGCACGTCCTCGTCGGAGCCGTTACAGCCCTTCAGATCGAGTGCCGCCGAGCGCAATTGCTGCCACTCGGGCTTGAGCAGATCCGCGGGACGTCCATCGATGGGCTGCTTGCCGGTCTGTTTGGAAGCCTGCTCGATCAGCCGCCGGTCGCGCCGTCCGATGGTTTCGCCGTAGTAGCCGAGCATCAGATCGGCAAATTCGCCGGTCATCACCTTGTAGCGGCCCATCATCACGTTGAAGACCGCCTGGGTGCCCACGATCTGGCTGGAAGGCGTCACCAGGGGCGGGTATCCGGCGTCCTGGCGCACCTTGGGGACCTCGAGCAGGACCTCTTGCAGCTTGTCCCCCGCGCCCTGCTGCTTCAACTGGCTCTCCATGTTGGAGATCATCCCGCCGGGAATCTGGCTGTCGAAGATCTCCGTTTCGACGCCCGTGATATTGGAGAGAAACTCCTTGTAGCGCGGCCGGATCTGGTTGAAATAGTGCTTCAGATTGAGCAGGCACTGCTTGTCGAGGTGCGTGGTGAAGCCGGTGCCCTCCAGCATCTCGACCAGGCTCTCGGTGGGATTGTGGCCGGGGCCCAGGCTGAGCGAGCTGATGGCGGTATCCACGCAATCGGCTCCGGCTTCGATGGCCTTCATAAGGCTCACCATGGTGACGCCGGTGGTGGCGTGTACATGAACGTGCACGCGCACATCCTGCCCGCAGGTTTCCTTGATGCCCTTGACGATCTCGAAAGCCGGTTGGGGCTTGAGCAGGGCCGCCATGTCCTTGATGCAGATGGAGTCGCAGCCCAGGTCGAGCAGGCGCTCGGCCATTTCCACGAAAAGGGTGGTGGTGTGGAGAGGGCTGACGGTGTAGCAGATGGTGCCCTGGGCGTGCTTCCCGGTGCGGCGGACGGCGGCCACCGAGCGGCGCAGGTTGCGAATGTCGTTGAGGGCGTCGAAGACGCGGAACACGTCCATGCCGTTTTCGGCCGATTTTTCGACGAAGCGGTCGACCACGCCGTCCTCGTAGTGGCGGTAGCCGAGCAGGTTCTGGCCGCGCAGGAGCATCTGCAGGCGGGTATTGGGCATCAGCTTGCGAAAGGTGCGCAGGCGCTCCCAGGGATCTTCGTTGAGGAAGCGGATGCAAGCGTCGAAGGTGGCCCCGCCCCAGCACTCCACCGACCAGTAGCCCGCGCGATCCAGATCGGCGCAAGCGGGCGTCATATCTTCCAGCGCCATGCGGGTGGCCATCAGGCTCTGATGGGCGTCCCGCAGGATCAGTTCGGTGAGATCAATCGTTTTGGGCATAATTCCTCTGTCGATCAGGCTCGCGGACGGCTTCCCTGCCTCGACCCTTACTCATCGGCCGGATTTGACGGAACGAAGCCAATTGGTACCTAACCATAACAAAATAAAGCAGATACGTTCTGCCACACGAAGCTCTTTTCGGCCGCCCTCCAATGGCATGATTTCACGCCGGCCAGCGCCGGCTGGGTCCAGGGCACCCCGCGATTGGCTGCCCCACAAGAGCGTCTCGCCAGCCGCCCATGAATCGCTCGCCGGTCGATCGGGCCGCCGGTCGGCCGGATTTTGACGGAACGAAGCCAATTGGCACCTAACCAAAACAAAATCAGGCAGATGCAGTCTGGCAAACGAAACCGATAGGCCGCCCCGGAGGGCAGGGCGTCGCGCCGGCCAGCGCTTGGCTGAGTCCAGGGGCACCCCGGGATTGGCTGCCCCAGATGAGCGTGCTCGGTGGCCAGCCATGAGTCGCCTACCATGTGCAGGCGTCCAGGAGCACGACGGCGCTCTCGACTGGCGCACAAACCTCGGCGGCGGCCTTCCGTTCCGCGATCATGCGCTTTTCCAGCTTGAAGGTGAGGGAGGCCAACGAATCGTAAAGATCCTCATTGCGCACCACCACAAAGTCCGGAACGCGCAAGTGCGCCGGGGCAAAGTTCCAGATCGCCCGGATGCCTCCAGCCACCATCAGATCGGCGGTGGCCTGCGCCGCTCCGGCGGGCGTGGCGATGACTCCCAGATGAATGTGTCCGCCGAGGGCGAAGGAAGGCAGCTTATCAGGAAAAAAAACCTGTTTCCCATGGATGGTTCGGCCGACCTTTTGGGGGTCGTTGTCGAAAACCGCAACAATGTCCATACCAAGCTGCCGGAACTTCCGATACCCCAGCAGAGCGCATCCCAGGCTGCCGGCGCCGGCAAGGACGGCCTCCTTGGTATTGTTCCAGCCCAGGAAATCCTCTATCCAGCGTATCAGGACCGCGAGTGGGTAGCCCACCTTGGGCTTACCGGCAATGCCGGTGGCTTCGATGTCCTTGCGGACCTGGGAAGGGTCCAGCTTGAGCACGCGGGCGATTCCGCTGGAGGAAACCGTGGGAGTTCCGGCGAGCAGCATTTCCTGGAGCACCTTGTGATAGGAGGCAAGGCGGCGGAGGCTGGCGTCGGAGATATTGCGGGGGGCTTGGGCGGGCGAACCCATATTGGGAAATCCTTATCGAGAAAATCTTCTCGATTTAGTTGTACCATTTCTTAGTTTCAGATGTCAAATGGTGAAATCTCATAATTGCGGGCCGGCCTGGGAGGCAGTGTCCGCGCGGCAACACCGGAATCTGCCGAAAGAGTGGCGAAGATGAGCGATGGATCTCAAGAAAGTTTTCTCGATATGGGAGGGAATGCTCTTCCCCGCCAAGGCCGCCCTGACTTATCCCGTAAATATGGGAAGGTGGCGGTGGATGAAGACGACTCTTGAGATTCCCGACGCGCTCTTCCGGCGGGCAAAGTCCGCCGCAGCCGAGCAGGGGATTCCACTGCGAGAACTGATATCCGAGGCGCTTGTCGAGAAGTTACGTGCCCGGCCCGGTGCGGCCAAACCTTGGATGAAGACGTTCGGCAAACTGCGTGGCCTGCGGAAGGAGACGGCGCGAATCAATCGCATCATTGAGGCGGAGTTTGGCCAGATCGAGCCTGAGGATTGGCAGCGATCCTGGACACGAACGGGCTCTCCGCCGTGGCGGACGGAGACGAGCAAGTAGCGTTGCTCCTTCAGCAGTGCTGCCGAGGTCGCCGTCCCGGTAATTGTGTCAGGCGAGTACAGGTATAACATCCGGCAGTCGCGGCACCGGGCGCGATACGAGCGATGGCTGAGGGGAGTAATCGCGACATGCCGGGTGCTCGCGGTGGATGAGGCAACGGCCGAGCACTACGCGGATGTTCGCGACGAGTTGAAACGTAAGGGCGCCCGATACCTGTGAATGACCTCCGGATCGCGGCGTTGGTTCGGCAGCACGCATTACCGCTACTCAGCCGGGACCAGCACTTCGATTTTGTACCGAAGTCGAGACGCGTTGGCTGGTAGAAGGCCGGCGGCCTGGAGTTCACGGCGGCATCCCGCCCTGACCGGGAAGCGTGGCTCGGGAGACGACCGGACACTGGACAGCGGTGACTTGCGAGCGTTGCCGTGACGGCCGCGGAAAAAATGCCGGCGCCGGTTATCTCAGCGGAACGATAGTGGGGGCGACGTTGGAGGAGCGCAACAGTACGCCGGGTATCACCCCGGCAGTGAAGTCAAGGGGGAACAGTCAGAGTCGGAACCCGCAAGTAGTTCTTGCGGGTCCCGGTGTTCCGGTTCTTTTTTGTGCCCCCGTTCGGCTTCGGCGAGCCGTTGACCCAGGGACCTATTCGCCGGTATTGGCAACCAGCGTCGCATTCGATTTCTGCGCTGGCGTACACGGAATTTTGCAGTCGATGACAATGACCCCACCGCTCCCTCCAAAGACGGCGGCCGTCGAGCTCGCCGAGGCATCGCCCCATGGTTGCCCAAGCACAGCCAAAAACGTCAAGGGCAGCTTTTGCGATACCGTGGCACTGATCCAGTAGGACGGGGAGGTTCCCGAAATCGGCGGAGCCGTCGTGTTCGCTGCGATCGTAACGGTCTGGGATCCGCCGTGCGCGCCGTTGGTAAACCCGTTCCGCCGGGCGTGTAAACAGGCGGCCTGAATCGGGTTACCCGGCGTGTTCAGAGTAGCGGGACAGGCGGTGGCCGGCTGGCAGGTGACCCCATCGCCGCAAGTGAAGTTGGATGCGATTTTTGCCGCCATAATACCGGCTATGGCGGCGCGTTGCGCAGCGTTCTGCGCGGCCTCCCTTTGCAGACAGGCCCATCCGGCACCCACCCCCAACCCGATCATTCCCAGCAAGGGAACCAAGGAGAGCATGGCGAAGGGGGCCACGTGCCCGCGCTGGCTGGCTTTCGATTTATCCTTCTCCATAACGCCAATAGTACCGGCACGACGGGCCATAGGAACAGTACGGTTAGTAACGGTCAAGGTACCTTAGGCCGGCGCCACCGGCGCGGCCCGGCAGGGTGTTCTGCTGCCTCCCAGGCAGGGATCTGGCAACTGTAGCGGTCGTCGCGCCGCGCTGGGCGTCTGAGCCATGATCGGCGCCTTCATCGCGCCGGTGCCGCGGGCGGTGGCGCGCGCCGGACCGGATCATGATGCGCATTCCGGGCTTCGGGAAGAAACTCATCGTCCAACTGCATCCGCGCTCCCGGCGCCGAAGGGACAGTGGAGGGAACACGAGCGCGTCCTGAAACGCCCGTCGGGCGGCGCGGCAGGGGCGTGGAACTCCGGCAATCCGGTCAAAATCCGCGATGCGATACCGCCGCGTGTGCGCCGCCGGGGTTCGCGGACGCCGATCCATGGGTCTATCCGGGGGTCTATCCTATCGGATGGGAGGTTCTATGAAGCCTGAGATGACCAGGCGCGACCTGGTGAGGGCGGCCACCCTGTTGCCGCTGGCCGTGGCGCGGGGAACGGCGGCGAACTCCGCGGTTACGGTCGGATTGATCGGTTCGGGCGGCCGCGGGACGTTCGACGCCGGCCTGCTGGTGAACCATATTCCGGATGCGCGGCTGGTGGCCCTCTGTGACATCTTCGACGACCGCATCGAACAGGCCAGGAAGAAGATCCCGCTGAAGGATCCCAAAGTGTACAAGGACTACCACGAGCTGCTGGCCAGCGACGTGGATGCAGTGATCATCGCGACGCCGGTATTTCTTCACCCGGAACATTTCGAAGCCGCCGTCAAAGCCGGCAAGAACATTTACATCGAGAAACCGGCCGGCCTGGACGTAGCGGGCTGCAAGCGGGTGATTCGCGCCGCCGACTCCGCCGATAGAAAGCTGAATATCGTTTTCGGCTTTCAACAGCGCTACGGGCAGGGTTACCAGAAGGCGCGCAAGATGGTCTCGGACGGCGCCATCGGAACGATTCAGATGGCGCACGCGCACTGGATCAAGGGGGCCTACAGTGAGACGCCGCTCGCGGCCCCGCGGAATTTTGAAGAGAAGATGCGCCAGTGGACCGTCTGGCGTGATTGGTTCGGCGACATCATCGTGGAGACCTATTGCCACGGCGTCGACGTCCTGAACTGGTTCCTGGACGGGCGCCCCTCGAAGGCCTACGGCACGGGCGGCCGCACCGTCGAAAAACGGGGGGACATCTCGGATCACTGTGACGTGACCTTCACCTACACGGACAATGTGCAGGCGGTGTTGACGGGATCGCAGATCGCCCCACCGCTGTTTCGTTCCGTGAACGAGCAATTCTACGGATCGAAGGGCGTGATCGAGACGGCCCGGGAGTACTGGACGCACTACCGCGCGAAGAACGATACGGTGACGGAAAAATCGCCGCGCGAGATCACCATCGATTCGCTCGAAACTTTCATCCACAACATTCAGAATGGGACGCCGGAGAACACCGGGGTGCGGTCGGCCGAGAGCACGCTCACCGCCATCATGGGCCGCATGGCGATCGACCAGAAGCGCGAGATTACATGGGAGGAGGTCATGAAATCGTGAGACTGCGATGGACAGTTCCGTGGCTGGCGCTGGCGGCGATTCCGGCAGCGGCGATTCTGACGGCGGCCGAATCGGCCAATCAACTGACTCGGGAAGAAATGCGGGACGGGTACTTGCTGCTGTTCAACGGGAAGAACCTGGACGGATGGGAAGGCGATCCGGCCTTGTGGTCGGTCGAGAACGGGGCGATTGTGGGGACCACCGACTCCCACCCGATTCAGGAGAACACCTTCCTGATCTACCGGGAACGATTTTCCGACTTCATCCTGCGCTTCGACATCAAACTCAGAAACCATAACAGCGGGGTTCAGTTTCGCAGCACGGTGTTGCCGCACTTTGTGGTGACCGGGTACCAGGCGGACGCGTCCGAGGTGGGCGACCATTCGGCGTGGGGCAATTTCTATGAGGAAAAGGGCCGCGGCCGCGACGTGATGAAAACGCAGGACGAGGGATGGCAAAAGGCCAAGCCGGTAGTGCGGCACGGCGACTGGAACAGCTATGAAGTCTTCGCGCAGGGCAGCCGTATGCGGCTGAAGTTCAATGGCGTCGAGACCATCGATCTGACCGACGACAAGGCCAAAGACGGCGTGATCGCCCTACAGTTGCACGCCGGGGTGCCGATGCGCGTCGAGTTCCGGAACGTGCGCGTGAAGGTGTTGCGCTAAAGCGTGCGCTAAGGCGGAAGGGCGGGCGGGGCCCTGTTGCGGTGGCCCTGCATGGGCGTTTAAAATAAGCCCGACCTGGCTGTGGCGGGGACTTCTGCGGGCAGGGCGTCTTTCGTGCAGATGAACTCGGAAACTCCCAAAAAACGCCAGTTTTTGCTAAGCCCACAAAGCCGGCCAATACTCAGGGGCGAGGCCCTTCCGAGTGTGCTCACCAAGCTACATTTTCCTTCCGTTCGAGATTGCCTTTACGCGGTTTTGATGGTCGTCGGCCTCAATGTTGGCGGCCTGACCAGATCGAGTCGGAGTCCGCGTTGTAATTTAGCCCGCGATGTGCGATAAGGAAGCGTCGGCGCGCCCGCCAGGGCGTTTGAACCTGAGCATCAGAAGTGGCACACATTGGCCGTATAATATGCCCACTTTCGAGGAAGTTGCCATGGATGCGCCCTTACGGGAGTTCGTAAACAGTACGCCGTCTTGCGGGTTCTATCGTGAGAAGGACTCGCCAACTCTTCTGTATCCAGTAAACTAAGATTCGCTGTCATGCCGCCTACAGTTCTTAGCACCGACGAAATCCGGGAGATCCTCGTAAGACGCATCGATCAACAGAAGCAAGCGGTCGGCATTGTCGTGGGTGTCATCGAACCTAATGGCCGCCGCGTCGTCGCCTATGGCAACCTCGCCAATGGCGATCCACGCACGCTCGATGCCGATACGATCTTCGAAATTGGATCCGTCTCCAAGGTCTTCACTTCGCTGCTATTGGCGGACATGGTGAACCGCAAAGAGGTCACCCTCGACGATCCAGCGGCCAAATATCTTCCCGAAAATGTCAGGATGCCTGAGCGAAGCGGCAAATCCATCACGCTGCTCGATCTTTCCACGCACAGCTCCGGGCTCCCACCCCTTCCCAGCAACCTGAAGCTGAAGGACCCACGCAATCCTTACGCCGACTATAGCGTGGACGATTTGTACCAGTTCCTTTCCGGCTACACGCTGCCGCGCAACCCCGGTTCCGAATTCGAGTACTCAAACTTGGGCGGAGGGCTGCTCGGCCACCTCCTCGCGTACCGCGCCGGAACGGATTATGAGAGCTTGATCAGAATCCGCATCACGCAACCGCTCAGCATGCCGGACACAGGTATTACGCTTTCTTCCTCCATGAAGCAGCGCATGGCTACTGGTCACACCGCGATGCTCGCGCCCGTCGCCAACTGGGACCTTCCCACGCTTGCCGGCGCAGGCGCACTGCGCTCCTCCGCCAATGACATGTTAACGTTCATTGAAGCCTTCCTCGGCTACAAGGAATCGCCTCTCGCGCCCGCCATGAAAGCCATGCTCGAAGTTCGCCGTCCCGCGGGCCAAGCAAAGATCGGTCTAGGGTGGCTTATTTCCTCAGTTGACGGCGGAGAGATCGCCTGGCATAACGGAGGCACTGGAGGCTTCCGCTCATTCGTCGGATACGATCCGAAAGCGCGGATCGGGGTCGTTGTAATATCCAATGCTTGCGGTGTCGATGACATCGGTTTTCATCTCCTGAACCCGAAGCTGCCGCTTGCCAATCCCGAGCCTCCAAAGCAGCACACCGAGATTCATATTGATCCTAAGCTCCTCGATAACTACACCGGGCGGTATCAATTGACGCCGAACCTCATTTTCGAAATCACCCGCGACGGCGACCGCCTCTTCGCACAGGGCTTCGCACAGGTCACCGGCCAGGCCACCGTCCTGCCTAAGTTTGAACTGTTTGCCGAAGGCGAGAAGAACTTCTTCGCTAGAGTGTCTGACTCACAGATCGCATTTGAAACTGACCCCGAGGGCCGAGCCACGAGCCTTATTATGCACCGG
The DNA here is from genome assembly GCA_052144935.1 of Bryobacteraceae bacterium. Taxonomy (GTDB): domain Bacteria; phylum Acidobacteriota; class Terriglobia; order Bryobacterales; family Bryobacteraceae; genus JOPF133. Next base: position 20,773 of record JBKQPR010000268.1, read on the forward strand.
GCCGGCCGCGAACCCATGCCCGCCGCCCGATTGTCCTGATTCCCGCCTCCATCCGATAGGGCTCTATTTCATCCACAAGAGAAGGTCGCGGAAGCCGTTCTGCACGTGACCTGCAGCATCATCTATAGTTGGCCAAGATTCGCCAAACTCCTGTGAAGCCGCGCAGCGTTTACCGACGTTTCGGCCTGGCGCGAAACCGTTAGGGGCAGGAAAACGGCGTTACCGGAAATGGGCGTCAGGGTCTTCTAACTCGGCAGTGAATGAATATGCCGAGGATTGAAAGGGCGCAGACTGCCATGATCGCGATTCCGATCACCCGTAAGGCCGAGTCCCCGGAGTTCACAGATTCTGCATCATTCGAATCCGCTGTCGTCTGCGTGACGCGGACAGGTGTGGGATCGGGCTGCTGCGCCCGTTGTGGGCTTTCGGTCTCCGCCTGTTGACGCTGACGTTGCTCTTCGGCCTGCGCCGCGGAGCGGCGGCGCGCTGCAAGTTCCTGCTCCTCGCGTGCTTGCGCTTCACGCTGGCGTTCCTGCCGGATCAGTTCCCGGCGTTGCTGCTCACCGCGCTCCTCAGCTTCTCGTTGTTGTTGAGCCTGGATCGCGCGGCTCTGATCCTGCGCGGATGCGAGTACCAGCATTGATATGGCCAACAGCGAAAGCCGAAGCATAGTACAGGCTCTTACAGTCTTTAGTTTAGCGTGAGAAAAGTTTGGTGCACTCGCCGTGAGGATGGTTTCGAGCGCCTACCGACGAATTCCGGCGGGAGGCGCTCTGGCTCGCAGTTAGTGTTCAGCCGGATTAGCAACGAACCGGCATTTTTTTCCGACGATGGCTACAAAACGGGCATTTCGGAAAAATGGACCGGCGTCGTTCACCGCCCTGTCAAGAGTCTAAAACATAATCGCCGATTCTACGCCTAGCTAGTCGCGACGGTACACCCAGCGGAGGGTTAGGCCGTGAACCATCCACATACGGGGTGAGGGAGCCTGCCCCTCCGAATCGGCGGTTAGGTCTCGCGATGAGAACGTAACCAGTCCGCCGCGGCTTCGGCATTTGGCAGGCGGCGTTCCAGAAAGACCCTTTGGCCGTCGCGGAAGACCACTTCGTAGCCGATCAGCCCAGAACGCCCGCGCGCTTCCTGAACCTTGACGACTTCGGACAAGAGGCGCGTCTCGGCCTGTACGCTCCGCACTTTCCGAAACCGGAACGAACTCTCATCGCAGGTGAATTCGACAGCCCTCCAGCCGTCCCTCCGAGTCATGGCCCAAAAGGTGAGTACTCCTGCAACGGGGAAAAAGGCGATCATGCCGATAAGAACGGGGTCCAGCGGCGCGAGATGCCGGGTAACCACGGTGTGGAAAAGCCAGATCCCCCCACCGCACCAGGCCAAGCATACGAGCCCGGCTGCGGGCCTCCTGGATGCGGCCTGCCACCTCGTCAGTTCGCCGGAGATTGCCATAGCGGTGTCGTCCAGATCGATCTAGTGCGGATCAATCGCCACTCGATGCTAATCTCGTCGCGAGGGTGAGGACAAGGCGCGGTGCCGCATGCTCACGGCGTAGCTCAACCAGACCGCCCAGTATAGGTTCCGGGTAGTGCCTGAAAAGTCAGGCATTACCAGGTTCCGGACGAAACACGGGCTTTCCGGAAACTAGTGGGGCCACGCCGCTGCATAGTCGCTGATCCGGGGAAATGCCGACCGTCCGGAACGCTGGCTGGCTGCGAGGAATGCACTCCAATTCGCACGCAGGGATAGGGCGGGCTGTTTTAACGCCCTGGCGGGGCTCTCGGGGTGCCCCGCCGAGGCCGCCCGGAAGGAGGCCGCCCCACAGACACGCTAGAATGACCCTTTATGTCATGGTTCAGCGTGCGGGTGCCGGCATCGAGCGCCAATCTGGGACCGGGGTTCGATGCCTTGGGACTGGCGCTGGAGGTTTATCTCACGTGCCGGTTCCGCCAGAGCGACTGCCTGGCGATCCGGGCCGAGGGGCGCGACGCCGCCCAGATCTCCGTGGCCTCCGACAATCTCATCTGGCAGACCGCTGTCACGGTGGCCGAAAATCACGGCATGAGCATGCCGCCGATCGAGCTCGACATCCACAACGACATCCCCATCGGCAAGGGCATGGGATCGAGCGCCGCCGCCCTGACCGCGGGAGTGGTGATCGCCGACCTCCTGCTGGACCTGCGCTGGAAGCCGCTGCGGATTCTGGATGAGGCCGCGCGCCTGGAAGGACATCCGGACAATGTGGCGCCCTGCACGCTCGGCTCGATCGTCGCCAGCGCCATCGATTCGGGCGGCGTCACGCGGGCGGTGCGCCTGGACCTGCCGCGCCGCTTCGGCATCGGCATCGTGGTCCCCGATTTCGAACTGGCCACCAGCAAGGCCCGCTCGGTGCTTCCCGCTTCCTACAGCAAGGCCGACGCCGTGTTCAACGTGCAGCGCGCCGCCCTGCTGATCGCCGCCCTGGCGGCCGGCGCCGCACACGCATTTCCCACCTGCCTGGAGGACCGCTTCCACCAACCGTATCGCGAGGCACTGATCCCCGGCCTGCACGATATTCTGCGTCTTCGCGCGCCCGGCCTGCTGGGCTGCGCGCTGAGCGGCGCCGGCCCCTCCATCCTGGTGTTCTTCGAACGCGGCTACGAAGGCGTCTGCGACCTGGTGCGCCAGATCTTCCACATGCACGGCCACGATTCCGAGACGCTCTTTGCCAACATCGCCGATCATGGCTTCGTGTTGGAGGAGTGCGCCGGGGAGTGACCGACCCGTTTGCTACGGGGAGACAGGCGGCGGCGGCGGAGCCGGGCTTCTTTCGGCGCGTTGCGCAGGAACTTGGGGCCCAGCGAGCCGATTGCCACCGGGGCCTGCGAAGCGCAGGGTCTGGCGCCACTGTCGATGGAAGCGATGCCCGGTACCGTGGCCGCCAACCCCGTCCTGCGAAGCGCAGGTCAGGCCTCGCGTGGCCGCCCCAGGTTACCTTGCGAATGTTACCGGAGGATGATGACATTTCCGCGCCGATTTAGCATAATTGAATAACACCCCCCCGAGAGAAAGAGCCTGGAACTGCGTGTGGGACAAATTTAGGAAGAACCGGCCATCCTCAGGTGGCGCCGCTGCCGCACCCGCTTTAAGTGGGCCCGCTCTGAGTGCCGGAGCGGAGGCCAGTGTCCGGCAACTGATCGCCAACGGCAAATATAAGGTCGCGGTCGAAACCGCCAAGGAGATTCACAAGGCGCAGGCCACGGCTGCCTCCGAAGCGCTGCTGGTGGAGGCGTACGCCGCGCGGATTCAATCGCTCATCGATCAGAACCTGTCAGCGGAGGCCAAGGCTCTGCTGGAGTTGGTGTGTGAGCGCTACCCCTCGGCACGGGCGCGGCTGAATGGGCGCAACGGCGCCACCGGGATGCACACCGGCCGGATCGAGGAGTTGGTGCGGCCGCTGAACGATCCGGAACTGAGCGCGGAACGCCGCGCCGCCATCGAAACAGCCGTCGCGCGCGAAGCCGTCGACCTGGCGGCGCTGGCGGGGTGTGCCGTATTGCCCTCGGATCATCCTCTGCGCAAGGCCGCGTCGGCATTGCACCACGCGTTCCTCGCCGTGACTGGAGGGCCGGTTGGCGAGGAGGCGGTCGAGCTGCAGGAGGTTTCGCGCCGCAGCCCCCTGGCGCCCTGGAAGCTGCTGGTGCGCGCGATCGCGTGCTTCTATCGGGGGGAAGACGTCGCATGCCAGCGATACCTGGAAGCCATCCAGCCGGAATCCGCGCCCGCGCGGCTGGTTCCGGCGATGCAGGCGATGCTCGGCGGCAAGCCGGCGCGGCTGACTCCCGCGGCCGGCGCGCTGGTATCGTCCACAACCTCCGATCCCGCAGTGTTGCGGAAGGCACTGGAGGCATTGGAGGGGGCTTTCGGCTCGCACAAAGACGGCGCCATTCTCAAAGCCATCCGCGAAGCCGTGCAGGCGTGCCGCGAGACAGCGCCCGATCAGATCGAGAGACTGAAACAGCACATTTCGGTGCGCAGCGCGCTGGCCGACTTGACCGTGGAAAAGGTGAGCGCGGCCATGGGCGGGGCGTCCAAGCACGATGCCTATTTCATGAGGCTATTCGCGCGTGGGATGGAGGAGATCGGGGACCCCAAGAATGTCGCGATGGCCTGCGCGACCTGGGAGGAGTTCCGGCAACAGGCGGTGCGCGAAGGATGGTTCACGGCCAACGGCCCGGAAGCCGCCACGCTGTATCTCCATATGGCGGGGGTGCTGCGAAAGCTGCCTCACGGATTGCTGGCGGATCTGCAAAAGAACGCCTGCCGGCAAAACCAGAAAACCGCCGAGGAGATGTATTTCCTGTACCCCGAGAAGCTGTATGAACGCGCCTGCGCGCTCGATCCGCACTTGGAATCGTTCGCGCAGTGGACGGACTGGGCGAGACGCGGCCGGGCGGGGCAGGCCGAGAAAGTCGCCGAAGCGTGGCACAAAATCCGTCCGATGGATATCGAGCCGATTCTGCTCATAATGGAAGAAAGGGAGAAGCGCAACGCGTTCCATACGTCGCTGCAATACCTGGCCAAGGCGGAGCGCATCGACAGCGTTCATCCCGCCGTGCGCAGAGCGCGGCTGCGTTTGCTGGCGGCGAGCGTTCTGCGGCACCTCGAGCAGAAAAAGCCCCACTTGGCGGAGGAGAAGCTGGCCGAGATGGAGGCGCTGCCTCAGTCCCAGCAGGGTGACCGGCCGGCTTTCCTGGCGGCCTTGCGCTACATGGTCTGCGCGGTTCGCGGCGCGGGCGATGCGGCCGCCGCGCATCGCGCCGAGGTAGAGCGCGTTTTCGGAAGCAAAGTGGCTGCCGCGCTGCTGATCTTCGGCGTGGCCAGCGCTTCGAAGCAGGGCGCGCTCGAGAAACTGCCGCACAGCGAGACGCTCGGCAAAAAGGAGCGCGCCGCGATTCCCGAGGCCGTGATTCGCGTGGTGGAATTGGCTAAGGACATGCAAATGACGCAGCAGATTCCCGGGGATTGGCTGGCGGAAACGGCCAAGCAGTTTCCGCAAAGCAGCCAGTCGCTGAATGTGGGCCAGCTTCAAACCCTGGGGGAGGCGGCCCTGTATGCGGAGCAGTTCGAGCTGGCTTATGCGGTTTCCGCCGCCGGGCTGGAGCGCGGCGGTCCTACCCAAGCGAGTTTTCTGGTGCTGCGTGCACTGTCCTTCCGGGAGTACACGGTAGACAGGCGGGCCGTGTGCGCGGCGGCGGCAGCGCACCTTGCGCGCCACGAGCGCCATATGGACGTGGTCGAGAAGGCCGTGGAACTGCTAGCCGATTCCCCTTTCAGCGATCTCTCCCTCACCCCCGAACAAGTATCCACGGTGATCCAAAAGGAGAAGGCGGAACGGGCCTTCCCCTCGGCGCGCCGCCCCGGCCCCGACTACAGCGATTTCTTCGGGGAGTCCTTGTGCAATTGTCCCAAGTGCCGCCGCGCGCGCGGAGAGGCTGCCAGTCCATTCGACGATTTCGAAGATGATGACGACGATGCCGACCTTGATGCATTTTTCGGCGGAATGGAACTGCCACCGGACATGCCGCCGGATCTCGCGAGAATCATGTTCGAGGAGACCCAAAAGTCCGTGCAGCGCGGCGAGTCCTTCGATTCCCTGCTGAACCGGCTGTTCGGATCGGCGGCGGGATTCGGCGGGAGACGCAGGAAAGGCAGGCGGAGATAATGGATCCCAGAGAAGTACTGGGCATCAACCAGGATGCCGGCGAAGAAGAGATCCGCGCCGCCTACGTGCGCAAGGTGAAGGAACATCCGCCGGACCGTTCGCCGGAGGAGTTCGAGCGTATTCGCGACGCTTACGATAGCCTGCGCGATCCGCGCCGGCGCATGCGGGACCGGCTGCTGGCCGTCGATCCTTTTGCGCCGTTTGCTTCCGTAATCGAACTCAAGGCGCGGCAGCGCCGGTTCGCGGGACCGCAGCCGTGGCTGGAGGTACTGAAAGGAAAGTGATCGGGGGATGAGCCGGGATGAGATCCTGCGGCGTTTTGAGCAATGGCTGGACGGCGCTCTCGCCGACGAGGAGCCGCCGCGCGGGATCGACGCCGAAATTCTGGCGGCGATGGCGGGCGACAGCGAGGGCCGCACGTGCCCGGCGCCTACCGCGGCTTACTCTTTGTGGGCGGCCATGACGGCGCTTACGCAGGAAGTCAAGCTGCAAGGCAGGTCTTTCAAGGAATTGAACGACACGCTTGGCGCGCAGGCGGGCCTGATGGCCGAGCGTGAGGGCGACCTGCTGCGTGAGACCCAGCGTGAGACCGAGCGTGAGGCCGAGCGCCGCTGCCGCAAGGAAGTCCTGGGAGTCTTGATCGATCTGCGCGACCGGCTGGGGCGCGGTCTGGAATCGGTGCGGGCCAGCGAAGCGGGGATCTCGAAGGACACCCGGCGAGGCTGGCGCGCGCGCTTCTTCTCGCGGCCGGGCGAGGACACCGCCGGCGCCACGCTGGCAGCCTTGAAGAAAGGGTACGAGCTGGGACTCGATCGAGTGGATCAAACGCTGGAGGAATTCAACGCGCGCGCAATCCCGTGTGAAGGGCAGGCGTTCGATCCGCGGCGGATGAACGCCATCGATCGCCAGGAATCGAGCGCCGTTCCCGAAGGCACCGTGATCGAGGTTTACCGCAGTGGTTACGAATGGAATGGGGAATTGTTTCGACCGGCGCAGGTGAAGGTTTCGTGTGCGCCGGCGGGGAAAGAAAATGAGTGATCTGATTGCCGGTATCGACTTAGGCACTACCAATTCGGAAATCGCCGCGTTCACTCGCGGCCAGGTGCGGGTGCTCGGGCCTGGAGATACGCGCATGCTGCCCTCCTGCGTGGGGTTTTCGCCAGCCGGAGAACTGCTGGTGGGCGAGGCGGCGCGCAACCAGCAGGCGCTTTATCCGGAGCGCACCGTGCGCAGCATCAAGCGCAAGATGGGCAGCGATGAAAAAGTCCGCGTGGGCAGCAAGGATTTTCTGCCGCAGGAGATCTCCGCGCTGATCCTGCGCGAACTCGCGGAGTGGGCGCACCGCGCGCTGGGCGAGCGCCCGCAGAGGGCCGTGATCACCGTGCCCGCTTACTTTTCGGATGCGCAACGAAACGCCACGCGCGAGGCCGGCGCCCTGGCCGGACTGGAAGTGGTGCGCATTCTCAACGAGCCCACGGCGGCCAGCCTGGCTTACGGCTACGGCGACGGATCGCGGCACACGGTGCTCATTTACGACCTGGGCGGCGGCACCTTCGATGTCTCGGTGGTGACGGTGGAGGGCGACATCACCGAGGTGCTGGCGAGTCACGGCAACAACCACCTGGGCGGCGACGACTTCGACGATCTGCTGGCGGAGCGCCTGGCGACGGAGTTCGAAAAGCGGCACGGTGTGGATCTCCGCCAGGGACACCCGGCGGCCAAGGCGCGGCTCTGGTGGGCGGCCGAAGAGGCCAAGAAGAAACTGAGCTTCGAGCCGTATGTCCAGATCCGCGAGGAGGCGCTGGTCAGCAAGCTCTTCAGGCCCCTGCACCTGGAACTCGAGATTTCGCGCGAAGAATATGAGGCCATGATTCGTCCGCTGGTGGAATCCACGCTCGACAGCGTGTCCAAAGCGCTGCAGGATTCCGGCAAGAAGCCCGGCGACATGGATGCGATTCTGCTGGTGGGCGGCTCGACGCGCACGCCGCTGGTCTCCAGCCTGCTCATCGAAAAAACCGGTTTGGAGCCGCGCCAGGACGTGCATCCGGATCTGGCCGTGGCGCTGGGCGCCGGTGTGATGGCGTCGCGCCTCGCCGGGCGCGCGGTGGAACGCGTGCTGGTGGACGTTTCGCCGTACTCCTTCGGAGTCTCCTATCTCGGCGAGCGCGGCGGATATCCCTATCCGCACTGTTACAAGCCCATTATCCGGCGCAATACGCCGCTGCCTTTGACGCGCACCGAGCAGTACATGACAAGCCACCCCTATCAAACCGAGGTGGATATCCACGTATACCAGGGCGACGACGAGGACGCGCTGAAGAACATCCTGGTAGGGGACTTTCGCGTCGAAGGCCTGACCTCCATGGAGGATGCCAACGAGATTCTCTGCCGTATGCGCCTCGATCTGGACGGGATTCTGGAGGTCGCGGCGGTGGAGAAGCGGACCGGTAAATCGAAGCAAATCCGGATCGCCAATGCGCTGCGCGCCAAGAGCGCCGAGGAGATTGCGGCGGGGCGGAAGCGGATTCAGGAGTTGTACGAGACGCGCGGCGAGACGATGGACGACGAGTGGGAGACGACCGCAGAGCTCGAAGACGACGTGGTGGATGCGGGCGCCCAGGTGATCGAAATGCCGGCCCTGCCGGCCGCTGCGCGCGCGGACGGCGACGCGGAAATTGAGAGCCTGCTGGAGCGTTCACGCGGGCTGCTCGCGAAAATGCACGCGGAAGACCGCGAGGAGGCCATCGATCTGCACGAGAAAATCGATACGGCCGTGGCCTCGGGCGACGCGGCGGCGTTGAAGCAGGCCACCGGCGCGCTGAAGGAGTTGCTGTTCTTCGTCGAGGGCCGGCATTGATCCGATCCATTCGAGTGGCGCACGGGCTCGTGCGCGCCGCGTCGGCATTCCTGTCGACATTGGCCGGGCGCACTCCAGAGGCGGCCTCTGGCAGGGTCCAGGACGCGCCACCGAGGCCACCGAGGACTCTTTCCTCAGGACGGTGCCGCGCCGGCGTCGAGAACCGCTGCCCGGTCTGCCAGGCGCGTTTTCGCGGCGCGCGGATCTGCTCGCGTTGCGGCGCCGACCTGGAGCCGCTGATGCGGCTGGCGGTGAGGGCTTGGCAATTGCGCCAGGCAGCCCGGCAGGCGCTGGACGCCGGAGACGTGGAGCGGGCACTAGGGCTTGCCACCGAGGCGCAAGACGTCCAAAGCACCGAGAGTGGAGAGGCGTTACGGTTGCTAGGCGCGTGGTTGAAGACTGGATGGGCGTCGTCATCCTCTTACTCGTCGCCGCGGCAGCCGGCCGCAGCGCGGGTATCCGCCGGCGCACGGCGTTAGGCCCACATCACTTGTCGCCCGGCCCGCCGGCCGTACCCTGCCACTCCTCTTGCCCACCGGCCCGCCGGCCCCGCGCCACTCCTCTCGCCCACCGGCCTGCCGCGCGCCACCCCCCACCGCCCCGCTTGCTCCGGCCGCCGCGCGCCACCCCAGCGCCACTCCTCTTACCTCCGGCCGCCGACCGAAACCCCGCGCGCTGCACCACTTGCCCCCGGGCCCGGCGCGCCACCCCTTAGCGGTCCAACCTTGGGGGCACCGTGCGCGGGTGAAACAATCGTAGCTGCCGATCATGCCAGGAAGGCTCGCCAGGTGGTAACCACGAGCGCGTGGGTGACCACGCCGGCGCGAATGCCGCCCGCCTGATTGCGCGCGTGGCCGCAACACCAGCCCAGAATGGAGGTGAGGAGCGCCCAGCGCCAGTTGGGGAAGTCACGAAAGAAGAGGTGGGCGGCGCCGAACAAGGCGGAGGTGACCAGGAGCGCCAGGGAAGCCCGCTTGGTCCACTGCTCCAACCAGCCCTGGAGCACCCCACGGACGAAGAACTCCTCGGAGAGGGCGATCACCCAAAAGAAGCCCAGGAATGTGGCGGCGATCTTCCATAGCGGCGCCGGGGCCGTGAAATGCACGGCTTTGAGCGCCAGGCCCAAGGGGAGGCCCACGGCGGCGAAGTAGAGGTAGTGGCGCAGGCCGATGGTCCACTCCGCGCGCGTGGGGAAAAATCCGTAGCCGGTCCGGACGCCGCGCGCCACCATCAGCACGGGGACGGCGATTTCAATCAGCGCCACGTGGCCCAGTTCGATGAGGTCCTTTTGCAGCGCCGGATGAACCGCGATGTAGATGGCGTCCAGGTAGCCGCTCAGCAGCACCAGCGGAATGAGCGTCAGAAAAGCCAGGTCGGCGATGGGGGAATGGGCGCGCGACGGCCGGTACCAGAGACCGAACAGCAGGGCCATGGCCACGAGGCGCGCCAATCCGCCCCAGTGAAACTGGATGCCGCCGCCGAGCCAGCCGGTGAGGTAAGGCGCCAGAGCCGCGGCCAGCACATAGGCGGGGAGCCGCGGTCCGCCGATCCGCTTACGCAGCCGGGGAAACGCCGGAACCAGATAGAATGGAAAGGCCACGAGGAAGGCGGCCACCACCGGCAGAGCCGCCTGGTTTGGAATGCCTTTGTACCGTGCGTATAAAACGCCCGCCGCGCTCAGCGCCACCCAGCCGGCCAGGACCACCGCCAGGAAGCCGCGGAGCGATTTGACCATCGCGCTCATTCTAGCATCCGCGCTTTTGTCCGCCCCGTGCTCCGCGCCGCTGGCCGCTGAAGACCCGCCGCCCAACCTGACGAAACTGGTGGCGCACCGCGAAAGCGAGACGGAAGCCGAACGCAATGAGTATATGTACCGGCAGACCGTTACGCTGGAGGAACTGGACAGCCACGGCGGCGTCCAGGGGCACTACCAGGAGGTGCGCGACGTGGTCTTTTCGCCCCAACACGAACGCTCCGAAGAATTCGTGGGGAGGCCGCAGAACGGCTTGAAGTCTTTGAAGCTCACCGAGGAGGATTTTCGCGACGTGCGCGACATCCAGCCGCTGGTGCTCACGGAAGATCGCCTGTGGAACTATGAGACCAGGTTCCGCGGCGAGGAAACTATGGATGACGTGGATTGCTGGGTTCTGCAGGTGCGCCCGCGGCAGATTCTGGAAGGCCAGCGCTTCTTCGACGGGCTGGTCTGGGTGGACAAGAAAGAGTACAACATCGTGCGGATGGAGGGGCAAGCCGTTCCGCAGATCCGGAGCACCAAGAGCGAGAATCTGTTTCCGCGCTTCACCACCATCCGGAAGCCCATGGACGGCAAACACTGGTTTCCGGCCTACACCTATGCGGACGATACCCTGTACTTCCGCGGCGGCCCGCAGCGCGAGCGGCTGCGGATCTCATACGCCAATTATCGGCGATTCGGGGCGGTGTCGACGTTTACGCCCAAGTGAACAGCCGCCGCTACGGAACAAATCCCTCGGTGTTGGGCTTGCGCGCACCAGGATCCAACGCGGGCCCGCCGCGGCGGCGCCGGAAATCTGCCACTCGCCGGATCGGTCCGATGGCCGCTCCGCGCCGGTGGTTCACCCCAGGTAATCGAACAGGGTCGAAGTCGGCATCTTGGCCTGCATCTGAAGGGCTGCCTGTTCGGCGGTGCTCGCCTGGGTCAATTCCATCACGGCCGTGGGAATATCGGCATCCTCCGTATTGCCGATCTCGGTCTGCAACTGGGTGTTGTTGGTGTTGGCGAACGTCTGCGCATTCTGGATCTGGTCCTCCACGCCGCCGTAGAATTCCTGCATGGAATTCAAGTGGTCGCCGGCGGCCTGCAAATTGGAAATGGTGGCTCCGATCGCATCGCTATTGCCGCCGGCCAGGGCGTTGTATAAGTTATTCAGGGCCTGAAAGACATTGTCGTTCGCATAACTGCCGTCCGCGTTGCGGTCGTCAAAGATCTGTTGGGCAGTCAGCGAGGCGGCGAAGGAGCCTCCCTGGGGGTCCTCGATCTGCCGCGTCGCGGCGGCCGTGGACCCCTGGTCGACGGAATTGGTTGCCGTGGCGGTGGGATCGAAAGTATACGCCTGGGTTCCATCGTCGTCCCCGCTGAAGATGAAGCGGCCCTGCACGGTCGTGTTGCTGTTGGCCACCATTTGTTGCTGGATCGCCTGGACTTGCTGCGCGAGTTCCTGTTGCGAAGCCGCGGTCGTGGTGGCATTGGCGCCCTCGGTGGCCACGGTGACCGCCTGGTCCATGAGCTGGATCGAAGAGCTCAGGGCGTTGTCCGCGGCTTGGGCATCGCTTCCGGCCAGCGTTAGGTTGGTTTGGATCTGGGTGTTGCTCGCCAAGTCCGAGCGGAGCTGCAGCAGGCTGCTGATCTGGTCGGGGTCATCCGACGGCACGGCGATCTTCAACCCCGAGGAGACCTGCTGGTTGGCCTCGGCCAGTTCCTGCTGAATCTGCCCGAGATTGGCGATGAACAGTTGTGACGATCCTTGCAGAAGGGAAATCATAGTCTCCTTACGATCATGTTGTGGTAGCAGGATCGATCATGTCGATCACATTCGAGGTGATCTCGTCCAGCACGCTCAGGAATTTCGAGGCCGCGTCATAAGATTGCTGCACCTGCAGCAGCAGGGCGGCCTGCTGGTCGAGGTTGACCCCCGAGACCTGCTGCCGCAGATTCTGCGCCTGGGCTACCGCCGATTGCTGCACCGTCAAGTCGCCGTTGGCGGTGTTCAGGTCGTTTCCCACGCGCGACGCCAATGCCCCGTAAAAGGAGCTGAAACTAATGCTGGCGCCGTCGAGTTCACCCTCCTCGGACGGGCTCTGCGGGTCGGCCATTTGGGAAAGCGCCAGGGCTATGCCGTTGGACACCTCGGCGGCGGAATCGGTGGCCGGCTGGATGGCCGCCAACTGCTCCGGAGTAATGGTGGAACTCACCGCCAGGCTGGCGGCCACATTGGTAGCGTTGCTGGTGTCGTAGGTGAACAGCGGAACGCCGGGAGTGGGCGGCACATTATTGGCTGGGTCTCCATCCGAGATGTTGCCGCTGGTCAGCAGACCGTTCACGCAATCGGCGAACTGTTGAGCCATCACGTTCAGATCGCCGGCCTGGTTGCCATCGCCAATGTAAGACGGCAGGACGGTGTTGGCGACGTTGAGGAGCGCGCCCAACTGCCCGCCGGTGGTCGCCGCCGTAATATCGGCCCCGGAGGACGAGAGAATCGCCGCCGACGCGGGCGAGTTGGGATAGGTGGCATCGGCCGCTTCGACCGGTTGATAGGAGATCTGGTATTGTCGATCCCCCACCAACAGGGGGGTCTGCCCGTTCATCAGTATCTCGTAGGAACCGTCGGATTGCTGCATGGCGCTGAAATCGACGTATTGCGAGAGCTGCTCGAGGGTGGAATTGACCTCGGCGTCGAGGCTCGCATCGTGGGTCTGGCCGTCGAGAAGCTGCTTGTTGTAACCCTGGAGCTGCCCCACCAGTTGGTTGACCTGGGTAACCGAATCCTGGATCTGGCCGGTGGTCTGCTGGGCCACACCATCCAGATCGGATGCGGTCTGTTGAAACGCCTGTGCGAGGGCCGAGGCGCTGGTGAGCACGGTCTGTTGCGCGTTGCTATCGGTGGGAGTCTGCGCCCATGCGGAGAAACTGGAGTACAGGTTGTTCAGAGCGGCCGAAATGCCGGACTGTCCGGTAATGTCGAAGACCGACTGTAGCGAGGTCAGACTGTCGACGTTTTGCTGGGCCTGGCCCAACAGTACGGTCTGGCTCCGTACGGCCTGCTCCGCGTATTGGTCCCGTGAGCTGACCACCTCACCGGCTTGAACTCCACCCATAGCGCCGGTGGACGTATCGAAGGGCAGGGGCTCCAGGTTCTGGGTCTGTTCGGCGTAGCCCGGAGTACTGGAGTTGGCGACGTTGTTTTGCACCACTGCCAGCACCTGATCGTAGGCATTCAGGGCTCCGGCGGTGATCTCTAAACTCGCGAGCAGATTCAAGCTAACCTCTCAAAAATAGCCGGTTGGGTCTCAGCACTGGAGCTGCCTGCCCGCCCGGCAGGTATCCCCCCGTCCGTGCTCCCAACATCTGCGCCCAGCGCGAGTGAAATCGATACACGTTGTCGAGCAGGCGGCGCGCCTGCCGGACTCTGGTGCGTAGTTGCAACGCCGCCGCCAGCGCTCCGGCTTCGCCGCCAGCCGCGTCTGGCCCGGCGGAAACCCCGCCCAGTTCCTTACAAGCCAATTCGATCAGCCCCGCGCAGCCATCCAATACCTCCGGCGAAGCGGCCTTCAATCCGTCCAGTACCCGGTCCATGCGGACCGTCGCAACCCGAAGCCGGCCGGTCAGCCCCGTGGCGCCCATGGTTATTGGCCTCCGGCCGCGGATAAGGCTTCGGAGACCAGCCCTTTGCTGGCGCCCGCCGCGTTGGGCTGGTAATTGCCGCTGCGATACGCGGCGGCCAGCGCGGCGACCTTGGCCGTGCGTTGGGTTCCCTGGGTTGACAAGGCTTCGGAGAGCCGTCCGAGTGTCCCCGAGAGCTCCACCTGGTCTCCGGCGCCGCTCCGGCTGGAGGATTGCGCCCCGCCGGAGGGACTACTCTCCGCCTTCTGCGTGTCCTGCGTGCGCGTAGACCCTGCCGCCGCCGCGCCCGTCAGATTTCGATCGTAGACTTTCATGTCCATACGCCTATCCTCTGCTAAATGATATATCGGCGGGACGGCGTGGCTTCTTTAGGCTGGGCCAGCGGATTTTGTGAAAAAAAGCTCTAAAGTTTCCCGGCCTTCCGCCGATTGCTGGTGTGAAGACCATGGACGCCATTTCGGTTTTATGGATCCAGTCACGCCAAACCGCTCACGCCGGCTCGCTTCCGGCGCCGCCCAAAGGCTGGAAGATCGACCTCTTCTTATCCGGAGGTGGACTCCCGGAATTCGGAGTCACCGAATATGCCGCCATTGTGTTGGATTTCTCAACAGGCGTATGGGGTGAGCAGATCGTGGAACAGGTGCAAGGCATGGCTTCCCGACAGATCGTGGTGATTTACGACCCCTCGAACGTCGGAGGCGGGGGCTATCTGGGCGCCGCTTCGCGGGTCGCCTCGCCGGCCGGGGTCTTTCCCCGTCTGGCCCAGGCCATCGAAGTTCGCCGAACCAACGGCTTGGCCCTGCTGGCGGAGCGGGCGGGCGGCACGGAGGACACGGCCAAGCAGGATTGGGAGCGCCTGCTGGTCGGGGAGAGCCATCCCATGCGGCAGGTGGGCCACATCATTCGCATGGTGGGTGCGCGGCGCGCCACCGTGCTCATTACCGGTGAAACCGGCACGGGCAAGGAGGTCGCGGCGCGCGCGCTGCATCTGGCGGGGCCGCGCCGCAGCGGTCCGCTGGTGGCGGTCAACTGCAACGCCCTGCCGGAAAATCTCCTCGAAGCCGAGTTGTTCGGGCACGTGCGGGGCGCTTTCACGGGAGCGCACCAGAGCCGCACGGGACGTTTTGAACAGGCCCACGGAGGCACCCTGTTTCTGGACGAGATCGGAGAGATGCCGCTGGATCTGCAAGCCAAGCTGCTGCGGGTGCTCCAGGAACGCGAATTCCAGCGGCTGGGCAGTTCGGAAACCGTGCGGGTGGACGTCCGCGTGGTGGCCGCGACCAACTGCCACCTCGGCGAGCGTATGGACGAAGGGCGTTTCCGCGAGGACCTGTTCTATCGCCTGAACGTGGTGCCGATCCATATGCCCCCGCTGCGCGCGCGGCGCGAGGATATTCCCGCGCTGGCGGCGCATTTCGCGCGCAAGATCTGCGCCGCGGAGCGGATTCCGCTGAAGCGCTTGACCGGAGAGGCCGTGGACTACCTGGGCGCCTACGCCTGGCCCGGCAATGTGCGGCAATTGGAGAACGCCGTGGAGATGGCCATCGCGCTCAGCGGGGAGCGCCTACCGCTGGGTCCGGCGGACTTCCCGCTGCCGGAGATGCGCGCGCGGGCCCCGGTACCCGCGGGACTTCCGGTCGTCGCCGTGCCGGACGGTGGATTGGATTACGAGCGCACTCTGGCGCTCATCGAGCGGAGCATCCTGGAACAGGCGCTCCAAAAAACCGGCGGCAATAAGAAGGCCGCCGCCCAGATGCTGCGGCTCAAGCGCACCACCCTGTCCGCGAAGGTGCGGAGCCTGGATTCCCGGGTGGCCTGAAAGAGATCACCAGAGGTATTCTTTGGCGATGTCGCGCTTGTCATAGCCGTCCAGCACGTGCACCACGCGGATCTTTTTCAAGGCCACCGGCGAGAGCTGGCCAATGGGGATGTAGATGACCGTGCGCCCGGCCCGCGCGGCGATGGTCTTAAAAATGGATCGCGGCGGACGGGCCGCCACGTATACCACGTAATGGTGGATCGAATAATCCAGTCCCGCCAGCAGCAGCCGCTCGGATTTCGATTCCGCGAATTCGTAATCGGAATCCCGCCAGACATCGTACATGCGGCGCGGCGGCAGACTCATCAGGAGCCCGCCGTATTCCGCGCGCCCAATCCCCGGTCCCACCAGGTTGTCGAAAGGGAAGGTGGAGTAAAAGGCCATGTCGGATTCGTTCTGGTTCTCGCCCAGCCAGGTGGTCAAATAAGGGTAGCGGTTGTCGCGGTCCTCGTCGAAGATCACCACCACGGATCCCACCTCGCCATGGATTTTCCGGAACTGGCGCACGTAGATGCGGCCTTCGTACCACTTGCGGATGGTTTCGCGCATATCCACGCCATCCAGAAACGAGGTGGTGAAGGGTTCCACGCGCACGCTCTCCTCGGACAGGATGCTCTTCCCCTTACGTTTCAGGAACCGGCCGTAGTCCTCGATCACCAGGTCCTCGGGGGGATAGGAACAGATGCCCGCGCCGTTCAACTGGCTGGCCCACTCGCCGGGGACCTTTTCCTTCCTGCGGGGCTTCAGTCCGAAGGGGCGAAGGCGGCGCTTGGTGCTGGGCAGGCGGCGGCGCAAACGGATGCGCCGGGTGTCCATCCAGATCTCTTCGCCGGAGATCCGCACGGTGAGCACGTCGGCCCCGGTCCGCTGCGGAGGGTAGCGGCCGGCGGCTTCCCACACGTCCCAAGCGTAGTTGTCGTCCACTACGCTGCGGGCCGCCACGGTAAGGTCGAACACGCCGGCCGACAATTCGCTGCCGGCCAGAGCCAGATTGCGGGCGTAGCGCCCCAGCAGGCGCCGCTGCCAATGGGCCACCCGCTCGCCGGTGCTGGCTTCATATTCCTTCCCGGCGGCCTGGAATACGGCCAGTTGCGCGTGCCGCCGGTCGACCAGGCCCTGGTCGGTCATCAATTGGCGAAACTGTTCGTAGCGCCACTGGAGCTGCGGATATTCCACGGTAATCTCGGCCAGGGATTCGGGGTGCGGATTGAAAACTTCCACACCCTCGCGGAAAAGCCGCGCAAGGGGTTGCGCTTGCGGTCCTTCCATGGCGTCCAGCACCGGGTCCAGGAGATTCAGCGACACCACCACCAGCGTGCTGGCCGAAGGATCGGTTCCCTGCAGCTTCCACGCAATGCCGGCGGCGTGCGCGGCAATCTCGGGCGACCGCGGCTGCGGGTAAACGCGGTAGGCGTCCACGTAGCGCTGGACACCGATATGGCGCACGGCGTAGGTATCGGGATAGGCGTCCTTCAGGTGCGGGCGCTCGCCGGAATCGGGGTCGGCGAACACAATTTCGGCGCCGGTCTCGAGACCGGTGCGGATGGCTTCCGTGAATGGGTCGGCGGGTTCCACGGGCACATAGATGGCCTGGTCGTCTCCGCGCGTCTCGTCGGGATAGAAAATCAGCGACATCTCCGGGAGCCGCGCCACACTCCGCAGCCAGGCCGCCTGTAAAGTGGCCGGCAGTTCCAGCGCGATGGTCTGGGGACGCTCCCTCAGAATCGCCTGGCGCACTTCGATGGCGAACTCCACGCGTCCGGGGACGACCGGGAAGTACGTGAATCGCCCGCGCGTGAGGCTGCCCGGATCAGGAAGCGGAAGGTCGATTTCGCCGGACATAGCGCAACGCTTCCTCCCCCAGCACCTGCACCACGGAGGTCTCCAGGGCCTCGATTTCGTGGGTCCTCTCGGTGGCCAGGCTCTTCAGCTTGATGGCGAAGCGGGCCACGTTGATGCCGTCGCGCACGGTGTAGCGCTCGTCGGCGGCGTGCGCCATTTGCAGGAAGTCGGCCACGTAGCTGAGGATGCGCTCTTCGGCGAAGGGCAGGTTTTCCCGCAGAATCTGGTACTCCTCGTCGCGCTCGGGGAAGTCGATAAAGATCTGCGGCTGCAGCCGCGAGTGGATGTATTCGGGCAGCTCGAAGGTGGAGGCGTCGTCGTTCATGGTGGCCACCAGCCGAAAATGCGGGTGCGCCTTGATTTTGATGCCGGCCACGATGGATTCGACGTAGCGCCGGTTATCCAGCAGCGGCGCCAGGCTGGCCCAGCTCTTCTCGCTCATGCGGTTGCCCTCGTCGAGGATGGCGATGCCCCCGCGGAGCATGGCGGTAACCAGCGGCGAGGCGACGTAGCGCAGGCTGCCCTCGCCGGCGATTACGGGGGTCACCAGCAGGTCCTCCGGGCGCGTATCCAGGGTGGCTTGCAGGATATAGACGTCGCGCCCCATGCGCCTTCCGGCGGCGTAGGCCAGGGTGGTCTTGCCCACTCCAGGCTTACCCAACAGGCGTGGGTTCATAGGGAGGTCCTGCTCATTCACCACCATCCACGCGGCCAGCAACTGGCGCATAAGTTCATCTTGTCCGACCCACTCGACCGCGAGTTCGTCCGGGTGGGCCAGGTGCAGCGTGACGCCTTCGATCTCGACGGTCATGTACCCTCATTATGCTGCATTCGGGTATCGAAGGGGCGATGCGCGGGCTGGGCCGCCGGGCGGGCACGGCGGATCGAGATCAGGAACGGGTCATGACGATGCGGTGGACCTTGAGCAGCAGATCGACTTCCTGGCGGGAAACGGCGAGCGTGGCGGCGATCTGTTCGGGCGGTTCGCCCCGCCGATGCATGCGCAGGGCCTGCGAGCGTTTGCTCAAATTCAAACCTGCTCTGGGCAGGCCTCCGTCCGAGGCAGCGGCCGGAGGATGCTGCCGCAACCCGCGGACCTCTTCCGACAAGCTCTCCACGGCCTTCTCGACGGCTTCGACGGTCTCGCCCAATTGCCCGGTCTGGGCGCGCGCCTTTCGCTCGGCCACGCCCGCCAGGACGCGCGCCCGCGCCAAGGCCAGGAAGCTGAGCGCCGCCGAAGCCAGCGCGAGACCGCAGAGCAGCGCCAGGGGAAGCACCGCGGTCATCGGATGCTCCGCAGGCGGTCCTGCCGGCTGACGATCTCCTGAATTCGCACGCCGTAGTTCCCGTCCACCACCACAACCTCTCCGCGCGCGATCAGGCAATGGTTGATGAGCACTTCCACCGGATCGGTGATGCCGCGGTTGAGCTCCACGATCGAGCCGGTGGTCAGCTTCAAGACATCCCGCATGGGCAATTCGGCTTTGCCGAAAGAGATACTGACCGGCAGATCCACGTCCAACAGCAATTCCATGGTTCGCGACCGAGCTGGCCGGGCGCCGGGCGCCGGCTCCACTGCCCGCGGAGGGGCCGCGCCGGGCTCGGCGGCAGGGCCGGCCGCCGGCGGCGTAAGCTGCCCGATCAGATCGGAGCTGAACGCCAGCAGCAGCAGGCCCGGAGGCCCTTCGGTGAAGCGCAGCGAGACCTGGGCCCACTCGTGGACCGGGGCCGCCGGGGGACGTTCCACCCCTGGTTCGCAGTTGACCTCATGGCCCACTACGGAGCCAATCGAACGGGCCATGGCCGACAGCGATTGACTCAAGATCTCGAACCAGGTGTTGCGCGCCTCGCCGGTCTCCACGCTTTCGAGGCCCGCCGCTTTCAGCGTGAGCGTGCCGGCATATTCCCAAAGCGCCCGCGGGGCGCCCACCCAGGCCGCCGCGGCGCTGCCCAGTTGGAACGGCTGCTCCCACCACAGCATCCCGGTCTCGGGCCCCGCCTCCGCGGCCGCCGCCACTTCGGAGACTGTCCCGCTGGCGGCCTGCCAGCCGGTCTGGGGCCGCTGGTCCGTCATGGATTCGAAAACCTGCGCCAGACTCTCCACCCATTGGTCCAGAATCTGCTTCGTGTCTTCCCGCGCGTCCAACCGCTCGCGTGCCTGGTTCTCGCCGGTGTTCATGCGGTGACTGCGCCTTTCGCGCTGGGCCACTTCTCGGTCAGGTGCGCCCGCAGACGTAAGATCGCCTGCGACTTCAACTGCGAAATGCGGGACTCGTGCAGATTGACGATTTGCGCGATCTCCCGCAAGGTCAGCTCCTCGTGGTAGTAAAGACTCAACACAGTGCGCTCGATCGCGGGGATCCTCTCGATCCCCTCGGCCAGCAGGCGCTCCAACTCGCTCCGCTCCAACAGCGCGGACGGCAGCGCCTCGCCGTCGTCGGCGATGTAATGCAGCAGGTCCTTCCCGGGATCGCCGTGGGCACATTCCAGGCTGGCAATGTTGAGGCCGCGGATCTCGACCAGCCATTCGTGGTATTCGTCGAGGGAGATCCCCAGTTGAGCCGCGATTTCCTCCTCCGACGGGGAGCACTTGAGGCGCTGCTCGGCCGAGGCGATGGCGGCTTCGATCTGCTTGGCCTTCCGGCGCTTCTGGCGGGGCGCCCAATCCAGGCCCCGCAGGCTGTCCAGAATGGCGCCGCGAATCTTGTACTCGGCGTAGGTCTTGAGCTTGACGTTGTGCCGCGGATCGAAATTGTCGATCGCCGAGATCAACCCGATGACCCCGGTGGACACCAGGTCTTCCAGGCTGATGTTCTCGGGAAGCCGCTCCTGAATCCGGCGTGCGATCAGGCGCACTTGCGGGAGGTGTTCCAGAATGAGCCGCTCCCGTTCGTCTTCCGTCAGATTTTCCGCCGCCAAATACGAGTACATATAGTTCCGCGATTCGTTCCTATGCAGCCGATAACGTTTCGCTCCGCCGGCCACCCAGGATCAACTCCACCAGACGGCTTTTGGAAGCGGTCTCGAGATCTTCCGGGATGCGCTGCCCGGTCGTGAAGAAGGACAGCGGCTTGGCGCTTCGCGCCGCCTCCTGGAGAATTGCGCCGAACGAGCCGGTTTCATCCAGCTTGGTGAACAGCAGACGGTGCGGCCGAAAAACCTCGTACCGGTCCACCACGCGGGCGAGGTCGCCGGATCTCATCGAAGCCGGCAGCACCAGGTGCGTGTCCACGTCGCTTCGCGTGGCCAGGAATTGGGCCAGCCCAATGGATATATCAAGATCGGAAAATCCGAATCCGGGCGTGTCGATGAGGATGAGATCCTTGCCGCGGTTCTCCTCGATGGTTTGGGCCAGCGCCGCGACGGTTTCCAGGATCTGGAAACCGACCCCCAGGATGGCGGCGTAGGAACGCAACTGTTCCCCGGCGGCCACCCGGTAGTTGTCCATGGAAAGCAGCAGGACCGGGCGCCGGCAGGCCAGGCCATAGTTCACCGCCAGCTTGACCAGCGTGGTGGTCTTGCCCCCGCCCGGAGGGCCGACCAGCGCCACGATGCGCGGCGTGGCCTCGCTACGGCCCAGAGCCGCCTCGACGGTAAAGCGCGCTTCCAACTCTTCGCCCAGGGCCTTCCGGAAGCCGGAATCGGCGTGGGATGGCGCTCCGAAGGCCGTGGCACCATTGAGGAGGCGGGTTTCGGCGGCCCCCAGGATCTCGCGCGCCCTTTCGGGATCCAAGTCGCCGTCGATGAGCGTCGCGTACGCGTCCGAGTAGCCGGGCGAGGCGCCGGCCCACTCGGGCGGGGCGAACGCCGTGCGCTGCAAGGTCCGCCGCATGCCCTCCAGTTCCTTCTTCAGGTCGGCGACTTCGCGCGCCAGCCGCTCGCCGGGTTGGAAAACCACGGAAACCGGCGCTCCGGGTGCGCCGTCCGTCCCGGCGCCTTCCTGAAGCGGCAGATCGGTGGCGAAGACCACTTCGTATTCGCCCAGATGGCGGGCCTCCGGGGGCGCTTTTCGCGTGTTGACCAGCATGGCGTCCGGTCCGAGCTCCTGACGCGCCATCGACATGGCGTCTTCGACCGCATGCGCATAGTAGGACTTGATTCTCATCCGTTTTGGCTGTCCCTTCTCCGGCGCGCTCGGGCAATCCATCGCACGAGTAAACTATCGTCAGGCGCGCGAATTTTCTGTAGGGGGGATCACGAAATATTCCCCAGCGACTGAACCCGCAAGCCGGGAGGCACTTCGTTATGCGCCAGGAAGAACAGGTTGGGCAGCGCCGATTCGGCCATTTGCCGCAGAAAGTAACGAGCTCCCGACGAGGTGATGGCCACCACCGGAGTCTCCGGCGAGGAGACCCGGTTCTGCAGGCGGTTCAGAATATCGCGGATGGCCTGGGGCGCGAGCGTCAGATGACTGGTCTGCTCGCCGTGCTCCACGGCGCTCTCCACGGTGCGCTCGATCGCGGGATCGAGAAACCAGGCCGGCAGGTCTCCCGCGCGGTTCAGGTACGGCTTGGCCACCGCCCGGCGAATCGACTGGCGCACGTATTCGGTCAACAGGACCGGATTTCGCGTGGCTGCGGCGGCTTCTCCCAAGGCCTCCAGGATGGATAACGCGTCGCGTATGGAAACGCGCTCGCGCAGCAGGTTTTGCAGAACCCTTTGCAGGGTAGCCAGCGGCAGCAGTTTGGGGATCAGGTCCTCGACCACCTTGGGATGCTCCACCCCCACGCGGTCCAGGAGGCGTTTGGCGTCCTGCCGGGTGAACAGCTCGTGGGCGTAGCGGCGGATCAACTCCGCCAGGTGCGTCCCCAGCACGCTGACGCCGTCCACCACGGTGTAGCCCGAGTTGCGGGCCCGCTCGGCGCGCGCGGCGGGAATCCACAGGGCGCTCATGCCGAAGGCCGGCTCGCGGGTGGCCTGTCCCTCCACGGCCGGCCCGCCGGGGCCGGTGGGGATGGCCAACTCGCATCCCTGAGGCAACTCGTAGCGCGCCACCTCCACGCTTTTGAGCGAGATCACGTATTCGCGGCTGCGCAACGAGAGATTGTCGGTGACCCGCACGGGCGGCAGCAGGTATCCGAGGTCTCCCGCCAACTGCCGGCGGATCGAAGAAATGCGGCGCAGCAACGGCGAATCCTGCGCGCCTTCGACCAGGCCCACCAGTCCCAGACCGACCTCGATCGCCAGCGGCTCGACGCGCAGCAGGGATTCCACGTTCTCCTTGGCGGCGGCCGGTTTGCTGTCCGCCGTCGCGGCGGTTTCCCGCGCGGCCTCCCCGCGGCGCATCTTCCATCCCCCCATTCCGGCCGCTCCGCCGAGCAACAGGAAGGGCAGCTTGGGCATACCGGGGAGCGCTGCCATCGCGACCAGCACACCCCCCGCCAGGAGGAGCGGTTGCGAGTTGCCGAGGATCTGCCGTCCGAACTCGGCCCCCAGCCGGGCCTCGGAGCTGGCGCGCGTCACGATCAGGCCGCCTGAAATCGAGATCATCAGCGCCGGAATCACCGTCACCAGACCGTCTCCGATGGTCAGTACGGTGTAGGTCTCGAGCGCCTTGCCCAGGTCCATCCCGTGCTGCAAAACGCCGATCAGAAACCCGGCCACGATGTTGATGCCGGTAATCAGGATGCTGGCCACCGCGTCGCGCTGGGTAAACCGCGAAGCGCCGTCCATGGCCCCGTAGAACTCCGCCTCGGTGGCCAGTTGCTTGCGCCGCCGTTTGGCCTCCTTTTCGTCGATCAGGCCGGCGTTGAGGTCCGAATCGATGGACATCTGCTTGCCGGGCAGAGCGTCCAGGGTAAATCGCGCCGTGACTTCGGAGATGCGCACCGCGCCATGGTTGATGACCACGTATTGAATGGCGATCAGCACCAGAAAGATCACCGCGCCGATGATGTAGTTTCCTCCCACCACAAAGCTGCCGAAGGCCCCGATGACTTCTCCCGCCGCCGTCGTGCCGGTGTTGCCGTTCAGCAGAATCAGGCGCGACGACGAGATGTTGAGGGCCAGGCGGAACAGCGTCAGCAGCAGCAGAGTGGTAGGAAAGGCGGTGAATTCGACCGGCCGGACCAGATACAGCGAGACCATCAGCACCGTGACGGACATCAGGATATCGGTGACGATCAGCAGATCCAGCAGGAAGCCGGGCAGGGGCGTGATCAGCGCCATCACGATCCCCAGTACCGCCACCGGGACGGCCATCTCGCGGAGCAGGCCCAGCGGCAGGCTGGCGGTCCATCCGGATTTTGCGGGAGCGGGAAGGGCTCGGGCGGGCGTCATAGAGCTAACCGGGCAACCTCCCGTTCATCAGCTTGAAGATGTAGGCCAGAATTTCGGCCACCGCGCGATAGAGGTGCGGGGGGATCTCCTGGCCCACCTCCACCGAGTGGTACAGAGCCTGCGCCAGAGGCGGGTTCTCGATGATGGGCACCTGGTGTTCGCGGGCCTTCTCGCGGATGCGCAACGCCAGGTAGTTCTTGCCCTTGGCCACCACCAGGGGAGCCACCATGCCGTCCAACTGGTAGCGGAGGGCCACCGCGTAGTGCGTGGGATTCACCACCACGGCGGTGGCCTTGGGGACCTCCTTCATCATCTGGCGGCGGGCCCGGTCGCGCTGGATGCGGCGGATCCGCGCTTTCATCTGCGGATTGCCCTCCATCTCCTTCATCTCGTCCTTGATTTCCTGCTTGCTCATGCGCAGGTCCCGCCTGTGCCTCTGCAACTGGCGGTAAAGATCCACCACGCCGAACACCAGGAACACGCCCGCCGCCTTCCAGAACAGCGTCATCAGCGAGCGGGACAGCAGGGCGAAGCCGCTCTCCACGCTTCCCAGGGGCAGCGCCAGGAATGCCGCCAGGTGGTCGCGCGCCACCACGTACACGGCCCACAGAAACAGCGGCAAAAGCACCATGGCCTGCAGCAGCGCGGGCAGGTTCTGGCGGGGCAGCTCCCGCAGTTTGGCAGCCGGGTTGAGGCGGCCCAGGTCGGGCGCCAGTTTCTTGAGACTGAAGCCGAAGCGGGTGGTCGCCAGCCGGAAGGCCAAGGTTGCTATCGCGACTGCCAGACCGGCCATCAC
The DNA here is from genome assembly GCA_052144935.1 of Bryobacteraceae bacterium. GTDB lineage: Bacteria > Acidobacteriota > Terriglobia > Bryobacterales > Bryobacteraceae > JOPF133. The sequence goes on from JBKQPR010000268.1 coordinate 45,459, forward strand.
CAGCGGCAGAAACAGTTGCCGGACCACGCGCCAGGCAACCTGCGTCAGATCCTCCGGCCGGAGTTCGCGCGCAAAGGCCAGCGAAAACAGCCCGGCCGCGACCTCCCGGAGTTGCGCGAACCAATCCGCCGCGCCAGCCCCCAGCAGCCCCAGGAAGACCATGAACTGGAGCGCCGACACAAACTCCCGAGCCGCCGGAAACTGGCCTTCCTCGCGAGCCTTCTGCAGCCGCCGTTGGGTCGGTTCCTCGGTCTGCCCGGATCGATCGGCCATGGCGCTTCATAACCCCAGAATCCGGCGCGCCGTGGCCCAGGCGAGCGCGGCCGATTGGCCCATCAGGCGCGGGAACAGCACCGCCACCCAGCTCAGCACCATCAAGCCGGTCAGCATTTTGACCGGAAAGGCCATATGCAAGAGTTGCAGTTGCGAGTTGATCCGGCCGAGCAGGGCCAGCGCCACATCCACCATCACCAGCAGGGCCACCACCGGCAGCGCCAGCCGCACTCCCACGGAGAACATCGCGCTTCCCAGGCGAATCATGGACAGGCCGGCCGCCGGGCCGAACCGGTAGACTCCCGGCGGCGCCTTGACCAGACTTTCCGCAAACAGGCGCAAGACCTCGCGGTCCAGGCCCAGGGCGAAGAACAGCATCCCTGAGACAAGCTGCGCGAAAACCAGCAGCACGCCGGAATCGGCTTGGGTATTGGGATCGATGGTCGAGGCGTAAGCGTATCCGGCCTGCAGGCCCAGAACCTGGGCGCCCAGCGTGAAGGCTTCCATGGCGATGGCCACCGCCACTCCGATCGACATCCCCACGGCGGCTTCGGCCAGGGACCAGCCGGCCAACCGCGCCACTCCGAAGGGCAGCGGCACCGCCGGCCACCGGGGCATCAGCGCCAGCGTGAAACCCAGCGCAAAGGCCGCCCGGGCCGGATCGGCGATGTTCTTCATCCCGGGCATCGGCACGAACACCAAGGCCCCGGAAATGCGCGCCAGCACCAGCAGGAAGCCGTAGAGCGTCCCCAGAGAGAGGGTCAGGTCAGCGGGCATAGCGGCTCAGATTCCCCAACAGCGCCGTGGTGTAGGACATGGTTCGCGCCAGCATCCAGGGCAACAGCAGCAGAAACCCGGCCAGGAAAGCCACCAGGCGCGGCACCGTGCTGAAGGCGTTGTCCTGCATGGAGGTGGCGATCTGCACCAGGCTGACGGCGATGCCCGTAAGAAACCCGATCAGGAGTATGGGGGCGACCAGCCAGAACGTGGTCAGCAAAGTCTGGCGGATGATTTGGACTACCATGTCGGGCGTCATTGGTAGAAGCTCTTCATCAACGATCCGACCACCAGATTCCATCCGTCTACCAGCACGAAAAGCAGGATCTTAAATGGCGCGGAAATCATCACCGGAGGGAGTTGCATCATGCCGACGGAAAGCGTGCATGAGGCCACCACCAGATCGATCACCAGGAAGGGCAGGAAGAGAACCGCGCCGATCTGGAACCCGGTCTTCAACTCCGAAATAATGTAGGCCGGGATCAGCACCTTCAAATCCAGGTCCGCCGGCGATCGCGGCGCGGGCGCATGGGCCATCTCGACCATCAGCCGGAGGTCCTTTTCGCGCGCGAAGCGCAACAGGAATGCGCGCAGCGGGCGAGAACCTTGATCCATTGCCTGCGAGAACGTCGCCTGGCCGTTTTCCAGGGGTTCCCAGCCCTGGCGATACATGTCCGCGGCTACCGGTTGCATGATCACCACGGTGAGAAACAGGGACAGACCGAGCAGAACCTGGTTGGACGGGATGGTTTGCGTGCCCAATGCCTGCCGCAGAAAATGCAGCACCACCGTGAGGCGCAGAAACGGAGTGACGCACATCACCGCCGCCGGCAACAGGGTCATCAGCGTGAGCAGCAGAAGAACCTGCATGGGAACGCTCAGGGAGGCCTCTCCCTTTCCCGCCGAGATGCCCACGAGCGACAGCGGCTGGGCCGGGGCCGCCACCGCGGGAAGCGCCATCAGCAGGGCGTAACCGCAGCGCCCGGTCATTGCCCGCCCCCTTGCGGATCGACGAGATCCCCGGCCGAGAGACGGCCGATCAGCGCGCAGCCCGAAGGGGAGGAGGACACCAGCATCAGCCGGCCGCCCGCCCGGACCAGGTGAAGGCTATGCTGCGGCCCCAAGGGCAGCCGCTCCAGGCACTCGAGTTTCCTTCTCCGCGCCGGGAGACTTCCGGCCCATCCCCTGCGGCGCAACCACCAGAGCACCGCCGCGAGCCCGGCGAGCACCCCCGCCACGGCCGCAAATTGTTGAAAATATTCCATTTCCACCGCTCCTCAATCGTCGCGGAAGTCGGTGATCCGGACGCCCAGGGCGTTTTCGATCACCACCATCTCGCCGGAAGCGCACAACACGCCGCCAATGTAGATGTCGATGTTCTCGCCGGCCGACCGCGAGGTGCGGAGCACCATGCCTTCTTCGAGTTCCAGCACTTCCCGTGTCCGCATAATGCGCCGGTCGAGTTCGACCTCGATCTCGACCGGTATCTCGGCCAGCGATGCAATCTCTTCCTGAGGAGTCATCGGCAGATTAGTGAATTAAGTTGATAGTGTCCTGGCTTAAAGTGTCGGCCGTGGTCACCACCCGCGAATCCGCCTCGTAGGCCCGCTGGTAGACCATCAGGTTGGTGAACTCGGTGGCGATGTCCACCGTGGAGGCCTCCAGGGAACCGCCCGAGATATCGCCGCGGCCCCCGGTTCCCGGCAGGCCGATGGACGGCGTGGCGGTTTGCGAGCTGAGCTGGAAGTTATTGTTTCCCACGGCAATCAATGAGTCGGGGTTGACGATGGAAGCCATGGCCACCTGACCCACCGTGACCTGGTTGCCGTCGGAGTATTGCGCCAGAATGGTGCCCCCATTACCCAGACCGACATTCACCAGTTCGGAAGCCGCCGAGCCGTTCTGCGAACTGGACGACTGCGCCGAAGGCTGGCCAAACTGCGTGAGATTGCCGGACGAGCCGTTGAACAGACTCCATTGGAGCGACATATCCGAGGCTCCGTCGGCCAGGCCGGAAACCGTTAAGTCCACCGGGCTGGCGTTGGCGGGATCGAGTTGCCCGTCGCTATCGAAGGTCAGGCTGCCGGTGGCCACCGACACGGAGGTATCCGTGGACCCCACATCCGCGCCGGGGATGGTCACGTTATAGTTCCAGGTGTTGGAGCCGGTCTTCTGGAAGTCCAGTGTCAGGACGTGCGAAGTCCCCAGGCTGTCGTAAACGGTCATCGGTGTGCTGAAATCCGATGAGGTGTCCGTGGCGGAGTACACCGTAGCCGAGGAATTCAGATTCAGGCCCACCGAAAGCGTGGTGGTGGGCACCGGGGGACTCAACGAACCCACGGGAACCACGATGTTGCTGATCGGACCGTTGGTACTCACCGCCCCGGTGGTGGGATTGGTGGTGGTCCAGCCCTGGACGTAGTCTCCCGTGTCGGTCATGAGGTTGCCGGACTTGTCTACCTCGAAGTTTCCGGCGCGCGTGTACAAGCTGTTGCCGGACGAGTCGTTGACCACGAAGAAGCCATCCCCTTGGATGGCCGCGTCCATCGCGCCGCCGCTGGTCTGGACGGCGCCCTGCGTGAACTCCATGGTGGTGAGCGGTTCGCCGGTGCCGAACCCGACCTGGGTCTCGCCGAGCCCGGCGCCCAGGGACTGAGTGACCAGGGACTGGAATTCCACCTGGCTGGTCTTGAAGCCGGTGGTGTTCAGATTGGCCAGATTGTTGCCTACCACGTCGATCGCGGTGGAATTGGCATTGAGTCCCGAAAGTGCCGTTGAAAAGGAAGTGAACATCGATTTCTCCTTAGGATTGCGGCGTGGAGCCGCTGTTGGTAGTGCTGGTGGACGAAATGCCCATATAAGTGTTGATGTCCGAAAGGATCGAAGAAATATCCTGGCCCGTGTTGATGGATTGTTCGAGTTGCTGGAACTGGGCCAGTTGGGTGACGAACTGCGTGCCGTCGGGCGGATTGAGGGGGTCCTGGTTTTGCAGTTGGGCAACCAGAAGCTGCAGGAACATGTTCTCGTCCACGGTGCCCGGTTGACTGGTGGTGGAACTGGCGGCCGAAGCCTGGCTGCCGGTCCCGGAAGTGGAAGTGCTGCTCGAAGTCGGTGACATGCGATTCTCCTTATTGCCGGTTGAGAGGTTGGGGTGTCGCGCCGGCGCGCGGCGCTGGCGGCATGTGGTCGCCCGGAGAGAGCCGCGCCCGGAAGCCAGCCGGGCGTGTTTTAGCCGAGAGAGTCCATGAGCCATGCGAAGTTGTTTCCTTTCTCCCGATCCGGGGAGGTTTCCGCGGGGAGCTTGGGCTGCCTGGGGGGTGCATCCTGCTGCCGCTCGCGGGATTGCGGGTGGTCCTGGCCGCCTGGCGATGGGGAGCCGGTGGACGAAGGCGAGTCGATGGCGCGCATCCGCTCGCCGCCGGCTGCCGCGGCGTGCCAGGTTTCCGCGCGCAGGCCGCTCTGTTCCAGCCGGGAGGATAGGGAGGGCAGATGCTCGCGCAGATCGCCCGCCAGGCGCTCGTCGGAGGTGTGGACGGCGACCCGCACCTCGCCGCCGCGTTCTACCACCCGCACTTCCACGCGGCCTTCTCCCGCTCCTAAATCCAGTTTGATGTCGCGCGCGGGCAGGGTGGCCGGTTTGGCGGCCTCAGGCGGCGCGGGATCGGCCTTGGCGGGAGCCGCCGGTGGCTGGGTGGCCTGCGCCGCGGATTGCGCGGGCCTGTTGGCTTGGGAAGGTTGCGCGAGAGCCCAGCGGGCCGCCTCCCCGTCCGGCTGCGGAGGCGCGGCTTGCGCCTCTGGCTTACGGGTTCGCAGTTCTTCCGTGCTTTGGTCTTTGTCTGCCTGGCCCTCCTGGTTGGCCGGCGGGAGGGCGGCAGCCGGTGGCTGAGCAGCATCCGCCGCCAGCCCGGTGGGGGAGTTGTCCGCCGGATCGACCGCCGCGATCGCGATCTGAGTGGATGCCGGAACCGGCTGGAGAGGACTGGCCGGGGCGCTGGCGAGAATCGGGGTTTCGGCCAACGGAGTCACGATGGCGCGAAATGCTAGCGGTGAAAGGGGTGCGGCCGGATCGCCCGCGGAAGCATCGGAAACGGCGCCTGTCCATGGTGGCCGGCTGCCGGTAGCGGTCGGAGGGTCCGGGCGAGTATCGGAGGACGGCGTGGCTCCCGCGTCCGTGGGTACTCCGGCGGGGTTGGCGGCCCGGCTGGAGGCCATGGGGCGGGCCTCCGTGGAGGCAGGCGCAGGTGCCGGGCCGTGAGCCGGGGCAAGGGAGCTAAGGGAGGGTGCAGAGAGGGTGGGAACCTGGTCTGGCGACGCGGGAGCCGTCTGGCCGGCCGCCGGGGTCTGCCGATGAGAATCCGCCGCCGGTCCCCGGCGCGTGCCGCCGCCGATCCCGGAGAGACGCGCTTGTGGGGTGGGCGCGAAGTCCGCGTCCGTCGTTGCGGCGCCGGAAGCGGAGCTGACCGAGACCTTAGCGGTGCTTTGAGTGAAGCTGTCCAGAGGTCTGGCAACCCAGGAATGGGGATTGCCGGGTGTGGATGGCGGGTTCAGGACGGTGACTGCGGCGAGCCGGCTGTTCTGAGGTTTGGCGATCCATGGGAGCGGGCCGGCGGGGGCGGGGAACTCGTAGCGAGAAGCGCTGGCCTGCGGACTGGCGTTGGAGGGCGGCTCGCTGGAGTCGACCGGCATCCCGAGGCGGTCCGGGCCGGTAACCGATGGGGTGGTTTGACCGGCCCTTGGTTGGGCTGGGGCGGTCCACGGGAGCGGGCCGGCGGGGGCGGGGGACTCGTAGCGAGAAGCGCTGGCCTGCGGGCTGGCGTTGGAGGGCGGCTCGCTGCTATCGACCGGCACCCCGATGCGGTCCGGACGGGTAACCGATAGGGTGGTCTGACCGGGCCTTGGTTGGGCCGGAGAGGTCCATGGGAGCGGGCCGGCGGGAGCGGGGGCGGACTCGCTGAGTGCGGAGCTCGTTGGCGGGTTGGGGCTCGGCGGAAGTGGGCTGCTGCGGAACGGTCGCTCGCGGGGGCCGGAATCACCGGCAGGCGGTCCGGTTTCCGCCGAGCTGGCTTGGACCTGGGCAGCCCGCCCAGGCGCGGCTCCCGAACAGGGGCGCGCATTCCGGCCGGAGCCGGCCTGGCGGCTGGTTGGAGCGCGGCCGGTCTGCGCCTCCCGGTCCCATAGACGGGGGCCGTTCGGGGAGGCTGCGGGTTGCGGGGCGGCACGGAGCGTGGCTGGACTTGGGGGGCCGGGCGCGCTGGGCGCGGGAACGGGCCGGCTGTCCGGCGCGCTCTGCAAGTTGCCCGTCAACGGCGCGGCGTGGCCATCAGCCGCCGCAGCGGCCTCCCGGGGATGGCGCGCCGGTGGATCGGATCGGGAGGTAGCCCACGGCTTGGCGGAGTCGGATGGATTAGCGCCGTTCGCTCGGGCCGCGCCGCCTGTGTTAGTGGTTGCCGGGTTCGCCTTGGAAACCGGCCCACGCGCCCGTCCGGATGCGTGGCCGATGCGCGTTTGAGGTGCGGGAATATCGGGGTCCCCGGCGTTCTGTGCCGCCGCGGATGCCGGCTCGCCATCGAGAGTTGTGGGACTGCTTGCGTCCTGGGCGGGCGAGACCGCGTCCACCGCACGTGTAGGCGCCTCGGGCCGCGCGGCCGGCACTGGGGGCCCGACCGCCGTGCTGCCATTGCCGGAAGCCTTGCCGGAATCCGCCAGGGTGCCTGCCGCCTCGCGGTCCGCAGGTCGTGGTCCGTCCGGCAATCCTCTCTGGGCCCGCGCGGGAGTTTTGACGGAGGACGGGTTGCCCTTGGGCGGGAGTTGTCCCAGGGCTTCGAGGATCGCCGGGAAAGGCTCTTGCTCCGCCTCTGCGGAAGGCAGAGCTTTTGCCGCCGGAGCCGGCAGGGGCAATCCGGCGGACGCACGCGACATGAGCGAGAGAGCCGTCACGCGGGAAGGTTTTGCAGATCGCGGACCAAATTCCCGGCGGCGCGTTTTCAAGAAGTTAGTGCCGGAGGCTGCGGCAAAATCATGGCGCGGCGCGCCGGGGCGGCAAAATCATGGCGCGGCAGACCTTCCCTCCCGTCCCTCTCATCGGCGGCTGGCCTTGGATTTTGAGCCGTTTGCGGCCATTGGCGCGATTGGACCGGCGCTTGCTCCTTGGGTTTCCGCTATGGATCCCATGACGGCAATAGCGGCTAGCGGACTTCGCGCTCGCATGGAGTCGCTCGAATTGCTAGCCAACAACGTGGCCAACGCCTCCACCGGCGGATACAAGGCGGATCGCGAGTTCTACAGCCTCTATGCGGCTGAGGAAGCGCAAGACGCCGATCCCGTGTCCACCATGCCGGTGATCGAGCGGCCCTGGACCGATCTTTCCCAGGGGCTGTTGCAGGCGACCGGCAACCCTCTCGACCTGGCGCTTTCGGGAGCCGGGTTTTTCACCGTCGAAGGGCCGCAGGGCAACCTATACACTCGCAACGGGAGCTTCCGCCTGGCGGCCAACGGCAGGCTGATCACGCCGGATGGTTATCCGGTGGGCGCATCCGGCGGGGTGCCACTGACACTGGATGGATCGCGGCCCATCGACATTTCCGCCGATGGCACGGTCAGCCAGGACGGCCAGGCGATCGGACAGTTGCAGATCGCCGATTTCACGAACGCCGCGGATTTCGTCAAGCAGGGCAGCAATTACTTCCGGGCCGCCAGGCCGGAGGTGCAACCGGGCGCTCTAAGAGAGGCTTCCGTGGAGCAGGGGAGGCTGGAGGCCTCCAACACCGGGACTGCGGAGTCGGCGGTGCGGCTGGTCAGCGTCATGCGCCAGTTTGAAATGTTGCAGAAGGCCGTCTCGCTGGGCGCGGATATGAACCGGCAGGCGGTCGAGCAGGTCGCCAAAGTAGGCTCTTAAGCGAGGTAACCAATGATTCGAGCGCTTTATAGCGCCGCCAGCGGCATGGTGGCGCAGCAACTCAACGTCGACAATATCGCCAACAATCTGGCCAACGCCAGCACCATCGGTTTCAAGATGCACCGTGCTCAATTCCAGGACCTGCTGTACCAGACGGTGGTGCAGCCGGGGGCTGCCGCCGGCCAGCAGACGGTGGTGCCCGCCGGGTTGCAGCTCGGCTTGGGGACGCGCGCCTCCGCCAACGAGACCATCTTCACGCAAGGGAACTTCTCGGAAACCGACAATCCGCTGGATCTGGTGATCCAGGGCAACGGCTTCTTCCAGGTGCAACTCCCCTCGGGCCAGACCGCCTATACGCGGGCGGGATCCTTTCAAATGAATGCCAGCGGCAACATTGTCACCTCAAATGGCAACCTGCTGCAACCGCAGATCACCATACCCGCCGACGCCCAGGTGATCACCATCGCGGCGGACGGCACGGTGAGCTACACCGTACCCAACCAAACCGCCAGCCAGCAGGCCGGACAGATCCAACTCGCCAATTTCCAGAATCCTTCCGGCCTGAACAGCCTGGGGGGGAGCCTGTTCACTCCCACCGACGCCTCGGGCCAACCCACGGTGGGACTGCCGGGCGGGGCGGAAGGTATGGGGACGATCATGCAGGGCTACACCGAGGGCAGTAACGTCTCCGTGGTCGAGGAGTTCATCAACCTGATCGTGGCGCAGCGCGGGTACGAAGCCAATTCGAAAGTCGTGCAGGCGGCCGACCAAATGTACCAGCAGATCAACAATCTGTCGAAATGATACCCCTCGCACTATTTGCTCTGACGGGTTGCGTGGCCCTCGGGCCGGCATCCGACAGCATTCTGGCTCGCGACCTGGCTCCTGCGCTGCCGGGCTTGGCCGATGCCGAAACTCCGGTTTCGCCGGCGCCCCTTCCCGGTGTGCCGCGAATCTTTCAGATGGCCGAGCTTCGGCGCATCGGGGCGCGTTATAAACTGACCGGCGATCCAGCCAAAGAGATCTGCTTCGAGCGCCCGGTGGCGCCGCCCGATCCGGCGCGTCTGGCGGAAGCCATGCGCCGCCAGTTGCCGGAAGCGCAGATCCGGATTCTGGATTATGGCCGGATGCCCGCGCCGGAGGGCGAAGTGGATTTTCCGCTGGCGGGCTTGCGCCGCGCGGGAGCGGACGGGTTTTGGAACGGATCGGTGCGATACGGCGGCGGCCGGCGCTTTTCCCTCTGGGCGCGGGTGCGGGTGACGGTCCGCGAAGCGCGTGTGGTGGCTCGCGAAGATCTGCGGCCGGGACCGGCCATCGCGGCCGCGCAATTGCGCCTCGAGACGCGCGACGTGTTTCCCGCGGAGAAAGTCTTCGCGACTTCTGTCGAGCCGGTAGCGGGGCGGGCCGCGCGTCTGCCGATTCCGGCCGGCGCCGCCATCCGGTTGGACTGGCTGGCCCCTGCCCAGGACGTGCTGCGCGGCGACCGGGTATCGGTGGAAGTGCGCAGCGGAGGCGTCTATCTCCAATTCGAGGCCACCGCGGAGGCCTCCGGCACAGTGGGGCAGACGATCCCGGTGACCAACCCGGTCTCCAAGCAACGCTTTTCCGCCAAGGTGGAGGGAAAGGGCCGGGTTTCGGTGGGGAAAGGCCAATCATGATACGACTGCTGCTGATGTTGCTGCTCTGCTGGGGCGCTTGGGGTGCCACCAAAAAGAAGGCCCCGGCGAAGCCAACTCCGGTGGACCAATTTGTCAAGGAGGCGGAGTTGCGCTCGGCCGACGCCTCGGGCACCACGCCTGGATCGATCTGGTTGCCCGGCTCGCGCCTGGCGGACGCCGCGCGGGATGTGCGCGCCAGCCAGGTCGACGACCTGGTGACCATCGTGGTGTCCGAACAGGCTTCGGCGGTAAGCACGGGCGTCACCAAGACGCAACGCCAGTCGAGCACGCAAAACGCCATCACCGGGCTGGTGGGCCTGCCCAAGGCCACCAGCGCGCTGGCCAACCTGGCCAATACTTCCGGCAATACCCAACTCAACGGCCAGGGCACCACCAGCCGTACCACCAGCCTGACGACGACCCTTACGGCGCGCGTAGTCCGGGTATTGCCGAACGGCGCGCTGGTGGTCGAATCGACTCACGAGATCCAGGTGAACTCCGAGCATCAGACCATTGTCGTGCGAGGGGTGATCCGGCCCGCCGATATCGACACCACCAACAGCGTGCAGTCCACCCGCGTGGGCGAGCTCGAAGTGCACGTGGATGGAAAGGGTGTCGTGGGTGACGCCATCAAGCGTCCGTTCATTCTTTACCGGCTGTTGCTGGGCCTGCTGCCCTTCTGATTATGAAACCTCTTTGGCTGGCTTTCGGTTACTCGCTGCTCTCGGGATCCCTTCCGGCAGACGCCGAGCGCCTCAAGGATCTGGTGGATATCGAAGGCGTTCGCGACAACCAGTTGATGGGCTACGGACTGGTGGTGGGGCTGGCCGGCACGGGCGACGGGAGGCAAACCACCTTCTCCGCGCAAAGCCTCTCCAACCTGCTGGAACGCATGGGCGTTTCCGTCCCCGGCACGGCCTTCCAGATCAAGAACACGGCGGCGGTTATGGTTACCGCCACGCTGCCGCCGTTCGCCCAGCCGGGGATGCATATCGATACCACTGTCGCCGCGATTGGCGATGCCCGCAATCTGCAAGGCGGCATCCTGGTGTTGACCTCGCTGCGCGGGGCCGACGGGCAGGTGTACGCGGTGGCGCAAGGTCCCGTGGTCACTGGCGGATTCGGCGCGGGGGGATCGGGCGCCACCAAGGTGGTCAACCATCCCACGGTGGGCCTGGCGCCCAGTGGCGCCATTGTGGAGCGTCCCGCGCCGTCCGTGGCTCCGCGGACCGTAGTGCGGTTACAGTTGCGTCAGGCCGATTTCACCACATCGAGCCGCATTGTGGAAGCCGTGAACCGGAAACTCTCGCCTACTGCGGCGCGCGCGGAGAATCCCGGGCTGATCAGCGTAACCATTCCAGCCGATTACGCCGCGCGCCCGACTGAGTTCGTGGCGCTCCTGGAAGACCTGGCGGTGGAACCGGATCGCCCGGCCCGCGTGGTCATCAACGAACGCACCGGCACGATCGTATTGGGAAAGGACGTGCGGATCTCGCCGGTGGCGATTCTGCACGGGAACCTGAGCGTCGAGATCCAGACCACCTATGCGGTTTCGCAGCCTGCTCCTTTATCTCCGGCAGGGACTACGCAAGTCGTGCCGCAGACCAGCACCGCGGCTAAAGAGGAGGTGGCGCGCAACGTGGTGCTCAAACAGGGCGCCACGGTGGAAGAACTGGTGCGCGCCCTGGCGGCGATCGGTTCGACGCCGCGGGACGTGATCGCCATTCTGCAGAACCTGCGCGCGGCGGGAGCGCTGGAAGCGGCCATCGAGGTGATTTGAGCCATGGACCAATCGGGAATCGCCATCATGCTTCCGCAGACCGCCGTTTCCCCCGTGCCGCGAAAGACCGATAGCCCGGCGCGCATCCAGGACGCCGCGCAGCAGTTCGAAGCCCTGCTGCTCAATCAAATCCTGCATTCCGCCCGCGAGTCGAGCGGGGGGGGCTGGTTGTCGCTGGGAGACGATGCGGCGGGCGACAGCGCCACCGATTTCGCCGAGCAGCAGTTGGCCGACACGCTGGCCCGGCAGGGCGGGCTCGGCCTATCCAAAATGATTGCCGCCGGTCTCCATCGCGAGAGCGGCGAGTAACCTCCCTCAAAAACTCCATCCATGCGAGGAGGACGACATCTCTTCCTGCGGCGCGGCATGCGCCCAGGGATTGGCCTCCGGCATCTCGGGCGGCATCTCGGGCTCCGGCGCGGGTTTCAACTCATCCCAGGCTTCCGCCAGCGTGGCGAGCAGTCCCAGCACCTCGGCTAAAGGCTCGTCGCGCTGTTGGAAGTTGGCCTCGATGAGCCGCCGCATCATGTAACCGTACATCTGGGCTAACCGCCGGCTGAGATCTCCGCCGCGCTCGTGATCGAGCGAGCGGTTCAACTCGGTGAGGACACGGTAGGCCTGGCTGATGGCGCGCGCCCGTTCCGCGATCTCGCCCGCGGCCAGGTGGCTCCGCGCCTTCCGCACCGCCGTGGAGGCGGCCTGGTAAAGCACGCGAACCAGCTCTAACGGGTCCGCCGAGAGGATCCGCTGCTCCAGGTATACATCGTGCGCGTCGTGCCACATAGATTCTCTCTCCCCAACGGCTTATCGGTTGAAGGCTGGGCTTTTCGAGCGGCCTCAGCCTGGGTTCTGTTTCAAATCTTCGGCCAGTTGCAGCACGTATTCGGGCGGAATCTGCATCACCACCTCCTGGGTATTGCTGTTGATGATCTTAATGACCATGCGGTGGGTCTGCGGATCCTTCTGGAAGGTCAATTCGTTTTCGCCGAACATTTCCGTCCCGTTGAGCGCCTTGACCGCCTGTACCACGTCGCGGTTCGAGGCGGAGTTATCGACCGGGGTTACGGAAGCAGGGTCCGCGGCGACTGGTGCGCTGCGGTTGATGGCGGTGATATCCATAAATCCTCCAGCGGACAGGTGTGCCGATGCCCGCCTCACTTGTCCACACCAGTCATATCGGCCGCCGGCGGCACATCTATAACCGGAAATCGCCCTCAAAAAGGGCTTTACTGACTCAGGCGGTACTGCGGAAAATTCCCGATTCCCAGCCCTGCCAGCCGCGCAGCTCCGGTGGTCTCCAGGGTGCAAGTCTCGGCCCCCGATCGCGCCTCCACCCGCACTCTGGCGCCCCTGCGGGTGACCCCATAAGCCATGGCTGCTCCGTGGTGCCTGCGCAAGCACTCCAGATCCCAATCGTCGCTTGAACACATGTGGATGGCGCCGTCCTCCTCGACCAGGATGGCCATGCGGCAGTTCTCGGCAGCCTGGCGGGCCGTGGCGAAGATCTCATGGGCATTTCTCAGGAAGGGACTCACAAAATGCATATCGGCCGCGATTCCGGGTTCACCGGTGGATTTGTGGGCTTCAGAGTTCCGCGCGGCTGGCCGAAAAGAGAATGAGGCGAAGAAAGGCGGCCCGATGCCGCAGACCGTTTGTGTAATCGGAACCCTTCCCAGTGAATTGAACTGGGTCCGCATGCTGGTGGCGCTGCTGCGGCACCCCGATCCGAGCGTGGCCGAACTGACGCGCCAGGCGTTGGTCTACCTTACCCAGTCCGCCGCTGCGCGAGAAGGCAGGGAGGTTCAGGCCTTGGACCCCGCGGGCTGAGAATTTGCGCCGGGACGGCACGATTCGAGGGGGCGCGCTAAGGTGGGTGCTGGCGTTGACGGCCCGCCCGTGTCGTGCCTGGCGCTTATTGACCTGCTTTGCCGGCCAACCCGCTCCTCCGGTTGGGCGGGAGTGGAGCTTCCGGGCGCCGGCCAGGGTCGTACGGGCGCTTGGAACCACCTTGGCGGTTGCCCTTGTTTCTCTTCCCCTCCCCGCCGGCTTGTGCCCGGGCACAAACCAACCACCGTCGCGGTTCACGCTGCTTACGAGCGCTCCGCCCTGGCTGAAAGCTTCGTCCCGGAACGGCTTTGCGCACAGCGCCAGCGGTAGCCATGTTCGGCGCGGCCCCGCGGCCGGCGCCCACGCCGGCCATCCTGGAGGACCGTGCGGCCAGTGTGGGATTCCCATATACAGGATATTAGAATCGCATTATCCTATAAGTGGGGGTTGCCCCCGGGAGGCTTTGCATGAGGTCTCTGTCCCATATCCTATTGCCTGTGGATTTTTCCGAGCGCGCCGCGGGCGCCGCCCGGTATGCCAAGCTGCTGGCTGCGCATTTCCATTCCGCCGTTACGCTGTTGCACGTTCTCACTCCGCCGCAATATGAATTCGGGGCCATGGATATCGGCGGTGTGATGACCGCCGATCTGTATCGGAGCCGGAACGAGCTGGCGGTGCGCGACCTGGACGCCTTCCTGGCCGCCGATTGGGAAGGCGTAGACGTGCGCCGGGTAGTCTTGGAGGGCGATCCGGCGCAACAGATCGTGGAATACGCGCACACCGACCCGTGCGGGCTGATCATCATGCCCACGCACGGCTACGGCCCGTTCCGCCGCTTCATTCTGGGGTCGAACACCGCCAAAGTCCTGCACGATGCCGATTGTCCCGTGTGGACGGGGGTCCATTTGCAAGAAGCTCCCGTGGCTACGGCGCCGGTGCGTGGGATTCTGTGCGCGGTGGACCTGGGCCCGCAGAGCGCCGCGACGCTGGAGTGGGCCTCCTGGCTGGCGCGCGAATTGGGCGCATCGCTCACCTTGCTGCACGTAGCTTCATGTCCGTCGGCCTCGCCGGAAGCGGCCGGCCGGTCGAGCGTCCTGGAGGCCGCCGAAGAGGAACTGGCGCGCTTGCAGGCGACCGCCGGAGCGCCGGCGGATCTGCGAGTGGAGGCCGGAGAAGCGCCCCGCGCCATCTGCGGGGCGGCCGCCCGCTTGGGCGCCAGTCTGCTGGTGATCGGGCGGGGTTCGGCCGCGGGAGTTTTCGGACGGCTTCGCACCAACGCTTACGCCATCATTCGCCAATCGCCCTGTCCGGTAGTCAGCGTCTGACGGTCTGTCGGGCGGCTGCCGGACGCCGGCGCGGAGCGTGATACAGTGCAGGGAGTGAACCCCCGCACGGTGCACCAGGTCCTCGAAGAAACCGCCCGCCTTTACGGCGACAAACCGGCCCTGCGCCAGCCCGTTCCGCCCCAAGCCCCGGCCACCGAATACACCTACCTGACGTACACCTGGAATCAGTACCGGCAGGCGGTGGAGGAAATCGCCGCGGGTCTGCGTTCCCTGGGCATTGAAAGGGGCGACGTGGTGGCGCTCGATTCGGAAACCCGCCTGGAATTCTACCTGGCCGATCTGGGGGTGATGGCCAACGGCTCCATCGCGGCCGCCCTGTACCCCAGCTATCCGCCCAAGGACCTGCTACGCACCATCGAAAACTGCGGCGCGCGCGCGGTCTTTGTCGAGGACCCGGCCACTTACCAGGCGCTCCGCGAGGCGCCCGTGCAGCACTGGATTCTGCTGACCGGCGAAGCGCCGGGGGCCCTCGGCATGGAGGCGTTGCGTGAACGGGGCCGCGCCGCCATGGCCGCCGACCCGCGGTGGCTCGAACGTATGCAGGCCGAAGTGCGGCCGTCCGATCACGCGATCCTCTATCTCACGTCGGGCGCCACTGGAGAACCCAAAATGGCGCTGGTCACGCACCAGGCGATTGTGGCCAATCTGGATATGGGTCCCTCGGTCCTGCCGATCGGGCCGGAGGACGCGACGGTGGCATTTCTGCCTTCCGCGCACATCGCGCAGCGGGTGGTCATCGAGCTGCTGCCGCTGCGTTGCGGCATGCCCATCACCTTCGCGGAGAGCCTGCTCAAGCTGCCCCAGGACATCCGGCGGGTCCGCCCCACGATCCTGCTGGCCCCGCCGCGCATGTGGGAGCGCATCTACTCGACCATCTGCACCGAGCTGCGCAAACGGCCCGCCGCGGCGCGCCAGGCCTTCTATGCGGGACTGGCGCTGGCGCTGGCGGCAGCGCGCTACCGGCGCCAGGGGAAACCCGTGCCGTGGCGTCTGCGCGTGCCGCTCAAACTCGCCGATCGCGTGCTATTCCGTAAGATCCGCGCGCGCTTCGGCGGGCGGCTGCGGGTGGCCGCCTCGGGCGCCGCGCCGCTCAGCAAGGATCTGGCCGAGTTCTGGGAAGCCGTCGGCATGCCGCTGATCGAAGGCTACGGCCTCACCGAAGGCGGCGTGGTTACCATGAATCCGCTCAACCACCCGAAACCCGGCAGCATCGGCAAGCCGATCGCGGACATTCAAGTGCGCCTGGCGCCGGATGGCGAGCTGCTGGTCGCCAGCCCGTGCCTGTTTTCGGGATACCTGAACGACCAGGCCTCGACCGCCGAGGTACTGCGCGACGGCTGGCTGCACACGGGCGACCTTGCCCACATCGATAGCGAGGGCTACGTTTTCATCACCGGCCGGAAGAAGGAGCTGATTGTCTCCTCCACCGGCAAGAAAGTCCATCCCGCGCGGGTGGAAGGCCTTTTCAAAATGGAGCCGCTGATCAGCCAGGTGGTGCTGATCGGCGACCGCCTGCCTTACCTCACCGCCCTGTTCACCATCAACGGCGCGGCCACCGAAGCGCTAAAAGGCATGGAGGAATGGAAGGGGCGTCCGGCCGCCGAGATTGCGCAGGCGCCGCCCGTCGAGGCCGAGATCCGCAAGGCGGTGGCCCGCGTCAACCGGCAGCTCGCCCCCTTCGAGCAGGTGCGCAAGTACCGCGTGCTGGGGCGCGATTTTTCGATCGAGCAAGGCGAACTGACCGCGACCATGAAGGTGCGCCGCGCCCAGGTGCTGGAGAATTTCAAAGAGCATATCGCCGAGTTGTACGCCGGCCGGGAGTAAGTGGGCCAGGTCTCCCGGCTCCGCGGAAGGCGCCCTGTGAAGCCGCGCGGAAGGCGCCCCGTAAACTCTCACCGGGCAGCCACGAAGGAAAAGGGAAGCGTCTCCCCGCTGAGGCCAAGCCCGCGCCCGGCGAGTTTCTCCATCCATCGACCCCGACATCCGGCGAGGGTACGCTGCGTTACATTTCTAAACCGCCCCTGGCGCCGATCTAGTCTATACTTAACCTGCTACGCTGCGGGGCCTGCTTTGGCCTTCGCGGTTGAGAATCCCTGTTCAGGAGAAAACTGAGTGATGTTGAAACGAACGAGTGCGCGAAGAGTGTGGATACTATCGCTGGTGTTGACTGCGCCGGCGGCTGCGGCAACCTGGTGCGTGAACCCGGCGGGATCCGGGGGATGCAGCAAAACCATTGGAGCCGCGGTTTCGGCCGCGGCAGCCGGCGATTCGGTCGAAGTCGCGGCGGGTACCTATGCGGAAGACGTGGTGGTCGGCAAGAGCCTGAATTTGTTCGGGGCCAATCCGAGCACAACCATTATCAACGCCGCCGGCTTGAGTAACGGCATCTATGTGGATGGTATGGACAACCCCAACCTGAGCGGCGTGCTGATTTCCGGCTTCACGGTGCAAAACGCCAATTTCGAAGGCATCGTGGTCACCAATGCCAGCGGCATCACCATTATGGGGAACACCGTCACCGGGAACAATAAGGGATTGGTCCAAACGGCCGCCGGGCCTACGTGTCCAAACACTCCGGTGTGGGAGACCAACGAGGGAGACGATTGCGGCGAAGGGATTCACCTCAGCGGAGTGAATAACGCGACGGTTTTGAACAACACGGTCAACGCGAACGCTGGAGGAATCCTGTTGAGCGACGACACCGGAGCAACTACCCAGATTCTTATTACGGGCAATGTCGTGAGCAATAACGCGCTGGATTGCGGAATTACCCTGGCTTCGCATCCGCCCGCGGCTTCCACGGGGTCGGCCAACCCGCTGGGCGTCTACGGCAATACCGTGACCGGCAACCAGTCTTTGCAGAATGGCTTATTGGGAGAGGGCGCCGGCGTGGGGATTTTCGCGTCGGTGCCGGGCGCCAAGGCCTATAGCAACCTGGTGTCCAATAATGTCATCACGGGCAATGGTATTCCCGGCGTGGCGATCCACGGACATACGCCCGGGCAGGTTCTGAACGGCAACATGGTTCTGGCGAACACGATCGGCGGAAACGGCGCCGATCTCCAGGATTCGGCCACGCCGGGGCCCACCGGAATCAATATCTACAGCGTGACGCCGGTGACCGGGACGGTGGTCGTGGGGAACACCATCTCGAATGAGACCATCGCGGTGGCGTGGAACGCCCCTGGCGAGGCGCGCGTCGAAAGTAACGTCCTTGGCGCCAAAATCGGCGTGTACAATCTCGGGACCGGGACGGTGACGGCCGACAACAATTGGTGGGGATGCTCCGTGAACCCGCTCACGCCGATCTCTGCTTTCATAGGGTGCGCGCCTCCCGCCGGCGCCGTGACCGTCAACAACTGGATGACGCAGCCCCCCGCCTCCCACTAAAGGTGGTGCGAGGCCCGTGCGCGGCGGGAAGGCCGCCCTGGTTCTGGGGCGCGATTTTTCGGATCGAGCGGGGAGAACTCACCGCTGCCGTGAAGGTGCGCCGCACCCAGGTGCTGGAGAATTTCAAAGAGCGAATTGCCGGGTTGTACGCCGGCCGGGAGTAAGTGGGCCAGGTCTCCCGGCACCGCGGAAAGCGCCCCGCTCCCGCTGAGGTCAGGCTGGCTGCTGCCGGCCGGGAGCCCTCTCACACAGCGGCTGTTTGGGAGCATGGCACGGCGGATCGATGCGCCCGGCGGTGGCGGCGCGGTAGAGAGGGGAAGGGGGCGCAACGAAACCAGGCAACCAGCAGGAAGGGCCGGAGAGGTGCGTGTGAAATGGGCTGATAAAGACAGAATTTCCCGGTTTTGGATTCTTCCGGCAGGGTGACAACTGCGCCTTGCGCGGGCGAAGATGGCATCCGAGGAAAAAACTGCGCCTGGAGGATCGGAGATGTATACTGATTGAAACCTGGGATGCCCAAATGGAAATTCCGGTTCAAGGAGTATTGAAATATGAAGAAGACTCTCTTCGGCGGAAAATGGCGCTCGGCAGCGAGCGCTTTGATGCTCTGTCTCGCGCTGGCCGCTGCTGTCGCATTGGTCAAGCGCGGTAACGCTTTCACCCTGATCGAGCTGATACTCAAATTCGATCCGGTCGAGATCACGTCCAGCCAAACTTCCCACATTGTGTTCAACAATACATTCGGCTCGCAAACGGTACACGCGGAATTCATTTGGTTCGACGTGATCTCCGGCAATATGATCGGAGCGCCGTACCAGGCCGACGTGGCGGCGGGCCATGGCGCCATTGCATTACTGCTTCCGGCCGTGACAGTGGGGACTAATGCGGCGGTCAGCTCGCAAGCGATCTACGCTACGATCACCCTATCGCCCGGTCCCAACGGGCAGTCGCTCCCTCAGAATATCGCCGGGCAAATTGGCGCCACGATGGAGGTGGTGGACAAAGCCACGGGAGCGGTCACGGTGGCGCGCGGATTATCCCTGTTGCCGGCCGTCCAGTAGGAGGATCATCCGAGCTGTCGCGCGCTCGAAGAACGGGCGCGCGATTTTTCGGGCGGCGAGGTTCGAATGGCAAACCCAACCATCGAGCGGGAGGCGGACCAGGT
Organism: Bryobacteraceae bacterium; assembly: GCA_052144935.1. Classification (GTDB taxonomy): domain Bacteria; phylum Acidobacteriota; class Terriglobia; order Bryobacterales; family Bryobacteraceae; genus JOPF133. Next base: position 64,570 of record JBKQPR010000268.1, read on the forward strand.
GCGGCCCGGCCCGGCAGATTTCGCGAGGGTCTGGTTTTGGCTGGCCACAGCCCTGGTCACCGGAGCGATCGTCATGGGCCTCGAACTGGTTGCATTCCGGCTGTACGCACCGTATTTCGGATATTCCGTATACGTGTGGGGCAGCATGATCTCGGTAGTTATGGGAGCGCTGGCGTGCGGTTATGGGCTCGGCGGGCGGCTCGCGCACGGGTCGCGTCCCGAGCTGTATCTTTACGGCGCGATTTTCCTGAGCGCCTTGTATCAGATGCTGATCCTCTTCGTGGTCGGCGGCCTGCTGCCTCCGCTGTCTACGCGGGGAGACTTCGCCGGTGTTTTCGTGGCGACCATGGTCATCTTCGGGCCCACCATGGCGGCGCTCGCGGTAACCGGGCCGTTGGTGGTGCATCTCTGCGCGCGCACTGCCTGCGTGGGGTCGGCGGCAGGGAAGACGTATGGATTGTCGACTGTTGGAAGCATGGCTGGAATCGTCGTTACCACCTTCTTTCTGATACCGGGCCTGGGTACTCAGGCAACCATGCGGCTGTTATGCCTGGCAACCTTCGTGACTGCGGTCCTGGGCCTGGTGGCAAACCACCGGATGTGGGTGGCCGCGATACTCCCGGCGGCTGCCCTTCTGGTGACCCCGGATTTCGGCTGGAGCGAGAACACGGTATGGACGGGCGAGTCCGCCTACAACTTGATTCGCGTGGTCCGGCGCGGCACCCAAACAACGCTGGTGTTGAACGGCAACAACTCGGTCCACACGATCCGGAACGAAGCGGGTCCCTGGACCGGCTACTACTACGATGATTTCGCGGTGGGCCCGATGCTGGTCCATGCGGACCGTCTGCTGGTTCTAGGGCTGGGAGCGGGCGGCTCAATCCGAAGCACCCAGGCCGTCGCGCCTGGCATGACGATCGATGCCGTGGAAATAGATCCCAAAGTAGTCACCGCCGCGATTCGCTGGTTCGGGCTCGACCGGAGTAGTCCGTTGCTCCGCATTCATGTGGCGGATGCGCGTCCCTGGCTCGCCAGGAGCCGGGGCGTTTACGACCTCGTCCATCTGGACCTGTATCAGGGCGGCCCGTACATCCCGTTCTATCTTGTCACAAAGGAATTCTTTCAGCTCGTCCGTGCGCATCTGAGCGTGGACGGCCTGGTCATGATGAACGTCTTCGATCCCAGCCCCAGTGGGCGCCTCCGGGCGTCGGTCTCCGCCACGTTGCACGGCGTATTCCCCTCGGTGATGAGCGTGCGGGCGTCGCATGGCAATTACATGTTGCTCGCATTTTCCCGGGCTGTGCCCGTCTCTGAAGTGCGCAGGAGGCTGCAGAGCGCCGAACCGGCCGGCGCGTTCCGGGATCTTGCCCATGGCGTCGCCTCGCAAATCGTCGAGATTCATCCATCCGCGGACACGCCAGTATTTACGGACGACCGCGCTCCGGTTGAAGAAATCACCCGCCGTGTTCTCGCGGGAGAATAGCGAAGGCGTGTTGGGTTTTCGGCGGTGCGCCACAACGGCAGGCTGTGAATTTATTCTTGCGTGGAGCCTTAGACTTTTGGCGGACTGCGGGCGCGGCTCGCTGGCCGGGGGGGCCGGGAAAGCACCTCGCGGGTAGTTGCGCGCCGAAACATTACGGTCCACGCGCTTGCCAATTCTACCCCACCGGCCCGACACTGGATGAGATGCCGGCCAAAGTTCGCAAAGTCGTATTCCCCGCCGCGGGGCTTGGCACGCGATTTCTGCCTGCCACCAAGGCCCAGCCGAAAGAGATGCTGCCGATCGTCGATAAGCCGATCATTCAATACGGTGTCGAGGAGGCGCTGCAGTCGGGGATCCACAACATCATCATCGTGACGGGCCGCGGCAAAAGCGCCATCGAGGATCACTTCGATGTCAGCTTCGAGCTGGAATACCTCCTGGAGTCGCGGAACAAGAAGGAACTGCTGAAGATCGTCCGCGGCATTTCGGACATGATCGACGTTTCCTACGTCCGCCAGAAGGAGGCCCTGGGACTGGGCCACGCCGTGCTGCGGGCCAAGGAGTTGGTGGGTGGGGAGCCGTTTGCCGTGGTGCTGGCCGACGACCTCATCGAGGCCGAGACCCCTTGCCTGCGCCAACTGCTGGACGTCTACGATTTCTTCTGCGCGCCGGTTCTGGCGGTGATGGAAGTGGCGCGCGAGAACATCTCGTCATATGGCGCCATCGATGCCGAACCGATCAGCCACAATGGCTCGCGCGACGTGGTCTACCGCATTCGCGACCTGGTGGAGAAGCCCAAGCCGGCCGATTCGCCTTCCAACCTGGCCATTATCGGGCGGTACGTGCTCACACCGGAGATCTTCGATTCGCTGCAGTCCATCGACCCTGGATCCGGCGGCGAGATTCAGCTCACCGACGCGTTGAAGCATCTGCTGCGCAGCCGGCCCATCTATGCGGTGCGCTTCGAGGGCACCCGCTACGATGCCGGCGACAAGCTGGGATTCCTCAAAGCCACCGTGGAGTATGCGCTGCGCCGCCACGACCTGGGCGGCCCCTTCCGCGAGTACCTGAAGGGGCTGAAGCTGTGACAAGACGTCCGGCCCGGCGTTAGGGTAGTGTCCGGACCCTACCGGCGTTAGCCGCGTTAGCCGGCCGCGCCTGTACACCGTCCCCGCGCTGTGCCACTATGAAACCATGCTGCCCCCTGCGTTCCGGGAACGCGTTGCCGGTGTAGTAGGGCCGCGCGGCTATCTCGACCGTCCCGAAGATCTCAGCCTTTACGAATACGATGGCGGCGTGGATAAGCACCGGCCCGATCTGGTGGTGTTTCCGCGCTCCACGGCGGACGTTTCCGCGCTGCTGAAGCTGGCCCGCGAATTCCAGGTCCCGGTGGTGGGCCGGGGGGCCGGTACGGGGCTCTCGGGCGGGGCGATCCCGCTCGATGGCGGCATGGTGGTCGGGTTCGCGCGCATGAACCGCGTCCTGGAGATCGATCTGGAAAACCAGCGCGTGGTGGTCGAGCCGGGGGTGGTCAACCTGGATATCAGTCTGGCCGTGCAGCAGGCCGGGTACTTCTACGCCCCCGACCCATCCAGCCAGCGCGCCTGCACCCTCGGCGGCAACGTGGCGGAAAACGCCGGGGGACCGCACACGCTGGCCTACGGGGTCACCACCAACCACGTGCTCGGCCTGGAGCTGGTTCTGGCGGACGGCACGGTCATCGAGACCGGCGGCAAGGAAACGGACCTGCCGGGATACGACCTCACCGGCCTGCTGACCGGTTCGGAAGGCACCATGGCGCTGGTGACGCGCATCACCGTGCGGCTGATGCGGCGGCCGGAACAGGTCGAGACCGCCTTGGCCGTGTACGCGTCCAACGAGGACGCCGGGCGCACGGTGGCCGAAATCACCGCCCGCGGCATCACCCCGGTGGCCGTGGAGATGCTGGACGGGGTCATGCTGCGTATGGTGGAGGAGGCCACCCACGCGGGCTATCCGATGGACGCCGCGGCGGTGCTCCTGATCGAGTTGGAGGGCCTGCGCGAGACCGTCGAGGAGCAGTCCGCGCTGATTCGCGAAGCCTGCCTGGTGTCGGGCGCGCGCGAGTTTCGCGTGGCGCGCTCGGCCGGGGAGCGCGAGCTGTTGTGGAAGGGCCGCAAGAACGCGTTCGGCGCCGTGGGCCGCGTCAGCCCCACGTATTACGTGCAGGACGGAGTGGTGCCGCGCACGCAAATCGCGCCCACCTTGCACTTTATCGGCGAAGTGGCCGCCAGGTACGGTTTGACCATCAGCAACATCTTCCACGCCGGGGACGGCAACATGCACCCCATCATCCTGTTCGACGCGCGCAAATCCGGAGACCTGGAAAAAGCGCGGCGCGCGGGCGGAGATATCCTGCGCTACTGCATCGAGGTGGGCGGGTCCATTACCGGCGAGCACGGCGTAGGGATGGAAAAGAAGGAGCTGATGGCGCGCCAGTTTTCCGAGGCGACCCTGGAGACTATGCGCCGCTTCAAGTTGCTGTTCGATCCGGACGGCCGGCTCAATCCCGGCAAGATGCTGCCCACCGGGCGCGGCTGCCTGGAGATCCGGCAGCCTCCTCTGGAAGCGGCATCCACCATCTACTGAGATCCCCGGCTGCCCGCGGGTGGCCCCGGACCCGAGCGGCCTCGCGGACGGGAGAATATAATAGCGGAAGGTGCTCTCAATGAGGAAAATCTGGCTTCTGCCGCTCGTCGCCCTGGCGATGTACGGCGCGGATATCAGCGGCAAATGGACCGGCAGTGTGGAGATCGCGGACCCGTCCAGCGGTGAGAAGATGAGCATCCCCGTCAAGGCGGAATTCACGCAGAAGGCCGCCGAGGTCTCGGGGACGATCGGGCGCGAGCAGGACACCGAGGCGCAGGCCATCCGCGAAGGCAAGCTCGATGGCAAGAACCTGGTGTTCGAGGTCCAGCCGCCCGAAGGCACCAGCGCCATCAAATTCAAGCTGGTGGTGGTGAGCGACGACCGCATCGAAGGCGACATGCAAGGCGCCGTCGACGCGGGGAACATCTCCGGCAAGGTGATTCTGACGCGCGTCAAGTAGCGGGCGGCCACCGTATTCACCGCGGAGGCGCTGAGGAAACGGAGGAAGCGCGGAGAAAGACAAGAGAAGAATTGGTTTTCTCCGCGCT
>JBKQPR010000269.1:0-13911 GCA_052144935.1 Bryobacteraceae bacterium
ACGAAGTTGGCCGTAACCGTCTCGGCCGCGCTCATTGTCACCGTGGTGGAAGCGCTGCCCGCCGCCGCCACACTCCCGCTCCAACTGCTGAACTGATACCCGCTGGCGGCCGTGGCCGTCAGGTTCACCACTGTTCCTGCGTTATAGAACCCGCCCGTGGCCGGTGTCGCCGTTCCGTCCGCCGCCGGCGAGGCCGCCGTGGTGAGCTGATACTGCGTTGTGAAGCTGGCCGTGTAGGTCGCCGGCGAACCGGTCACCGTAATCGTGTGCGAGGCCGCCCCGCCATCGCTCCACGCGCTGAACACGTACTGCGTGCCGGCCGCCCCCGCCTGCGTGGCCGCCACCGCGATGGTATGGCTCCCCTGCGTCAAGTTCAGCGTCTGTGGCGCTGTTTGCACGGCCCCGCCGTCCACCGTGAACTGCAGCCCCGCCGGGTTCGTCTGAATCGTGATACCCGTCGAGGATACGAAGTTGGCCGTAACCGTCTCGGCCGCGCTCATCGTCACCGTAGTCGCCGCACTGTTCGCCGCCGCCACCGGCCCGCTCCAGTTGCTGAACTGATATCCGCTGGCGGCCGTAGCTGTCAGGTTCACCACCGTCCCCGCGTTATACAACCCGCCCGTCGCCGGTGTCACCGTCCCGCCCGCCGCCGGCGAGGCCGAAGTAGTGAGCTGATATTGCGTCGGTGCCAGGCTGATGCTCGTATTGGCGGAGCTGTTGTTGTAAGAAGCGGTGATCGGCGCGCTCTGACTGCTACTGATGGTTCCCGCAGTCGCGGTGAAGGTGGTCGACGTGAGGCCCGCGGCCACCGTGACGGATCCCGGGACGCTGAGGTTGGTGTTGGTGTTGGTCAGGGTGACGGTGGCGCCGCCGGCGGGCGCGGCTCCGGACAGGGTTACGGTGCAGGTTGAATTGCCGGAGCTGCTCAAGGTGGCGGGGAGACAGGACAGGGAGGTGACCGTCGGCCATGCTCCGCCCGTCACGGTTCCGCCCGTTGCGGAAAGGGGGATGGCGGTTCCCGCAGCCGAGGCCGCTACAGTGTTGCTGACGCCGATCGCCGTAGTGGCAACACCCACCGCCATGGTCAGATTCACAACCGCGACGGTGCCGTTGGAAATGGTGCCCGCGCTCATTCCGGAAGCCACGCAGCTATACGTGCCGGAGCTGGCGGCGCAGGTTAATGTTTTGCTCGCCGCGGTAAGAGCCGCTCCGGCACTCTGGGAAATAGAGACTACATTGGCCGGCGGGTAGGTCAGCGTCCATTGAAGGGCAGCCGGTTGGCTGCCTGCGGGAGAGGTCAAAACCAGGTTTAGGGCTACGGCGCCATTCGAGGCTGCCGTTCCGGATGAAAGGGCTAGAGAGTCTGGGCCCGCTTGGCCAAAGGAGGCCCATGCGGATAGCAGGTAGGCAAATGCGAAGATCGACGCAATCCGGCCTCGTCTTAAAGGTCTCGACATCGGCGTCACATTAATCAGTGTTAAAGCAAAGATACTCGCATCGTGATAACTTAAATTCCGGCAGCCCGGGCTCGCATTCCTCCAGAAAATGGCATGAAAGCTCGTGGTGGTATGCGCCCGGTTTCTAATTGCGATCCCCACGTTATCGCGGTGGGGGCTACGAAACAAGTCTGCATTTGGTTAGGAAACCGGAGTTAACCAGCATCATTGAGTTGGATTTATCGGGAGTTGACACTCGGAGTGCCGTTGCTGGCCACGGCTATGATCACGTAGGAGCAGGTTTGACCGAGCGCGAGGAATATTGCAGTCGAGTTCAGCCATGACGGTCGGAGTGCTGCTCCAGAGCTAACCGGTCCCGTACTGCAATGAAAGGACTTAAGATGTAATTACGGGGGAGCGAGCCCGGATCGAGGGCGCCCCACAGAAATCGCCTGCTGAGAAAAAATGATCCGTCACCGGCTCCCCGGCGGTCCCATCTGTGTGCCCCGCCAAACTCGCGTCCTGACCGCAACTCCATGATTCAAAGCCGCTCAGCGCTTTTACTCTTTTCGAATCGGAGCCTGTTTCGCAGGTGGTCTCAACGGCGAATCCCAGCCGCTGGATGGTCCGCTGGGCCACGGCACTATTTTTTATCCGCCTAATTGCCCGCTTGATTTCTTATCTCTATGTTGCTTAGTCAATTGAACTGCGCGATTTTCTCGTTTTTTCTTTCGTTCGTCATCGTCGCCACAGGTGTTTGTTCCTGTGAGAAATTGGCGGTACGGCGCTGTCAGGGTCGCCCACCGCTCCCTGACGGGGAGCGGTTGGCGCAGGAAGCAGTGTATTGGACACCGTGGCGGTCGGCTACTTCAAGAAAATGTCGCCCGGCTAGGGATGCCTTATCCGAACCTCATCAATCTCTTCTTGAGAGACTGCGCGACGCAGAAACGGCGACCGGTCATTCAATGGCCGGAGGATGCGGCCCAACGGCCCGTTGGACGGTAACCCGGACGGTGGGATCAACCGTGCGGCGCCCACTGGCTCTTTACCGACTCTTTACAACGCCATCTACAACCGATTGCCCTCCGCCTACGTTCTTATAGGCAGGAGGATCGAGAAATGAAATCCACTCTCTTCGGGGCAGGCTCTGTTGGCAGCCGCTCTGGTGGCCGGCGCCGGGCTTGCCCACGCAGCCGATAAATTGCTCCCGTGCCGGGAAGCGATGCCGATCTTACCCTGCGCGTGCGCCACGAGGTGTTGGCGTACCCGCGCTACACCCTGTGGGACGACATCGGCTACCGCGTGAATAGTGGTCAGGTGGAACTGTCTGGAGCGGTCACGCAGCCTTTCAAGAAATCCGATATCGAGCGCCTGGTGAAAGAGATTCCCGGGGTGGCCGCCATCACCGATCGGATCGAAGTGTTGCCGCTGTCGCCGATGGACGACCGCCTGCGGATCCAGGCGGCGCGCGCGATTTTCCGCGACCCCAACCTCTCGCGCTATGCCGCCGGCGCCATCCCTTCGATTCACATCATCGTGGACCACGGCCTTGTGACCCTCATGGGAGTGGTCATGAACGCCATGGACAGACAGATTGCCGGCATGCGCGCCAGCGCCGGATTGAGCTTCGGTTCCGTCGTCAATAACCTGCAGGTAGATAGCCCGTTCCCCCGCAAGAGCTAACAAACGCCGAGTTAGCCCCCAGGCATCCCACCGACACAGGTGGCCGCGGAGCGATCCCGGCCGCTCTTGCCTGACTTAGCCCGACTTTCGAACTTCGAATTGAGTTGGTTAACCGTTTTATAAATGCAGTCTCTTATGCCACGAAGACCGCTCCCTCGACGAGGCGCCTCCTGGACCCGGCTCGGTCGGAGCCGCGCGCGTCGGCAAGCAGTCTGGCGATATGTCGGCGAACTTCCGAAACGACCGGCTTAGGGTAGCCGGAACCACAAACTGGACGCCTACCGCGCGCGTTTACCCACTCTACGATATTCAAGGCTGCGTCAAATGTCCAGCTTGTTGTTCCGGCTACCCTTAGTAAGCTCTCAGCGATCGGCAATCGGCCGACTTGGTGTGGCTGATAGCCGACACCTTATTTCAGCCCCAGCCTCAACACCAGGCTCAGCCCGAAGGCGAAGATTCCCGCGCCCAGCAGCACGCTCACCGGCAAGGTCAGCACCCAGGCAAGCAGCAGGTTGCGCAGCGTGTCCATCTGCAACCCGGAGCGGTTGGCCGCCATCGTCCCGGCAATCCCGGACGATAGCACGTGCGTGGTGCTCACCGGGAGATTCCGGTAGTCGGCGGCCAGAATCGTCCCCATCGCCACTAACTCGGCCGCGGCGCCCTGCGCGTAAGTGAGGTGCTCCTTGCCGATCTTTTCTCCCACCGTAACCACGATCCGCTTCCACCCGATCATGGTGCCCAGGCCCAAGGCCAGCGCCACGGCGACCTTCACAAACAGCGGGATGAACTTGGTAACTTTGTCCATCCGGCTTTTCAGCGCGGCCGCTGCCGCGATATCCGGCGCCTCGGTGAGCTTCTTCTGCTTCAGCAGCTTCCCGAGCGATTAGGAAACCAGGTATAGGTCCGTGCGCAGCAGGCGCCGGTCGTCGGGCTGAGTTCCGTCAACGTGGTTTTTCCCTGCATCATGGCGGAGATCTCGCGGCACTTGTTACCGATGGCGGCGTAGGTCAAGTCAGTCGAAACCCCGGTGGTCTTCAGGAACGCGGACAGTTCGTCCGAAGAGGTCTGCAAGCCCGCCAGCGCGATGCCGGGCGCGTGCTGGTCCATCCGCGAAGAGATCGTAAGGGCGCTCTCCGAGATCTCCTGCACCGAGACTTGCGTAGTCCCCAGGTCCACTGCGTAAGTGGCGGGCAGGATGCCGATGAGGATCAGCATGATCAGGCCCATGCCTTTCTGCCCGTCGTTGCAGCCGTGCGCGAAGCTCACTCCGGTGCAGGTGAATACCAGCAGCGCACGAATCCACAGCGGCGGCGCCTTTCCAGGCTCGGGAGCGGAATAAAGATCCTTGCGCTGGACCAGCGCCTTACAGAGGAGCAGCAGGAGCGCCGCGCAGGTGAAGCCCACGATCGGCGAGATCAGCAGCGACATGCCCACTTCGGAAGCCTTGGCCCAGTTCACGCCTTCGCCCCAGGCGTGCCCATGCTGCATCATCGAATTGGCCAGCCCCACCCCCATAATGGAGCCGATCAGGGTGTGCGAGCTGGAGGCCGGTAGCCCGAAATACCAGGTGCCCAGGTTCCACATGATGGCCGAGATCAGCAGCGCGAACACCATGGCGAATCCGGCCCCCGAACCGACGTGAATCACCAGTTCCACCGGCAGCAGCGCGATGACGCCGAAGGCTACGCCTCCGGTCGATTGCAAAACGCCGATCAGGTTCCAGCATCCCGACCACACCACCGCGTAGGTGGGTTTTAGCGTGTGCGTGTAGATGACCGTGGCCACCGCGTTGGCGGTGTCGTGAAATCCGTTTACGAACTCGAAGCTCAGCGCCAGTCCCAAGGCCAGCAACAGGAAAAGCGCGCTTCCAATCGAAAGGTGTTTCCCTAAAATGTCCATCCGGCTCCTCTCTCTTCAAGACACAAAGAAACACGTTACGAAACCCATATTACGCTGGTATGACAAAACGAAGACAATCCGCCTTCCGCGCGCGGCTTGTGGTCATGGAACGTCTGGGCCTGCCGGTAGCCGCACGCCACGCGCGCCCATGGGTCACCGCGGAGTGAGAGACCCGGCCGGGGTGGCCTGGTCTCTCACTCTCCGGAAACTTCCCGGGTCCACCTCTTTGACGCGGGGGGGTGCCTCCTGGCCCCGGAGGCGCGGAGCAAAACCGCGGAGCATACTGTCGGGTTCTCCGCGCTTTTCTCCGTGCCTCCGCGTCTCCGCGTCAGAGGTTTCCTCGCTGCACGAAGATCGACTGTCAGTCGATGCGAAGGGGTTGCTGCCGCAGCCGGCGGGCTGTCTGGGGGCATCGCCTCTAGCTCCGCGGTGAATACAGACGCCCGGCGCCCAGCGCTCGCGCCCCCGGCTTTACGATACCCTAGCAACTGATGAAGCCACTCTGTCGTGTCGCGGTTCTCGGGGCGGGAACCATGGGGTCGCGCATCGCGGCCCACTTCGCCAATGCCCGGTACCCGGTGGATCTGTTGGATACCGTGCTACCCGGGCAGCCGCCGAACGCCGCCGCGTTGGCCGGAATCGAGGCGGCCGCCAGCCAGAAGCCGGGCGGTTTTTTCACCGCTTCCTCGCGCAGTCTCATCACCGCCGGCAACTTCGAGGACGATCTGCCCCGCGTGGCGGCGTGCCAGTGGATCGTCGAGGCCGTCTCCGAAAACCTGGCCGTGAAGCGGAGCTTGCTCGGGCGTGTGGCCGAGGTCCGCACGGCCGGCACAATCGTATCCACCAACACCAGCGGCATTCCACTGGCCCACATCGCCGAGGGCTTCCCCGGCGAGTTCCGCGCGCATTTTCTGGGCGCGCACTTTTTTAATCCGCCGCGCTACCTGCACCTGGTGGAGATCGTTCCCGGCCCGGAAACCACGCCCGAGGTGCTGGCCTGGGTGTCGCGCTTCTGCGATCTGTACCTCGGCAAGGGGGTGGTCCCGTGCAAGGACACCCCCAACTTCATCGCCAACCGCATCGGGTGCTTCTTTGGCGCGACCATCCACAAACTCACCTTGGAGGGCGGCTACACGGTGGAGGAGGTCGACGCGCTCACCGGCCCTCTGATCGGACTGCCCAAGAGCGCCAGCTTCCGGCTGGTGGATATCATCGGCTTGGATGTGTGGGCGCACGTGCTGCGCAACCTGCACGAGCTGGTTCCGCACGATCCCGCTCGCAGCCTCTACCAGGTGCCGGAATTCATGGAGCGCATGATCGAGCGCGGCTGGCTGGGCGAAAAGCGCGGCCAGGGCTTTTACAAGCGCGTGGGCAAGGGCGCGGAGAAGGAAATTCATGCCATCGATCTGAAGACGCTGGAGTATCATCCGGCGCAGAAGACAACGGTTGAAGTAACGGACGCCGCCGGGCGGCCGATCGAAGATCTGGACCAACGCCTGCGCGCCCTGGTGGCCCCCAGCGATCATGCCGACCGCGCCGGGCAGTTCCTCTGGCCGCTGCTGCGCGACCTGTTTCTATACTCGGCCGCGGTGGCGCCCGAGATTGCCGGCCGGATCGTGGAGATCGACCGCGCCATGCGCTGGGGCTACGCCTTCAAGCTCGGCCCATTCGAAATGTGGGACGCCTTGGGCGTTCCGGAAACCATCGCCCGCATGAAGCGCGATGGCTGTGCCGTGCCGGCCGCCGTCGAGAATGTCAGTTCCTTCTATGAGGCGGCCGACCGGGACGGCGCGCCCGGAACGCGCTACTTCGACCTGGCGGCGGGCGCCTGGAGCGAACTGGAGCCGCGGCCCGGCGTGCTGGCGCTGGGGGAAATCAAACGCGCGCGCGGAGTCGTGAAGCGCAACCCGGGAGCCTCGCTGGTGGATCTGGGAGATGGCGTGCTGTGCCTCGAATTCCACAGCAAGCTGAACGCGCTGGGCGAAGACGTGGTCCGCATGGCGATGGAGGCGGTGGCTGAGCTGGAAACCGGATGGGAAGGCCTGGTGGTGGGCAACCAGGGCGAGAATTTCAGCGTAGGGGCCAACCTGACGACGGTGCTGCCCGCGGCCCAGGCTGGCCGGTGGGACGAGTTGGATGCCGCCGTGCGCCACTTCCAGCAGGCCGTTATGGCGCTAAAGTATGCGCCCAAACCGGTGGTGGCCACGCCGTTCGGGATGGCGGTGGGCGGCGGCTGCGAGATGGTTCTGCACGCCACGCGCGCGCAGGCTTCAGCCGAGACGTATATGGGGCTGGTGGAGACCGGAGTGGGCTTAGTGCCGGCGGGGGGCGGCTCGAAAGAGATGCTGCTGCGTCTGGGCGATGCCCGGCGGGCCTTCGATCTGATCAACTACGGCAAGGTGTCCACCAGCGCCGGGAACGCGCGCGAGATGGGCCTGTTGCGGGCCGGGGATGGCATTTCGATGAACCCCGAGCGGCTGCTGGCGGACGCTAAAGCCGCCGTCTTGGCGCTGGCCCCTAGCTACACGCCCGGCACGCCCCGGCAAGACATCGCGGTGGAAGGCGAGGCCGGCTACGCGGCGCTGAAGCTGGGCCTGTACCTGGCGCGCGAGGCCGGCTATATCACGGAGTTCGATACCGTGGTCGGAGAAAAACTCGCGTACGTGCTGAGCGGCGGCCGCCCGGTGGGGCAGGCAACCGTATCGGAACAACTTCTGCTGGACCTGGAGCGCGAGGCTTTTCTGAGCCTTTGCGGCCAGCCCAAAACGCAGGAGCGCATGGAGTACATGCTGAAGAGCGGGAAGCCGTTGCGGAATTGAAAACGGGCGGCAACCGCTCCCTCACGGTCGCGGCTCCGACGGGAAATCCGGGCCGCGACAGAGGGAGCGGTTGCGTTTTATCCGGGAGGGGGGAAATGCGGGAAGCGGTGGTGGTGGATTGTTTGCGGACGCCCGTGGGAAAGTCGCCTCGCGGCAGTTTGCGGAATGTCCGGCCCGACGATTTGGGCGCCCTGGTGATTCGCGCGCTGCTGGATCGCTACCCGGCGGCGGCGGCCGAAATCGAGGACGTGATCATCGGTTGCGCCATGCCCGAAGGCGAAGCCGGCAACAACATGGCGCGCCAGTGCCTGCTCCGCGCGGGCCTGCCGGATTCCGTCACCGGCATGACCATCAACCGCTTCTGCAGCTCCGGATTGCAGGCCATCGCCCTGGCCGCCGACCGCATCCGCTCGGGCGGCGCGGATACCGTGATCGCGGGCGGCTCTGAATCCATGAGCATGATCCCCCGCGGCGGTCTCAAGCCGGCGCCCAATCCCTGGTTTGTGGACCACTGGCCGGAAATCTACATGACCATGGGTCTCACCGCCGAGCGCCTGCAGCGCAAGTACGGCGTATCGCGGGAGGACGCCGACGCCTTCGCGCTACGCAGCCACCGGAATGCGGTAGGCGCCCAGCAGGCCGGCAGATTCGACGACGAAATCGTGCCCGTGAACGGCCTCCGCCGGGACGAAGGCCCGCGCGCCGATACCAGCCTGGAAGCGCTCGCCAAGTTAAAGCCGGTCTTCCACGCCAACGGCACGGTGACCGCGGGGAACTCCTCGCAAACCAGCGATGGCGCGGCTGCGGCCCTGGTCATGTCCGAGGAAAAGGCGCGCGAGCTGGGGCTGAAGCCCAAGGCCCGTTTCGTGAGCTTCGCCACGGCGGGCGTGCCGCCGGAGATCATGGGCATCGGTCCGGTGGTGGCCGTCCCCAAAGCGCTGGCGCTGGCTGGGCTGAAGCTCGATGAGATCGGGGTCATCGAGCTGAACGAGGCCTTCGCCGTGCAGGCGCTGGCCGTAATCCGCGAGGCGGGGATGGATCCGCAACGGGTCAACCTGAACGGCGGCGCCGTCGCCCTGGGCCATCCGCTGGGGTGCACGGGCGCGAAACTTACCGCCACGATCCTGCGCGAAATGGAGCGGCGCGGGGCGCGCTACGGCATGGTGACCATGTGCGTGGGCGGCGGCCAAGGCGCGGCGGGAATTTTCGAGCGGCTGCAATAAACCGTGGCGATGCCATCCGGCATCGTTCCCTTCACGAACCCGAAAATCATGGCCGCCCGCTGACTCGCCCCGCGACCACGCCGGACGGCTCGAATTGGCCGTAGTCCATCACGTGGCGCAGGGGGTGCCCACTGGGCCCTTGCCTGCCGCGTCGGCACTCATGCCGGCGCCAGCCTTCGACACGGCATCACAATCGCAGACAGGTGTCGCGACGAGTCTTAGTCTCGACTTGGCCGCGCGGGCGCAGGGGCACCCACTGCGCCACGTTGGCCGGCGTTTGTCGGCGGCTCGCGTCGGGGTCAAGCCAACAGGAGGCGATGTGGCGGCCGGCGACCAGGCAGCACACGCCTTTTTTCGCAGTTCCGCGGGGTGGGACGGTGCGATGAGATACAATAATTGACAGTAATGCAAGTACTCCAGGCGGGCCAGCACAAACTGATCTATCTCGAACTGCAGTCGGAGATGGTGACGAACATCGCCCGGCAGGCGGGGTTCGAGACCAAGACGAAAGACGGGCAGCGGTTCATCCAGCTCGAACTCAGCGCTCCCGGACGGCAAGCCCCGTTGCGCCTGTTCGACGCCGCCGATCCGGCCAACCTGGGGTGGTTTTCGCGCTGCATTTTTTATGTGGATGGGCGTACGGGGACGGTGATGCAAACGCCCATGACGCTGGCCAACAAGCGCGACCGCGGAGGCAAATTGCAGCGCAACTGCGTGCTGCTGGGGATCTCCAAGGAACTGCCGGCGACCTTCCGGCTGCCTGGAAAACAGCCTCTCACCGAGCAGGTATTCTATCCACTGCTGTTCAACTTTCTGACGGCCCTCATGAAGACCGGCGTGGCGGTATGCGGCGGCGGAGTGGTGCAGCCGCTGGCCGGACGCACGGAGACTCTCGGATCGCGGAATTAGAAGACGGCGCCGAGGGCTGAATCCTGTTACCGCCGCGGCGCCCAACCGGCGATGAATGTCACCATGACGCTCCGTCCGGGCAGCATATTCAACTGATCGCCGGAATTCGGCACGAAAAGCGCGGTAGTCGTGGCCGCGACGGCGGGCGTAATTCCGACAATGTTGCGGCTGTTGGCGAGATTGTTGACCGACAGGCGGATCTTGCTCCCGCGGAAAAACGACCTGTTCTTGATCGTGTAATTCGCAAACACGTTCACCTGATTGAACGGATTGATGGTAATGGCCTGGTCTGCCGGGTAGGGGAGCGAGAGTCCGTTGATCTTATAGGTGATCGTGCCGTTGTCGTTGTAAAGCGTTCCCACACGCTTGTCGACCAGACCCATATCGAAGTTCCCGCGCCGCCACAGCAGGCTGACGGTTTCGACGTTCTTGGGCGTGTCCGCCACCCAGAGGCCGCCATTGGGATAGCTGGCTCCCTCTGCATACTTCGCCGAGCCGAGCGTGCCATTGGCGTACACCGAGAATCCCGCCCAGAGCACCGCGTTGCCCTCCGCTTCAAGACCTTTGGTATTGCTGGGGCCGGTGGGCACGAAGACCTCTTCATTGGTGGTTGGATCGGTGTACATATCGAAACCGTTCTGGAAGTGGACGTAGTAGGCGTCGGCATCCAGAGTCCAGCGGTGGCGCTTCAGCACCGTGCCGGTCTGATAGGTCTTAGCCAGGGTGGGCCTCTGCGGAACCAGGACCTGGCCGTTCGGAACGTCGAAGACGGCGCTCGGCGGAATAATGCTGCCCTCGCCCCACTGGGCATAGAGCGACCATGAGCTGTTGAGGTAGTAACGGGCCGCGATGTTCGGCAATACGTTGTTGTAGTCGATCGAGTGCGCGACAAACTGAACGCCGCCGACGCAGAACGGCGCCACGGTGGTGACCAATGTTCCGCCCAGGCAGCCCACGATCTTTCCGTTGTCCTGGTACTGCACCAGCGACATGAAATAGTTCGCGGCCTTGACGCCCGCCGTAATCTCCAGCCTCGGCGCGGCGTGCCATTCCCATTCGGCGAAGGGCTGGGTGGACTCGGTGATGAAATGCTCGTGGAAATTCGGAAACGGGGTGTCGACCTGAGTCACTGGATTGGACGGGTACTGGTAACGGTCCGTGTACGCCCAGTCGAACCAGAGGCCGGTGCGGAAGATGCCCCACTTAGTTTCCTTACCGATCAGCAAAGTGTCGCCGGCATGACGGTACCCATTGAGCTTGTCGACGCCACTGGGTTTGGTGCTGGTGAGGTTGACCGTAGCTCCATTCTGGTAGAACTGTTTGTTCCAGTACCGCGTGGTGTACGCTTTCGTATCCAGCTTCCATCCACCCCCCAGATAGGCAGTGTAGGCGGCGTATTCGAAGTCGGTCTGCACGTGATAGTTGTCGTAGCCGTAATAGTAGGGATCGGGCGTGCCGTTCGAAAGCAATGGGGTGCCGTCCAACAGGAAGTTATCGCCATACTGGGCGACTTGCGCGCGGGTCGGATTAGTCGTGTTGGGAGTATTGGTCCAGATGTCGACCAGCCCGCCATACAACGTGAGGGAGCTGCGGTTAGAAAGGCGGTACTGGTATTTGCCGTATCCCGCCACGCGCTTCTGGCGGTTGTAGGTCTGATAACCGTCCGAAAGCAGTTGCTGGATATCCATCAGGAAGCTATTGCGGTTGCCCGGTCCGAAAAATCCGCTGTCGGCGTCAAGCTGCAGCAACCGCGTGTTCCAGGAGCCGTAAGTGATCGAGCCGCGAATGTCGGGATCGGGGAACAATTGCGGCGACTTCAGATTGATCGATCCGCCGAAGTTGGTGGGGCCGAAATTCGACGACAGGCCCGGGCTGCGGTCGAAATCCACGGTGTCGGTCCAGCCGCTGGGAAAGTTCGCCCAGGAATGGTGCGTCGGGGTATTGGTGTCTTCGAAGGGAATCCCGTCAAACGTCATCGTGTAATCCCCGTCCGGGAAACCGCGGAAGAATGTCTTGCCCTGCCCCAGCCCGATCCCATTGGGATTGAGGCTCATGGTGCCCGGCGCATAATTCACGTACTCAGCGTAGTCCGCCAGAGGCGACATGAAATCGTGGATGAATTCCGAGCTGACTTCGGTCTTGGCGGAAACCGCCTCGAGCGTGCTCTCCGAGGGCGCCGTGGCAGCCGCTACCGATACGGATTCGTTGACCGTGATGGCGGTCGTCACCGACTCAACCGACATGGTAATGGGAACATCCAGGGTTGCGCCAGCGCTGACCTGACCGCCGGAACGGGTGGCCAAGGCGAAACCTGGCGCTGAAACGAAAATGGAATAGCTCCCGGGCGCGAGATCCGGAACCGAGAACTTTCCGTCGGAATCGGTTACCACCATGCGGGTGGCCCCGGTGGATGCGCTCCTCAACTCTACGGCGGCCGTTGGAATCGGCTTTCCGGCCTGGTCCAGGATCGTCCCGGAGATCGTTCCGCCCGGTTGCGCATAAAGACGGCTCATCCCCGCAGCGCAAAGCAACACACCGACAGCAAAAAGGGAACGCGATAGCGTTTGTTTTGGCACCTATTCAGATTACTGGCGATCGATGACAATAGTATGACTAGAATGTTAAAACCCCAAACCGCGGAACGTGCCGGCGCCTCCACAGAATTGCACGAACGTTGCCAGGCAAAAGCCTCGAGTGACCCAGCGGCTGGAGCCTCCGCCGGTTCCCCCGCCGAGCCGGCTTCAACGACACGGCGCCTGGCGAGCCGTTCCTGCGAGGAATCGGCAGGTTCCGCATCAACCGTGCGCCGAAGCGGTCAGCCGTGTATTCTTCGCGGGGACGGCTCGCCAGGCGAGCAGGGCGAAGGGTCCCATGGCGACGAGCGAGGCCAGCACGCAGGCGCGGGTGATCCCGGAGACCCGCCATAGGACCCCGGCGGGATCGGCAACCACGGCAGTGGCGGGCGGCGGAAGCGCGATCAGCATGTTGCCGGCCGCGCAAAGGCCATAGTACAGCACCGCCATCCGCCAATAAGCGAGAGGCAGGGACGCGGCGCCGGCGGGGCGGCGCCGGAGATACAGCGCGAACAACTGGTAGAAGATATAGACGGTAAGATACCAGCCGAAAAAGTTCGTAAGTGGGGACCCGAAGTACGCGCCTCCGTTTCGCCAGATCCAACAGCGCAGGACGGTGGACCACACCGGTTCCATGGCGACATCCCAGGCCACCATGGCGAAGGCGGCGACGGCGGGGACCAGGAACAGACGCTGGCCGGCGATGGGCCCCGCGGGTCCGCAAACCAGCAGGCGGCCAATGGTGAAGGCAAGGTATCCGATCCCCTGATAGGCCAGGCCGAGCATCACTGGGACCAGGAACAGCTTGGGTCCCATCGCATCGGTGAAGTAGTAATGCCCGAACGGAAAGCCAGTGAGGATACTGAGATTCTCGAAGAAGTTGCCGATGACGAAGCTGAGGGCGGCAAACAGCAGGATCCCGCGCAGACGATACCCGAGGGACCCATGAATGAGGGCGAACAGGAGCGGCGGCAGGACATGCAGCGCGACCATGAGCGGCATGGCAACGCCTGGAAATAGTTGCAGCACGCGGGCGAGGGCGTAGACCGCCACAAGGGCCCACAGAGCGGCCTTGGCGAGCGGTGAAATTTTCGAAAGACCTCCCTTTTGGGCGCTTATTGCGCCCCGACAATAGGAACCGGTTCCCGCCCTCCGCTAAAGGGGAGCTGACTCCCCAGGAGGGCACTCCCCCGAAGGGGAATGTGCCTATGGCAGGTTTTATGCCCCTGTGGCAGTAGGTTTAACCTAGAAACGGCAGTTGTCAGCCGGTCCCGGGGATGAATTGCGGCTGTCCGAGTATCCTGCCGTTGAGGAAAACACAAAAAATCTTGCTCAAGATGAGGAGCCATTTTTGAGGAGCGGTCAACTG
>JBKQPR010000270.1:0-6019 GCA_052144935.1 Bryobacteraceae bacterium
CGGTTGCTGGCCCCTCAAAGGGGCCTGATCGCAACCGCTCAAAAACCGGTCCCGCGCGCCGCACGCTGCTGATCGGGCCGGTTGCGCCCGACAGCGCACGAACGGCATACTCCCGGATACGTCAAACCCCTACTGCCTCCCCGGCAGAGCCGGGGGGTCCCCGGCAGAGCCGGGGGGTCCCCCAACCGATTAGCAGCCGGGTGAAGCAGGCGGCCCTGGCGCCTTCGGAGGCTGCCGCCCGACCGATCTACTACCTCAGATCCGGCAAAGTCGGTAAGCTGCAAATGGCGCCGGTGCGGAGAGGGTGCGCCACGATTTCCGGCGTTGTGTTTAGCCGGCAGCGCGTTGCCGCCCGGTTGAATGATATGATCCGCATGATTGAGGCGGGGTGATTTCTTCCAGCCTGGAACGGCCTTGCGGTGCAAGGTGACAGTCGACTGTGGGAGGTAGTGCGCCATGGGGTCTGTACACCCGGGACCGGGCCGGCCAAGCCATGCCGGACAGTGAGCCGGCTCCTCAAAGCGCTCATCCGGACAATTCCGGAGATGGTCCGGATGAAGGATCGGGCGGGCGTCTTCCTGGCCTGCCATGCCGCGGGGAGCTTCCTCGGCAAGCTCCTCGGCAAGCTCCGCGTCTCCGTGTCAAAGAGCGCCTGGGGGACCAGAGTGCGGGAGGCGCTGGATTGGCCTGCGCAACCGTTCAACCCGTCCTGATCCCCTCTCAACCCGGGGGTGTCGGCAAAAGAGGCGGATTGTGATGTAATTGGAGGGTTTGGGCAAGCCCACGCTGGCCAAAGCGCCAGAGGCTGGCCGGAGCGCCAGAGGCTGGCCAAAGCGCCAGAGGCTGGCCAGAGCGCCAGAGGCTGGCCGGAGCGCCAGAGGCTGGCCAAAGCGACGGGGCGTGCCCCACTTTATGCCGGATCATCCAGTGAACAGACTGAGGAGGTTTTGGAAACGGGTGCACCGGCGCGCGCGCGAAATCCGCATGATCGCACGCGGCCTCGGGTCGACCGACCATCCGATCCTGGCGCACGTCATCCCCATGCGCCGCTGCAACCTGGCCTGCGCCTATTGCAACGAGTACGACGATTTTTCGAAGCCGGTGCCGCTCGAGACACTCTACCAGCGGCTGGACCGGCTGGCCGGCCTGGGCACCAGCATCATCACCATCAGCGGCGGGGAGCCGTTGCTGCATCCCGAGCTGGATCTGGCGATCGCGCGCGTCCGGCAGCGCGGCATGATCGCGGGGATGATCACTAACGGCTACCTGCTGACCCCGGAGCGGGTCGGGCGCCTCAACCGCGCCGGGCTGGAGCACCTGCAAATCTCCATCGACAACGTGATGCCCGACGAGGTTTCGAAGAAGAGCCTGAAGGTGCTGGACAAGAAGCTGCAGGTGCTGGCCGAGCACGCCGATTTTCACGTGAACATCAACTCGGTGGTGGGCGGGGGCATCAAGAATCCCAAAGACGCGCTGACGATCGGCAAGCGGGCCGTGGAGCTGGGCTTTACGTCCACGGTAGGGATCATTCACGATGGCGGCGGCCAGTTGCAGCCTCTGCGCGATGAGGAGCGCGAGGTCTACATGGAGATGCGCTCCATGGAGAAGAGCAGCTACGCGCAGATCAACTACTTCCAGGACAACATCGCGCACGGCAAGGAGAACCACTGGCGGTGCCGGGCCGGCTCGCGGTATCTGTACATTTGCGAAGAGGGCCTGGTGCACTACTGCTCGCAGCAGCGCGGCTACCCGGCCAAGCCGCTGGCCGAGTACACCCGCGAGGACATCCGCCGCGAATACCGCACGGTGAAAGGCTGCGCTCCCCGCTGCACGGTGGCCTGTGTCCACCAGATTTCGTACATCGACTTCTGGCGCGGCCCACAGGACCTGTCGCCATCGCCCATGGAAGACGCCCGGCCCGATGGGCTGGTGCAGATCCAGTAGTGAAACAGGAATGGCAGCCCGATTCCTGGCGCGCCTGCGCGGCCCTGCAGCAGCCGGAATATCCCGACGCGGCCGCGCTCGACCGGGTGCTGGGCGAGCTGAGCAAATTGCCGCCGCTGGTGACGAGCTGGGAGATCGTGAAGCTGCGGGCACACCTTGCCGATGCGGCTCGGGGCGCGTGCTTCGTGCTGCAGGGCGGCGACTGCGCGGAGCGCTTCGTGGATTGCACCGCCGCCCGCATCACCAACACGCTCAAGGTGCTGCTGCAGATGAGCCTGGTTCTGGTGGTGGGCGCGCAGCGTCCGGTGATCAGGTTGGGCCGGTTCGCGGGCCAGTACGCCAAGCCCCGCTCGGCGGGCGAAGAGACCCGCGAGGGAATTTCCCTGCCCGCCTATCGCGGCGACATCATCAACCGCCCGGACTTCACGGCGGAGGCGCGCACACCCGATCCCGAGCTGCTGTTGCGCGGTTACGAACGCGCGGCGCTGTCGCTGAATTTCATGCGCGCGCTGATCAAGGGCGGGTTCGCCGATCTGCACCATCCCGAATACTTCGACCTGGATTGGGTGCAGCACTCGCCCTTGGCGGACGATTACCACCGCATGGCCTCGACTATCGGTGACGCGCTGCGCTTCATGGAGAACGTGCTGGGCGTACGCGCCGGCGAGAGCGACCGGATCGACTTCTTCACTTCGCACGAGGCGCTGGTGCTGGGCTACGAGCAGGCGCAGACCCGGCGGGTGCCGCGAAGGCCCGGCTTCTTCAATCTCTCGACGCACTTCCCGTGGATCGGGTTGCGCACCAACGATCCCGAGGGGGCGCACGTGGAATACATGCGCGGCATCGAGAACCCCATCGGCATCAAGGTGGGGTCCGGATACACGCGCGAGCATGTGGCGCGCTGGATGGAGATGCTCGACCCCGGCCGCAGCCCGGGCCGCCTCACCTTGATTCACCGCTTCGGAGTGGCCCGGATCGCCCGAGATCTGCCGCCCCTGATCGAGATGGTGCGCGGAGAAGGCGGCCAGGCGCTGTGGATCTGCGACCCCATGCACGGCAACACGCAGACCACCGCGAGCGGAGTGAAGACGCGGCGCTTCGAGGACATCCAGTCGGAAGTGGAGCAGGCTTTCGACATCCACCGCGCCATGGGCCAGCAGCTTGGAGGGGTACACATCGAGCTGACCGGCGAGAACGTGACGGAATGCGTGGGCGGCGCGCGGGGCCAGTCGGAGGGCGATCTGGCGCGGGCCTACGAATCGGAAGTGGACCCGCGGCTGAATTACGAACAGTCGCTGGAGCTGGCCTTCCTGATCGCGCGCAAGATGAAGAAGGCCAACGGGGCGGGCTGAGCAGGACTCACCGCGGAGGCGCGGAGACGCGGAGGAAAACGCGGAGAAAACCAATTCTCTTTTTTGCCTTCTCCGCGTTTTCCTCCGCGTCTCCGCGCCTCCGCGTCAAGAGTCTCTGGCTCACCGCGACCCCGGATAAATATCGTGGAT
Source organism: Bryobacteraceae bacterium (assembly GCA_052144935.1). Lineage (GTDB taxonomy): Bacteria > Acidobacteriota > Terriglobia > Bryobacterales > Bryobacteraceae > JOPF133. The sequence continues at coordinate 3,447 of JBKQPR010000270.1, forward strand.
GCAGGCAGGGTTGGCCCCACACTTCGAGGCAGTACATCAATAGGCTGGCTGCGGGATGGCGCGCAGGTCGGCCGAGGAGGTTTCGCCCGGGCGCACCGTGACTTTGCCGGCCTGGCTGAGGAGGCCTTCATCCCACTTGGGCGTCCAAAACGGCGTGGAACCATCCCCGGAGAGCGCCAGCGCGTAATACTCTCCCGGGCGCACCGCCGTAATCTCGTAGCGGCCGGGCCCAGAGGGCGCCCCAGAGCATCGCACTTCGTGGACCGAATCCGGCCACCGCCTGGCCGGGTCCTGCGGCACCAACACTACCCCGCCCGAGGCGCATTGCTCCACGGTGCCACGCACCGTGCCGCCGTTGGTTTTGAACACCAGAGCGATGGGGGCCGCGCCCGAAGAAAGCTCCACTTCCGGCGAGGCCAGTTCCGTTTCGCCCAACCGGACGGCATCCAGGTAGTATGCCGGTGGCGGCAGCGCGCTGATCTGGTAAACGCCAGGATAGACATTCTCCAGGCTGAAACTGCCGTCCGCGTCCGGCGTGTTGTGCGGGGGCGGGCCCGGGGGTCGCCGAAAACCAGGCCTGCGGTCGACCGGGGCCAGGGTCACAAAGCGGGTGAACCTCGGCGCCGCCAGGCCTTTGGGTGCTTCCATCACCACCTTGCCGCGCACCGTGAACGGGGCGTCGAGCTGCAGCTTCAGGCCCTCCCGTGCGTGCCCCGCCATCTCCAGCCACTGCCTGGCCCGCAGTTTCACGCCGCCGGGCCCAGAGGGCACCCCAGGGGGCACCCCAGAGGGCACTCCAGAGGGCACCCCCACCTCGGCCGCAAGGTAGAACTCGCCATCCACTACCGCCGGGAATTCGAATGTGCCATCGGGCTTCGATTCCGCGCGAAGGTTTTGCGGCGAGCCATCCAGGGCAATCTCGACCTTTGGCGCGGGCTTGCCATCGGGGTTGAGAAGCACTCCGCGAACGGCGTGCGCGGGAACCGCCAGCAGCTTCAGTTCGATGCCCGAGACCTCGCCACCGGGCGGCAGGACAATTTTCGATGCCGCTTCGGGAACTGCCACTCCCGGATACCAGGTTCGCGTCCAGCCCAGCAGGCGGCCGCTCTCCGGTTCCGCTTTTGGCTCCGCGTGCGGCCCGGGGTCCGGCTCGGGATCGGGCGGCTTGAGGCCCAGGGGCGGAGCGGCCGACAGTGTGTAACCGCCGGGGAACAGGAACTGGTGCAGCTCGAATTTTCCCTGGGCATCGGTGAGGAAATTCATCATCATCCAGGGCGCGGAGATCTCCACCATCGCCTTGGGCACGGCTTCGCCCCGGCCATCGATCACGCGGCCGGACAACCTGCCCATCGGCATCATGTGCGCTACCAGCTCCACCGGGTTTCCCCCGGCTGTCACGCGCAACGTCCGGGGTCCCCCGGGTTCGCGGAACATATCCTCGAATTCGTAGTCCGGCGAGGAGTAGCCGGCTGTGTAATTGCCGTCCTGGACGTGGTCGAAGAGGAAGTGGCCCTGAGCGTCGGTGGTGGTAGAGTAGGCCAAATCCCCCGACCAATAGAGCTCCACTTTCACGCCGGCGATGCCGCTGCCCGTGACGGAGTTGACTACGTTGCCTTCCACCGTCTGCGCCGCGGCGGGCCCAGGGGGCACCCCGGCAAGGAGCATCAGGGCGCACAGGAGCTTCGGCATAATCCCAAGACGGTTTGGGGAAGCGCGGAGTTACGAAAGGGGGAGCGGGGAATCAATGGGCCGGCGGCGGGATGGCGCGCAGGCCGGCCGAGGAGGCTTGGCCCGCGCGCACGGTGACTCTGGCGGCCTGGGTGAGGAGGGCGTCATCCCACCGGGAGCGGTACCAGGGGGCCTTGAGCCAGTACGAGAAAGCGATCGGCTACTACGAGCAGCCGCTGGCGATTCAGCGCGAGATCGAGGAGCGCCAGGGCGGAGGCGAGACCTTGAACAATCCCGGTGATGCTGCGCTAGCCGAACGCGCACATTCGCACAAGCCAGGAGGATGTGTTCTTGACACCATTCGACTCTGACTTATACGATGATTGCACCCGCAGCAATCTTTTTTGGGGGCGGGAAACTTGAGGAGGGTATACGCGATGGCTGAGGCGACTGAGCATCTCGAACATATGCAGCACGTGGCCCACGCCGGCGAACATGCAGACGGCGGCGGGGAGGGGCACAACCCGGCCCACAGCCGCCTGTCCACTTACACTGGAATCTCGATGGCGGTTCTCGGCGTCATATTGGCGTTCGCTTCAGCCAAGGTGGGCGGGGAGCGGACGATGCTGGTGAAAACCATAATCGAGAAGGAGGATGCCCATTCGCGCTACGTCACCCAGGATCTCAAGCATCGCATCGCCGTCATCAGCCTGCGTCAGTTGCGCGCAACGCTGCCCGCGCTGGCTGCCCCGGGACGGGCCTCTACGGCCGTGGACGCCCAGGAAATGGTCGCTTTGGCCAGAACTGTCCAGCGCTATTACAACGAGTCCCAGGCGGCCGTCGAGTGGGACATCGCCTACACGCCGGCAATCCAGGCACACGTGGAAGGCCAGGAGTATTACGAA
>JBKQPR010000271.1:0-44735 GCA_052144935.1 Bryobacteraceae bacterium
ACCCGACTGGCGTCAAGCCCTCAAAAGCGGAACTCAGCCAACTCTCCATTCGTCAGAAACGTGTTCTGCCAAAATGGAACTACACCATCTCGCCGCAAATGTGAAATAGTTTTTGGGCGGCTGCTAAGGGTAGCCGGAACAACAAACTGGACGCGGACCGCGCGCGTTTACCCACGCTACGATATTCAAGGCTGCGTCAAAAGTCGGTTGTTCCGGCTACCCTAAGGTCTGGGAGATCGGTCGACCGGCGCCGGCTGCGGATCGAGCGAGGGGACTTTCGGCATAGACGCTGGAGAGTATCCTGGTACAGAGCAGCAATAGCCAAATGCGCACCTACTTCCACGTCGACATGGACGCCTTCTTCGTGTCCGTGGAAGAGCTCTACGACCCGTCGCTGAAAGGCAAACCCGTGGTCGTCGGCGGACGCCCCAACGAGCGCGGCGTGGTGGCGGCTGCGTCCTATGCCGCGCGCCGCTTCGGCGTCCACTCGGCCATGCCTCTGCGCACCGCCTACAAGCTTTGCCCGCAGGCCACCTTCGTGGATGGTCACCCGGAACGCTATCGAGAATACTCGGGGCGCGTTCACGAAGTGCTCACGGCCTTCTCGCCGCTGGTGGAGATGGCCTCGATTGACGAGGCTTACCTGGACCTCACCGGCACCGAGCGGCTCTACGGCCCGCCCCTGCGCGCGGCCCACATCCTGCACGAGCGCATGAAGGCCGCCACGCAATTGAACTGCTCGATCGGAATTGCGGCCTCCCGGCTGGTGGCCAAGATCTCTTCCGACCAGGCCAAACCGAATGGTGTGTTGTGGGTGCTGCCCGGACGCGAGGCCGAGTTCCTGGCGCCGCTCGACGTGCGCAAGGTTCCCGGCGTGGGCAAGGTGACCGAGAAGAACCTGCACGCCCTCGGCATCCTCAAAGTAGGGGATCTGGCGCGCCTCGACGACGCGTTTCTGGAGGAGCGCTTCGGCAAGTGGGGCCTGGCGCTGGCCGGCAAATCGCGCGGCCTCGACGCGGGCGGCTGGTTCGACACCGAGATCGGCGCCGAGGAGGGACCCAAGTCCATCAGCCACGAGCACACCTTTTCGGAGGATACGGCCGATAGCGCGCAGCTTGAGGCCACCCTGTCCAAGCTCTGCGAGATGGTGGGGCGGCGGTTGCGCGAACAGGGCCTGGAGGCCCGCACCATTCAGCTCAAGCTGCGCTACAAGGATTTTTCCACCATCACGCGCGCGCACTCGCTGGGGCGCGGCACTCAGCTCGATACCGAGATCTTCGAGGAGATTCGCGCCCTGTTCCGGCGCAACTGGCGTCCCGGCGCAGCGGTGCGCCTGCTGGGTGTACACGCTTCCGGGTGGACCGAAGGCGAAGAGCAGTTGGACCTGCTGGGCGAAGACCGCCACGAGCGATGGAAGCAGGCGCTGGCCGCGGCCGACCGCCTGCGCGACCGTTACGGCGACTCGGCCGTATCGCTGGCCGCCAGCCTGCGCGGCGGCTTCCGCGAGCGCACCCACGAGAACCCCGCCGGCCTGCCCGGAAAGAAATCCGCCGGCGCGCCCTCAGGAGAATGATCAGCGTCCCGTCCCGCGCAATACCTCAATTCTCATCTTTGTGTTGTTTTCCCTTTGCGTTACTTGGCGACTTGGCGACTCGGCGAGAGATCTTGCTGCCCCCGGATCTCCGCAATCCGCTTCGTCCCGCCTCCCACAACCCGGCGTTTCCTCCCCGTCAATTTTCGTCTGTGTGTTGCTTTCTTTACGTTACTTGGCGTCTTGGCGACTTGGCGAGAGATCTTACAGCCCCCGGATCTCCGCAATCTGCTTGGCGTGGCGCGTGGGATGCAGGGCCATGATGAGCAATACTTCGTGGCAGTTGACTGCGCCGATCAGCGGTTGCGTGGTGGCCTCGCGGCGCAGGTCCTTCTCGCAGCATTCCACGAACCGCACGGTGCGCCCGCGGACGCTTTCAAAACACTGGACGGCTTCCGCCAGGGTCGCGAACCGCGCTCGCGGACGCACCGATTCGGGCGCCGGCACCGGCCGCGAGCGGTCTCCGGCGCGTTCGGCAATGCGCGCCTCCCGCAACGCGGATCCCACCGGCGCCAGCGCCGGTGTGGCCGCCTCCAGTTGCCCCAGCAGATATTCTTCCACCGCCGCGAGGTGCTCGACGCAATCCAACACCGACCAGCGGTCCGGCCCCGGACGGAGGGCGGCCTGTTCCTCACTGACCCCAAGCACGGCATCCCGGAGCGCCTGGCTGCCGCGCTCCAGATCGTCCAGCATTTTCCGCTTCTCCGCGGGGTCCATGGGCTCTCCTCAACAGTGCCGCGGGCCCTGTTCACTTGATGTACTTGACGAATAACACCGAATTGCCGCGCTCGTTGTACAGCAGGTCGTCCACCATGTTACGGGTCATGAGGATGCCGAAACCGCCCGGCCGCTGGCCCTGCTCCAGCCGGACCTCCACATGCTTGATGGGCGAATCCTCGGGGTTGGAGATCGCGGCGTGCGGCAGAGCATTCAGGGAGAAGCCGGGTCCCGGATCGTGAATGTGGCCGATGATGGCCTTCGCGGTCCTCAGCAGGCTGACGCGCACGCGCTTCCGGGGGTCGGATTTGCCGCCGTGTTCGATGGCATTCATGAGCATCTCCCGGAAGGCTACTGCCACGTCGTCGCTGATAACCGGTGGCAGATCCGACTGCATCTCGCGCAGGAACTGGGTGGCGCGCTCATTGGCGCCAATTTTGCAGCGAATATCCAGAGTAGTCCATTCGGGCCGCGCCGAGGCCACCCGGATATCGTCCTTCCAGGATTCCGCCTCCAGCGCCTGTTGCACCATGTCGGCCAGGGGCGCCGCGGCCAGCGGCTTGTGAAAGTAGCTGAAAGCGCGGGCCCGGATGGCGCTGATGACGCGCTCCGGGTCCGGGTCGCCGGTCAGGATGACGCGCGTCTCCGGCTGCATCGCGTGGACCTGGCGCAACAGCTTGAAGGCGTCGAACCCGTTGCGACCCTGGCCGGCGACCACCACATCGCAAGTCAAGCCCTTCAACTGGGCGAGGGCCTCGCGGCCATCGTATACATCCTGGACAGTCCGATCCGCCCGTTGCAAGGCCGGCGCAAGCAGCTCATGCACGGCGGGATCGGAATCGACAACCAGCAGGCGGCTTGCGTTCACAGGCAGGATCCCCCTCTTTAATTTAAACGATCCGCGCCCTTCCCGTGATGTTTACCTAAGATACCTAAGAAGGCAAAGTCCCGGTAACCTTCCGGACTCGCCAGGCATCTCACTCCGTGTGATGCGGTATCCAACCTTGTGTGCTCGTAGTGTCGGCCTGCTGGCCGGCATGGTTTTCGGCCTTGGCGTGGTTTCCGCCCAGGTTTACCCTCCCGGTGGCTACCCCCCTGGTGGCTACCCTCCCGGTGGGTATCCGCCCGGGAGCTACCCTCCCGGCTCGTACCCTCCCGGCGGCTACCCCGGCGGCGCCGGGATTCCGATTCCAACGCGCGGCAGCAAGACCCCCGCACCCAAAACCAACACCGGGGCGTTGCCCAATTTCCGCGGCAAGTTGAAGAATATGGACGCCAAACTGGTTTCGCTGGAGCTGGGGGATCACCGCGTCCTGGACTTCAAGCGCAATGACAAGACCAAGTTCTACAAGAACGGCGACGAGGTCAAGAATCCCAAGTTCAACGTGGGGGACCAGATCTCCATCGAGGGTCCGGAGGCCCAGGACGGCACCATGACCGCCGTCAACGTCTACTGGGAGAAGGCCGCCGAGGGGACTGCCACCGCCGATAAGAACGGCGGCGCGGTGGACACCTGGAAGGATACGCCGGATGGGGGCAAGCCCGGCGCTGTGAAATCTGACACTTCCAGCGATGCTCCGTCGCTGTCCCGTTCAGCCGAGAACGTGCCGCCGCCTTCCCAGGCCCCCGACGATCCCGGACGCCCGAAGCTGGTTCGGGGCAAACCGGCCGACCCCTCGCGCGAACACGCTACCGATCCGCCGCCGGACACTCCGGCTACGGCGACCCAAACCGCCACGAACAATGCTCCTCCTACCCTGGCCGGTGGCGGCGTCAACGCCGGGCCATTGGGTGGGCCGCCCAGCATCCGGCGGACCGACGACGAGGACGCCGCTCCCAGGATGGTCATCAGGCCCGGAGACGATTTAATCCGCCGCGCCGCCGACGCCGCCATGGACTTCACCGAAGCCTTGCCCGCCTATGTCTGCCAGGAAGTCATGACCCGCTACCAGAGCGAATCGGCACACGCCAGTTGGCAGCCGTTGGACATAGTTACAGCCAACATCGTGTACGAAAACGGCAAAGAGGATTACCGCGACATAGCCATCGACGGCAGGAAGACGACGAAGGGCATGATGGACATTGGCGGGTCCACGTCCACGGGTGAGTTCGCCACCGTGCTGATCGATCTGTTCTCACCCGCCACGGCGGCCGATTTCCGCGCCCAGGGCGAATCGCGCAGCTCCGGAATCGTGTCCAAGCTGTACGATTTCACCGTGAAGCGCGAGAATTCCCACTGGGAGATCCACATGGGCGGGCAGAGCTTCGATCCGCCGTTCAAGGGGTCGGTGTGGATCGATCCGCAAACCGCGCGCGTGCTGCGCATCGAGATGCAGGCCTTCGGATTCCCCGCGGACTTTCCCACCGACCACGTGGAATCGGCCACCGATTACCAGTACACCCGGCTGGGCGATGCCAAGCAGTACCTGCTGCCGGTGCATGCAGAAACGCTGAGCTGCCAACGCGGCACGACTTACTGCAGCCGCAACACCATCGATTTCCGGAACTATCACAAGTACACCGGCGAATCGAGCATCACCTTCGGCGCGCCGAAAGACGAGAAGAAAGACAAATAGAAGCGATCGGCGGGAAGCGGGCGGGATGGAGAGTTTTGCGCCCGCTCGCCCAAGCGGCTGGTCCTAGCGCGCCGGGGCCGCTTTGTTCGCCTGGATGCCGGCGCCCCTCACTGCCGCGCCTGGTAGGTCTTGCTGAAACCATTGCGCGCGTTCGTCACCGTATACTGGCCGTTGGCGTCGACCGAGACTTCTAGCAGGTTCCCCTGGCACTCCGCGGTCGTGCCCAGGTTGGCGATCATCTTCTCGTCGGTGTTGACCTCTTTGGGCGTGCCGAGCGCCAGGTGCCCCTGCCAGATGTCCTCCAGTCCAGGCGACTTGCGGAGCACCTCGAACACGCCGGCGGGTCCGCCCTTGCGCGGGCCGTTGTTCATCACCACCACCTTGGGTTGGATGGCCCAGACGAATTGCGGGGAGTTGGAGCGGTCCAGTCCGTGGTGGGTGGTCTGATAGAGGTCCACTTTCCCGATCAGGTTGTTGGGGCAAACCAGCTTCTGCTCGTAGTTCCAGGTGAGGTCGCCCATGTCGATGAAGCGGAATTTCCCAAACTGCAACACGAAGCCCACGCTCTGGTCGTTATCGGGGTCGGGTTCCACCCCGTGCGCCTGGAAGTCCACGCACGCCGCGTTCGGCGATCCGGCTCCCGGGAGCGCCTTGGTAATTGCCTGGCCGGCCGACATGATCACCTGGATATCGACGCCCTGTAGCGGGATCTGGTCTCCCGCCTTGAGGATCCTGCGCTTGCCTTCGCTCTGCTCGACATAAGCCTTGTAACTCGCCGCCACCTGCGGGCGCGCCATTTCGACCGACTCGCCATGATCCATGTACATGCCGATGGGGATCATCTTTGCGAGTGCCGCCATCCCGCCGATGTGGTCGCTGTGGAAGTGCGTGGTGAGCAGCATATCGATCCTCTGCAGCCCCGCCTTCTGGGCGGCCGCGAAGATCCGTTTGGCGTCCCGATCGTCGGGAGTGCGGTTCGCCGTATCCACCAACAGCGACTGGCCGCCGGGAGCTACGATCAGGGTGGCCGCGCCTCCCTCGGCGTCAATCCAATAAATCTGCAGGTTCCGCGAGGCCGCGGCAAGCCCGCCGGCCAGCCAGAATCCGAAAAAGATCGCGATCAGTTTTTTAGACATGTTCAAGCCTTTGGTTCGACACGCTCGTGATGGGCACCGGGTGCCCGCCGTCGCGCTGCCCTTAGTTTACCCTCACTTCCCCGGTTCCGGCTGAAAGCTGATGCGAGAAGGTTGCGCGAGCCTCGGGATTCGCTCCGGGGCCGGGGTCGAGCAACTCCCGCTTGGTATCTTAGGCAGAAGTGTGCGGAGTTCATCGGCCTCGACCAGGTCCGACGGGTTGCCTCATCGCAGCCGTAGCCGGAAATAGACCCACTTTGCATCGGTCGAGAGAAAAGCGCGCTGATCTCCGTTCACATGGTGCTCGAGCGCGGCGTGCCGGTGCGCATCCGGGGAACCGCTTCGCCCGGAGAAACCGTGCGCGTCTCCTTCCAGGGCCAGGACGCCTCCGCGACAGCCGCCACCGATGGCACGTGGGAGCCTGGCTGGCGCCTCTGGCCGCCGCCGGCCCGCTGGATCTTACCGTGGCGGGGAGCGATACCGCGGGCAGCGATACGCAGGTGGTCCACGATGTGCTGGTGGGCGAAGAGATCGCCCATTCCACCCATCCGCTGATCCGCCTTTTCAAATTGAAGCACGCGGTGGCCGAAGATCCGGCCGGCGACGTCGAAGGCGCCTGGCAGATCTGCGGACCGGAAACCACGCCCCGCTTCTCGGCGGTCGAGTACTTCTTTGGCCGCTACCTTTACGCAAGACACCGCCCAACCGTCCCGGCGCGCCCGCCGGCCCAGGCCATCCGAACACGCCCGCCGGCCTGTGCAACGGCATGATCGCGCCGCTCACCCCATTCGCCATCCACGGCGTCATCTGGTACCAGGATGAATCCAATGCCAGCGAGCTGCGCGCCTACCGCTACCGGCGGCTCTTCGGCGCGATGATCGAGGACTGGCGCAAGCAGTGGGGCGAAGGCGATTTTCCCTTCCTCTTCGTGCAGCTTGCCAACTATCAGTCCGGCCCCAGCCTGGCCAGAGAGCAAGGCTGGTAAGCGGGAGCCGCTGACGCCCAGGCGCGGTGATCGGCAGCGTTACAATGGGAGTGTCGGAACGCGCAATGGAGAGGCCACGATAGCTTGGCCAAGAGCCGTGGCATCGGCGTGTTCGCGCGGGGGATCGGAGAGGTCGATGAATGGTTTCCTGGCGTATCTCACAGCGGTTACGGTCGCGGCCGGCTTCGGTGCGCAGCCGCTGCGTATACGGCTTTCGACCTCAGTCCGGAAGGAGTCCGGCTCGTTCCTCATTCTCCTCGATTCGTCTTCAAGTAAGGCGCCGGCCGCACTGCAGTGCGATTTGGTCGTTCCGCCCGCGGTCACGGTGACCCTGCGCGACATCCAGTTGGGCAGCGCCGCGGCGGCTGCGGACAAGGCGCTCACTTGTGCGGCGCGCAAAGGTTCGGCAGCCACGGTGCGATATACCTGCATTCTGGCCGGGGGGCCCAAGCCGATCTCCGACGGCCCGATCCTCGTCATCCGCTATCTCCCTCAGAAGGAGGCAGGTGGCGCACCAGTGCGGATAGGAATCGAAAAAATACTCGGGGTATCGGCGGATGGCACGCCGATTCAGGCATCTGACTCGGAGGCGATTCTCGGAATCCGTTAACTCGTGAGGCAGGCATGGTTGATAGCCTGTAGATAACCATTTACAGTATTGCCGAAGCCCACCCACGGCCCTAGACTGGTTTTTTTGTCTCTTCCCGGAGACGGGCTGAGGGGGGCAACCATGGAAAACCGGAGTTTGGTCTTGGAAGTCAAGCTAGCGGGAGATACCGATCTCCGTGTCATCAGCGCGACAAGAATCCAAGTGGATGGACGCGGCAGGCTGTTGCTCTACGGCACCCAGGGCGCCGCCCCTGCGAATATCTGCCTCGGAGAGTTGCAATCCTTCTCGGTTCGCCAGGCATCGCACCTTCCCGCAGGGACTGCAGCATAGCCCCTTTTGACGCCATCTCGGCTGCTCTCTGGCGAGTTGCAAACCGTTTCTCCAGCCCTCATTCAGGCAGAACCGCAACAGTCGGCCGTCCGGTGCCGTGCACCGTCAATTGTCAGAGTGATCCGCGCAGTCTCGCTCCGGCGCTCCCTGATTGCTGTCAGATCCTAAGTTACCTCCAGGGTTGCGAGGGTGGTTCTTCAGAATCCCGCACTACCGGCCGCCATGGCTGTTTTGGCGGGTGAACCGGCAGGCGTGGAAAAACGGGCGGACTGATCTTCCACACCCAGTTTTTTCATCTTGTAGAGCAGGGCCTTATAATCGATCTCCAGGAGAACCGCCGCTTGTTTGCGATTCCAACGGGTGGATTGGAGAGCTGCCAGGATGGCGTCGGTTTCGGCCCGGTGTTTGGCCTTAGTCACCTGCTCGAGTATGGGGGCTGCCTCAGTTTCTTGTGGAACGCCGGGGATCTCCGTAACGGCCGCCGGCCGTAACATCTTTCGATTTGCAGTGGCCATCAGTTCGCGCGCAACCAGATTGGCATCCCGAAGCACCAGCAGCCTGCGGATCATGTTTTCGAGTTCCCGGACATTGCCGGGCCAATGATACGCCGTCATGGCCTCCCTGAGCTTGCCGGTAATGGGCACAAGGGGCGTGTTTGGGGGTGTATGCTTTTTGAGGATGAATTCTGCCAGCGGAACGATATCCTCCGGCCGCTCGCGCAACGGCGGAAGATGTACATTGATGACATTCAAGCGGTAGTACAGGTCTTCGCGGAAGGTACGTTCCACGATGGCCGTCTCCAAATCGCGGTGGGTCGCAGCCATCACGCGGACGTCGACCTTGATGGTCGTTTTGCCGCCGATTCGTTGAAATTCCTGATCTTGCAATACCTGGAGTAACTTTGCCTGAAGCCGCACATCCATATCGCCGATTTCATCGAGCAGAATGGTGCCCCCGTCGGCCACTTCAAACATGCCCGCCTTCTTTTGAAAAGCACCGGTGAAAGCGCCGCGCTCATAACCGAACAACTCGCTTTCGACCAATTCGGAAGGAAGCGCGGCGCAGTTGAGTTTGACGAATTGCTTCTTGGCACGAGGGGATTGGGCATGCAGCTCGCGGGCCAGCACTTCCTTGCCGCTGCCGGTTTCGCCCTGGATCAGTACCGGCGCTTCCGACCAGCCGATTTGGCCGATCAGCAACTGGATTTCCTGCATGCGCGGATTTCTGCCGACGAAGGTTCCGGTGTTAGGCCCCGTTCTTCGAACCGGGACAACATCCTCCCCGGCTTTTATTTCCAGGGCGCGGGTAATCGTATTGCGCAGATCGTCCAGAGTGACGGGCTTGCAGAGGAAATCCGTGGCGCCGTTCTTCATCGCAGTGACTACGTCCAGCGGGGAAGAGGCGGCCGACACAATGATCACAGGAAGGTTCGGGGCCATTTGGCGGATTTCCCCCAGAATCTCCGTTCCGCTGCGGTTCGGCATCATGAGATCGAGCAGAATCGCGGAAATCTCCGATCCGGAAGATTGCAAGCAGGCCAATACTTCGTCGCCGTCCTGGGCCAATTCTACTGCATAACCGAGACATTTCAGAGCCATGTCGAGGTAGCCGCGGACTTCCATTTCATCTTCGCCAACCAGAATCGTGCGGCCATTTTTGGGAATCTGCATCGAGGTAATTTTTCTCCGATCAATTATGACTAGGGTTGTTTTCAACAATGTGACGTTTGGGCAGGACCAAAGAAAATCGCGGACCGAAGGCCGTGTTCTCCGCCCAGACACGTCCCTCGTGCTGGGCCATGATCATGCGAGTAATGGCGAGACCCAATCCACCACCCGAACGGTCGCAGCTTCCGTCATAAGAGGTATACTCTTCAAAAATCCGATGCAGGTGCTCGGAAGGGATGGGCGCTCCTGAATCTTGGATGTCGATCCGATAGCAATTGGGATCGTTCGAATCCACGTGCCGGCGTTGCTCCGGCGGCGGTGTCGCCGGTCCGGAGGAACGCCGTTCCCAAAAATCGGCGTATCCGAAGACTTCGATCATGCCAGCTTTGGGGGTGAACTTGCACGCGTTGTCGAGGATATTGATCAGGACCTGCTCGATCTGGCCGGCTTCGAAGTACAGCGGAAAATCGCAAGGAGCCAGATCCGTGGTGATCGCGATCCGCTTTTCATCGGCAAATGGCATGATTTCATGCAAGGCCTGCTCGAGGCACTCCCGAATATCGTTTTGCAGCAGATGAGGGCATCGCTTCACATGCCGCCCCACGCTCAGCTCGAACATGGCGGCGGCCATCCTCGATAGACGGCGAGCGCTATGCTGCATGCGCCGCAGAACCTCCTTTTGAGTCTCATTCAAACTACCGAGGTGCTCTCCCATGAGCAGGCCGCAGTAGCCGTTGACGGCGGTCAGCGGAGCGCGAAAATCGTGTACCGCGCGGGCTAGAAACGCGGTCCGATCATGGTCGTAATCCTGGAGGCGCAGGCTGGTCCGGATGAGGCATTGGAGAAGTTCGTCACGCTCTTCCCGCAGCGAAGTGGCATCCGAAACGCGCTCCCGGTGCGCCAAGACCGCCAAACCCACGGAGGCCTTGAGTGTGTTGCGGGTGACCGGTTTCAGGAGAATGTTGGCTTCGTTGGGAGCTATGTCCGCCCGAAACTCGGCGAGGTTTTTCCGGTTGACCAAAAACAGGTGCCTGGACGCGTAGAAACCGGTTTTCACCGGAAGAGACATGCCCGGTTCGTAATCCCACAGCCGGAGATCTGCCGGCGCCTGGGCCTCTTCGAGTCTCGCAACGGTCAACGAGCACTGCTCCCCGATTTCGGCCAGAACTTCGCGCAGGAGTTTCTTCAACTCCCGATCCGAAGAAACCAGACTAATCTCGATGGCCGCGACCTCAACCGCGGCGGTCATGAGAGATCCCCCGAAAATCGGCGATTCGGGTCGAGCCTTGCAGCCGCCAACCGGGTGCGGCCGCTCCCCCGCCGCCGATGGCATCGAATCGGGACGGGCCATTGCGTCGTGCTTTGTGCCCGGCGTCCGGAAACGGGGTATCCTCCGTGCCCTTTAGGAGCGCACAACCCCCAGGCTATTCTTTCGGCAGATTGTCCCAATTTTTGGCATTCCCATGGGCGGCCTTCGCACTGGGAGGTTTTTACTCCCGTTCCCCACGGGGGGTTGCTGCAGCATCCGGGTAATCCCCCCTCAAACCAGCGGTCCCGCAGTAACGACAGAAGTCGTTCCCGATCATTGGACTCAGTCAGCATGCTGTGCCTCCGTGTCGGTTTGGAGCAGCAAGATCCACGAGCAACCCCTTGTTGCAAAAAGCCCCACTCGCTTTTCCCGTCCTTTCGATGCGCATCGTCTGACTCTACTTAGGTCGCTCCTAAGCTTATCTAACATAACGTATCTACGGCCTCAGTCAAGTACCGAAATTTGTAAAAAGTACCACTTTTCTTCACAGGGCGAAGTGCATCTGCCCACTATTCCGGGATGTGGAGAAACTGTTGGATTTCGTGCCGAATCATTGCAATTCCTCGAATTTCAGGTGTTACGCGATGGCAGTGGATGTGCTCAAGAAACCGGCAGTACTCTATGGTCCAGGCGAATCCTCTGGAAGTGCTCACGCCAGCCGTCGGACACGGCCACAACCTTGGTATTGCCAAGTCCCCTCCGGTAGAGCGGCGGAGACGGGTGCGATCTCGCGTCCATTGGCCGGTCCTCCTATTCCGCGACCACCAAGGCGAGGATACCGTGGAGACGATCACGCAGGATTTGAGCAGTAGAGGGTTTTACTGCCTCTCCAAGAAGCAATTTGCGGTGGGAGATTTGTTGCGATGCACGCTACGGATTCCAACGAACGATCCCGGCGGCAGAGAGAGCCATCTGGAATGCCGCGTTCTGGTGGTGCGGGTTGAGGAAAATGCGGCGGACGGCCAGTACGGGATAGCGTGCCGGACGGAGGATTACCGCTTTGCCGGCGCCCGTGGCGGGTAGGATTTTTTCCTGGCGCGGCGAATCGCGATCAATGCCCGGAAAAATCGGGCCGATTCTTGGCAAGCTGGATATCACCCGGACTCAGGCACTCGCCCAGAGAAACCGGCTGGGGCCGCCCGACAAAGGCGCTGGCCAACCAAATTGTACAAGTTGGTTTCTCCTAAAAGTGAGCAGTGGTTTGGCCAATGCGGTTAACTAATGTTACCGAAACCGGGATCACGGCGCTGGCACTGCCTTGGATGGTAAATGGCTGGCTGAAGATAAACTGCGTGCCAAACTGAGCGCTCTCGATGTTCTGAAACCAACTGCCGAAAAGACTGCTCACATCCACCGTAATGAAGTGGCCGCGGTCTGGAGGGTTTGGCCCGCCGCCGCGGAGAAGGTGAACACGGCTTGCGTGACCTCCCTGGACGTGGCATAGCCCGTGACGACGATGCTCAGCGTATTGCCGGTAACCGTAAACTGCAGATTCGCGATGACCGGCGCCGCCGCTGCAATCTGGGTGGAAACGGATGGGGCCGGGCTGGGGGTGATATCGACTCCACCTGCCTGCAAACCGAACCGAAATGGTCAGGGTGCCGGACACGGTGCTGGTTTGAAGCGCCAGGGGACTGCATCCGATGGCAGCGGTGGTGCCTGCTGGAACCGTAAAACTGGCGGTATTGCCGCCCGAGGCCGGCGGTTCGCTGCTGATTCAGGCGGCGGCGCCCGGGATCTTTACCTCCAACGCGCAAGGCTCGGGGCAGGCAGCGGTGGCGAATCAGGATGGCACGATCAACGGTCCATCGAATCCTGCGCCGGTTGGTTCGACGATTTCGATTTTCGGAACCGGGCAGCGGCAAGTGAGTCTCGCAGTGCCGGACGGGACGGCGGCGTCCGGCACTTTATCCTACACCGTGGCCGTCCCCACCACCAACGGCACAACTTGCTTCAGCGCGAATTCGATGTGCGTGGCGATCGGCAGCACCTTCGGCACGGTGACATCCACAGGGCTGCCGCCGGGATTCATCGGCCTGTGGCAAATCAACGCGACTCTCCCGCAAGGCGTGGCCACGGGAAGCGCGGTGCCGGTGAGGGTACTGATTGACGGTTCGCCGAGCAATCTCGTGACGGTGGCGATACGATGACGTGGATTAAGGCAAACATGCGACAGCCGGCTTTGATTTTTCTGTGGTTGGCCGCTGCCGGACCGAAGGCACTGGATGCCCAAACCGCCGAGGGGGAGCGGATTCATCCCCCTCAGCGCTACGACGCCAAGTGTACACCTATACTCGCCGGTCGAGTTTAGCAGAGCGATCGGAGAGATCGAGCACCGAGGATCCCGGTAAGGACCGTGATCTTCGAGCGGCTCCTAACTAAGGCTGAACGGGTGGCACCGGCTAGGATCCTGGACGTCAGCTCCTGCGGACGCCCAACTTCCGAAGAATGGTCATCATCGGGCACCAGTTCGTAAAGGCCGATTGAAACAGGTTGAGTCCGACGAACGCGGTGAACAGATACCAGTACGGGCTCACCCAATAGCCGAGCGCAAGCGTCAACAGCACAAACGCGCCCGCAATCATGCGCAGGTAACGGTCAATCGTCATGCAAGTTTTCCCCTTCCTTTGTTAGCCAGATAGAACAAGACCGGGACAGTCATGCGCGAGAGCAGCAGGGAAGCGATCTCGCCCGCCATCAGCGCAATCGCCAGGCCCTGGAAGATGGGGTCGAACAGGATCACCGACGATCCCACCACCACGGCGGCGGCCGTGAGCATCATCGGCCGGAAGCGCACCGCTCCGGCGTCGATAACCGCTTGGTCGAGCGGCATGCCCTGAGCCAGGCGCAACTCGATAAAGTCGACCAGGATGATCGAGTTCCTCACCACGATGCCGGCGCCGGCGATGAAGCCGATCATCGAGGTGGCCGTAAAGAAGGCGTGCAGCAGGCCGTGCGCAGGCAGGATACCGACCAGCGAGAACGGAATCGCGGCCATAATGATCAACGGCGTCAGGAACGACTGGAACCAGCCGACCACCAGCCCATAGATCAGAATCAGCACTGCCGCGAAGGCGATCCCGAGATCGCGAAAAACTTCGTAGGTGATGTGCCACTCGCCGTCCCACTTCATCGAGTAACGCCCGGAATCCGAGGGCAGCGCCGCCATATGCTGCTCGATCTGGTAGCCTTCCGGGATTTTCAACTTGTCGATCTCCGGACCGATTTTCAAGACCGCGTAAACCGGGCTCTCGATCTCTCCCGCAATGTCCGCGGTCACGTACGTCACCGGCATCAGGTTCTTGTGATAGATGCTCTTGTCCTCGACCATTTTGGTGGTATGCACCAGTTCTCCGAGCGCCACCTGGTGTCCATTGCGCGCGGCGATTTTCAAGCTCTGGAGCCGCTCCAGATCGGACCGCGTGGCGCGGTCCAGCCGGACGCTCAGCGGGACATCCTCCTTCTCGGCATCCTGATGCAGCAGACCGGCCGCGTAACCCGCGGAGGCCACCTGCATGGCGCGTGCGATGTCGTCCTCGGAGATCCCATTGATGGCCGCCTTTTCCTGGTCGACCGACAGGTTGTACTTCGGCTGATCGTCCTCCACGTACCAATCGACGTCGACCACGCCCTTGGTCTGCCGGAACAAGTCCCGAATCTGCCGCGCCAGCGCGATCCTTCGATCCATGTTCGGGCCGTATACCTCCGCGACCAGCGTTTCGAGCACTGGCGGACCGGGCGGAACTTCAGCCACCTTGATCCGCGCGCCGTAACGCTCCGCGATGGGCTGAATGCGCAGACGCACCTGTTTGGCGATCTCGTGGCTCTGCAAGTTGCGCGCGTCCTTCGGCAGCAGGTTCACCTGAATATCCGCCACATTCGGCCCGCGCCGCAGGTAGTAGTGGCGAACCAGTCCGTTGAAGTTGTAGGGCGACGCCGTTCCCACGTAGGTCTCGACGTTCACCACCTCCCGCTGCTTCTGTGTCGCTTCGGCGAGCAACTGCGCGACCCTCGCCGTTTCTTCGAGCGTCGTGCCGGTGGGCATGTCCACGATCACCTGGAACTCGCTCTTGTTGTCGAACGGCAGCATCTTGACCTTGACAAAGCCGAAGTAAACCAGCGACGCGGAAGCCAACAGCAGTATCACCACGCCGCCGACAAAGCCCCACCGCAGGACGGCGCGGTGCAAAAGACCGCCCATGAAGCGGCGGTACAGCCGTGTGAAGAAGTCCTCCCGTTCGCCCTCATGATGGCCACCCGGCTTAAGAATCCGTACCGCGGCCCACGGCGTCACGATGAAGGCCACCATCAGCGACAAGAGCATCGCGGCGCTGGCGCCGATCGGGATGGGACGCATATACGGTCCCATCAACCCGCCGACGAACGCCATTGGCAGAATCGCCGCCACCACCGCCAGGGTGGCCAGAATGGTGGGGTTGCCGACCTCGTCCACGGCTTCCACGGCGACCTCGAACGGCGGCCGGCCGTGATTGGCCGGCATCCGCCAGTGACGAACGATGTTCTCGACTACCACGATGGCGTCGTCCACCAGGATGCCGATGGAGAAGATCAGCGCAAACAGCGTAATCCGGTTCAGCGTGTAGCCGTAGAGATAGAAGACCGTGAGCGTCAGCGCCAGCGTCACCGGAATGGCGATAAAGACAATCAGCGATTCGCGGCGTCCCAGCGTGATGGCGATCAGCACACTCACGGAAATCACCGCAATCAACATGTGCCACAGCAGCTCGTTGGATTTTTCCTTGGCCGTCTCTCCGTAGTTGCGGGTGATGGTCATCTCGACATCGGATGGAATCACCGTGCCCCTCAGCGCCTCCAGACGACGCAGGACGTCCTCGCCCACCGTGACGGCGTTGGTGCCCTTGCGCTTGGAAACGGCCATCGTAACCGCGGGGTAGAAGCTTTCGCCATTGGAGAACCGCACGTATTGCGAAGGCTCCTCGCCGCCGTCGGTCACTTGAGCCACGTCGTGCACGAAGATCGGCTTGTCGTTGACCACCCCGGCGACCACGCTGCGAACGTCCTCGGCGGTGCGCAGGAATTGGCCTGTCTCCAGGAGGTATTGCTGGTTGCCGGCCGCAAACTCGCCCGACCGCATCCTGCGGTTGGAAAGGCCCAGCGCACCCACAACCTGGAGCGGCGAGACATTGTATGCGCCGAGGCGGAGCGCGTCCAGAGTAATGCGAATCTCGCGGCGCTGGCCGCCGATCAGCGCGACGGCCGACACGTCCGGAGTCTGTTTGATGGTGTCGTCTACTTGCGCCGCGATGCGCCGCAGCTCGAAATCCCCGTACCGCTTGCTCCAGAACGTGAGCGCCAGGATGGGTACGTCGTCGATCGAGCGTGGCTTCACCAGCGGAGGCGAAGCGCCGGGCGGGATCAGGTCGAGGTTCGCATTCAGCTTCTGGTTCAGCCGCACAATGGCCTTCTCTTCATCCTGTCCGACCAGGAAACGCACGATCGCCATGGACATGCCGGGGCTGGAGGTTGAGTAAATGTACTCCACGCCGGGGATCTCCCACAGCAGCTTTTCCATCGGTTTGGTGACCCGCTCCTCCACTTCATGCGCCGACGCGCCGGGCATCTCGACAAAGACGTCGACCATCGGCACGATGATCTGCGGCTCTTCCTCGCGCGGCAACTTCCACACCGCGAAGGCCCCCAGCATTAACGAGCCGGCGATCACCAGCGGCGTCAGCTTCGACCCGATCCAGGCCCGGGCGAACCTTCCCGCAGGACCCAGTGCGCGTTCCCCCGTCACCGGCGGACCTCCACCCTGGCTCCATCCGCGAGACCCTGTGGAACCGGGAAGATCACCGTTTCACCGGCGCTGAGTCCCGAGAGCACCTCAATCCGGTCCTTGACCTTCTGCCCGGTGGTAATCAGCCGCGTACGGGCGGTGCCTTGGTCCACTACCAGGACCGATTGCAACTGGCCGCGTTCGGTGACGGCCCCCGCGGGAATCGCCAGCAACGAGCGGCTCGCCAGTTGGAACGTCGCGCGCCCGAAAACGCCCGAGCGAAGGGCCGTGAGCGCGGGTAGATCGATCTTGACGGTGTAAGCCCGCGAGGCGGCATCCACGGCGGGAACGATCTCGGAAACCCGCGCATCGACCATTCGATCGACACCGTCTAACGTGACTGACACCGGCTGGCCGACCCGAATCGCCGCCAAATGGTCCTCTTCCACCGACGCTTCGAGGCGGTAAGCGCCTTCGCGTTCGATGGTCACCAGAGGGACGCCCGGCAAAGCCAGACTGCCTGGTTCAATCGATTTGGAGACGACCATGCCCGCGAAGGGCGCCAGAACGTCGGCGTAGCTGCGGGTCACCTCGGTGGAACGCACCTCCTGATCTACTTGCTCGACCTTCGCGTTCCACTGGACGCGCCGCGCCTGTGCCATGTCGCAGGCCGCCTGGGCGGCTTTGAGCTTGGCCGAAGCCTCGTCAAATTCCTGGTTCGAGATGGACTTCTTTTGAAAGAGATCCTGCATGCGCCCAAACGTCACCTGCGCCAGGTCGAGATTGGCCTTCGCGGCCGCGACCGCGCTGTCGGCCTCGGGCACGGCAGCCCGCACTTCCTCGCGGGCGGCTTCGGCGCGGCGCGAACTCACGTCCAGATCGCGTGTATCGAGCGTCACCAGCAGTTGGCCCTCGCGGACGCGATCGCCAGCCTGCACTCTCACCTCGCGCACGTAACCCATCAACTTCGCGGCGATCACGGCCGAGACGCCAGCCCGCACCGTTCCCGTGGCCTCATAGATCGAAGGCCATGTCTCCGTAGTTGCCCTCACCGTGGAAACAGTGACCGGGGGTAGAGAAGCTGCGGCCGCCTTCTCCTTCGGCGCTTGGCCGCAGCCGGCCAGCCAGATCGCGGCCGGAATCAGGAACAGGTAACTTCTCGTCATCGCGAACCCTCATTTAAGATTTCTGAATCCACCGTCAGCGTCCCGGCGGCCAGTTCCAGCATCGCGGCGGCAATGCGCTGGTCGTGTATGGCGGAGAGGCGCCGGGTGCGCGCTTCAAGCACGGCCGTCTCGGTGCGAAGCAAGTCTGTGACGTTGCTCATTCCGGCCTCGTACCGGTTCTGCGTGATGCGAAGGCTCTCTTCGGCCGCGGCGACGGATGCTTGCGCTACCTCGATGCGCTGATCGGCGGCGCGCAGGCCGGCGTATGCTCGCCGGACCTGCAGCCGGATGGCGGAGCCGGAACGCTCCTGCTCGGCCTCGCTCCGGCTCAGCGCGAACCTTGTTTCCTCGATGCGCGCCTTGTCGCTGAAGCCGTTGAACAGATTCCAACGCACGCCGATCGAGACCAGCCAATTGGCGCCGCCGCTGTCGTAGAAGCGCTGCCGGTCCGCTTCGAAGGCGGCATGAACGCCTACCTGCGGCAGAAGGGTGCTGCGCGCCGTGGCCGCCCGGCTTTCGGCCAGACTGGTGGCGAGCTTCACCTGGCGAGCCTCCGGCCTTTCTCGGAGGGCGTTCTCTTCGTAGTCTGCCGGCAGTCCCACCAGCAGCTTCAAAGGAGTCAGTGCCGTGCTCAAGGTGTGCGCCGTGTCAAGCGGCACGCCCAGCGCATCGTTCAGCGCGGCGCGCGCCACATCGAGATCCGCTCCGCTCCGGATCTGCTGCTCGCGGACACCGGCCAGGTGGACGCGGATCGAGAGCACATCGGCATCCGTGGACATTCCCGCGGACCGGACGGCTTCGGCGCGCTCCAGGTCGGCCTCCGCCGAGCGCATGGCCTGGTTGGTCGCATTGAGTTGCTCCGCGCCCAACAGGGCGTCGTAGTAGGCCCTGATCACGCCGGCGATCACGTCCATCTCGGTGCGCCGGCCCTCCTCTTTGGTGAGGTCCTTCGACAACTCTGCCGAGCGCACGGCGTGCCTCGTCCGGCCGGCGTCGTAGAGCGTTTGATCCGCGGTAAGTTGCGATTGGAAGTTGTTGAGGAAATCGGGCCGGTTCAGCGGTCCAACCTGGAAGTTCTGCTCCCCGAATTGGTGCTCGGCGAGGAGGGAAGAGAACACAAAGACCGGATTATCGCTACGGGTCCAGGACTCGGAGTAATTGACCTTTGGCAGGTTGCCGCCCCGTGCCTCCGCTACGCGGCTCTCCGCGGCCTTCGAGGCCGCCGCAGAGGCTGCCATTGACTTGTTCGCGTCCAGCGCCAGACGAACCGCGTCTTTCAGCGACATTGGGTCTTGCGCCGGGCCCGGCAGCGACCACCAAATCATTAGGAGCAGTGTTCTTTTCATCGCTTCTGGTGCTGAAGATGCAGTTGGCGGGCCGGGGTGACACCGCATTGTCACCTTTCCACCGCGTCTGCATCTTGGAAAGCAGGAAGAACAGATCATGGAAGTATTGGCGCAATATCTGGAAGAGTCGAAGTTCGAAGTCGCCGCCCGAGGTCATCGGGTGATTTGCGATCAGCCGCTGGACAACGGTGGCTCCGATGCAGGCATGTCACCGCCGGAGTTCCTGTTGGTGTCGCTGGCCTCCTGCGCGGCCTATTATGCGGCTCAATACTTGAAGGCGCGCAAACTCCCGGCCCAGGACCTAAAGGTGCGTGTCAGCGCGGCAAAAGACGCCCGGCCCGCTCGCCTGGCTTCGTTCCGGATCGAGGTGACGGTTCCCGCCCTGGACGATCGTCACCAGGCCGGCATCCTGCGCGCCGTGAAATCCTGTTTGATTCACAACACGCTCCTGGGAGGACCAAGTATTGAGGTGTCGATCAATGCCGGGGTGCTCGCACGCGCCTAGGGCAAGGCTGGGCCCGCTACAATTAGAAGCGGTGCCTGGCCTTGGAACGGGAACTCGAAGTTGAACTGGCGCGGAAATTAATTGCCGGAGAACCAGAGGCGTTTGACCGCTTTGTGGAACACTTTCGCGCCAAGATTTTTCATTATAGCTGGCTGATGTGCGGCCAGCGCGAAGACGCCGAGGAAGTGGCGCAGGAGACTTTGCTCAACGTGTTTGAGAATTTCGATCGTCTCCATGAACCCGCACGTGTCCGTCCGTGGGTTTTTCGAATCGCCAAGAACGCCTGCCTGATGAAGCGGCGGAAGAGCGTTTTCGCTCCATCGCGGGAGATCTCGCTCGACGACTTACTGCCGGCGATGGACCATGAGGGCGGCTACGGGAAGCTCCAGATCGCCGATTGGTCCGGACTGCCCGATCGTCAGATGCTGCAATCGGAAATGAAGCACGTGCTCGATCGGGCCATCGGCGAGCTGCCCGAAAGCTACAGGTCCGTAATGTTGTTGCGGGATGTGGAGCAGTTGTCCACGCTGGAGACTGCCCAAATCCTCGATTTGACGGAAGACGTCGTCAAGACGCGCTTGCACCGCGCCCGCTTGGCAGTCCGCCAAGAGTTGGATGAATACCTGCGGACCGATGCGCGCACACCGGTCCCCGGCAGCCGCAAATGAGGAGAATGAGATGGAGTTCGATGAGCGCACCGAGAAATGCAAGGAGGTCTTTTCACTGCTGTCCGAGTATCTGAACCTCGATCTTCCGCCCGGCGCCTGCCAGGAGATCGATGCTCACCTTGCTGGTTGCCCTCCTTGCATCGAGTTTGCCGAGAGCCTCCGCAAGACGGTAGACCTCTGTCGCCATTACCGGCCAACTGAACTGCCGGATCCTATAAGCCATGAGGCCCGCGAGCAACTCCTGGAAGCCTATGAGAAGATGCTCGCCGGCCGGAAAACACCACCGTGAAGAATCGCACCTAACGTACAACACGGCGCTAATGGACTGGCGTGCTGAGGCGTCTTTCCGCCGAGAGCATGACAGTCAATTTGATTATTATAAGGCGGTCGGCCATGGCTAATTCGGCTTACCCGGGGCGGTTGCCGGGACGGGCCATGTCACAGGCCGATGGCGTTGGAGCCGCGGTCAAACACAATCAGGCGGACGGTCTCGATTTCCTCGGCGAGGGCCAAATCCTGAACGAAGCGAAGGCCCTCTTGCAACGCTCTGCCCCGGTCCTGCACGCTGAGATGGAGGTCGGAAGGAGTCGCGGGCCCACGCTTCGGCCGAAGCCCGGTGCGTAACGATTGGAGTGGGAAGTATGCTTTCGGCAACGCTGCGAGAGCCGGAGCGACCCGGTTTCAGTGCATGATCCACCCGCCATCGACATTTAGGGTCTGGCCTGTCATACCGTCGCTGAGGTCACAGGACAAGAAAAGCGCCGCACGGGCGATGTCGATGGGCAGGATGCGGCGTTGGAGACTTTGCTCCGCCACAAACACCCCGATCTGTTCTTCGGTTACAACTGCTTTTTCCGCCTCGACGAGAACGGCGCCGGGAGTGATGCAGTTGATATGTATGTTGTGCTTGCCGACCTCACGGGCGAGGGAACGCGATAATCCGATCACGCCTCCTTTGGACGCGACATAATGGACGAGGTTGGGAACGCCGAGATGGAAGGTCACGGAGGAGATGTTGACGATTTTTCCGCGGCGGCGGCCGATCATGTGCGGGAGCACGGCCTGGTGTAAATGGAACATGCTCTTGAGATTAATATCGTGCATTTCGTCCCACTGTCGCTCGGTCATCGTGAGGAACTCCTGGCGTGGATAGATCCCTGCATTGTTGACCAAAACGTCAATCTGGCCCCACTCCTGGATCGTTCGGGAGACGGCTGCATCGATGCCGGGGCGGTCGCGGACATCGAGTTTGACGGCGATTGCAAGTTGACCCGACGGGTCAAGAGAATGCGCAGTCGCTTGGTTCGCTTCCGCATTCCTGTCGAGTAATACGAGTCGTGCTCCATGCTCGGCAAAGAGACGGGCAATTTCCTGTCCGATGCCCGTGCCGGCGCCAGTCACCAACGCAACCTGATTATCTAACAACATCTGCTACATTCTAGCGCCTTGGCGGCTGTTGTGGGCGCAGGATCGTGCGGTCCTGGGAGCATGAGGCCAGTAGCGGAGTTTACGCAAAGAACCCTGAGACCACCCTCAAGAGTGAGCTTTTGCGGGACAGCCGCCTGGATCGGGTGCCATAAGGCGAAGAACGACGACGAACATCCTCCCTGCTCGCGCACGGACAACAGCAGGTCGTCACGCTGCTAGGGAGCGGAGTTCGACACCACCGGTCGCAAAGGGAGATCCTGTACGCATGGCCGCCCTCTGCGCGATCCGTTCCTTCAGGCCGGCGAGCATGTCCTGGAACTGGCATGCGGCCACGGCCCTACGGCCGAGCCGTTCAAGATCGAGGCGGTGAAGTTCGGATGCGTCCGCGCTCATGCCGCTCGATATCCGAGCGAGCAGGTTATCATGACAGTGCCTTATGCTCATTCCTTGCATCTCCCCAGCGGGTTGCGCTCTCGCCACACGAGCCTCGGTCCACCAAAGGACGGATGTCCTGAACCTGCCAGCCCGGTTGCGATGATCAACGTCATATTCATCTGCGTGATCTAGAAGCTATTATGAGGACTTCGTCTGCGAGGTGGAAGTCCTACGGATGCTATGGCGGTAACGTATAAAGGTACCAGCCAGGGCAAACCTGCCGGAGTGAGGCCAATACCTGCTTGTTTGGGGGTAACCCGGCTGAGGCGTACCAGCAGACCGGTGGCGATGATCGGCGAAGAGCTTCGGAATAGCAGGGTTGATCGGCACCCCGATGAGGTTGACCAGTTCCCTTCGTCCGCGTGGGTCCAGGGTCCTGCTGTCGCCGCCCGTCCTTCACTGCACAAAGGACAATTGCTTGATCGGGTTTCAGCCGGCCGATTCCCGAGGCGGCGCGGCCTTCAGTCCCACACGTCGCGTTCTGAATTCGTGCCGGTGAATTTGCAGTGCGGTTGCTGTTCCGTTGGTTCGGACGACCACACCCGACAGAGTCAGTTGCAGTTGTACACCGCCGTCGAGTAGGACGGGCCAGTCGATGGATAAGTCAAGCTTCTGTCCGGTCCGCAGCGGCCTGTCGGCGGTGAAGCTCAGCCCGGAGCTGCTCAAGTCGATGGTGCGGCCCGATCCCGTCTGCGCCGGCGCAAAGAGGTCCAAGACGGCGTAGCGGACCTCTAGGGTCAAAGGATAGCGAGTGCTGGCACGGCGCTCTGCGCTCGCGTCTTTCGGCCGTCGTACCCGCCGTTCTCGCACGCGGTCCATACCACCAAATATCGGCCACGACGGGCCGTGGGAACAGTCAGGTTAGTAAGGGTTAGCGTACTGCCGGCGGCGGACCGTCCCGCAGTTCGCTGACAGCATCGCCGCGCAGGAGGTACGCAGTGGGCGGTCGATTTGCGGTTCCTTCGTCTCTCCGGCCGCAACGAGTGGGTGGAGGTCCTGGCGGCCGATTCGGCTAGCCAGACGTGCCAAGGACCATCCGGCGTGCGCGATCCGCCCGTGCATCTGACCGGCGCCGATTCCTCCGGACGGCAATGACCTGACGTTCGATATCAAGACGGTGACCACGTCCGCCACCGATTCCGACCTGCCGGTCATCGTACAGACCTCACATTCTGCAAGATGGGCCTCCACCGATCGCGGCCTGCCAGGCCGGAGCGGTCCGGCAGCTCCATCAGCGGCGGAAGCCCCACCGGCACGATGCTCGCAACTCGCAACACCGCCCTGATCGGAAAGACTGCTCGCGGAGAGCTTGTCAGTGATTCAAAATGGGATCCTGTCGAACGGCCAAGGTCCCGGTGGCGACATCGCTGCCCAGCGTCAGCTTGAGTGAATAGACGCCCGCGGCAAGGCGGGGCGGTGGTCCACCGCGGCCGCCACCGAAGAAAACCGCGCCTCCCTCTTCGCCCGCCGGAGCAGGCGCGGCGGCGGCGCGGCCCCCTCCGCCTCGCCGGCTGACGCCGGCCGCCGGGGCTTCCACGCGGCCGTCCCAGGCATAGCGTGTAATCCCGGGTTTGGCGGGGATGGGCAGCGAGCGCGTGCGCCCGTCGGGGCTGGTGATTTCCAGAGTCGCATTGCCGGCGGCGTTCGGACCGAGGTAAAACGTGATCAACGGAGTGTTGACCAGGTGGGTGCGATCGCGCTGCTGGAAGTTGAGCGGCTGTATGTATGGCGGATTCTGCCCGGCATAGGTGTTGTCGCCGAGCTGCCCGCTGCGGCTCATGTCTTCCCACATGGTGGCCTGGCGCTGGGTGAAGAGATGCACGGGCTTGGCCGACAGGTCCGGGCGCCATTCTTCGAGCGCCGTAATGTCGTCGAGGACATAGATGCCGCGGCCGTGGGTGGCCGGGATGACGTCGCGATCGCGCGGATGGATGACGACAGTCGTACACGGCGACGGTGGGCAGACCGTTCCTCATGGGCCGCCACGTGCGGCCGCGATCGAACGACACCTGCTGTCCGGACTCCGTGCCCACAAAGAACAAGTCGGGATTTCGGGAGTCTTCCTCGATGACGTACACCGCCTGATCGGGCGCGAGGCCCGCTGACAGGTTGGCCCAGGTCTTGCCGCCGTCCGAGGTGCGGAACAGCCATGAGGCGCGATTGTCGCTGCGATGGCCATCGAAGGAGACATACGCGGTGTTGGCGTCTGCAGCCGCTAGCTCAAGGCTAGCTCTAGGTGACACTTTCGGTTCGGCCCGAAGGAAGTTGCACCACCACCTGGCCGCATGGCCGCCGCAACGCCCCCCTGCAAAATGCGGCTGCCTCACCCCCGCGGCTCACCGAGCAGCACCTCGCCCGCGCACTCCCGCACCCGCGCCGGAGCATCCAGCAACTGGCGCAGCAGCACCGCCGCCAGGGTGGCCACCAAGGCCGCGCCGCACAGCACGGCCGGGTAGCCGAAGCGCGCCAGCAGGCGTCCCGCAAAGAAGGCGGCCACTGCCTGCGCGGAAAACGCCACCAGGTAATTTAGTGCCGATGCGCCGCCACGCTCGCCCTCGTCCACGCGATTCATCAGCAGCGTGTTCAGGCCGGGTTCGCTCATCCACTGGCACACCGAGTAGAACATATAGGCCAGCGCTGCCGCTGCGCCGGAAGGTTGCGCGGCCAGGCCGCCCAGCCCCATGGCAGTGGCTGCCATCATAAAGGCGATGCCCGTCACCAGGCCCAACCGGCGGAAAATCCACGGCGCCAGAAACACCGCCAGCACCTGCATGATCTGCGCCGCCGAGAAGACCGTGCCGATCCGCTCCACGGGAAAATGCAGCCGCGCAAAGTAGGCGTTGAAAAACGGATTGAATGCGCCGGTCGCCAGGTTCCACAATGCGAACGTCAGCAGATAACGCAGCAGGAACGGGCTGCGCGGATAAATCCGGGCCTCGCGCGCCGGCTGGGGAAGCCGCAATCGCGACGCCGGCCACAGCGCCAGCGCGGCCAGTCCTGCCGCCAGCAGCAAAGGCGGCTGCTTGCCGTGCATCCAGAGCGGAAGCTTTCCGCCCGCCCATCCGCCCGCCACCCCCACCGCCAGCATGGTGGCGAAGAACAGGCTGAAAGCCATGGGGCGGCGCTTCTCATCGACGGCCGCGGCGACCGACGGCGCCAGCACCACCGCCCACACCGCGAAGAACAGGCCGTTGGCAAACGACAGCGCCACCAATGGCGCCGCGGAGATGGCCAGCGCGCGCAGCACCGTCAACACGGCGATCCCGCCCAGCGATCCCAGCATTGCGTTGCGTAGCCCGAAACGGCGCACCGCCATGGCCGCCGGAATGGTTCCCGCCACACAGCCGATGGCGCCCGCGCTGCCGATGGTTCCCAGCAAATCTTCGCGGAAACCGAGATCGATCAGCCGCAGGTTGTAGAGCAGCACGAAAATGAACAGCCCAAAGTTGAACGCCACGGCGGCCGTCAGGAAGATCCAGAACTGGCGGCCGAGGCCATTGGTCTTCCACCACCACCGGACGCCGCCCGCCAACGCGCCGGGCAATGCCGCGGCGTGATGGCGCGCGCGCACGGCTACATAGGCGGCGTAGCGCATTCTCTCGGTCACTCGCCGCCGCCAGTTCATTTGGTTATCGGGAATGTGAACGGCATCCACCGGGCCCGGCAGCCTGCCGGGCAGCAAGCGCCGCCGCGCCACCCGCAGCGCATCGCGCCACGAGTCGAGCAGGCTCAAGTGCAGCCAGAGTTCGTCTTTGGAGGACTCGTACAGCCGGGTCACGGGCGAGACGGCATACTCGCTGAACCACCAACGCGTGGATTCCGGCAGCCGCTCGGTTTCCTCCAGCGCAATGGGGTGCAGGTCGCAGCCGAACCACTCGGCCGCCAGACGGAAGGTGACCGCTTGCAAGCGGCGGAATTCCGCCGAGTGCATCTCGCGCCAGCCCTGCCAGAAACCGTCCTGCCGCGCTTGGGAGTCGAGGAAGCCAGCGATCTCATACCCGTGGAAAGCCTTCGCGCTACCCCGCAGCACGTGCCTCAGCCAGTGGAGCGAGGCGTATCCCAGAGCGTCGGTGTCGCCCAGCACGGCCATTTCAGCGGCCGCCACCCGGCGGCGCACCCGGCGATTCCAGAACTCCTCGGGATCCCGGAGGGGCAGACGTTCCAGGTCGCCGTTCCAGAGCCGGAAATGCAATTCCACGGCGATGGGAATTTCGGGGTCGAAGAAATCGCCGCGCCACTCCCACCCGGTTTTGCGAATCAGGGCAGGCAGGTGATCGGTGGGAAACCGGTCCATTTCCTCGAAGGATGCGTATCCCATCTCGCAAACCGCATCCCGCGCCGCCATCAACCGATCGCGGGGCACCAACAGGTCGATGTCGTATTGCAGGCGCAACTCGGGGCTTCGGGTGAAGGCGGGGCAGTGGGTGAGGCCTTTGAGCGCCAGGAACTCGATGCCGCTCGCGTCCAGTTGGCGGCCGAGCGCGCGGTACAACTCTTCGATCCTGGCGAGACGCAGACGGTTCTTCGCCAGATCCAGGTCCATGCGGTCGCGAACCCACTGAGGCAGCGAGTCATAGTGAAGGGCGCGCAAGGCCAGCGTGAGCTGTGCGTGATCGGCGAAATCGAGCGCCTCGCGCCACTCGCGCTCGTTCAGGCTGGCGAGCGCCGTGCCGTGCGGTTGGCGAAAATCCAGCGAGCCCAGCACCGCCGCCGCGGGCCGCGGCAGTTTCGGACACGCGAGCCAGAGGTTGCTCACCCTGGCCCTCTGTAGTGCTCCGCCAGTCCCCCTCCCCGTTCAGAAATCATATCTGAGCGCGAATTGCATTTGCCGCGGCGGGCCCGACGCGAAAATGCGGCCGAAGAACGGTCCGAAATCCGGATTGGGACCCGGTATCCCCCAGTTCGGATGGTTGAACACGTTGAAGCTGTTGGCGCGGAACTCGACCGTGTGGTGCTCCCGGATGTGAAACTGCCGCGACAGCGCGAGGTCGAAAATATTGTTGCCTGGCCCGGGTATGATGTCGCGGCCGGCATCGCCGAAGGTGTATGGCGCCGGCGCGCTGAAGGCGCCCGTATTGAAAAACTCCGCCGCGGTGCGCGGGCTGCGCGGCAGCGCGATGCTCTGCCCCGGCACGATATTCGGCCGATTGGGCGTGCCGGAGTTGGCGAAATCCAGCGTGAAGTAGAACGGGTTGAGCGGGGTCCCGTCTTGCAGCGTCACGGTGCCGCTCACCGACCAGTCCTTCAACAAGCCCCCGCCCGCGCGCACGCCCGGCAGGCGATACACGTATGCCGCGCTGATGCGCCTGCCGGGATTCGAGAAGGAGAGGCCGCGCTCCAGCCGTAAGTTGCGCTCATCCTGCGCGCCCACGCTGTCGAACAGGCCCGGAATGATAGTGTCGGCATCGTCGATGGATTTCGACCATACGAAACTCGCCAGCAGCGAGAGCCGCGCCCCCATGCCTTTCTCCGCCTTCACCTGCAGCGAATTGTACGACGAATTGGCGATGTGCTGGCGCTGGACGATCTCGCCCAAATCCGGAAACGTGCGCAGCGATTGCAAATCGCCCGGCCGCGGCGGCAGGTCTTGGCCAGTCTCCACGTGGGCCGGCGTGTTGAACTGGCGGAAGCGGCCCAGGTGCGTTCCCTTCGACGCGATGTAGGCGGTTTCCAGCAGCAGTTTGCCCGGCAGTTCGTGCTGGAACCCCGCGGTCCACTGCTGCACGTAAGCGGTGGGCGCGTGGGGGTCCACTCCGAAATAGCTGGGGAAGCCGGTGGAGGCGGTCTGCGCAAACCCGTTGCGCGTGGTCAGCACGGGCAGTTGGCCGCCCTCGGTTTCGTTGTGAATGTTGGAGAGGCCGTTCAGCACCAGGTCGTAGGTCTCCACCGCGATCTCCTGGCTGTAGTAAATTCCGTAGCCGGCGCGGAAGACCGTCATGCCGCCGGGCAGCGGGAGTTTCGGCAGCCGCCATGCCAGGGCGGCCCGCGGCGCGAAGTTGTGCGTACCCGGACTCACCGCCGAAGAGACCCGTTGCAGGGTTGGATCGCCAGGCAGCGTCGAGTAATTCAGATTCAGCAAGTTATCGCGGGCTTCCGTATAGGGCGAAACGTATTCGTAGCGCAGACCCAGGTTGACCGTGAGATTCGGAGCGACGCGCCAATCGTCCTGCGCGAAACCGGCATAGTCGTTCTGCCGCAAGTAAGCCTGCCCCGACCCTCCGGTGCGGGTGGTGTCCTGCGGATACCCCAGCAGGAAATCCGCGAACGGGTCGCCCGAGCCCACGCCCGAGCCATCCACGCTGGTGAAGACTCCCGAGTAATCGTACTCGCCGCGCACGTTATTGCTCTGCAGATAGTTGAACTGAGGATGGATGAAGGAGCCGCCGAACTTCAGCGCGTGGCGGCCGCGCGAAAGCGCCAGCGTCTCGGCCGCCTGCC
Source organism: Bryobacteraceae bacterium (assembly GCA_052144935.1). GTDB lineage: Bacteria > Acidobacteriota > Terriglobia > Bryobacterales > Bryobacteraceae > JOPF133. Next base: position 28,663 of record JBKQPR010000271.1, read on the forward strand.
AGAGATTGTCGCGCTGCACCTGGGGCAGCGTGGGCGAATCGGTCACCATGGAGTAATCCGTGGCGTTGAAGTAGGGTAGCCCGAAATCGAACGGATTGGTGTCCGGGTTAGCCAGCCCGAGTTCCTGCTCCACGTTCACCTTGAAGGCGCTTTCCGGCAGGTCGAACATGCGCAAACGCGTGAAAGAGAAGCGCGACTCGCTCACCCAGCGCGCCGACGAAGCGGTGTACCCGAGGGCCGCTTGCTGGGCGCGCACTTGCTCGCTGGTGGGCAGTTCGGGGAACGACCCCGCTATGATGTTGCTCTCGCCATTGAACGTGTAGCGGCCGGTGAGCAGGCCGTAGTTGGCGAACTGGTGGTCGATGCGCCCGGATGCCGCGTCGGTGGTGGTGAGGTTGGGGGTGGCGTCCAGGTAATTGCCACTGGGGTTGTTGCTGTTGGGCAGCGGTTCGTACTTCGCCAGGTACAGGGAGGCGATCGGGTCGATGCGGTCTTGCGGAATGATGTCGCCGGGGAACGGCGTGCGGGTTCCGGTGGCCGGATTTAGGGTGAGCGGATCGTAAATGATATTCTGCCCGCTAAAATCGCCGGACCGCGTGGGTGCATCCGGCACCAGGCTTACCGATGAATTACCAGCTTTCTGACGCAGGCCCTCGTAAATCCCATAGAAGAAGGTGTTCTTGAGCCGCGGGACAGGGCCCCCGGCGGACGCCCCGAATTCGTTCTGCCGGAAGATCGGGCGTGGCAGAGTAGGATCGTCGAAGTAATTGCGGGCGTCGGCCGCTTCATTGTCGAAATACTCAAAGCCGCTGCCGTGCAGAGTTTTCGTCCCCGACTTAGTAACTACATCGATGGCGCCGCCCCCGTTTTGCGGAAACTCCGCCGGGGCGAGCAGGGTCTGGATGTGAAACTCCTGCACGGAATCCATGGGAGGATATACCGCGATGGCATAGGTGTTGCGGTCCGTATCGTAGGCCCCATCCAGCAGGAAGGCGTTATCGGTGGACCGGCTGCCGTTGATGGGCGGGTTCAACGCGACCGCGCCGCGCGAGCCCTCCTGGATGTCGTTCACCACATCGTGAACGAACCCGCCGAGCTGCCGGGGAATGGCGCCGGGGCCCAGGGTGACCAGTTCCACCACGTTGCGCGAATCGAGCGGAATACCCGAGATTTGCGAGCTGTCCAACCGGTAACCGACGGAGGCGCCATCTGCCTGCACGGGCGACAGCTGCGCGGTGACGGTGATTCGGTCCCCGACGGCCCCCACTACCAGCCGGATATCCTGCCTGCCGCTTTGGCTCACGGCCAGCGCGATTCCGTCCGCTTGCCAGGTGCTGTAACCGGGCTGGCTGGCGACGATGCTATAAGTTCCGGGCGGCAGCTCCTCGAAGAGATACTCACCGAACTTATCGGTCAAGGCAGCACGCGAGAAACCCGTGCCGCTTTGTTTCAGGGCGATCTGCGCGCCGCCAATGACTCCGGTGGTATCCGTTACGGTTCCCCCCAGCCTGGAGGCGCCTGCCTGCGCCTGCGCTACGGCTGTCCAGAGGAAAAAGAGAGCTGCCGCTTTCACCGGTTCTCCATGCCGGCCGCTAAGTGCGACAACTGGCCGATGGCGCCGTCGAAATCCGAGTAATACAGATAATAACCGGGCAGTTCCAGCAGCCTCTTGCGCTCGGCGAGGTGGAGCACGCTTACTTCGTCGCCGTAAGTGGCGTAGGCGCCGTCTCCCGTCAGCTCCTCCCAGACCTGGCGCGGGTTCAGATGTTGCAGGCGAGCGGCTCCGGCCTCCTGCCGGCGCAGAAAGACCAGAACGCGGGGGCGTTCGCGCATGGCGGTTCGTATCTCCGGAAACTCCGCGGTCGGCACTTCGATCGAGATCTTGCCGTTAGGGCGGGCGCGCGCGATGTAACCCTCCAACTCCGGGAAGAAGCGCGGCGCGTCGTGACGCAGGCGGGCCTGGTACGGCTTGCCCAACACAGTCAGATCCGCGCTCCCCGGCACGAGCCAACTCGCGTCGTCGGACACGAAGGTCCATCCCGCGCGCGCGCAGGCAAAGGCCAGGGTGCTCTTGCCCGCGCCGGAAGGGCCGCAGAGCAGCATGGCGCAGCCGTTCTTGGTCACGCATGCCGAGTGCAGCGGAATGGCGTGGCGTTGCGTGAGCAGGATCAGGACCATCGGTTCGAGAAAGAACCACCGCAGCCAGGTGTGGTCGGCCGCGGTCCGCTCGGATACGAAGGCGTATCCGAAAAGCGCCCGCAAATCCAGCGCTCCGAAGTTGTGCGAATCGCTGACGATCGACATGAGGTGGCCCTGGCAGCGGTAGGAGGGCTCGGGCGCCAGATCGCCTTCGGGCTGGACGACCATCCGCACTACGATCGGCTCGCGGTCGAACTCGGCGGTGAAGCCGTTCCAGGCTTCCCCGGCGGCATCCAGCACAGCGGGCGAGTTGGTAAATATATTTACGGGGAAGCCATAGGGGTAGTAAGTGGCACTTAGCAGGAGGCCGATATCGTGCAGAAGGGGGTCTGGAAGAGTTCCCCTTGGGTGTCCTAATACGATCACAAGTCCTTGATAACACAGCAGCTAGGTTTACAGTCGTAAGATTTGTGAAGTGCCGTGTAAGGTGGCCGGAAGGGGCGTATTCTGAAAGGGCGATGCGGTCGGCGATCGTACATTACTGGCTGATGAGCCGGCGCGGCGGCGAGAAGGTGCTGGAGGCTCTTTGCGGTCTATTACCGGACGCCGATATCTTCACACTGTTCTGCGACCCCGCCACGCTCGGCCCGGTTCTGCGGGGACGCCGCATCGTCACCAGTTATCTGAACCCGCTGCGCCGCCACTACCGCTCGCTGCTGCCGCTGATGCCGATGGCGCTCGAAAGCTTCGATCTGCGCGAATACGACCTGGTGGTGAGCAGCGAATCGGGACCCGCCAAGGGCATCCTCACGCCGTCCCAAACACGCCACATCTGCTACTGCCACACCCCTATGCGTTACTTGTGGGACCTCTATCCGGCTTACCGCAACGAATGGACCCGATCGCGTTGGAAGCGCGCCGCTATGGGGCCGCTGGCGCATTATCTGCGCCTGTGGGACTATGCCTCGGCGGCCCGCGTGGACCGCTTTGTCGCCAACAGCCGCAACGTGCAGGACCGCATCTGGAAAACCTACCGGCGCGAGGCGGATGTGGTTCACCCTCCCGTAGAGGTGGATTCGTTCTATTGGAAACCGCCGGAAGACTATTATTTGGCGGTTTCCGAGCTGGTGCCGTATAAGCGCATCGATCTGGCGGTCCGCCATTTTTCGCGCACCGGGAAGCGATTGTGCATTGCGGGCGACGGGCCGGAGCTGCCTCGCCTCAAGCAGGCCGCGGCGCGCAACATCGAGTTTCTGGGGCGGGTGCCGGACGAGGCGCTGCGCGAGTTGTACGCGCGCTGCCGCGCTTTCCTGCTGCCCGGCGAGGAAGATTTCGGGATGACCGCGGTGGAGGCGCTGGCCAGCGGCAAACCGGTTATCGCACTGGGGAGGGGCGGCGCGCTCGAAACCGTGCCGGGCTTGGGCGGCGTATTCTTCGACGCACCCACCGCGGAATCGCTGGCCGAAGCCATCCGTACCTTTGAAATGCGCGAAGGGGAATTCGATCCCGCCAGGTTGCAATCGCACGCCAGGCGGTTTCGACCGGCCGAGTTCACCCGGAAGATGGCGTCCGTGCTGGCATGCGTAGCGCAAACCGGTCCCGAGATTTTAAAGAGGCTCACATGCTGAACGGCATACCGCCGCGGGATGCTTCAAGCGGCCGCAGTGGGATGCTTCAAGCGGCCGTGATGGGATGCTTCAATTCAAGCGGCTACAAGCGCGGCGGCAACGCGCTATAGAGATCCGCGATCGTTTAAGGTCCGATGGGCATTTGGTGCGGTAATTCCTGGCTCGCTAGTTCTCGAAAAGCGCAACCCAGACTGGCGCTCAGTAGGCAGCCATCCCGCGTCGCTGATCACGCTCGTATTCTCAATTGCCGGGCTTCCGACACACGGCCGCGGCTCGATTCCCCGGAGCAAACGCAAAAACTGCGCAGGTGCACGGCGGCGAGCGTCATCCCGTTGATAACGGGACCCCGGATTTTCTCTCTCGCGCACAGGTAGGTAGGAGATCCCTGTTTTGTTCTAAGATCGGGTTGAGGCATTGGTTCGTGGCCTGTGCGGCGGCCGGTCGGGCAGGCCAGGAGGCCCTACCCCATATATGAGGTGCTTATGGACGGAGTGACGCGGCGGGACTTCGCGCGAGGCGCGGGGATCGCGACCGCTTTGAGCTATTCACGGATTCTCGGCGCGAACGAGCGGACCGGCATCGGATATATCGGGCTCGGTAACCGCGGCGACCAGGTCCACGATGCCTTCCTCGAACATGGCGACGCGCAGACGGTGGCGGTCTGCGACCTGCGGGACGACTACATGGATTTCGCGGTGAAGAAGTCCCGCGCCACGCCGAAGAAGTACAAAGAGTACAAGAAACTTCTCGAAGATAACAACGTCGATGCGGTGGTGATTGCCACCCCCGACCACTGGCACGCGCTGATGTTTATCGACGCCTGCAGCGCCGGCAAGGACGTGTACGTGGAGAAGCCGCTGAGCCTGACGGTGGTGGAAGGCCGCAGGATGGTGGAAACGGCGGAGCGAACCAAACGGGTGGTGCAGGTCGGGACCAACCGGCGCTCGTGGAAGACGTACCGCGAGGCCGCCGATTTCGTGCAGTCCGGCGGTATCGGGCACGTTACCGCCGCGCGCTGCTTTCACATCAAGAACGAATGGCCGGCCGGTCTCGGAGCCGCTCCGGACGGGGCGCCGCCGAACGAATCGGAATGGGACCAGTGGCTCGGGCCGGCGCCCAAGGTGGCCTACAATCCCAACCGCCAGTTTTATAACTTCCGCTGGTTTTACAACTACTCCGGCGGCCAGCTCACGAATTTCGGAGTGCACTACCTGGACGTGATCCGCTGGTTCATCGGCCAGGACTCGCCGCGCGCGGTGGCGGCCATCGGAGGCAGGTTCGCGGGGATCCAGGACAACCGCGAGATTCCCGACACGCTCCAGGTGCTGTGGGAGTTCGACAAGACGCTGGTGATTTTCGAGCAGTACAACGGCAATGCCGCGCCCGGGAACGCGCCCAACTCGGAAATCGAGCTGCGCGGGACCAAGGGCACCATGTATATCCGCAACACCAGTTGGGATGTGGTCCCGGAGAAGATCACCGAATTGCCGCTCGGCTACGCCCAGGGGAAGGGATATGGGAACCCGCTCGACCGCAGCCACGGCGCGGCGGCCGATGCGGCGCGTCGGCCCGCCATGGAGCCGCGCAGCGTGAAGGGCGGGAGCGGCGCCGATACCATGGCGCACGCGCGCAACTTTCTCGATTGCATCAAAACCCGCGGCAAGTGCAACGCCGATGTCGTGACCGGCCACCTTTCCACCAGCGCCACTTTGATCGGCAATATCGCGCACAAGCAGCGGACGTTCCTGGAATGGGACGCGCGCGCGGAGCGCTTCCCCAACAATCCAGCCGCCAACCGGTGGCTGAGCTACCAGTATCGAAGCCCGTATAAGCTCGCTTGAGGGGGCTGGCGTGAATCGATGGTGGATCGCCCTCTGGCTCCGCCGAGCGGCACGTCCTGGCCGGCTGCGCGGTTTTCTGTGGAGGCGCGGCGGCAAGAACCGCGGAGGCGGACGAAATGGATGGCGCGAGCGTGGAGTTTCGATTGGAATTGTACTACCAGGGATCGGTAAGATTGCCGCGGATGCCATCACGCTGGGGCAGATTCCGGACCGGCGCGGTCAAATTCAAAAGTTTTACACCGGTTCGGCTGCGCCGGTGCGGCAGTTTCGCTGCGCCAGGAATCCGGCACGCTCGGCGAGAGGCCGCTCCATGGCGGCGCGATAGCACTCCTCGACCCGGTTCCGGCGGTCCGCGCTCACAGGAGCAGTGTACTATTTTCCGCCAGGTCGGAGACCGCCGGGCTGCCGCTCTCCGCTACAGCCGGCCGTTCCGGCGCACACAAGCGGAAAAGGTCCGATACTCGGCCCCAAATGTGAACCGGCGAGTGGCCATGTGAACCGGCCGGTGGGTTTAGAAGTGGACTCGGAGCCCGAACTCCATGTTGCGCGGAGTGTTGGCCTGACTGGTGATCTGGCCAAACGACGTCGGGCTGGTGAGGCTCAGGCTCGGGTTCGATGCCTGGAAGTGGTTCAGCGCGTTGGTGATGGTGATGAATACCTGGGCGCCGAGTCGGCCTTCATGGAAGCTGACGTCCTTTACGATGGACAGGTCGAGGTTCCAGGTCGGCAGGCCACGCAGATTGCCGTAACCTCCACAGCTTGTGTCGTACCCCAGCACGCAAGGCCGGAATTCGGAGTACACAGCGGCTGGATGACTGAACATGTTCAGGCCGTAGGACGGAACTTTGGTTCCGACCGCGTTGGCGCCGAAAACGATGTTGGACCCAGGGCCGCCGTATTGGTTGTACTTCACCGAGGTTGTGCCCGTGTAGGGCATAAATCCGGCGGCGTTTTCCGCCGACGAGCCGAGCGCCGCGGGGGGAGTGGCTTCGCCGAAGGCCTCGCAATTCGTGCAGTTGCCTTCGCTGTAGCTTACCGCCACGGGGCTGCCGCTCTGCGCCGTGAACAGCGGGGAGATCACCCATCCTCCCAGGACTTTTCCCAGCAAGCCGTGCTGCCGGCGGAATACCGGCGGCTGATAGTACATCGAAAGGTTGTAGAGGAACTTGATGTCGTAGAACTGCGCACCGTAATTGGCGCCAATATCAAATGGCGTCAACGGCGTGTTGGCGCTGCTGAACTGCGGCATCATGGCCGTACCGAGCGCGCGGCCCCAGGTGAAGTTGGAGACGGCCGTCAAGCCGTGCCAGTCCTTTACGCGATAGCTCACGAACAACGCGTTGTAATTGCCCCATCCATTGCTGTCGACCATACCGATCGAAGTCGTTTGGCCGACCGCATTTCCCGCCACGGCTTGGTCGAGCATGGTCCGTCCGAGGGTCCAGCTCGAAACCTTGTTCATGGCGGACCAGAGGTCGGACACCGCGGTCTCCTTGATCAGGGACGTGTTTTTCGACGCCAAGGCGGCCGTACAACTGGTGAAACCGGCGCAGTAGGCGGAGCCGGCGCCGCCCAGAGCCGCCTCGAGGGAGGGCTGTGCACTGACATTGGCCGCGCTCACCACCGAGAAAAACATCTGCTGGTAGAGTTGCGCATACGCCTGGGCGAAGCTCTGGCCACTCAGGGTGGTCATGTACGGCACCGCATCCAGGTTCTCTTCCATGTACTCGTTGCGGATGAGCTTTCCGATATAGCCGGCTTCGATCTGCAACCTGGAATTGATTTCCCGCTGGATGGTCAGGGTGAAGTTGTCGGTCCGGTTAGGCCGGAAGTTGGGATCGAGGGCAATCGGATCGACGGTCTCCGGGTTGGTTCCCACGCCCGGGAAGAAGGGCTGGGGCAGAGTCGGGCTGGCCGGCGGCAGGGGCGCCGAGAGACCGTCCGTGCCGATGCGGAACGCGTTGCTGGGGTCCACGTTGCCCGCGCCGAGGCACTGGCCGTTCGAGGACGCGCCGGGGCAGGTAACGCCTTGCAGCAGGCCGGGGCCGAGCAGCGGCGTCAACACCAGGTTGACGCCGTTGAGGCGGCCGAAGATGCGGCCGTAACCGCCGCGGACCACGGTCTTGCCGTTGCCAAACAGCTTGCCCAGGACGCCGTCGCTGAAGCGCGGATTCCAGGCCAACGAACCGCGCGGGCTGAACTCGCCGTAGTACGGATTGTAGGGGTACTTCAAGCCTGAACCCACGTTCCTCACCAGCTCGAAGCCGATTTGGGGGGTGTAGGCCGTGCCGGCCAGCGCCGCTCTCTCGCGCTACGCAATGAAGCTGTTGGTGTCGATCGGATTGCCGCTGCCGTCGGTCAGCTCGACTTGCGACCCATGGAGCTCGTACGGCGGCATTTCCAGGTTCCATCCCAGCCCGTAAGTCACGGTGAAGGTCGGCCGCGCGTGCCAGGTGTCGTAGAAGTACACGCTGTAGTACGGGATGATGTCCCTGGCGGTGGCGGGAGTGCCCAGCGGCTCCAGGTTGAGCTGCGGACTCGAGCGGGTATACATCACTTGCGACTGGCTGACGATCCCTAAAACTTCGGCGTACAAACTTTCATAATTGGAATACTGGCTGGCCGGCACGGTGGTTGGTATGTACGGGGAATTGGTGAAATTGACGCCGGTATTGGTCACCTGGTAGACAATCTGGTCGTTCACTCCGTTCCCGTTGTCGGTGCGCGAGACGTAATCGAAGTTGCGCTGAAAAGCGCCGCCGAAACCAAACAGGTGATTGCCCCTGAGCATGGTCAGGTCGTCGCGCAACAGCTTATCCTGGCCGTCCCAGACGCGCTGCCGGACACTCGCCGTGTTGACGTTGTAGGGAATCAAAGCGTTGGCGCTTTCGCCGCCGATTTCCACCGCGCCGCCCAGCCCCGGAAGCTGCGGCGGAGCGTTTTCGCTGCCGTACTGCCAGAACTGGCGCGTGTAGTTGAAAACCACCGTATTAGTAGTGTTCGGAGTGATGCTGGTGGTCAGCCCGGTGGCCCAGAAAGAAGGCTGCTGCGGCCGCGGGGCAACCGGCGTTGGAACTCCGAAGTTGTCGCCGGGTAACACGCCGCCGATATCCACCTGGTTGTTGGTCAGGTTGACAAATCGCAGGTCGCGGTAGGTGCCATACCAGTGCCACTTATCGCTGAAATTGTGATCCATGCGGCCGACGTAGGAGTTGGACGTTTGCGGCGCGCGAATCGTGCCCAGAAATCCCTGCGTGTTGTATTCATCGCCGCCCAGCGGATTATTGGGCAGCGGCATTTGCGTGTTCCAGATCTTCGACACGATCGGGTTCAAGCCGAGACCGCGCGGATCGCAAGAACCAGCCGGACAGACCGCCGACGCATAAGTGGTGCCCGCGACAGTCACCGGACCGGGGTTCAGGTTATAGGGGATATAGGCGCCGGCCGAATTGGAAACCTGAATCACACCCGCCCGCATCAGGAGGGAAGGGACGCTCCTCCCGGTATACAGCCCCACGTTGGGGAGCCGCAGCCCTTCGTAGTTGAAGAAGTAATACCATTTGCCGCCCAGGAACGCCTTGGGCGCGATGGGTCCGCCGATCGCGCCGCCGAAGCGGTCGCGGTGGTTGGAAATGATGGGCGTATAAGGCAGCGACTGGCCGCCAAAGCTGAACGGCGTGTGGTTATTGGTCCACGAGTTGGCGGCGCCGAGCGTCGTGTCGAAGTAGAACATGTACAGCGCGCCGTGATATTGGTTGCCGCCCCGCTTGGTCACCAACTGGACCTGCATGCCGGACGAGTTGTTGAAGTCGGAGGTCTGGTTGCTGGTGGAGACCTTGAACTCCTCGATGCTTTCGACGGGCGTGGGGATCACGCCCACGGCGATGCTGCCGCCCTGGCTGCCGCCCAGGCCCGCGTAGGTGGTTTGATAGGCGAACGTATTGCCAGCCAGGTCGTCGGTGGTGTTGCCGCCATCGAGCTGGTAGGTGTTCTGGTCGTTAGCTGTGCCGGCCGCGAAGCCATTGGGGTTTACGCCGGGCTGCAAAACGGAGAGCGTCTGCACGTCGCGGCTCAGGTTGGGCAACAGTAGCAGCGACTGGCCGGACAGGGTGTTGCCCACCGTGGCATTCATGGTCTGCAACCCAGAGCCCGCCGTGCTGCCGACTTCCAAGGTGGTGGAGATAGCGCCGACTTCGAGCTTGGCGTCAATGGTAAGCACCTGGCCCACCAGGACCTCCTGCGCGGACACCTGCTGATTCGAGAACCCCGGCTTCGAGAAGACGATTCGATAGGTGCCGGGCGCGACCTGAGGGAAGAGGTAGCGGCCCGCATCGTTCGTCAAGGTGGTGAAGGAAGTGTTGGTGGACGTATCGATGACTTTGACTGCGGTACCCGGTATGGCCGCATTCTGTGGATCCACGACCAGGCCTGCCACGGTTCCGGCTGTGCTCGACTGAGACCGGGCCATCCAAGCGCAGAGGCTCAGTAGGATTACCAAGCATCCAATGAACCGCGCCCAGAAACACTCGTTAGCTCCCGGAAAAGCGGAGACACTGCGGAAGCTCCTCATATCCACTCCAGCCAACTAGGGGATTATATCTTATTCCCCGCAGCACTGCGCGGGCTGCTGCTTACCGACTTACCGATGGAAAGCGACCGTGATCACGCGCGATTCCGGCTGGTCGATCGCCTGGTCGAACAGGATCCGGGAACCGTCGCGTGTGGCCGCCAGGGTGAAGTGGCTCGGGCTATTCTGCGCAATGCGCACCGCAAACAGCCGCTCGGGAGGCAGGAACTCGCCGCGCGTGGGGTCTGACCGGACCGAATACACCCAACGGTCCGGCCCGAGATAGACGATTTCCTTGCCATCGCCACGCCAATAGGGCATGGCGCCGCCGCCCTTGGAAATCTGCCTCCGCGGGCCCGAGATAGGGAACTGCTGCACGAAGAGCTCCTGAGCCAGGACCGACGCATAGACTACCCAATGTCCGTCGGGGGAGAAAGCGCCCTGTCTGGTCTGCTCCTCCGAAGCCAACAAGGGCCGCGGCGTCCGGTCTCCTTCCCACGGCACCACGTGGAGTGTGTAATGAATCATTCCCAGGAGTGTCCCGTCTGGCGCCATATCCTGCAGAGTCATGGGCGGTAATTTGCCGAGTTGGCGCACCTCGGAGCTCCCGGTGGCAGACCGCTCCATCAAAAAGGACTCCCCGGATTTCATCGACGTATACAGAAGGTGAAGACTATCGTGGCGCCAAATGACGGCGTTGAGATCGCGCATTTCCGGGCTCAGGATGGTGAGAAAGCCGCTTTGCCCGGTTTCGAGGACGCGAAGCTCCAACCCCCCGGGTGTCCATACTAAGGCGGCAATCCGCCGCTCGTCGGGAGAAAGACGGGCCATGAGATACGCATGGCACGGTGGGCCGGCGGTGCTCACCGCGTTTCCGAGCCGGTCAAACCAGGTCAACTGCTCCTCGTACGGCCGTCCGGGCCGCCACGCCAGCACGCCGTTGGCGGAGACGGAAAAACTGGCCGTGTCGGGAAATGCTCCGCCACTGCTGGAGACGAGGGTCTCAACCAGCATCGGGCTCCCTTCCAGCCGAGCCTGGGCAAGGTTGAGCTTTTGGGAGTAAAGGTTATCGTTTTGCACGAATAACACAGCGCCGCCGTGTGCCGGCGAGTAGCGGGTCTCCCCCGAATTCGCTTTGAGCATCACCGGTGGAAGCGTCCATTTGCCGTCCTTCCAACCGCCGAGGTAGAGATCTGCGGAGGGCGAGGGGGCCGCGGTAAAAAAAAGGAAGTGCTCGCCGTCGGGCAGAAAATGGGGATACAGGACAGCAATCCCCGGCTTCGGCACTGGAGACTTTGTGGCACTCCCACCGGCGGCTGGGATCGTCAGCAAGCCACTCGCGGTGGCGGCCAGAATCGTGCCGCCGCGGCTCCATGCTCCGCCCACCGGATCGCTAATCCTGGACAGGAGTTCCGGCGCGCCATCGGGCACCTGCATCTTCATCAAGGCTCCGTTGACGAAGAATCCGATCCATTGGCTGTCAGGCGCCCAGAAGGGCTCCTCGGCATCCGTAGTGCCTCGCAGAGGGATGAACCCGGTAGAGTTGAGCTTGCGAAGTTGCAGCCCTTCGCCGAGCCGGCACACGATCATGGTCCCATCCGGGGAGATTTCGGGCGTCGCCAGTTTGTAAGAACCGACCGAGGGCAGTTCGGTTCCCGGCGGAGGCACAATGGAGAGCTTCCAATCGGCGCCCGCCACACCCGCGCCGGTCCGCAGGAATGCAGTCAAACCGGCGCCGGCCGCCAGCCCCAGGAACGCGGCAGCCGCGATCCAGCCGGCGCGGGCGCGCCAACGCCACGCCGAGGTGGAGGGCTGTGCTCCCTCCTCCGGTTGGTCGTCTTCCAGCGCGATACGCGCCTCGCCAATATCCCGCAGCCGGCGCTTCGGGTCTTTATCCAGGCAGCGCCGCAGCAATCGGCGGATGGCCGCGGGCGTCTCCGCCGGCAACTCGTCCCACTGCGGTTCGTCCCGCGCCACCGCAGCCAGGGTTTCGAGCGTGGTCTTCCGCGCATAGATCTGCCGGCCGGCCAGCATTTCAAACAGCACCACTCCGAAGGGCCATATATCCGCCCGGCGGTCCACCGGCAGGCCGCCCGCCTGCTCCGGCGGCATATAAGCGGGAGTGCCCATGATGACCCCCGCGCGCGTCGCCGTCTCGGCCGCCATCTCCGTCGGATTCATGGCCTTCGCCAGCCCGAAATCCAGCACTTTGACCACCCCGTCGGGCCGCACCTTGATGTTGGCCGGCTTCAGGTCCCGATGGATGACTCCTTTTTCGTGCGCATATTCCAGAGCCTCGGCGATCTGTTTGGCGATGGCCAGCGCCTCCGGGATCGGAATCCGCCCGGGGCGCCCGCCCGCCTGCTCCAAGCGCTCGGCCAGCGTGGGACCTTCCACCAGCTCCATGGCGATGGCGCACACGCCGCCCGATTCTTCCAGTCCGTAGATGGCCGCGATGTGCGGGTGATTGAGCGATGCCAGCACGCGCGCCTCGCGCTGGAAGCGCGACAGCCACGCGGCATCGTGCGCGAATCCCGCCGGCAACACCTTGAGGGCCACCTCGCGCTGCAACTTGGTGTCGATGGCGCGGTAGACTTCGCCCATCCCGCCCGCCCCGAGCTTTCCCGCGATGCGGTACTCCGCCAACACAGCGCCCGCGGCCAGCACCCCCGGCGCGAAAGTGGCGGTCTCATTGGGCAGCGAGACGCGGTTCCTGGCCGGACTCTCCCGCAACTCGCCGGCCTGGCCTTCGTGGGCCAACAGGGATTCCACCTCGCGGCGCAGCTCGGGATCGTCGGCGCAAGCCTGCGCGACGAACCCGGCGCGCTCGCCAGGCGGCCGTTCCATGGCGGCGCGATAGCACTCCTCGACCCGGTTTCGGCGTTCCGCGCTCACAGGAGCAGTGTACTATTTTCCGCCAGGTCGGAGACCGCCGGGCTGCCGCTCTCCGCTACAGCCGGCCGTTCCGGCGCACACAAGCGGAAAAGGTCCGATACTCGGCCCCCTACCGGCGTCCGCTCTTAATCTCCGGCCAATGTGCGAGGTTCCAGCAGCGCAACGCTTTGACGGGCTTTTCGGCATGCGGATGCCAGACCCCGGTCAAACGTCACGAGTGTAGCATCTGTGACCTGGCCGACCGCAAGCAGATAGCAGTCGCCAAGCGCCTTCGGCGACGACAGCCGGGAAACCGAACGGGTTGCCGCACGGAATGCCGCGTCAAGTTCAAACGCCGGGCCCGGAGGGCACCCCCGGATTTCGACTCGCGAATCCTCAAGCCACCGGTCGTACACCTTCCAGGCTTCGCCGATGGTCCGCACATCCTTGCCCATCACCGCGGACGTTGCCAGCAATCGCAACAGCCCGAGTTGCGTGAACCGGCAAAAGAGGAAGCGGTTGTCATCCTGCCGGGAAAACCAAGTCCAGGCGGCATCGGAGTGCATGTGGTTGGCCCAGCTCAAGCGAAGCCACACGTTGAGATCAGGCAAATAAGACGTCGTACGGATTCTCACTGTCGGGACTGCCGGCGGCTGGCTTGCCTTTCCTTCCCACCAGCGGTCCCGTAACGCGCCGCGATGGCTGCGGCCGGAATCTGCTCTCGATGGCGCAGGCAATCAGCGAGCGAATCGTGGTCCGTTCCGCCGCCGCACGCTGCCGGAGCGCGGCATGCAGGTCGTCTGGAATATCGATCGTAGTGCGGACGCTCATACCATGATCATGTCACTTCCCGTTCCCCGGCGCTCGGCAGGGCAATAGACCCTTCCGTTTCGACCCTGGGCAAGGCGCCTCATACGGTCCGAAAACCTACCCTTCGTGAAACGGCGCCGGTCGTTCCCCGCTTGTCCGTAACGCCTAATCCCTTCCTTTGAAATGACGGCGCCAGCAGCCATCTTGCGTGGATTTGAAACGCCAATCGCGCGTGTGCTTAGCGGTTCCGCCCGGCTGGAGCAGAAGAGCGCCGAGACGAATCTCGGCGCGGCAGGCTGAACGCCTGCGCCACGTCATTTCTTCCTCCTCGCCACCAGCCTCACTCTCCGCGTCTCGGAAATCGCGCCCGGGGTCAAAGCGTCGTTGACGATCTCGGCCTGCTCCTGTTGGTGGCGCTTGCCGGAGCCGGTCGCGGGGCTGGCGCTTTCGGGACGGCCCACGTAGCGCGTCTCGCGGTGGGCCGGTTCCAGCACTGGGTCCAGCCATTCGCGCAGGAAACGCCACGGCCCCATGTTGCGCGGCTCTTCCTGCGCCCACACCACTTCCGCCGTGGCGGGGTAGCGCGCCAGGATGTCGGCGGCCTGATCGGCGGGGAAGGGATAAAGCTGCTCGACCCTCACCAGGGCCACGTGGTTGGCTTGACGCTCCTCGCGGGCGGCCACCAGATCGTAGTAGATCTTGCCCGAGCAGAAGACCACGCGGGTCACTTCGGCCGAGGCCGGCTCGCCCAGCATCTCCATGAATCCGCCGGTCGAGAAATCCCGCGGCGTGGAGACGGCGCGCGCGTGGCGCAGCAGGCTCTTGGGCGTGAAGACCACCAGCGGCTTGCGCACGCCGCGGCGGTCCGTGCCGCCGTACATCTGGCGGCGCAGCAGGTGGAAGTACTGCGCGGGCGTAGTGCAGTTGACCACCTGCATGTTGTTCTCGGCGCACAAGGTGAGGAAGCGCTCGAGGCGCGCGCTGGAGTGCTCCGGCCCCTGGCCTTCGAAGCCGTGGGGCAGCAGCATCACTAGGCCGGTGGGCTGGCCCCACTTGGATTCGGCGCTGGAAATGAACTGGTCGATCAGGATCTGCGCGCCGTTGGCGAAATCGCCGAACTGGGCCTCCCAGATCGTCAGCGTAAGTGGGTCGGCCACGCTGTAACTCAAGGCGCGTACGATGCTGCCGGCCAACCGTCGCAGGGGCTGTGCGCGGCCGTCATCCGCGGCAACTGGCCGCACCCGGCCGGCGTCCTTGCCCAACGCGGGCTACGGATTGAACTCCCCGATGTGGCAGGAAATGCGCGCCGGCCCGGGCTACCGTGTTCGGGACATGACCGCGCGCAGGATATTGTTGATGCGGGTTGAATAGCCTTGCCCGTAATCCTTGAGCCAGTCGTAAACGTCCCGGTCCAGGCGGGCGGCCACCAGCACCTTCGGCGTGCGGCGGAATTGCGCCAATTGCTCATCGGTCAGCGGGGGGATATCGGAGTAGTCGATTTCGGAATCGGGCATTTTCCTCAGCTTATCGAGTTGGGCCTTTTGTTTCGGCGTGAGCGGTTTATTGAAAATATCCTCGGCCTTCCTGCTTACGAGCTTTGCGGGCCGAGATGACGCGGATGATTTCTTCGCCATCGATAGCACTCCTGTACACGTGAACCACTAACAAGAGGACGGCGTCGACCAGACCCATTGCGGTGCAAGCGCATCTCGCCGCCCTCGTCCATGCGGTCCTCCCGGAGAACGTAGTCCGGGTCCGCGAACACGCGCGCCGCGGATTCGAAACTGACGCCATGTTTTCTTTGATTCGCAGCGTCATTTTCTTCGTCCTATTCCAAGCGCATCGTTATACATAATGTATAACACATGTCGTCTGCGCGTCCGGGCCGGAAGGCGGATCGCAGTTTTTCCTTGCCTCCTGGCGCTGCTCCCGATTGAGGTCAGCGGGAGGTAACGTATTTGGCGTCAATGGCTTGCAGCGATCACCGAACATAAAGGGGGTTATGTTGTCAGATGAGGCCCATCTGCGCGGCACGGAATGGGAGAGGGCGCGCCATCAGCATTTTCCTCCCTCTGCGGATAATATACAACCTGGATTATGCACACGATCACCCTTCCGAGCGCTGGCCCCGCTCGGCTGATGCCCCTCGTGTGTGAGTAAGTCAGTTTAGTTTTCGCTGCTTCACCTCCTGCCCCCAGAGTTCTTTTCCGCCAA
>JBKQPR010000272.1:0-38701 GCA_052144935.1 Bryobacteraceae bacterium
TCTCACCGCGTAGCCTCCCCGGACAGATCTTTAGCCCTGGATATGGGCCACTCGCAAAAGGCTCTAACGGCCCAATGGGTCATTCTTAGAAAGCACAGGCGGGTCACTTCTGGCGAGCGCCGAAGGTTCAGCCTGCCGGCTGTCGTCGATTCCGCGGCCACCGTGGCCGAATACGATGGTGATGAACGTCCTCAGCGCTATTCGCAGCGCAGCGTCAACGCAGGGTCGATGCGCGCGGCCCGGCGCGCCGGTATCCAGGCGGCTGCCAGCGAGACGATCACAAGCAGGGCCGCTACTACACAAAACGTCACAGGATCATATGGCGATACGTCCTTCACTTGTGAGGCTATGAGCCGCACCACGGCCAGACTGCCGGCCGCACCCAGTATCAACCCCGCTGCCACGAGCATCAGCGCCTTCGCCACAATCTCCCGGGCGACCGATTCGGGCCTCGCTCCGATCGCCACGCGAATGCCGATCTCGCGCGTCCGCTCGGTGACGGAATGGGCCACGACGCTGTACAGACCGATCGAGGACAGCAGGATGGCGAGCAAAGCGAATCCCGCCAACAGAGCGGCAGCCGCCCGTTGCGGGCCAAGGGAACGGTTCAGCGCCTCGCGACCGGTGCTTACTCCCAGTAGGGGCACGCCGGGAGCCATGGCTTCCCACTGCCGCCGTAGGGAGGTAAACAACTCGTCCGCTTTCCCACGTGTACGCACCGCCAGGTACGCCCCCGCCTGCCCGCTTTGAAGGATCGGCAGGTAGAGGTGGGACTCGGACTCCTCCCACACAGAATGGTACTTCGCATCGCGTGCGATACCAACGATTGCCACGGGCATGGCCGGGGCCCGTCCCTGCCGCAGCCAGACCGTTTGGCCGACGGCATCCCGTCCAGGCCACAGGCGTGCGGCCAGAGTTTCATTAACGATGGCGGTCTTGGGCGCCTGGCCATCATCGCGGCTTGTGAATTCGCGGCCACGAATCAGTGGAATCCCCAACGTCCGCAGAAAGTCCGGCCCCACCAGATCGCCGTTCGCTGAGGCCGTCCCCGTGGCGTCCGAGACTTCATAGGCTACGTGTACCGCGTTCAGCAGCGGAATGCTCGTGAGCGCGGCAGATTGAACCCCCGGCAAGGCCGAAATCCGGTCCAGCACATCCCGTCGGAAGGCCCGCACACGCTCCACGGAGGCAGAAACTGGAAAATGGAACTCCGCAATCAACAGGTTCTCCTCACGGAAGCCTGCATCTACGGCGTAGGCTTTGAGGAGGCTGCGGGTGAACAGACCACCGCCCAGCAGTAGCACCACCGAAAAGGCCACCTGCACCACGACTAAACTGTGTCGCAGCCAATCGCGGCCGTGAGCCGGAGAGCCGTTGCCCGAATCCTTCAGCGAAGGCCAAACTTCGGGCCGCGTGGCCTGGAACGCCGGTAGAAGGCCGAAGAGCACGGTGGTTGCCAACGAGATAGCGATCGAGAAGAAGAGGACACGTCTTTCAAGCGATAAGTCGAGAGCCAAAGCGACCCCGAACGCGCCGGGAAAGTGCAGCAGGAGAGCCTCGATGCCCCGTGCAACCACCAGGGCGCAGCCGAAAGCAGGGATCGCCAGCAGCAGGCTCTCGGCCATCAACTGGCGCACCAACGTCACTCTGCCGGCGCCGATAGCCAGCCGGACGGCAAATTCCCGCCGGCGCTTCAAGGCCCGCTGGAGCAGCAGATTGGACACATTGGCGCAGGCCAATAACAGCACGAGACCGGCGGCACCCGCAAATACCATGAGCGAACGTGTGAGCGAATTGCGGTATGCCGGCCAGAATTTCGAACGGCTGAGGTCGAACGCTCTCGCGGTCAGGTCGCGGTTGGTGGTTGGTTGGTCGTGCGCAATACCGGCAGCGATGGTTTCCAGCTCCGCCTCCGCCTGAGCGACGGTGACCGTGGGCCGGAGCCGTCCAGTAACGACCAGCCACGGCAAGCGGCGGTGGAAAATGTCCGCAGCCTCAAATCCCGGCACTACCAACGGGCAAGTATGCAGCGGAATCCAGACTTCGGGCGGATCGTCCCAGTTCAGATTGGTGCCTCGGAAGCGCTTTGGAATCACGCCGACAACCGTGAATCGATGGTCCTCGATGGTGATGTCCTTGCCCAGTACGGCGGCATCGCCCCCAAACTTCTGCCGCCAGAGAGTTTCTCCGATCATTGCCACCGGGTCGCTGGCCAACTCATCTTCGCGGCCAATCGTTCGGCCGGCGAGCGGCGGAAGCTCCAGCATCGCGAAATAGTTGTCTGTTACTCCTTCCACGGAGATTCTTTCGACGTGGCCACCGATCGTCACATCGAGCGGCAGTCGCACATATGCGGCAAGCTGCCGGAAAGAAAGCGACCGGCGGCGGAAGTCTTGGTAATCCGGATACGAGCCGGAAACAAAGCTGCCGGTCTTCCGATTGAAGCTGTAGACCTGCGCCAGATGTCCCGGGTCGGGCAGCGGAAAGGGCCGCAGCAATATCTCATCGACCATGCTGAAGATTGCCGTGTTGGCGCCGATGCCGAGCGAGAGCGTCAGTATGGCCGCGATGGCGAACGCCCGGTTGCGGCGCAGGGTTCGCACGCCAAAGCGAATATCCCGCCACATTCAGATCACTCCCACATCAGTCTCCTGCAATTCCTCGCCGATCAGCCGATGGGATTCCAGTCATGCTGCTGGCCGCGGGTTGGTCTACAAGATCCCGAAATTCGCGATCGCCCGCACCGCACGTCCTCAGTGGTGAATCTCGGCTTCCGGCAGCTCCCGCCACTCATTCTATGCCATCTTCTGCCCCTCGCCAGCAAGGGCGACGGCCCGAGATACATATCCCAATCCAGGCCGGCGGGCGGATCCCCGGCCGGCTTGCGGCCAATGCCGTTGGGCCACTGGTTGGCGCAGTTCCAGACGCGCACGAACTTCACCGGGCCGATGTCGCCGCGCTGGATCATTTCGCCGATCCTTTGGAAGTGCGGCGCGGAGCGATGCTGCGTGCCCACCTCCACGATGCGGTTGTAACGGCGGGCGGCATTCACCATGGCGCGGCCCTCGCGCACGGTCAGCGAGGCGGGCTTTTCCACGTAAACGTCTCTGCCAGCCTCGCAGGCCAGCACGGTGGCGATGGCGTGCCAGTGATCGGGCGTGGCGAGGTGTACGGCGTCCACCTCCTTCAGCTCCAGCAACTCGCGGAAGTCCGGGAAGTACCGCGCATCGGCGCCGGCCCAGGCGCGGGCGGTTTCGCCGTTGGTCTGGTAGACATCGGCGGTTGCGATGTAGGCCACGTTGGGCGATTGGGCCATCAACCGGGCCACGAAGCGGCCGCGGCCGCCGCATCCGATGAGACCCAGGTTGATACGGTCGTTGGCGCCCAGAATCCGCGAGGCGGACAGCACGGTGACTCCGGCGCTGGCTGGGCGGATGAAGTTGCGCCGCGGCATGAACGCCCGGATTTCCTGTTCCGTCCCTGTTTTACAGGATGACGAGCCGGGAATCAACGGGCACTCACGGTTTCCCGGACGCCGCCGGCGTTTTGACTTCCACACCCGCCATCCCTTCGATGAACATGGCGATGGCGGAGTGGTCGAGATCGCCTTTCCCCTGGTTCATCAGCGCAATCAGCATCTGCTGCACGGTGCTGGTGAGCGGCAGCCCGACCTTCATGGATTCGGCCGCCAGCAGCGCGTTGCGGAGGTCCTTCTCATGCAGGCGAATGCGGAAGCCCGGTTTGAAGTTCCGGCCGATCACCATGGGCGCCTTGGCATTCAGAACGGTGCTGCCCGCCAGACCGCCCTTGACGGCGTTGAAGACCACGTTGGGATCGAGCCCGGCGCGCGTGGCCAGCACCAAAGCTTCGCTCATGGCGGCGATATTGCAGGCCACCATGATCTGATTGGCCAGCTTGGTGACGTTGCCGGCGCCGACCGGCCCGGTTAGCGTGACGCTCGATCCCATGGCCCGCAGGATCGGCGCCATTTCGTTGAACAGCGCCTCATCGCCGCCGACCATAATGGCCAGGGTTCCATCGATCGCTTTCGGTTCGCCGCCGCTTACCGGCGCATCCAGAAACCGCACGCCCTTCGCCTCGCATGCGGCGCCCACCTTCTGCGCCACCAGCGGGCTGATCGAACTCATGTCAACGATGGCCGATCCCGGCCGGGCGCCTTCCAGCACGCCCGCCGGACCGAGCACGGCCTGCTCCACTTCGGGCCCGTCGGGGAGCATCGTGATCACGATCTCCGACCTTTCCGCGACGTCGCGGGCGGAAGCCCCGGGAGATACGCCGCTCCCGGCAACGCGCTCCATCAGCGCGGGAACAATGTCATAAACCACCAGGGTGTGGCCGGCCTTCAGCAAGTTCCGGCACATGGGGCCGCCCATGATTCCCAGACCGACAAATCCGATATTGGACACGATTCTTGTCTCCTCGATCAATATTCTCACGCGGCGGCAATTCCGGTCGAGCGGCCGTGAAACCAGGCCAGCCCATCGAGGGTCTTGCCGGCCGGCCGGTACTCGCATCCGACCCAGCCGCTATAGCCGATCTCATCCAGCATATCGAACAGGTACGAATAGCGGACCTCGCCGGTATCCGGCTCATGGCGCTGGGGCACGCCCGCCGCCTGCACGTGGGCGCAATACGCGGCGTACTTCCGGAGCTTCGTGGCCAAATCGCCTTCCATGATCTGCATGTGATAGCAATCCATCTGCATCTTGAGGTTTGGCGCGCCCACTTCTTCCAGAACGGCATAGGACTGAGCCTGCGTATTCAGATAGAAGCCCGGCATATCGCGTGTGTTGATGGCTTCGATCAGAAGGGTGACGCCATGCTTCGCCAGCTCCGCCGCGGCGTACTTGAGGTTGGCAATATAGGTGGCGTGGACAGCCGCGGGACGGGCGTCTTGCGGGACAATTCCGGCCATGGCATGAACACGCGTGGTTTTCAGGCTGATGGCATAGCCAAGGGCGGTGGCGACTCCATGGCGGAATTCCTCCCCGCGGCCCGGCAGGCAGGTGGTGCCGCGCTCGCCGGCGGCCCAGTTGCCCGGAGGCAGGTTGAACAACACGTTTTCCAGATTGTGTTTCCGGAGTTGTTCCGCCAGAGCTTCAGCCGGAAAGTCATACGGGAACAGGTACTCGACGCCGGTGAAACCGGCATCCGCGGCGGCGGCGAAGCGTTCGAGGAATGGCACCTCGTTGAACATCATCGTAAGATTAGCGGCAAATTTGGGCATCTAGGTCGATCCTCTCACTCCCTTTGTATTATTGCCACCATCGCGGGTGAAAGAGCGGCCCTCTTTGGGGGCGCTGAGCCGAAGCCGGGACTCTTGCCGGTTTTCGCTTCCGCGCCGCTAGCAGGTCACCACCGGCCAAAAATCTCAAAATATCCGCATTGGCGGGCGGGCCAAATTCAACTACCCCTCCCCGCGCCACGAGCGCGCTTCACGGGCTCCAGCGCGGGTGCTACGCGGTGGGGTTTACGATAACCACGGCATGCGGCACCCTCGCGGTTTCGATCTCAAATTCCCAGCCGCGCGCGCCGCGCCAGTTCGCCCAGCGTCTGGCTGGTCTGCGGCCGATGGCCCTTCAGGGGCAGAATGCGCTCGTGAATGGCATCCAGCAGCCAGGCGGGTTGCGGGAAGAACAGCGCCTCCAGCTCAGCCGCGGGTGTAATCCAGTTCCGCGAGCCGATCACTACCGGCGGGCCATCCAGGTCGTCGAAACAAAGCTGGGTCAGGGTGGCGGCCACGGTCTGCATCACGCATCCACGCTCTACCGCTTCCGACACCAGCAGCACCTTCCCGGTCTTGCGGACGGACTCCGCCAGCGGCTCGTAGTTCAGCGGGTTGACGGTCCGCAGGTCGATCACTTCGGCCGAGATGCCGAAGCGCTCCTGAAGCTCTTGGGCGGCGGCCATGGCCGTGTATAGAGCCGGCCCGAGCGTGACGATGGTCAGGTCCTTGCCTTGGCGCTTGACCGACGGCTCCGCCAGATCGATCTCGAAATAGCCCTCCGGCACGCCCTCTTCCACGAACATCTCGCCGTAGTCGTAGAGCTTCTGGCTTTCGAAGAAGACCACCGGATCGGTGCCGGCCAGGGCCGCGTTCATCATTCCCTTGGCGTCGTAGGGCGTCGCGGGGTAGACCACTTTCAACCCCGGAATGTGTTCGACCAGCGCGGAGAAATCCTGCGAGTGCTGGGCCCCATACTTTGCGCCGACGGAAATGCGCAGCACCACCGGCATGTTCAGTTGCCCGGCCGACATGGCTTGCCACTTGGAGAGCTGGTTGAACAGTTCGTCGCCCGCCCGGCCCATGAAATCGGCGTACATCAGCTCGGCCACGACGCGTCCGCCCTCCATGGCATACCCCACTGCGGCGCCCACGATGGCGGCTTCCGAAATCGGGCTGTTAAAGAGCCGGTGGTAGGGCAGAGCCTCCGTCAGGCCGCGGTACACGGCGAAGGCGCCGCCCCAGTCGCGGTTCTCCTCGCCGAAAGCGATCATGGTGGGATCGATGGCGAAGCGGTACAGCAGCGCTTCGAAGATGCCGTCCCGTATGTTGAACACCTTCATCTTGGGGACGGGTTTTCCATCCTGCGTCGCCGTGCGCACCTTCCCCTTGATCTGCTGCACCCTGGGGTTCTCGGTCAAGTCCTGGAGGAACTCGGGCTTCCGTTCGTCGAACTTCTCGATTCTCCGGTTCGAGAACATCACCGAGCCAACCAGCTCGGAACCGGGGCCCACGCGCGGGCTGATTTCCAAATCCGCCGCCAGCTTGAACATCTCGAATACCGTGCTCTCGACACCCTCCCGGGCGCTCGCCAGGGCGTCTTCGGAGGCCGTCCCGCCGGCCAGCAGTTTGTGGTGGAAGGCCTGGATGGAATCGGCCCGCTGCCAGTGCTCGATCTCTTCTTTGGAGCGGTAACTGGAAGCGTCGGAGGGCGAGTGGCCGCTGATCCGGTAGGTGACCGTGTCCAGCAGGACAGGCCCGCGGCCTTCCTCGATCACCCTCCGTTTGCGCCGGAATGCGTCGATCACGGGCAGCGGATCGTAGCCGTTGACGCGCTCGGCGTGCATCTGGTCCGGGTTGACGCCCGCGCCGATGCGCGCAATGAACTGCACTCCCATAGTTTCGCCGGCAGGCTGCCCGCCCATGCCATAGAAGTTGTTCATGCAGTTGAAAACGATCGGCAGGCCGCCGCCCAGCGAGACGTCCCACAGCTTGCGGTACTGATCCATGGCGGAGAAGGTGATGCCTTCCCACACCGGCCCGCAGCCGAACGAGGCGTCGCCGATGTTGCATACCACGATCCCCGGCTTCCGGTTGACTCTCTTGTAAAGGGCCGCGCCCGGCGCGATAGATCCGGAACCACCCACGATGGCGTTATTCGGATAGATGCCGAACGGCGTGAAGAAGGCGTGCATGGAGCCGCCCAGGCCGCGGTTGAAGCCCGTCTCCCGCGCGAAGATCTCGCTATAGGCGCCGTAGACGAAGAATCGCAGCGCCAGGCCCTTGACGGTCCCCTGGTATCCCTTTTCGACCGGGCCCAGCAGCGCGCCGTCCCGGTAGGATCTCATGAGGTCCAGCAGTTCGGCATCGCTCCATTTCCGGATGGCCGAAAACCCCTTCGCCAGGATCTCGCCGTGGCTGCGATGCGAACCGTAGATATGGTCGTCGGAAGTCAGCGAGAACGCCATGCCGACGGCGGCGGCCTCCTGTCCGATCGACAGGTGCGCCGGGCCGGCATGATTGTAAGTGACGCCCTGAAACGCTCCCTTGATCTTAATTTCATTCAGAATGGCTTCGAATTGCCGGATCGCGCACATGTCCTGCCAGATGGCCAGGAAGTCTTCGCGGGAATAGCTCGCGAGTTCTTCCTCCGGCGTGCGGTCGTAGGCATTCACGGGGATGTCGGACAGATGAATGGTCCCTTTTGCAAATACCTGTTCCGGTTCTATGACGATCGACTTGGGCATTCCAACCTGACTCCTGGTCCTAATGGACTCCGAGAATGGCTTCCCGCAGCGCTTCCGACACCGTCGGGTGCGGAAACACGATCTCGCTGGCATCGGCCACGCACATCTCCGTCTCCACCATGGCAGCCGCGGCGACGATGAATTCGCTCGATCCGTCGCCGATGGTGTGCACTCCCAGGATTTCGCCGAACCGTGCGCCGGCCAGTACTTTCACCATTCCCGTCCCACCTTCATTCTCCACGAGAAACCTCCCCGCGACGGTCATGGGCACGACGGACTTTCTGTACTCGATCCCCAGCGACTTGAGTTCCTCTTCGGTCCTCCCCACTGAGGCGACTTCCGGATGCGTGTAGATCACCGCTGGAATCGCATGGTAGCGGATGCGGTCCTTCTTCCCGAACATGTTGTTTACGGCGACGAGGCCTTCGCGCGTGGCGGCATGGGCCAGCATGCGCCGTCCCGTAACATCTCCGCAGGCCCACACCCCGGGGACGTTCGTCTTTCCCTGGTCGGAGGTTTTGACGCCTTTGGAACTGAAATCGACACCCACTTTTTCCAGGCCCAGCTCATCGACGGCCGGCGCCCGCCCGGCGGCGTTCAGAATGTACTCGGCCGAGGCGCCGGCTGCGGAACCGTCGCCGGCCTGATATTGAATGCTGTCGTCCTGGATCCCCAGAACCTTGGTCGAGAGGTGGAACCGGATGCCCCTCCGCTGCAGGATCTGCAGCATGCGGCCGGAGATTTCCTGGTCGCTTCCCGAAGCGATCCGCGGCAACATCTCATAGACGTCGACGTGGGCGCCGATCTCGTTGAAGAAGCAGGCGAACTCCAGCCCGATGTAACCGCCGCCGACGATCGCAATGGTCTTGGGCACGCGCGTGAGGCCGAAGACGGTATCGGAATCGAGCACCCGCTCGGAACGGATCCCGGGAATGGGCGGCACCGCCGGACGCGAGCCGGTGGCCAGCAGAATGTTGGCCGCTTCGTAGCGCTGGCCGCCCACCTGGACTGCGCCCCGCGACACCAACCGCGCCCGGCCGCTGATCACCTCCACGCCGGCGCGCTGGAGCATGCCTTCTACGCCCTTGGTGAGGGTGCCAACCACCCGGTTCTTACGCTCCACCACCGTGGGCATGTCGAATTCCACGGAACCGAGGCGCACTCCGAAAGCGGCCGCCTGGCTGCATTCATGAAACAGCTTCGAGGACCGCAGAAACGTCTTCGCCGGAATGCAGCCCACGTTCAGGCAGGTTCCGCCCAGACGCTCCTCTTCGATGAGCGCGACCCGCTTGCCCATCCTGGCGGCGTGAGCGGCTGCCTCATAACCGCCCGGACCTGCGCCGATGGCGATTAAATCGTACATAACGAATCCACGTCTTCGATCTTCTCCCTGACCACTTTCAGGAATCGCGCGCCCGGGGCGCCGTCAATCACCTGGTGGTCCAGGGTGATGGAGAGGCCGATGGAATCGATGAACTCGATTCTGCCGTCGCGCCGCACCGGCTTGAGCTGGATGGCGTTCACTCCCAGGATGGCCACCTGCGGCGGGTTGAGCAGCGGAGTAAAGGATTCGATTCCCAGGTTGCCCAGGTTGCTCACCGTGAACGTCCCGCCGGACAGGTCGTCCACCGCGATCGTGCCTTGAACCGCCTGCGCGGTCAGCTCTTTCATTCTGGCCGAGAGTTCCCCGGCCGTGAGTTTGTGGGCATCGCGGACGACCGGAACCATCAGACCGCGGGGCGTGTCGCAGGCAAACCCGATATGAACTTCGGCGTGTTGGTAAATCCGCCCGTCGATGAACTCGGCGTTCAGCTCGGGAACTTCCAGCAACGCTTTCACGGTGCAGAACGTCACCAGGTCGTTAATATTGATGTCCGGCACGCCTTGGGATGCCTTGACCTTGGCGCGCACCAGCAACAGACCGCCGGCATCGGCGGAGGTGTGGAGGGTATACTGCGCCGTGGCGGCGAGGGATTCCCGCATGCGGCGCGCGATCTTCTCGCGGATGCCGGATATGCGGGCCGCGGGCGCGCCGACATCGGAGGAAAGGATCATGCCCGCGACTCCCGATCCCGAGCCGTGGATCTGGGCGCCCTCCCGCAGGCGCATCCGCGCCGCGGACGACACTCGCGGCGAAGAATAATGCTGCTTGCGCAAATCTTCTTCGAGGACCCGGCCACCGGGTCCCGAGCCGTGCGGCATAGGCATCCCGGTCCAGCCGTGCTCCTCGGCGAACCGGCGGGCGCGTGGGCTGAGGGCCGCGGGCGGCGCAGCCGGGGCCGGGGCCGGGGCAGCGGGCTGACGGCCCGGCGCAGTCCCCCGCAGCGCAGCCGGGGCCGGGGGAGTGGGCGGACGGTCCGGCGTGGTTGCGGGCGGCGCAGCCTGGGCCGTGGCAGCGGGCGGACGGTCTAGCGCAGTCGCGGGCGGCGCGGCCGGGGCCGTGGGAGTGGGCGGATGGCCTGGCGCGGTCGCGGCCGTGGCAGCGAGTGGATGGTCTGGCGCGGTCGTCGGCGCAGCCTGGGCCGTGGCAGCGGGCGGACAGTCTGGCGCGGCCGCGGGCAGACGGTTTGGCGCGGTCGGGGGCGTCGCAGCCGGGGCCGGGGCAACGAGCGGACGCTCTGACACTATCGCCGCCGGCGCCGCTGGTGACGCATTCGCCGCTTCGAGTGCTGCCGGGGCGGCGGATGGCGGGCGAAACATCTCGGCGTCCTCGCCGGGCTCACCGATTACAAAAAAGTTGGTGAATACCGGGACCAGCGTCCCTTCTTCGAAGAAAGTCTCCAGCAGAGTGCCGTTGGCGGGCGCGGTCACCTCGAAGGTGGCCTTGTCGGTTTCGATCTCCGCCACGACTTCACCGGCGGATACCGCCTCGCCCTTATGCTTCCACCATTGCGCGATCAGGCACGCTTCCACGGTGTTGCCGAGTTTCGGCACTTCCACGGGAACGGCCATTTACCGGTAGTTCTCCATGAGCTTCCAGCCTACCTCGACAAACTGGCAGAGGGTCCGTTGCGTCGCGCCGAAGCCGACGAATTCCGAAGGCGGCATTCCATCCGGTTCATAGGCGCGCACGAATTCCGGCATCTGGCGGAGCCGTTCGATCGCGTCGGCGGGTATGGGCTTGTCGATGCGCTCCTCACGCGGCAGGTCCTGGGTAACGAAAATCTCCTGAAACGCCGGCGCGATGGACATCAACAGGTCCGCTCCGGCCAGCTCGGTGAGGTGGTAGTCTCCGCGCAAGGCCGCGATCAGCAGCACGGCCTGGTAGCCCCGCTCTCGATATATTCGATAGGCGCGCTTGGTAGCGGCCAGGCCGGACTGGCGGATATCGGATTCACTCACGGCGGCCTGGGTATCGTGAGCGACCTCCCGCAGGAAATCGTCCAGACGGCCGATCATGATCACGGCGAAACACTTTCCCGGCTGGACCCCTTTGGCTTTGGCGCGCTGGATGCCGGCCATGTGCCGCTCTCCGATGGCGATGACCTGCGGCACCGTGAAGCTGACGGTCATGGTAATGGCGATCCCCTCGGCAATGCAGTCCTCCATGACATCCAGACCCGCGCTGGTAGCCGGAAGCTTGACGGCGATATTGGGCGCCCACGCGTGATACCGCTTGGCCATGGGCATCATGCAATCCCGGTCGCCCGCGCGCCCCGGGTTGACCTGTCCGCAGACAAAGCCCGATTGGCCTTGGCTGGCCTCGTATTCAGGCATGAGTTTCTCGGCCGTCCTGGTAACCGCGATCTGCATCAGCGCCTCGGCCTTCTGTTCCGGCGGCAGGTTCCGCGCGAGCACCGCCTGGATGGCCGGGGCCCACAATGGGCGGTCCTTCACCAGGGCCAGATTCGCCAGATAGGGATTCGTGGTGACGCCGATGGCGCCGCGTTGCAGGCCCAGCGCCAACTCGCCCGCTTCGGCGGAGTCGTGCCACCACTGTGTGCTGGTATTTCGGATAACCCAATCCAGGTAGGTTTGATTCGGCATGATTTCCTCGTATCGCGAACTATCGGACCCGGCACCCCGGCAATTTCCGGCGGGCAGGCAGTTTCCGGAGAGTTGCCTCTTGAACAGCTATTCTATAACGCTGGCGGGCAGCGCCGCTCCGGCATTAGCCGAAAATGGGATCTGAATAGGCATTCCGGGCCTGTGAGGAAAATCATTCCGTGGCAGGCTTCCTCCGAAGCTGCGTCGTTGAGGGTGGCGTTTGGCCTTCCGAGCGCCGCGATCATTCCAAACGCCCATTTGAATGCCACCAGCGGTGAAGAAAAGCAGAAAGTGTTGAAAAAAGCCATTGACAGCCGAAATGAGGCGTGGAATAGTTGAACAGGTGGACTTTTAACCGGGGTAATTGCTTTACCCGGAATCTGGAGTGGGCTTGCACTTCGGGCCTGGTGGGACTTGAGAGGAGCGAAAGCTCATGGCGCAGGTGGCATTGCTGGGGAAGGTTACGTTTTTGCCCGCTGGCGATGCGTCTCCCCCAGCGCCTGTTTCCAATGCAACCTCTGCGCGGCAGGATGTCCACTGACGTCAGCCATGGACCTAGCTGCCGCGCAAATCGTGCAATACCTGCTGCCGGGTGACTGTGAACCAGTTCTCCCCGGGCAGCCGATCCGGGCGTGCGTACATTGCGAGATGTGCACCGCGCGCCGCCAACAGCAAGTGGACATTTGCAAGCTGTTCCGTTTTCCGCGCGCCATGGCTCGGCGCAGCGGCCGGGTGGCGCCGGGCCAGGCCATTGCCACCTATTTCGCTTCCTCCTGGTTGAGGGATCTTTATGCGAACGATAGTACTCGTGATTGGATTGCTGGGAGCGGCGCTTGGCATAGCGTCCGCCCAAACCTTTGGAGAAATCACCGGTGAAGTTCGAGACCCGAGCGGCGCGTTAGTTCCCAACGCGTCGGTTACGGTCACCAATACCGCGACCAACGTGGCTCGCACAACGACTACAAATACCGACGGACTCTACGTTTTCCCCGATCTGGTGCCCGGAACGTACGACGTGAAGGTCACGGCGGCGGGCTTTGCCCCCATTGTGAAGGCGGGCATCTTGCTCCAGGTGCAGCAAACGGCGCGCGTCGATTTCACCCTTGCCGTGGGACAAGCCACGGAGACGATCATGGTCTCTGCTAACGCGGCGTTGCTGTCCACCGAGAACGCCACGGTCGGCACCGTGATCGAGGAACAGCGCATCATGGACCTGCCGTTGAACGGCCGCAGTTACTTCAGCCTGGTGGCTCTGAGTCCCAACGTGACAACCGGATTTGTCGCCCCGGCGCAGGCGTCCGGCCGCCTGGGCGGTTCGCGCGGCTCTCTCACCATCGCCGTAACGGGGGGGCGTACAACCTGGGAGAACTATACCCTCGACGGCATCACCAATACGGATATCGACTTCAATACCTATATTCTCCAGCCGTCGGTGGACGCCCTGCAGGAATTCAAGGTGCAATCCGGCATTTACCCGGCGGAGTTCGGGCGGGAACTGGGGCAGGTGAACGCCGCCACCAAGCCCGGCACCAATGAATACCACGGCGCCATGTGGGAGTTCCTGCGCAACGACAAGCTGGACGCGGTGCCTTACGACTTCGCTTCGGCCAGCCGCGGTCCGGGCAATCCCCCGCCCGTGAAAGCGCCTTACAAACAGAACCAGTACGGATACGAATTGGGCGGGCCAATCCGCATTCCGAAGCTCTTCAACGGAAAGAACCGGCTGTTCTTCATGTCGAATTTCGAGGAGTACAACTCCCGCCAGACCACGCCTGGGCTCATTACCACGCTGCCAGCGGCGATGCGCCAGGGAGATTTTTCGTCTATTCTCTCGGCCAGCTACGTACTTTATGATCCGCTCTCGAAAAACCTCGGGACCTCCACGGTTTCCGCCCAACAGCTTGCCAGCGTGGTCGCCACGCAGACTCCCTTCCCCGGCAACATCATCCCCTCCAGCCGGATCAGTCCGGATTCCACGCTGCTGCTTAGTAAGTGGGATCCATTGCCGAACCTGACGCAGACCACTGCCGGATTGCCATTCCACAACTATCAATACGGTGTGTACGTTCCGCTCGACAAGGACACGCTCACGGAACGCATCGATTTCTCCGAAAGCTCCAAATCGCAGTGGTTTGGCCGCTATAGTTGGAACGACGAATCCACCCTATCGACCGCCCCGATCACCGACGACGGAGAAACGTTGTATACGCGGGCAAGCCAGTGGGAGCTCTCCAACGTCCGGACCTTTTCCCCGACCAAAGTCAACGAGGCGCGGTTCGGCTACAATTCGCTGTTCAACAACATCACCCAACAACTGGCGGGCAAAGAGAACGTGAACCAGGAACTGGGCCTGCCGGTCGTGCCCACCGATCCGAATTCCTTTGGCGTACCCAACATCGACTTCCTCAACGGCAACCTGACCACATACGGCAACCCGACCTCGAGCCCATTTCAGATCAACGACAAATACTTTGAATGGGTGGACAACTTTTCGTGGGTCATCGGGAAGCACTCGCTGCGGTTTGGCGGAGAATACCGCTACAACGAGTTTCCACAGATCGGCAACGAGTTTCCGCGCGGCCAGTTCTATTTCGACGGCCGGTACACGAACCAAGTCACGGCATCGGGCGGGGGAGTCGGCGGCTTTTCGGGCGCGGATATGCTGCTGGGCGATCCGTATGAGGCCATTGTCGCCGTTTCGCTGGCATCCACCGATTTCCGCGACAGTGAATGGGCAACCTACATCGACGACACTTGGCGTGTCCGTCCGCACCTGACCCTGAGCTTGGGTCTCCGGTGGGAGGTTTCGCAACCGTTGCTGGACGCATCCGGCCACGAGCCGAATGTCCAGCTCCAACAGCCGCTTCCCAACCAGGCGGACGTGTCGAATCCGGCCCTTCAGCCGGTTTTCGTCCGCACCGGAACGGGGGGGAATTTTTACCAGGGCCTCAACTTCCGATACGAACCTTATTGGGAGACCCCTGGCCTTTCACCCCTTCCCGCTGTCACTCTTCCCTTGCAAACGGTCCAGGACGGCCGCATGGGCAGCCGGTTGATCAACACCAACTACGGCGATTTCGCTCCCCGTATTGGCATTGCTTACAGCCCGTCCGACAAGTGGTCGTTCCGCCTCGGCTACGGCATCTTCTACAACATGGAGAGCAAGAACTCCATCTTCGACCTGGCGCGCGGATTGGGTGGCCGGGCTACCACGCTGGCGAGCACCACCTATGCGCCGCCGACGTTCACTTACACCAACTTCCTCAACACAGCGGCGCTTCCCGTGACCATCCCGGCCGGCCTTACCTGGGGCGCGGCACAACACCTGCCCGACAGTTCCACCCAGCAGTACGTCGTGAACGTGCAGCGGATGATCGGCACCAACAGTACGGCGGAAATCGGCTACACCGGCTCGGTCAGCCGCCATCTGGCCTTCCTGCTGGACGAGAATCAGGGGATTTTGAGCGCAACCTTGCCGACGCAGCTACGCTTGCCCTATCCGGAATGGGGTGCTTCGGGAATCCAGTATGTGATGGCCGCCGCCAGTGGGGATTACAACAGCCTCCGCGCCCAGTGGACTACCAGGCTCAGCAATAACCTGAACGCCTTGCTGGGCTACACATGGTCCAGATCTCTGGACGAGACCAGCAGCATCCGCGGCAGCGTCGGGGCCGACTTCTCTCCCCAGAACGCGCTCTGCCCCACCACTTGCGAATACGGCCCTTCGGATTTCAATATTCCGCAGCGCTTCGTCGCATCCATTCTCTACATTCTGCCCTTTGGTAAGGGTCAGGCTTTTCTGAACCATGGCGGCGTCGTGAACCAGGTCGTCGGCGGCTGGCAACTCAGCACCATCACGACTCTGCAAAGTGGCGGCGCGATCGATACGTCCTCCTGGGATTCGGGCGGGACAAACTTCGTTTCCAACGCCACGCGGCTGAGCTGCGTTCCTGGTGTGAACCCGATTCTACCCAACAACAACCAGAATGCCTGGTTCAACCCGGCGGCATTTTCCGATCCCGTCTCCGGCACCTTTGGCACCTGCTCGCGCAACAACCTGCGCGGACCGTGGCTGGGGAACGAGGATGTTTCCATCGTCAAGTATTTCCACCTTGGCGAAAAAAGGACTCTGGAATTCCGCACCGAGATGTTCAACGCTCCCAACCACGTGCTGTTGAGCGAAGGCGGGCAGTTGAGCTGGGGCAACGGCTCGACCCCGACGCCCTCCGCCAGCTTCACCAAAATTCAAAGTGCGAGCGCCATGCGCCAGATCCAGTTCGCGCTTAAGTTCAGCTTCTGACGGTTCTGAGTGCCCTTGCGGGATGCGGCCTTTCCGCCGCATCCCGCCCAACCTCCATCGAAATGAGTTAAAAAGGTATGAGATGCTGAATAAACTAGACACGGCCCAGGCCACCCGGCGAGGGTTCCTGGGGGCGGCCGCCTTGACGGCCGCGCAATACAAACGAGTTCTCGGCGCCAATGACCGTATCGGCATTGGGTTCATCGGGTTCGGGCTGATCGGCAAACAGCACGTCACCGATTTCAAGAAGTTCGCCGATGTCGATATCGTCGGCCTCTCGGACGTTTACAAGCCGCGTCTGGAGGAAGGCCTCAAATACATCGGAAATCCCAATGCCAAGGGTTACAGCGATTTCCGTAAGATGTATGAGAACAAAGATATTCAAGGTGTCCTCGTGGCCACGCCCGACCACTGGCACGCGCTGCTCACCATTATGGCTTGCGCGGCGGGCAAGGACGTCTACGTCGAAAAGCCGATGACCGTGTTCATCGACGAAGGCAAGTGGATGATCCAGGCGGCGCGCAAATACAACCGCATCGTGGTTGTGGGCACCCAGCGGCGCCACGGCAAGGGCGTTGCGGAGGCCAAGAAGGTCATCGAAAGCGGCCAGCTTGGGAAGATCCATTCCATCCGGATCGCCTCCTATCGCAACATTTATCCCGGATTCGGCAAGACTCCCATCTCGGATCCGCCCCCCGAGATCGACTACGACATGTGGCTCGGCCCGTCGCCCAAGACGCCGTACCAGAGGCACCGCGCCCTGTACCACTTCCGCTGGTTCTGGAATTATTCCGGCGGCCAGATGACCAACCTGGGGGCTCATACCATGGACCAGGTGCTGTGGTGCATGAACGTGAAGGGTCCGACCATGGCGATGTCTACCGGCGGCCGGTTCGCGTTGGAAGACGACGGCGAGACGCCCGATACCCAGGACGCCATATGGCAATTCCCGGGCGGTTTCACGGTGAATTATGCCATCCGCGAAGCCAACGCCATGCGCGGCGATACCGCCACGCGCGGGCAGGTCTACCTGGGGACCAAGGGCAGCCTGGTGCTGGCCGGCGGCTGGGAGGTTGTACCGGAGAACAAGATCGATCCGGTCAACGACATCCCGCGTTTCACGGGACAGCCCATCGGCGGTCCGGTCTATAGCGATGTGAAGCCGACGCCGTGGATTCAAGGTTCCAAGGGCGGAGTGGAGTCCGACGCCCGCTACGGGACCGGCGGCGAAGACACCATGGCCATGAACGAGCGGGACTGGCTGAGCAGCATGCGGACCCGCAAGCGCCCCCTGTGCGAAGTGGAGGATGGCCACAAGGTGGCCGTGGCATGCAACCTGGCCAACATGTCCCTGCGGCTCGGCCGCGCTATCCAATGGGATCCCGATAAGGAGCAGGTGATCGGCGATAAGGAAGCCGCCGCCATGTGTTACAAACCTTATCGCGCCCCCTGGGATGGCGTTCTCAAGAGCCTGGTAAAAGTCTAGTTTTCCAGTAGTGAGCCCGGCACAGGCAGAGGTGCAGGTGCTGCGCGTTGGAGGGATCGGGGCGCCGTTGTTCAGTGCAGGGAGGAAGATCTCGTTGCCCACTGGCCGGCAAATTCTGTAACACGGCTCGGATGGTGTCCATTCCCTGAGTGCTGGCAGGGTGGTTTTGATCCGATCCCTTGCATTGATGGCGGCCTGCGGCCCATGGCTTGCGCAGGATTCGCTTGTGGTCCCCGCGCGCGCGGTAAGTCAGGTGTTGTCGACCGAGTTACAGGGTGCCGCGCAAACCGGCCGCCCTGCTTAAGGAAAACCCGGGACAGCCTCATTGTTCCAGCCCCTACTGTACTACCGGACCCGCTGTGGGATCCTCGATGCGCAAGCCCATCACCAGCGTCCGCAACACTTCGTCCCACACGCGCTCGAGCCCAGCGGCGCGGTTCGACCAGTAGTTCATCGAGATCAAGCAGAGTACCGGCCCGCGTACGAGGGCGACGCGGAAGCGTGCGTCGCGTTTGTACTCGGCATCGATATATCTCTGTTCCAGCCAGGCAATCTCCAGGTCGCCACGCGCAATGTGGTGGATCTCCGACTGCTGGTATGGCTTCCGGTCATTGGCGAGCGTGTCCCGCAGTGTGTCATCGAGAGACAACTCCCGGACGTGCTCGGCTGGCACCCGGAAGATCGACACCCCGAGATCGCAGCTTTCGACCGATGGCGGCCGGTCGTGAAGATGCACCGCGCCCTCGTCTGGCTCGACGATCCAGTTGCCGGGGTAATCGAACCGCACCAAACCGCGGTCGATAACGCAAATGGAATAGCCGGGTTTGCTCTTCCAGGTGTGATTGCTTTTGAGTTTGAGCTTTCCGACGTCCATATTCGTATCTTACCGGCAACCGGCGGGCTGGCGCTGAACGTTTCACTCGAACGGCTGGGCGAAGCCGGGATTGTGGCCCTCCGGGAAAACAGGGACAGCCCCTTTTTCCAACCGGACCGCCCGGCCTGCACGTTCGCGCTGATTGACTCAAAGTTGACGGGTCCAACGCTGCGAGGGAAGATCCCGTTTATTTTGTAATACCGATTCTCTTTTCGCTTGCGTTGCCTGTCCACAGGAGCGACGAGGAGGCTGACTGGAAGAGGCCAGCGGCCAGCTCGCTGGCGCTGGTCCATTGCGGAGCCAAGTTGCCGGCCGCCGCGCCAGCCCAAGTATCCGAGGACTGATGGACACGGTACTTGCGCAGGATTCGGTTGGATTCCGCGCGGTGGTAAGCCCTTTGTTTGCAAGCGCGCAACGAGCAAGCCGATGATTTAAGCAAGTCGTCAGTTGTGATAACGAACCGGGTTCATGCGTGGCAAGCAACGAGGGATGGCCGAGGCTTCCCGAGCAGGCATTGGGTTGCCAGCACGAGCACGAGCGGCCCGGCCTTTCCCTTGCTCCCAAACTGTGCGACGACGCCATCGTCCGTGGTCACGGGCAAGGGTCCCAGATGCTCCCGGTCGAATTTCTCCACCGCGACCGCTTCATCCACCGAAACCGCGAAAGTGAGATTTTCCACCTGCAATACAACCGCTATTTCTTGCTGGCTTTCGCCAATCAGCTCGTGAAGGTTGGCAAACAGAGCGATCATCGTCGAGAGCACGCCAGTGCGAGTGCGTTCGATGAGGCCCAGGGCTTCTTCCCAGTTTCCCCGCGACTGCAACGCCAGGACTTCGCTGGCGGTGGCATGAATCATCCGATGCGGCTGCGCAAAGCGACCGAGCAGGGCTCCAATCCAGATGTTTTCGGGCTTGTAGTGGTCGTACCAACGCCCAAACGCGCACTTGTGTGGATCGGTGGCCAGCTTGAACTCTCGCCGCTCCCGAACCGAAGCCTCCAACTCGTTGAGCCAGTTCACATGGTCCTGCCGCCGCTGGTCCATCAGCGCACGGAAGCCCGCGGTCTCCTCGGAGGCGGTCGTCATCCCCAGGCGCTTCCGCAGATCGACGACGGGAACGATGCGTCCGCGAAGGTTCATGACTCCGCGAGCATACTCGGGGGTGCCCGGCACCAGCGTAATTTGCGGCTTCATGACCAACTCACGGACTTCCTGAGTGGGTAACGCAAACGATTGTCCCTTCAGCCGTACGATCAGCCAGGGCATTCCAGCAGGGTACGTCTTCATGGTGGCTTCCCAAACAACCGGATTGGCCCTCGTGGAGCAGAGGCACGAAGAGCCGAGCCTCTGAACTAAAGCGCGATCCCCATTATTACTTATCGGAACGATTGTGGAATTCTCTAGCAACTCGCGGGCGCGCCCTCGGCCGCCGGATTCGGAGGCCTTCTCCTCTCCGCCAGGATTCAGTCGTTCGAC
Source organism: Bryobacteraceae bacterium (assembly GCA_052144935.1). Classification (GTDB taxonomy): domain Bacteria; phylum Acidobacteriota; class Terriglobia; order Bryobacterales; family Bryobacteraceae; genus JOPF133. The sequence goes on from JBKQPR010000272.1 coordinate 20,114, forward strand.
CATTTCATGGACGCGGTTCGAACCGAATGACGCCAACCCGAAGGTTATCGCGTGTGCGACCGGCTGAAAGCGTCCCTGGCAGGCGAAACCACCGGTGGGCCAGCCCTCTGGGCCGTCTTTCCCACATCGCTTTGTGGCTTCGCGTTACCGCACCACCACCCACTCCGGCATCATGCGTAGCAGGCCACCGCGCAGCCAGGCGTGGAACGGCACGCGGCCGAAGACCTTGGCGAGCCGCGATTCCAGCAGGTCCTCCGGCGATTTGCGCGTCAGAAGGTCGAACAGGCTGCGTTTGGGCGGGTACACCATCAGGCTGACCTGCTCGCTGGCGGGGATGTGGGCGCGCTTCTTGGCCAGCTCGATGGCCGCGCTCAGTCCGCCCAGCTCGTCCACCAGCCCGCGCGCCTTGGCCTCGGAGCCCAGCCACACGCGGCCCTGCGCCAGCGGTTCGATGTCGGCCGGTTGGCGATGGCGCCCGGCGGCCACCTTGGCGATGAACTCGGCGTAGCTTTCGTCGATGCCCTGCCGCAGCAGGGCCCGCTCGTCGGGCGTGAGCGGCGTGTAGTCGGAATCGATATCGGCGTGCTGCCCGCGCTGGATGGCATCCTCGGAGACCCCCAGCTTGTCGTATAAGCCGCGGAGGTTGGGCTTGCCGAAGACCACCCCGATGGAGCCGGTCAGCGTGCCCGGGTAGGCCACGATGGGATCGCCGGTCATGGCCATGTAGTAGCCGCCCGAAGCGGCCACATCCGACATCGAGATCACGGTCGGCTTTTCTTTGCTGAGCAGGCTCATCTGGCGCCAGATGTCGTCGGAGGCGGTCACTTCACCGCCGGGCGAATCGATGCGCACCACCACGGCCTTCACCAGCGGATCGCCGGCCACCTGGCCCAGCAGCCGGTCGAAGCCGTAGGAAGTGAGGCTGTTTTCGTCGGCGCCGTTGTCGGTAGGGCTGCCGCGGACGATGTCGCCCTCGCCAATCACCAGCGCCACATGGCTCCGCCCCTGCAGCCCCACGGCGTCCAGCGGCACTTTGGAATACGTGTTGGCCGAAACCTTCACCGGTTCCGCCTGGAGCTTGTCCTTCAATTCGCCCCACATCTGGTCTTCGAAGCGCAACTCGTCCACCAGCCCCGCCTGCAGCGCCTGGCGGGCGGTGAACGGCCCCCGGTCGATGATGGCGCGTACCTCTTCGGGCGATTTCTTGCGCCCGGCGGCGATGCGCGCCACCAGGTTGCCGTAAAGATCGTCCACCACCGAGCTCATCACCTCGCGGGTTTCCGGACTCATGTCGCTGCGGGTGAACATATCGCCGAAGTCTTTGTATTTGCCGGCGTGTTCCACCTCCACCGAGACGCCCAGCTTGTCCAGGGTCTTCTTGAAATACATGATTTCGGCGCGCAGGCCTTTCAGCATCAGGGGATCTTCCGGTCCCATGTAGACGCGGTCCGAAGGCAGCGCCACATAGTAATCGCGCACGGAGGGAGTCCGCAGGTAGGAGTAGACGGGCTTGCCGGACTTGCGGAACTCCTCGACATCGGCGCGCAGTTCCTCCAGCTTGCCCCAGCCCGCCGTCAGGCCGTCCGGCTCCAGCACCAGGGCGCGGACGTGGGAATCGGCGGCGGCCTTGCGCAGGTTCAGCCAGACGTTGGTGACGGTGAGCGAGGAGCGCGCTTCGCCGCCCAGAAATTCCGGCATCTCGATGGGGGCTTTCTCGGGGATTTCGCCTTCCAGCCGCATCACCAGGACGGAGTTGGCGTAGATCTGCGGCGGCTTCTCACGGAATCGCAGCAGAGCGAAGAACAGCAGGATGACGCTCAGGAACACCAGGACGACGCCGGTGGCCAGGCCGATCAGGAACTTGCCCATAGCTACTCAGACAGTAGCATAGGCCCGCTGGAGGGGAGCGTACGGATGAGGACCAGGCGGCCCGGAGGGTCGAGCGCGGCTAAACCGGAGGGGAGGGCCGGGACGAATCCCAGCGCCGCATCAGCAGGCCAGCCGCCAGGCCCATCGCCAGCAGCGCAGCCGTCGCCGGCTCCGGAATACCCGCTTCCACCGACTCGATCCACGCCGCGTTCGAGCCGCCCACATAGGTATCGCCAAACAGCGAATTGTCGCTATTGGACTGGTCGCCGACGATGGGACAATTGGAGGCGGTGCAATTGTCAAAGCTGTGGACGCCGATCAGTTGGCCGTTGTAGAAGCTGCCCCCGCCGGAGTCTCCAGGGGCAATTTCCACCTGGCTGGTGTTGGCGAACTCGGCGAGCAACACGTTATCGGTGGAACAGCCATCGACCGTAATCGTAGTATCGGCGCAGGTTGCGGTATATTGAGTCTGGCCCTGGCGCATAGTGCCGGCCGGGTAGGATCCGTCGATGACGCCTACTCCGCTCTCCCCGGCTCCCGCCACCTCGACGTCGCCGCCGATCGCATCGGTCTCGTTTCCGCTGAACAGGGAGTACCCGGTGATGCCGGCGGGGGCTGGCGAGCTCAGTTGGATCACCGCCAAATCGTCCCCATCGAGGTAGTCGCCGCCGGTCGCGATGTAATTCGGATCTACGAAAAAATCGGCCACGTCTGTGACGATATACGGCGGATAACAATAATTTGTCGTCAAAGTCGAGTTATTGATTTCGATGCCGCAACCCCCGACACCGGTGTTGAAGGTGACCGCCGCGGAGCTGACAATCCCCAACAAACCGCTCCCCGGCGCATCGGCGTCTACAGGGGGATCGACGCAATGTGCCGCCGTCAGGATCGACGTGCCGTCGCTCAACAGCGAACCGCTGCAACTGCCGTTGGGAAACTCGATCCACACCTCGCCGTTCAGGGCTACCCCATCGGCTGTCGTGGTGGAAGTGACTATGATGCTCGACGACTGTGGGTCGCCGGCCCCGATCACGACGGCGCTCGACGGCGCGGCCAGACCGATGAGAAGTACAAGTGTTCTCATGCGCATGAGGTACCAAACACTGTTGGATTCTACCCTGCCAGGGCAGGGCGGACAAGTTGACTAAACTATTATCCATGGAATCATCTAAAGTTAACCCTCCGGGGCGGGTGAGCGGCCAATGTTATGATGCTCAGAGCGGTGGCATCGAGTGGCGTGTGAAGAGGTGCTGGCCCAGCTTCGTGAAAGGATTGTCCGGTTCGCGGCATCCCATATTGCGGGAGACGCCGCCGAAGATGTGGCCCAGGAGGTGCTCATGTTGTTATATGAGAAGTACGCCCACCTGGAACGGCCGGAGGATCTGCTGCCCGTGGCGCTGCAGATCGTACGCTTCAAAGTCATGAGCCTGCGCCGCAAAGCGGCCCGGCGCGGCGAGTATAGCCAGGTTTCGGTGACGGACATCCCGCTGCCCGACTTGGGCGACAACCCCCTCGGCGCGCTGGAGCGCAAAGAGATGCTGGGGCGGCTCAACCGGGCCGTAGGCCAGTTGGGAGAACGCTGCCGCGAATTGCTCCGCCTCAAACTGCGGGGGAAGAGTTTTCCGGAGATTCAAAAGATCATGGGCGCCGGGTCTCTCAACACGGTTTACACCTGGGACCATCGCTGCCGTAAGAATCTGCTGGAGCTGATGGGCGGAGATTGGGAAAAGCGATGAGCCGGGAAGAGATTCACAAACTAGTGGGCGGATACGCCACCGGCACGCTGACCCCGGAAGAGCGGGAGGCGCTGTTCAGGGCGGCGCTGGAGGATCAGGAACTGTTCGACGCCCTGGCGCGCGAACAGGCGCTGTGCGATCTGCTGAGCGATCCGGCGTCCAAGGCGCAGCTCCTGGCGGCGCTGGAGGAGAAGCCGCCGCGCTGGTACGAGCCGATGGGATGGCTGCGTCCCGGCCGCCTTCTGGTCCCGGCCGCCCTGGCCATGGCGGGAGTGGCGGTCTTGGCGGTGATCGCGTGGCGCCAAAATGGGGTGCCCAGATTTTTGGCCCCGCAACCGCCCCTAGTGGCGGAGGTCAAGCCCGCCGCACCGCCGCCGGCACCCACCGAGACAGCCGGAAAGCCCGCAGACACGAACCTCGCCCCAGGAGGGGCCGCGGCTTCGAGGGCGGCAGCCGCCCCGCCAGCGCCTCTGGCCGCCCAAATGAGGCCCGCCGAGCCCCCTGCGGCGCGGCCCGCGCTCGTAGCCCGCGGAGCCGGGATGGCCGCCCTTTCTCGCGTACAACCCCCGCCGGCGCGGGCCCGCTTCGCGCCGCTCGCGTCGCCGCCCCTTCCACCGTCCGCCGGGAATCCCGCGGTCGCGGCTGGGACCGCCGGGATGGCTGCCTCTTCGGGTGCGCCGCCGGCATCGACACGGTCCGCCTTGCCACCGCCGCCGGCCGTCACGGCGGCGCTGACGCGACCGCCCGGGCCTACCTTGGGGGGAAACGTCACCGACCCTTCCGGAGCGGTGGTTCGAGAAGCGACCGTCACCGTGGCCTCGGACAATCCAACGGTCGAGAAGCAGGCCAAGACCGATGCGCAAGGTAACTGGTCGATCGAAATCCCGCGGCCCGGCCAATATCAGGTTACGGTAGACGCGCCCGGATTCAAGCCCGAGCGCGCTGGCGTCGAACTCCAATCGGCTGATTCCAAAAAGGTTAACATGCGTCTGAGTCCTGGGTCCACGGCGGAAACCGTGCAGGTCACGGCCGCGTCGCCGCTGATTGCACCATTCCAACAGGCCGAAACGGCGGGGCAGTTGCAGCCGGCCGTGCAGCAGGGGTTCGCGACCATGGGTTCGGCACGCGGCGGACTGGGTGGCCCCGCCGGCGGTGGTGGCGGCCCCTTACCCAGCGCACGGCAGCTTTTCGAAGAGGCCGCCGCGAATCCGGAGGCCAGAGTGACGCGGGTGACTACCATCAACGGCGCGCTGCCCCCTTTCCGGTCCCAAATCGGTCCCGCCTTCGGCCTGCGGTACACCCTGGTGCGGAGGGCCTCCGGGGATTTCGGCGCCGCGAGCCGGGGCGACCTTAAGGCCGGCAACACCGTGGAAATCCAGTTCACGCCCGCCGTGGATGGCTATCTGACGGTGACCGCTTCGGCCGGCGCGGTGCTTGTGGCGACCCGCGTGACGGGCCTCAAACCCTTCACCACCCCGCCGCTCCCGCAAGGCGAAAAGGAAATAGCCGTAACCTATTCCCGCCAGGCGCCTGCCGCAACGGCAAGAGATGCTATCGATACTCTGGGGCCGGCCATCAAGCCGCTCGAGGAGACCGTCGCGGGTGTCACCTATGTCGCCGCCCGCACCACGCAAGGTGAGCTGAGCTTCACGATCAAGGTGAAGTAGCGGTTTTCTCCCCCTCCCCGGCAGCTTCCCGAGATTCTTGTGCACCCGCGGGGCGTCAGACGTCGGTCACTCGCGCGGAGGCGGGACCGGCGTTGCGCCGCCCGCCCCTGGGGGCGAACGGTTGACCGCTGGTTCCGCGGAGGGGACCATACCGTGGGGCCAAGGTCGGGACGATCTTGCGGCCCGACCCGATAAGCCGCCTTTCCCGTGGAAGGCGCATAGAGCGCGAGGAGAACCGGGAAGGTGTTCATCGATTCGCAGACCTCCTGTCGAGGGATAGACCTAACGGCCCGCCGTGTCTGTGAGCGCCTTCACTGAGAAACGGTTCTCGCACATCGCGCCAGGCTAATACCGCGTGGGCCGCCTGGGCCGCCGGAACAACTGGAACCACGCTCCCAGCACCGCCAGCAGCGAACCGGCCGTTAGACCGAGCGCGGTGGAGACGCCCCCCTCCTGAAAGCGGTAACCGCTGAAGAAATATCCACGGACGAGCAGAACGGCCACCGCCAGGCTCCAGATCAAAAACAGGATGCGCCACTTAGATCCCAATGCCAGCAGCAAGGTAACCAGCCCCAGCGCCGCGCCGGCGAAGACCACATAGGCCAGCGTCGAACCGGTCCACGGAAGCATGTCCAGCCGCAGGGAGGGCGCTCCGGAAGCCAGCGCGAGACCCGACACGGCGATCAGAAACAGCGCCAGCAGCCCATGGAATAGATAACTGAAAAGGCGCAACAAGGTCTTCACCGCTGCCACTCCCCACCTCCTCGCTGGAAAACTGAACCGTTATTCTAACAATAGTTCCGCCGGTCCGCCGCGCCGGTTTTGGCAACCTGCGGCGGCTTGGCAACCCCTCCGGCCCCCTTTATGCAAAGTGTCCGGCCTATCCTCCGTCGAGGTACGGCTGAAACGAAATCATCACAGCATTTTTCACCCGGTGGGCCATGTCGATTGCCTCGGTCGTCGCCCGGAAGAAGTTCCGGCGCGTCGGGTATCGCGCTTCTACTCCGAAAGGTGTGAGCATGTCCGCGTCTCCGAGCGACTCGGCAAGGTTCGCGTTCACCGTAGCCACCCGAGCCAGCAACTTCGCGACGTCGTGAGTCTTTGGGAATTCGATCTGGCGCCAAATCGGGAAAGCCTTCAAGTACTTCCCGACCGCCTGCGGGCAATGAAAGGCGATGATTTCCCGGAAGCGCTCGCCTTGCGTAGAAAGCTGCTCCGCCGCAGCAAAATACGTATCGGCCTTGCCGAGCCATCGCAGCACCAACTCCCGGAGTGCGGCCTCAGGCGGCCTCAGGCGGCTTCATACCGGATGCGTCCGTACTTGTTGGCCGGGTAGGCGATGCCTCCGATGATGTTTTTCGTCTCTTCGAAGCGTGCGTTGGACATCACGATGACATCGACTGGGTACTGCATGTTGCCCAGCGCTCGCAGGATCCGGACACTTCTGTCGCGGGTGTTGGCTGGTTCGGGCTCCGGTTCCGGCTCCGGTTCCGGCTCCGGTTCCGGCTCCGGTTCCGGCTCCACGACCAGCAGGTCGATGTCGCTATATATCCTTGGTCATCTGCCCCGTGGCGGCAGATCCGAACAGGATGATCCGGTCGGGCGCGCGACCACCAGGACGCATCGAACAAGTTCGTTGTGCCATCTTTCGTCAATGCCCATTCGGTTCCATCATGCGCAATGCGGGGCAGGGTTGCAGAGGGAGAGTTGGGAGGGCTGGGCCGCCTGAAAAGCGCAGATCCCAGGGGGCGCCCCGTCAAAACTGTACACTGGGAGACTTTGGCCCTCCATTTGACCCTTTACTCCGAAGCAACTAGAATGGTGAAGAGGGGTATTTTACTCAAGGGGCTATGAAAACGGACGCGCCGCTTCGGGCCAGGCATCAGGACATCTTGAATGCGATCGTCCGCGCCTACATCGAGACGGGGGAGGCGGTCGGTTCCCGAACGATTTCCAAGCGCCGCAGCCAGGATCTCAGCCCGGCCTCCATTCGCAATGTCATGGCGGACCTGGCCGACGAAGGCTATCTCTCGCAACCGCACACCTCGGCGGGACGCCTGCCCACGGCCAAGGCCTTCCAGTTCTACGTTCGCAGCCTCACCGCCATGCGTATCGCCGCGTCCGAAGCCGAAAGGCTGCGCCACGAGTTCAGCGGGTTGCAAACTCTCGGCGCGCACATGGAGCGCTCCAGCTACATCCTCATGGAGTTGACGCGCAACGTGGGGATCGCTGTGGCCATTCCTACGCTGGCCCAGCAACTGGAGCAGGTGGAGCTGGTCCCGCTCTCCGACCGGCGCGTTCTCATGATCCTGGTGACCAGCGACCATGTGGTGCGCAACCGTGTGGTCGCGCTCGATCAGCCCATTTCTCCGGATGAGCTCGCCTCCATCCGCAATTACGTGAACCGCAATTTTGGCGGCTGGCAGCTTGGCGATGTGTGCCGCGAATTGCTGCGGCGCATGACCGAGGAACGGGACCTTTTCGACGCGGTGATGCGCAATCTCCAGTTCTTCTTCCACAAGGGGCTGTTCGAGGTGGACACTTCTCCCGAGGTTCACATGGAAGGCGCCTCCAACCTGCTGGGTCTGGATCTGCACCTCACCCGCGAAAAGATGCGCGAGTTGCTGCGCGCGCTGGAAGAGAAGAAGCGGTTGATGGAATTGCTGGATCGTTTCCTGGAACCGAGTCCCGGGGAAATCCAGGTCCGCGTGGGTCTGGAAGAGGCTCATCCGGCCATGAAGGACCTGGCGCTGATCGGCATGACCGTCCGTATGTCCAGCGGCCTGCCCGCCAAGGTGGCCGTGCTCGGCCCCATGCGCATGCATTATGAGCGCGCCATGGCGGTGGTGCTGCAAACCAGCCGGGCGTTGGAGAGTGCCCAGTTTTAGAGACCTGGCGCGCCGCTGGCCGTGCGATCCGGCGGCGCCGCTTTGTTAAACTAAAGAAAGTGGATAGTCAGAATCTCAATACGAATTCTCCGGAAGTGTCCGAGGAAGAAGCTCTTCCGGTCCCAACGCTGGAAGGTCAACTGGCCGCCGTTACTAGCGAGTGCGACCGTTTGGAGACCGAAAAGGCTGAACTGCAGGATCGCCTGCTGCGCACCCGCGCCGAGTACGAAAACGCCCGGCGCCGCGCCGAGAAAGAGCGGTCGGATTTCCTGCAATTCGCCGGCATGGAACTGGTTCGCGATCTGCTGCCCGTGCTGGACGATTTCGAGCGCGCCCTCAAGGTCGAAGGCGCAACCCCGGACTACGCCAGGGGAGTCGATCTGATATACCAGCGCCTTTACGAAACCCTCAAGAAAATGGGCCTGGAGCCGGTCCGCACCGGAGGTCTCAAGTTCGACCCGAACCTGCACGAGGCCGTGCAGCGCGTGGAGACCGCCGAGGCCGAAGACCAGACCATTCTCAGCGAGTTTCAGCGCGGCTATAATTTCAAAGGAAGGCTTCTCCGGCCCGCCATGGTGAAAGTGGCGGTCAAACCATAAGTGCAGTGAATCCAGTGGCCAAAAGAGATTACTACGAAGTTCTCGGTGTGGAGAAGGGGGCTGGCGAGTCCGACATCAAGGGCGCTTACCGCAGACTGGCGCTCAAATTCCACCCCGACCGCAACCCCGACGATCCCCAGTCCGAGGATCGGTTCAAGGAAGCCTCCGAAGCTTACAGCGTGCTGAGCGATCCGCAGAAGCGCGCCGCTTACGACCGCTTCGGACACGCCGGCTTGCAGACCTCCGCCGGCGGACAGCCGGGCTTCAACCCCGAAGCCTTTGCCGATTTCAGCGACATTCTGGGCGATTTCTTCGGATTCGGCGACCTGTTCGGCGGAGGCGGCAAGCGCCGCAGCCGCGCCCAGCGGGGCGAGGACATCCGCTACGATCTGGAGATCAGCTTCCACGAAGCCGTGTTCGGGATGAGCGCCGACATCCAGGTGCCGCGCATGGAAGTGTGCGACCGCTGCGATGGCTTAGGCAGCGAGCCGGGCAGCAAGCCGGCCACCTGCCCCACCTGCAACGGACGCGGCGAAGTCCTCTACCAGCAGAGCTTTCTCTCCATCCGCCGCACCTGCAGCACCTGCGGCGGCGCCGGCCAGATCATCCGCAATCCCTGCGGCCAGTGCCGCGGTCAGGGTTACCGGCAGGCCATGCGCAAGCTCAAGATCAACATTCCGGCTGGTGTGGACGAAGGCACGCGGCTGCGCCTGTCTAACGAAGGCCAGCCCGGCCCGCATGGCGGCCCTCCCGGCGATCTATACGTCTTCCTGAAAGTGAAGGAGCACCCCTTCTTCGAGCGCCACGAGAACGATCTGCACTGCACCATCCCCGTGAACATTGCGCAAGCGGCGCTGGGCGCCGAGATCGAAGTCCCCACCCTGGATTCGCCATTGCGCCTGAAGATTCCGGAAGGCGCTCAGCACGGCGCCCAGTTCCGCTTCCGGAACAAGGGCGTTCCGCAGGTGAACGGCGGCGCCCGCGGCGACCTCTATGTGCATCTCGACATCCGGATCCCCGCGCGCCTGACCCGCGAACAGCGCCGGCTCCTGGAGCAGTTGCGCGAAACCCTCCCGGTGGATAACTCGCCCGCCGAGAAGGGCCTCTTCGAGAAGGTCAAAGACTACTTCATGTAAAGTGGGCGGGGTGGGCCCGCTGGGGCTGGGACGCGCCCCCGCTGCTATAAGTGCCACTCCACCCAATCCAGCATTTCCTTCTGCCGGGTGGTCTGTCCCATGGCCACTTCCAGGTTGAGGTAGCGAAAACCGCGCGCCGCCGCCTGCCGCGAAAGCGAACCGTCGTCTTCCTTGGGAGCGTGCTGCTGCAGCACCACGTTATAGGGCGAAGCCGTTAGTTTGCGGAAGTCTTCCGGATCGGTGCATAGCAGGAACGCATGCGGATTGTCCGGCTCGCGGATGGATCCCGCGTCACTGATGGGTTCCTCGCTCGCCACCGAGTATCCCGCCGAGTTGTTGTGCAGCGCGATAGTCAGCCCGCCTTTGGGCGGGGTGAGCGCGCGCACCAGCTTTTCGCGGCCGCGGTCCAACAGCGCGAGGGCCGCCTGGACCCGCTCGGGCGGCCAGTCCCGATTGAGCTGCTTCAGATTGGCCTGGGCCCCCAGGCGCGAAAACATGCGGTTGGGGTCGAGTTTGCCGCCCCCGATGGCCACCTCACGGGTATGGTTCTCGATGAGATAGGCGATGCCCTCGTGCGCCTGCATATGCCGGGTGAGCACTTGGCGGGCGCTCTCCTCATTACCGTGGATCAGCAAATAGCGGCGTGGAACGTTGCCGTTGCGAACGATCCGGAAGCGCGCCCCCGCCAGTTCGATGTGTTTGGGCCGCAGGAACGGCAGCCAGCCGAGAATCGATCCCGTCGCCAGAAACTCGCGCCGCGAGAATCCGCCGATCGGGAGGTCCGCATCGAAGCCGCCGCCGTTCCGCGGGCAACCCGCCCGATCGCGCGGGCCCGCGCCGGACGGTGCGCCCCGGCTACGTCCACCCACTGCACCGCTGCTTGTTGCAGGGTCGCGTGGGCCCGCGCCGGGGCCGTGGCGACCCGGCGGGAGGCCATCCGGCGCATGCGGGCAACCCACAAGGTACCGGGAACCCGTGCCGAGGCCATGGCGACCTGGCGGGAGGGCGCCGGACGTTGCGCCCCTCACTCGGTCTCCTCCCCGGGCGGCTTCTTATGCTTGGGCTTTTTCCGGCTGGCTTTGGGCTCGATGGGTTTGGCCGCGGGAACCGTGCCCACCCGTTCCCGTGCGATCGCCTTCACTTCCTTGGACACATCAAAGCGCTTTTTCTTGGGCGGCAAGCATCCTCCGCACCGCCGAGGCCAGCATTTCCGGGGAAAACGGCTTGGGCAGAAACATCACCCGTCCCGGCGCGGCGGCTGCCATGGCGGCCATATCCACAGGATACCCGCTGGTCGCGATCACTCGCAGCGAAGAGTTGGCCCCCAGCATCCGCAGAGTGAGATCCTGCATGCTCAGGCCCGCCATGGTGGCGTCCACCACGGCCACTGAGAATTCCGGTTGCGTGCCCTCGGCTGCCGCCCAGGCTTGCTCCGTGGTATCCGCCGTCACCACCGAATGACCCAGCCGCGCCAGATACGCGCTCATCATCTTCAATAGCGGCGGCTCGTCGTCTACGATCAAGATGCGTCCCGTGGTTTTCCCTTCAGTCCCTAGCGTGTATGATTTCGCTATGCGATTCTATACGGAATATCTCACATTTCAAACTGCCCGACACCGGGAATATTTGAACATCACGGAAAAGGTACTAAGTACTATTGGTAAATCCAGTATCCAGGAGGGCATGGTGCTGGTCTCCGCGATGCACATTACCGCGGGCGTGTGGGTCAACGACGCCGAAGACGGTTTGATCGCCGATATCGACGAGTGGCTCGAACATCTCGCGCCATTCCGCCAGAACTACCGCCATCACCGCACCGGGGAAACCAATGGCGATTCCCATTTAAAGAGCCTGCTGGTGCATCACCAGGTAATCGTGCCTGTAACCAAGGGCAAACTGGATTTCGGCCCGTGGCAGCAGGTTTACTATGCCGAGTTCGACGGCCAGCGCCCCAAGCGCGTCATTATTAAGGTGATGGGCGAGTAAGGCGGGCGCGCCGCGGAAACGCTTGACGCGGGGACGCGGAGAAGGCAAACGATTTGGGTTCTCCGCGTTTTTCTCCGCGCCCTCCGCGTCCGCGCGCCTCCGCGTCCGCGCCCTCCGCGTCAAGCGTTTTCCTTGTCCCTGAACGACGACCTCCGTCGGCGCCGGGGGCAGTCCGCCGGTTTTCGCCCACCCCAGGTTTTATAATCTTAACCGTGCACATATTGCTGGTGGATGACGATGGCGAGCTCTGCTCGCTGCTCAAAGAGTTCCTCACACGCGAAGGCTTCACGGTACAGTGCGAGCACGAAGGCCACCGGGGCCTCTCCGCCGCTCTGGATCCCGGTGTCGGTCTGGTGGTCCTGGATGTCATGCTGCCGGGGATCGACGGCTTCGAGATCCTCCGCCGCCTGCGCCCGCAGAGCCACGTCCCGGTGATCATGTTGACCGCCCGCGGCGAGGATGTCGACCGCATCGTGGGCCTGGAGTTGGGGGCCGACGATTACCTGCCCAAGCCCTTTAATCCACGCGAGCTGGCCGCCCGCATCCGCGCCATCCTGCGGCGCTACGAACCTCGCCCGGCTGTTCAGCCCGCGGCCCGCATTGAAGTGAACGGCGTCGCGCTCGACCCCGGCACCCGCCAGGTCGCTTCCAACGGCCAGCGCGTCGAACTCACCACCTTCGAGTTCGATATCCTCGAAATGCTCATGCGCGCCGCCGGCCGCGTGCTCTCCCGCGACGCGCTCATGGAAAACTTCTACAACCGCAAGGCCACTCCCTTCGACCGCTCCATCGACATGCACATCAGCCACCTGCGCAAGAAGCTGGAGCGCGGCGACGATCTCATCAAAACCATCCGCGGCGTCGGCTACCAGTTCTGCCGCACGCCCGAGGAAGCCGTCGCCGAATGAGAACCCTGTTTGCCAAAATCCTGCTGTGGTTCTGGTGCACCGTCGCCATCACCTTGGTGGGATCGGCGTTCGTCTCCGCCCTGGGCCACAACCCCAGCGCGGCCGAGCAGGAAGCGCCCGCCGCCCGCCTGGTCAATTTCACGCTCGAAGAGGCGCGCGCGGCTTACGAAACCGGCGGCCGGCCGGCGCTCCAGATCTTCATGGACAACCTCTACCGCATTTACGACGCCAAGGGGATCCTCACTGACGAATCCGGCCGCGACCTGCTCACTAACCAGGACCGCTCCGACCTGGTGCTGCGCGCGCGCACGCGATCGCCCTTCGCCGTGTTCCGGGCGGGCCTGACCACGGTGCCCCGCGCGGCCGACGACGGGCGCTACTGGTTTTTCTTCATCGGGCCGCGCGCCAGTGTGGGCATCGGCTTCCTGACTCCCGATCACGTCTTCATGATGGGCGCGGCGGTGCTGCTGTGCTACTGGCTGGCCTTCCATCTCACGCGCCCCGTGCGCGAGTTGCAAAAGGCCGTCGAGCGTTTCGGCAAGGGGGATCTCTCGGCCCGCGTGGGTTCCACCCGCCGCGACGAGCTGGGCCAGCTCGCCGGCGCCTTCGACCGCATGGCCGGGCGCATCGAAACGCTGCTGGCCGCCGAGCGCCGTCTGCTGCTCGACATTTCCCACGAGCTGCGCTCGCCGCTGGCGCGCCTGGGCGTGGCCGTCGAGCTGGCCCGCTCGGGCGAAGACCGCAATGCCGCACTCAACCGCATCCAGAAGGAATCCGACCGCCTCAACGCCCTGGTGGGCCAGCTTCTGCAAGTGACGCGGGCCGAGGGCGACCCCAATTCGCTGCGCCGCCACCCCGTCCGGCTCGACGAGCTGGTCGAGCAGTTGGTCAACGATTCCGGCATTGAAGCCGCTGCCCACGACTGTGCCGTCACCTATGAGAAGCGCGAGCCGGTCACCGTGGAGGGCGACCCCGAGCTGCTGCGCCGCGCCGTGGAAAACGTGATCCGCAACGCCATCCGCTACGCGCCGCCGCAATCGGCCGTGGAAGTTTCCCTGGCGCGCAACAATGGCAAGGCCGTGGTGGACATCCGCGACCACGGCCCCGGAGTTCCCGACGAAGCCCTTCCGCGCCTGTTCGACGCCTTTTACCGCGTGGAGAGCGACCGCAACCGCTCGAGCGGCGGCATCGGCCTGGGGCTTTCCATCGCGCGCCGCGCCATCGAGCTGCATAAGGGCAGCATCCGAGCCCAAAACGCACAGCCGGGGCTGGAAGTAATCATGGAACTTCCGGTGGCGGCGTGATCGCAGTGGGACAGGTGGTGGGGCGCCCCCTGGTCTCCGGGCCCGCCTGCCAATGCGGCGGCGTAACGCCGCAGTCTGAAAGAGATTAACGTTCCTCAACCGGAGTTGGGCGAAACCCTCGGAGGCAGTACAATCGTCAACATGAATATGCTCGAAGTAATCTTCCGCGCGCGGCGGTGCTCAATCGTACTCATTGGACTTCTTGGATGCGCCGTCCTGGGTTTTGGCCAGCATCCGCGCCACCCCCGGTTGGCTCCTCATGCCCCGTCCCAGTCCCAGTTCATTCCCAATCGCTATACGTTGGTGCTCAGCGACGCTCCGGTGTCTGACCGGTTCACCACGCGGGAGGCCCTCGCAACCGCGGAGGCCGACACGTACCGGCGGCAGGTCGAGTCCGCCCAGGCCCAGGTGAAGAGTGCGCTGGCCACGCGGAATATTGAGGTTTTGGGATCGGTTTCGGTGCTGCAGAACCTGATCTTCGTGGCCGCGCCGGCATCGCGCCTGGCCGAGCTGCAGAGCCTTCCGGGCGTGGTGGCGGTCAAGCCCGCGCGCAAGATGAAAGTGCTGCTCAACCGGGCAACCATGCTGTCCAACGCGCCGCAGGCTTGGGCGGCGGTGGGCGGCCAATCCAGCGCCGGCGCCGGGATCAAGATCGGGGTCATCGATACCGGAATCGATCAGACCCATCCGGCTCTCCAGGACAGCTCCCTTTCGATGCCCTCCGGCTTTCCGAAGGGCGCCACGGCCTACACCACCAACAAGGTCATCGTGGCGCGCAGCTACGTGAGCCTGCTGAGCGACACCAATCCCATCGATTCGCTGCCGGACGATACTTCGCCGCGCGACCGCATCGGACACGGCACCTTTAATGCCGTGGTCGCGGCGGGCAACTCGACTTCGACCCCGGCGATTGCCGATGCCACCACCGGCAGCGGCGCGATCACCATCAGCGGCATGGCGCCCAAGGCCTGGCTGGGCAATTACAAAGTCGGCGGTTCTCCGGGTGTTGAAGAATTCGCCAGCGATCAGACGCTGATCCAGGCGGTCGAGGATGCCGTGAGCGACGGCATGGACATCATTACCTGCTCGATTGGCGGGACCGCCCTCTCCAATGTCGCCAGCGACCCGGTGGCTACGGCGTACGAAGCCGCCACCAAATTCGCGGTGGTGGTGGCGGCCGCGGGCGACGGCGGCAGCGACAGCTATAACGAAGGCTATCAGTATCCCGGCTTCAACACGATTTCCTCGCCTTCCAATGCTCCCGACGTGATTTCGGTGGGCGCCACCCTCAACTCTCACATCATGCAACCTACCGTCAGCGTGAATGTGGCCAGCGCTCCGTCAAGCCTGAAGGGGATGGCCGCCGCGGTGGGCGACGCTTACTGCTACCCTTCGTGTTTTGGCGCCAGCGACGCTCCCCTGGTCGATGTGACCACGATAGGGGATCCCGACGGGCTCGCCTGTAACGCGCTGCCGGCGGGTTCTCTGACGGGCAGCTATGCGCTAATTCTGCGGGGCACCTGTACCTTCGACACCAAGGCGCTCAACGCACAAAATGCCGGCGCCATCGGCTTCATTTATTACATGGCCACCTCGGGCGCTTCGGTCAGTCCGGAAGGCATTAACGAATACGGACCCTCGGTGATGATTTCCAATACCGCCGGGCTGGCGCTGAAAGGCTATATCGATGCCAACCCCGGCGCGATGGTCACGGTCGATTTGAATGGTATGGAGCAGGACGTGACCGCGTTCAACCTCCAGCCTTGCGTGGACAGTGCCGGCCCCTGTCCGGCTCTGGGTAGTTCATTGGCCTATACCACGCCGGTCGCGGCCAACCAGCTCGCCAGCTACTCGTCGATGGGACCGACGCCGGACGGCCAGTTGAAACCCGACCTGGTGGCGATCGGCGGCTTCGACCCCGAGGTCGGGCAGTATCTGGATCCGAACGACCCATATCTGCCCGCGCCGTCGGGGATGTATAGCGGTACGCAATACTATGACCCGAACGAGCCTTTCGATGTCAATGTTTTCAGCTCGAACCGCTATGCGGCGGGGGCTGGGACCAGCTTTTCGACTCCCCTGGTGGCCGGTGCGGCGGCCCTGTTGAAGCAGAAGCATCCCAGCTTGCAGCCCACTCAGATCAAATCGCTCATGGTGAATTACGCCGCGCAGGACACTACAACCGACGATTTCGAAGACCCGGTGGACGTCGAATGGATAGGAGCGGGAGGCTTGGATGCCAACGCTGCCATGAACGGCGCTGTCACAGCCGTGCCCTCCACCATTTCATTCGGCATTCTGAACTCCGCCACGCTGCCGATTTCCAAGACCATTACCCTGACCAACATCGGGTCGGCATCGGTATCGCTGAGCGCCTCGGTATCGTGCTGCTACGTGAACGGCTCGGCCGGCGCCGGCGCGCTTTCCACCGTTGCCGTCAGTCCCACCAGCGTGTCGCTGGCGGCGGGCGCGACCACCGCCTTGATCGTGACGCTTTCCGGATCGAAGCCGGCGGCGAGCGAATACTCCGGCAACGTGGTGCTGTCGAACTCCAGCACCACGCTCCGAATTCCGTTCATGGCGCTGGAAAGCGACGGCGCCGTTTTCAACGTGCTCCCGTCCATCGGCGGCGAAGGGGTTCCGGGCGAAGACAACGGTCCGGCCTACGTGCAGCTTACGGATGCATACGGCGTTCCGGTGGCCGGCAGTCCCGTGACATTCTCGGTTTCGCCGGTCGGATCTTTGACGCTCCAAAGCGTCTCCGGCGAACCGGCCTGCTCGCCCGCCAGTTCCACCTCGACCGTGATCTGCCCCAGCGACCAGTTCGGCAACGCATGGGTGGATGTGGTGAACGGGCCGACGGTCAGTACCATATGCGCCACTACCGGGAACGACTGCCCGACGGTGAACTTCAGTGCCGCGGGAGGGAACACAGGGGGCGGCACTTATAACGTCCAGGCGGCTCCCAACGTTACCAGCGTGTCGGATTCGGCGGCCGGTAAGAGTCCCGTTGCCCCCGGCTCTTACGTCAGCCTTTACGGTACTGGCCTGAGCGATTACACAGACGTCGATGATGCTACCACCGATGCCCTGGCCGCCAATGGCACCTATACCGTTCTGCCGCTGCAAATCGATTTCGTGGAGGTGACCTTCGACGTGCCGTCGGCCGGCATCAGCCTGCCAGCGGGCGTGGTCTACGTCAGCCCCACCCAGATCAACATTCAGGTGCCGTGGGAGCTGCAGGGCCAGTCTTCGGCGCAGATGAAGGTGGTGATCGATGGCGACCTGTTCGGCAACGTGGTGACGGTGCCGATCGGTAACTACAACCCGCAATTCTTCACCTATGGCAGCGACATCGCCGTAGCTCAGGATTCGGGATTCAACCTGATCACCACCAGCAATCCCGCCAAGCGTGGCAGCCCGTTCATCATTCTGTATATGAATGGGTTGGGGCCGGTGAGCAACCAGCCGGCGAGCGGCAACCCCGCGTTGGGTACGAGCGCCACCCCAACCACACCGGTGGTCAGCTTTGGGGGCGTGAACGGCACAGTGCTCTTCTCCGGATTGACGCCAGGCTTCCCCGGTCTCTACCAGATCAACGTCGCCATACCGACCAGTGTCACGCCGGGCAGTGCCGTGCCGGTAACCGTCAGCATCGGCGGTGTCACGTCGGCGCCATCCACTCTGCCGATTCAGTAGGAAGCCGGAACAAAACGTGCACGGAGAGCAGGCGGAGTGCCCTCAGGCCGCCTGCCCTAACGGTCTGCTAGACTTGGGATACGAGGAGTTGTGGCGTATCCGGTTTCTCCATATATCGAAGAACGGAATGGTGGTCTCTACATCGCGGGCAGGCGTGTGATGCTGGATTCCATCGTCATTCATTATCAGGAGGGCAAATCTCCCGCGCAGACTGTGGAATCCTTTCCGGTACTGAAGCTATGGCAGGTGTATGGAGCGATTGCGTATTACCTGGAGCACGAAGAACCGATCCTCGAATACGTGGCTGAAGGCCAGCGCTGGTTCGACGAAGCCCGGGCCAAGTGCTGGGCGGACCCGTACATGGCCGCTTTGCATGCCCGACTGGAGAAGGCCCGGCAAGAGATGCTCTCAAAACACCCGTGACCATCCGCTTTCTAGCGGATGAATGTCTTGTTGACGGAATCGATGAATTTCGAAATCGTCGAAGATATCCAGGCGGTCGAGACCATCGCTGTCGGCAAGTCCATCCGAGATCTGGCCCGGCTCAAGAGGATCTACGGCCCGGGCAGATGGCGAAGCTTAAGGGCATTGCACGTGTGCGGCTGCAAAGCGGCCGGGTCCGGGTCGCGGAATTGCATTGGTACGAAGCCCATGGTATTGGTAAGAAACTTGAGAGTACCGAGTTCCAGCCCGTCAGTCAGGCTTGAGTAGGGTCAGCCGTGAGTGCTCGATACTCAGGTCGATCCACTGGTCAACCAGGCGTTTGAACCGCTTGTGGGTCACAGTCTGGCGG
>JBKQPR010000273.1:0-50647 GCA_052144935.1 Bryobacteraceae bacterium
GCCAGGCTGCCCAAAGCGCCAGGCTGGCCAAAGCGCCAGGCTGGCCAAAGCGCCAGGCTGGCCAAAGCGCCAGGCTGGCCAAAGCGCCAGGCTGGCCAAAGCGCCAGGCTGGCCAAAGCGCCAGAGCATGCCCTACCATCTACAATTGGAACGAGGGACTTTGGAAAACAAGGAAATCGCGCGCGTGCTGTGGGAGACCGCCGACCTGATGGAGATCGCCGGGGAGGACTCCTTTCGCATCCGCAGCTACCGCAACGGCGCCACGGCCATCGAAGGCTATCCCGAGCGCATCGCCGATATTCTGGCCGACCCGGCTCGCAAAGTCACTGACATTCCGGGCATCGGCAAGGGGCTGGCGGTGGTGCTCGGCGAGATCGTCGAGCGGCAGTCCTGCGAGCGGCGCGATCTGCTGTTGCAAAAGTTTCCTCCCGGCGCGCTGGAGTTCCTCAAGATTCAGGGCCTGGGTCCCAAGGGCATCGCGCTGATCTTCGAGCACTACCGCATCGGCACCATCGACGAGCTGGAGCGGCTGTGCCAGGAGCAGAAGCTGCGCGTGCTGCCGCGCATGGGCGCCAAGCTGGAGGAGAAGGTGCTGCGCTCCATCGCGCAATACCGGCTGCGCACCGGGCGCTATCTGTTGAGCTATGCCGAGGGCGTGGCGGCGGAGCTGATCGGCATGCTCGGCGAAACGCCGGGAGTCACCGCGGTCACGCCGGCGGGCAGCCTGCGGCGCGGGCGAGAGACGGTCGGCGATCTGGATCTGCTGGTCACCGGGCCGGAACCCACGGCGGCGTTGGGGCGCTTCGTGGCCTATCCCCGCGTGACTGAGGTGCTGGCACGCGGCGAAAATAAGGCCAGCGCCAAGGTGGGGCACGAGGGCCTGCAGGTGGATGTGCGCACGCTGCCACCCGACAGCTTCGGCGCGGCCATGCAATATTTCACCGGCAGCAAGGACCACAACGTGGCCATCCGCACGCGCGCCGTCCGCATGGGCCTGAAGCTGAGCGAGTACGGCCTCTACCGCGTGGAGGACGAGCGCAAGGTGGCGGGCGAAACCGAGAGCGGCGTCTATGAAGCCATGGGCCTGCCGTGGATCGCGCCCGAGCTGCGCGAGAATTGCGGTGAGATTGAAGCCGCCCTGGAGGGCCGGCTGCCGGAGCTGGTCGAGCTGAAGGACGTGCGCGGCGATCTGCATATGCACACCACGGAAACCGACGGCCGCGCCACGCTCGAAGAGATGGCCCAAGCCGCGCGCGAACGGGGCTACGAGTACATCGCCATCACCGATCATTCGAAGGCGCTGGCCATGACCAACGGGCTGGACGAAGCGCGCGTGGTGGCGTTTGCCAAACAGGTGCGCGAGCTGAACCGCGACGGCCGCGCACCCCTGCGCCTGTTCTCGGGCCTGGAGTGCGACATTCTGAAGGACGGCGCGATGGACCTGGCCCACGATGCGCTGGCCCAACTCGACCTGGTGATCGGCAGCGTGCACAGCCATTTGAACATGGAATCCGCGGAGATGACCGACCGGCTGCTGCGGGCGCTGGAGTGCCCGCAGCTTCGCATCCTGGGCCATCCCACCGGCCGCATTCTGCTGCATCGCGACGCCTTCCCCTTCGATTTCGACCGGGTGGTGGCGGAGGCCGTGCGGCGGGGCGTGTGGCTGGAGATCAACGCCAGCCCCGAGCGGCTGGATTTGAACGGCGCGCTGGTGCGGGCGGCCAAAGCCAAGGGCGCGCGGTTCACCATCTCCACCGATGCGCACCATCCCCAACATCTCGCCAACATGCGCTACGGCGTGGCCATGGCGCGCCGCGGATGGCTGGGCGCCAACGACATCCTGAACACACTGCCGGCGGAGCGTTTCGCCGCCGCGCTGCGGACTAACTCATGAAGATCATTTCCTCCAAAGAAGTTTATAAGTGCAACCTGTTCCGGGTGACTGAAGATGAAGCCGAGGAGCCGAAGGGCGGCTTTCACATCAAGCGCTCGATCGTCCGCCACGCCGGATCGGCGGTGATGATGGCGGTGGACGATCGCAAGCGCGTCCTGCTGGTGCGCCAATACCGGCTGCCCGCGGAGGGCTACCTGTGGGAGCTGCCGGCGGGGCGTCTGGACGAGGGCGAGAAGCCGATGCAGGCCGCCAAGCGCGAGCTAATTGAGGAGACCGGCTACCGCGCGAAAAAGTGGACCAGGCTGGCGTCGTTTTTCGTCAGCCCCGGTTACGTTTCGGAGCGCATGACCATTTTTCTGGCGCGCGATCTGACCGCCGGAGAGGCCCATCCGATGGACGACGAGCGCATCGAAGTGGGCTGGTTCAAGGGCAAGGAAATCGCCGCGATGATCGAGAACGGCAAGATCGACGACGCCAAGACGATCGTCGGGTATTATACCTGGAAGGCGCGCAGGGAGTAGAAGCGCGCGAAGATCGAAGCACCTCTCGCCAAGCCGCGGAGCCGCAAAGCTAACGCTAAGAACTACAAGAGGAAGACAAGAAGATTGAGGATAATCACGACCCTGTGGGTACGGCTGGCTTACGGCAAACGAGGGCGAGTGCGGTAGAATCACCCCTATGAGGAAGTCCGTCTGTGCCCTTGTTGTATTGGCCGGCGCGTGCCTGGCTGCCGATACGCGCTTTGAAATATCTTATCCCGCATCGGCCGGGGCGCCCTCTGGCCCCATCACCGGACGGGTCTTCGTGATGATCTCGCGCACCAACCAGCGCGAGCCACGCACGCAGGTGGGCCGCGTCGGGGTGCCCTTCTTCGGGCGCGACATCGAAAAGCTGGCGCCCGGCCAGGCGGCCGTGGTGGACGGCACGGACCTCGGCACGCCCGTGGAAAGCCTGGCCGCAATCCCCGCGGGCGAGTATTGGGTGCAGGGCTTCATCAACGTGTACTCCGAGTTCCGGCGCGCCGACGGCCACGTGGTCTGGATGCACGACGACCGCTGGGAAGGCCAGCACTGGAATCGCTCTCCGGGCAACCTCTTCAGCGCGCCGCGGCAGGTCACGCTGGATGCCTCCAAGGGTTACCGGATTTCGCTCGTGTGCAACCAGGTGATTCCGCCCGTCGAGGTTCCCGCGGATACGGAATGGGTCAAGCGGTTTAAGATACAGAGTCAGATCCTGACTAAGTTCTGGGGCCGGCCCGTCTACCTGGGAGCCTCCGTACTGCTGCCGCGCGATTACGCACGCAGCACCATGAGTTACCCGGTACTTTACGAGCAGGGCCATTTTGGATTGGGAGCGCCTCTGGGCTTTTCCACCGGCGGCGGGCGGGGCGCGGAACTCGCCACCGAGTGGATGAAGGATAACTTTCCGCGCATGATCGTGGTGACCCTGCAGCATCCCAATCCCTACTTCGACGATTCCTACGCGGTGAATTCGGTGAACGTGGGACCTTATGGCGACGCCATCCACCAGGAGCTGATTCCGGAAATCGAGAAGCGCTTCCGCGCGATCAAGCAGCCCTGGGCGCGCCTGCTCTCGGGCGGCTCGACGGGCGGATGGGAAGCCCTGGCGTTGCAGGTCTTCTATCCCGAATTCTACGGCGGCACGTGGTCGTACTGCCCCGATTCGGTGGACTTTTCGGACGTGGAAGGCATCGACGTTTACAAGGACAAGAACGCGTTTTACAAGGAGATCGACTGGCGGCGCGAACCCACCATCAACAGCCGCGAGGTCAACGGGCAGGTGCGCCAGACTTCCGAGCAACGCAACCATTTCGAGCTGGTGAACGGAACGCACGGCCGTTCGGGCGAGCAACTGGACATCTGGTCGGCAGTATTCGGCCCGCTCGGCAAGGACGGCTATTTCGAGCCGCTGTTCGACAAGCGCACCGGCGAGATGCACCCCGAGGTAGCGCAGTATTGGAAAGAGCACTACGACCTGCGCTATCACATGGAGAAGAACTGGTACTCGCTGGGTCCCAAGCTGGTGGACCGCATTCACGTGTTTGTGGGCGACGCGGATAACTTCTTCCTGAATAACGGCGTCCACCAGTTACAGGACTGGATGAAGACCACTAAGGACCCGCACTACGAAGGTTACTTTGTGTACGGCGCGATGCGGGGGCACTGTTACAGCGGGCCGGAGAATTCGGCGGACCGGTTGAGGGAGATGGCGCAGTATATTTTGAGTAAGATGCCGGCGGGGACCGTGGCGGAGTGGTGGAAGCCGGGGCAGTAAGGGGCGCCACGCGCCGCTGCAGTGATCCCGGTTCCGGCACGGACGTGCCATCGATACCTGCAGAAGGCGGTTCCTGACGAGCAAGGCTCAGGCCCGTTGACAGAAGGTTCCCGCAACCGCTAGTCTGAAAACGCGATGGAAGTAGACCTCACCCCCGAACTGCAAGCCAAACTCAGCCGCTTAGCAGCCGAGCATGGCCGCGACACGCAGGCGCTTGCGCGGGAGGCTATTGAGCGCTTTGTGGATTACGACGAGTGGTTTCTACGCGAGGTGGAGAAGGGCTTCGCAGCCGCCGACCGGGGAGAGTTTATCGAACATGAGGACGTTCGAAAGCTAATTGATAGCCGGTATCCCGGCTGATGCCTATTCGATGGACGGAACCCGCCCTCCGTGATCTCACCGGATTTTGCGATTACACCGAGGAACAAGATCGTCCCGAAGCTGCCCACCGCGTTGCAATTAGAATCTACGAAGCCGTAACCGCACTCACGCAGTTTCCGCGCCGGGGTCGGGGTACCCTCTGGCCCGGCGCAAACCGGGCCCTCGCGAGCTGGTCTTTTCCGGTCTGCACGATGCGCAGGAATGGCCGTTGGTGAGGGCGCGCGTCTGACCCAAGCTACACCCGCCCGGTGCACCCCCGGCCCGATCCGGTAGACTGAAAGTACGGTGCTGGTTTCCATTTCCCCCAAGCTGGATCGGCCCAAGTGGCTGCGCGCGCCCGCGCCGGTGGGCGAAAACTATCGCGAGTTGAAAGGTCTCATCGAACGGCTGCGGCTGCACACGGTTTGCGAGAGCGCGGCTTGCCCGAACGTCGGCGAATGCTGGAATCAGCGCACCGCCACGTTCATGATCCTGGGCAATGTGTGCACGCGGCGCTGCGGCTTTTGCGCGGTGGAGAAGGGCGCGCCGCTGCCGGTGGATTACGACGAGCCTCGCCGCGTGGCCGAGGCGGCGGCCGCCATGGGGCTGAAGTTTGCGGTGATCACCAGCGTCAACCGCGACGACCGCGAAGACGGCGGGGCCGAGTTGTTTGCCCTGGTGATCCGCGCGATCCGCGAGCGTTTGCCCGGCTGCGGCGTGGAAGTTCTCATCCCGGATTTTCAGGGCAGCTTGCGGGCGGTGGAGACGGTGATGGAAGCGCGGCCCGACGTGCTCAACCATAACACCGAGACGGTGCCGAGGCTGTACCGCCAGGTGCGCCTGGGCGCGCGCTATGAACGGTCGCTGGAGGTGCTGGCGCACGCCAAGCGCGTGGCGCCGGGAACGCCCACGAAGTCGGGCCTGATGCTGGGGCTGGGGGAGGAGCCGGAGGAAGTGCTGCAAGTGATGCGCGACCTGCGGGCGCACCAGGTGGACATCCTGACGCTGGGCCAATATCTGCGGCCCTCGCCGAAGCACCTGCCGATCGTGCGCTATGTGCCGCCCGAGGAGTTCACTGGATTCCGCCACGCGGGCAGGGAGATGGGATTCGCGCACGTGGAAGCGGGGCCGCTGGTGCGCAGCTCGTATCACGCGGCGCAGGCGGCGGTGGTGGAGTAAATTGGACAATGCGCTAGAATGGAGCGCAAGGACCAGCCTCATGGCGAAAGAGTATGTCGAAGAGCGCAATGGCGGCTATTATGTGGCTGGAACCCGCGTGTCTCTCGACTCCATCGTCCAGTGCTTCAATGAAGGCCTCTCGCCCGAGGCGATTCTGGCCGAATTCGAAACGCTCACCCTCGCCCAGGTCTTCGGTGCGATCACGTTCTACCTTGAGAGCCAACCTGCCATCGATGCCTACTGCGTGCGCCAGAAGCAGCGCTTCGAGGGCTTGCGACGCACCTCGGCGCCTCTGCCGGCGGGACTGCGCGAACGGATTGATGGTGCGCGCGCTCACCTCCATTCCGGACGCCAGGAATAGGTGAAGCCCCGGTTCCAGGCCGACAACGACCTTCGAGGCTCGATCCGAACTGGCGTTTTGCGCCGTGAACCTTCCATCGATTTCCAGAGCGCACGCGCGGCCAGCCTCGACGGCATTGCTGACCCGGGAGTGCTCCGCCTGGCGATGGCGCAGGGCCGTAGTCTCATCTCACATGACGAGAACTCAATGCCCGGCCATTTCAGGGACTTTCTCGATAACGGAAACCAGATCCCTGGCGTCCTGATGGTGCCGCAAGAGGCGCGGGTCGGCCGCGTCATTGAAAGCATCCTGTCAATCTGGATTGCTTCCGAAGCGGACGAGTGGATTGATCGAATCGTCTGGCTCCCTCTTTAAGGTTGGCAACGCATCGCCGGGATGCAATACGCTCGGACCGAACCCTTGCGACACTCTGTGCCGCCCGAGGAGTTCGACGGGTTGCGCCAGGCGGGCCGGGAGATGGGATTCGCAGGGCCGCTGGTGAGAAGCTCGTATCACGCGGCGCGGACGGCGGTGGTCGAAACGCTTGCTGACGCGCGCGGCTCCGTCAGAGGGGCTCAGAGCACTTCCAGAATCAGGCACTTCAAATACAGCGTCTCGGGGACAGTCAGCAGGATGGGGTGGTCCTGGCTTTGCGTGCGGCGCTCCAGCACGCGCAGGGTGCGCTTCGAGTCCAGCGCGGCTTGGGCAACCAACTCCAACAGCATAGCCTCGCTCACGTGGTGCGAGCAACTGCACGTGACCAGGATTCCGCCGGGCGCGAGCAGGCGCAGCGCCTTCAGGTTGATCTCCTTGTAACCGGAGGCGGCGGCTTCCAGGTTCTTGCGGCTCTTGGCGAAAGCGGGCGGATCCAGCACCACCATGGAAAACTGGCGGCGGGCGGAAGCGTAACCGGCCAGAAGCTGGAAGACGTCGGACTCCTCGAAAGAGATGTTGGCGATGCCGTTGGCGGCGGCGTTGGCGCGGGCCGTGGCCAGCGCGGCGGCGGAACTATCGACGGCCTCCACGTGCTCGCACTTCGCGGCCAGATGCAGGGCGAAGCCGCCGGTGGAGGTGAAACAATCCAGCGCCTTGCCTCCGCGGGCATAGCGGGCGGCCGCGCGATAGTTTTCGCGCTGGTCCAGGAAGATGCCGGTCTTCTGGCCGCGCAACAGGTCGGCGGTCATCGAGAGGCCGTTGAGATGGACCTCTACGGCTTCGGGGATCTGGCCTGCCATCACCACCGATTCGAGCGGCAATTGCTCCTTCGCGCGCACGGCGGCATCGTTGCGCGCCACGATGCCGCGGGGTTGAAAGATCTCTTCCAGGCAGCCGGCGATCTCCCGCTTGGCGGCGTCCATGCCCTGGTCGAGCGTCTGCACGACGAGGTAATCGGCGTAGCGGTCCACCACCAGGGCGGGCAGCAGGTCGGCCTCGCCATGCACCACGCGGTAGGCGTCGCTGTGGCGCACTACGGTGCGGCGATGCTCTTCGGCGGCGCGCAGGCGGCGGAGAAAAAACTCGCGGCCGATCTCTTCCACTTGCGGAGAAAGCATGCGCAGGGAGATCTGCGATGCGGCACTGTAGTGGGCGGTGCCAAGCGCGCGACCGTGCAGATCGGCCACGCGCACGGCTTCACCAGGCTGTGCACCATCGCGGTCTGTCAAATCGCTGGCGAAGATCCAGGGGTGACCGGAGGCTACGCGGCCGGCCGCCTTGTGGTTCACGCGGACTTCGTTCATCGCATGGCCTGCCGGCTGTTGTGGGCGGTGCCGATGGAGCGGCCGCGCAAATCGGCCACCCGCGCGGCTTCACCGGCCTGGGCGCCGTCGCGGTCTGCCCGGCCGGCCGCCTTGTGGTTGACGCGGACTTCGTTCATCGCATCGCCTGCCGGCTGTAATGGGCGGCGCCGATGGGGCGGCCGCGCAAATCGGCCACCCGCACGGCTTCACCGGCCTGGGCGCCGTGGCGGTCTGCCCGGCCGGCCGCCTTGTGGTTCACGCGGACTTCGTTCATCGCATGGCCTGCAATCGGCGAATGCGTTCCTCGGTGGATGGGTGCGTGGAAAAGAGATTGCCCAGCCCGCGGACCGTCGGCTTCATGATGAACAGGTGGGCGGTGGAGGGAGTGGCTTGCATGGGGATTTGCTTCGACCAGCCATCCAGGTCCTTCAGGCCGTTGATCAGAGGGTAGGGCGAGCCGACGTATTTGGCGGAAGCCGCATCGGCGTCGTACTCGCGCGAGCGCGAGATGGCCAACTGGATGAAGAAGGCCGCGATGGGCGCCAGGATCAGCATGAAGATGGCAGCGAGGCCGCCGCCTTCGCGGTCGTCGTCGCTGCGCGTGCCGCCGAACCAGAAGGCCATGCGCGCAATCATGGTGATGGCGGCGGCGATGGTGGCGGCCACCGAGCTGATCAGGATATCGCGGTGCAGCACGTGGCCCAGCTCGTGGGCGATTACGCCTTCCAGCTCGTTATCGTTCATCAATTCCAGGATGCCGGCGGTGAAGGCCACCGAGGCGTGGTTGGGATTGCGGCCGGTGGCGAAGGCGTTGGGCGACCGCTCGGGAATCACGTACAGCTTGGGCATGGGCAGGCCCATGCGGTGGCAGAGGCCCTGGACGATGGGTGCGACGCGCCGGTAAACTTCCGGGTTCTCGGTCTCGCTGACCGGCTGCGCGGCATACATGGAGAGCGCGATCTTATCCGAGAAGAAGTAGCTGGCGAAATTCATCACCACCGCGAAGGCCAGGCCGATATACAGCCCGTTGCGTCCGGCGATGGCTTCCCCGCCGATTAGGAGAATGGCGCTCAGCAGGCCGAGGAGGAATGCGGTTTTGAGAGTGTTCATAGGGATACCTCGAGAAAGGTTGAAGCCGCGTATTCACCGCGGAGACGCGGAGGTCGCGGAGAAAACGCAGAGATTTTCTCTGCGCTTCCTCTGCGCTCTCTGCGTCTCTGCGGTGAAAACGGAGGCATCGTCATTACACCGTCACCGGCACGAGCTTGGTGAATTGCAAGTCGCTGCCGTGGGGCTCCACATCCACCAGGATGGTGTCGCCTTCCTCGAAGACGCCGTTGATCAACTGCAGCGCCAGAGGGTCTTGAATCAGCCGCTGGATGGCGCGCCGCATGGGGCGGGCGCCGTATTGGGGATCGAAGCCCTCTTCGATCAGACGGTCCTTGGCGGCGATGGTCACTTCGATTTTCAATTTGCGATCCTTGAGCAGACTGGTCACCGCGGCCAGTTGGATGTCCACGATTTCCGAGAGGTGCTCGCGCGTCAAAGTGTTAAATACGATGATATCGTCAACGCGGTTCAGAAACTCGGGGCGGAAGCTGGACCGCAGGGCCTCCAGCAGGCGCTTACGCGTATCTTCGGTGCGCTTGTCCTTCCCATGCACCGAGAATCCGATGGTGTTCTTCTCCACCATGCCGGTGCCGATATTGGAGGTCATCACGATCACGGTGTTCTTGAAGCTGACCGTGCGGCCCTGTCCGTCGGTGAGGCGGCCGTCGTCGAGAATCTGGAGCAGCATGTTGAAGACCTCCGGGTGGGCCTTCTCGATTTCGTCGAACAGCACCACCGAATAGGGCCGGCGGCGCACGCGCTCGGTAAGCTGTCCGCCCTCTTCATAGCCGATGTATCCGGGCGGGGCGCCCACCATGCGGGCGGCCGCGTGCTTCTCCATGTACTCGGACATGTCGATGCGGATCATGGCCTTCTCATCGTCGAAGAGATAGCTGGCCAGGGCCCTGACCAGCTCGGTTTTGCCCACGCCGGTGGGTCCCAGGAAGATGAAGCTGCCGATGGGCCGGTGGGGATCGCTGAGGCCGGCGCGGTTGCGCAGAATGGCGTTGGAAACCAGGCGGACGGCTTCGTCCTGGCCCACCACGCGGTCCTTGAGGCGCTCGGGCATCTGCACCAGCTTCTGGATCTCGCCTTCCATCATGCGGGCGACCGGGATGCCGGTCCACTTGGCCACGATGCGGGCGATGTCGTCTTCGGCAACCTCTTCTTTGAGCAGGGCGTCCTGCTTGACGGCCTCCAATTCCTGCTCGGCGGCCTGGATGTCCTTCTCGATTTGCCCAAGGCGGCCGTAGCGGATCTGCGCGGCCCTCTCCCAATCGCCGGCCGAGGTGGCCTTTTCTTCCTCCTGGCGCAGGGTATCCTTCTCTTCCTTGAGCTGGCGGACGCGGGTGATGGCGCCCTTCTCGCGGGTCCAGCGCTCCTTCAATTGAGCCGCCGGGCCGCGCAGGGTCTCGAGTTCGTTCTCGATGTGCCGCAGCCGCTCGTGGGAGGCGGAGTCGATCTCCTTGCCGAGGGCCTGGCGCTCGATTTCGAGATGCGAAATGCGGCGGTCGAGGTCGTCGATTTCGATGGGCATCGAGCCGATCTGCAAACGCAGCGCCGAGCCGGCTTCGTCGATCAGGTCGATGGCCTTATCGGGCAGGAAGCGGTCGGCGATGTAGCGGTGCGAGAGCACGGCGGCGGCGATGATGGCGGAATCCTTGATGCGCACACCGTGGTGGATCTCGAATTTCTCCTTGAGGCCACGCAGGATGGCGATGGTGTCGTCGACCGAGGGTTCGCCGACGACCACGGTCTGGAAGCGGCGGGCCAGCGCGGCGTCCTTTTCCATGTGCTTCTTGTATTCATTGGTGGTGGTGGCGCCGATGCAGCGCAGCTCGCCGCGCGCCAGGGCCGGCTTGAGCAGGTTGGCGGCGTCGATGGCGCCCTCGGCCCCGCCCGCGCCGACCAGGGTGTGCAGCTCGTCGATGAAGCAGATGATTTCGCCGTTGGAATCGATGATTTCGCGGACCACGGCCTTGAGGCGGTCTTCGAATTCGCCGCGAAACTTGGTGCCGGCGATCATGGAGCCGAGATCGATCGAGACCAACCTCTTGTTCTTGAGCTGGTCGGGGACATCGCCGCGCACGATGCGCTGGGCCAGGCCTTCCACGATAGCGGTCTTGCCGACGCCGGGTTCGCCGATGAGCACGGGGTTGTTCTTGGTGCGGCGCGAGAGCACCTGCATGACGCGGCGGATTTCCTCTTCGCGGCCGATCACCGGATCGAGCTTGCCCTGGCGGGCGGAATCGGTCAGATCGTGAGCGTAGCGCTCCAGGGCCTGGTATTTGGACTCGGGATTCTGATCGGTGACCCTCTGGGTGCCGCGGACAGAGACCAGGGCTTTGAGGATGGCGTCGTGGGTGGCGCCGGCGTGGTCGAGCAATTGGCCGGCGGGGTCGCTGCGTTGCTGGGCGATGGCGAGAAGCAGATGCTCGGTGGAAACGAACTCGTCCTTGAAGTGGGTGGCCTCGTCGAAGGCATGCTCCAGCACGTGGTTGAGGGGCTGGGAGAGATACATGCCGGGCTGCATGCCGCTGGTTTTGGGCAGGTTGCCCAGCATGCGGCGGGCTTCGCTGACGATGGCATCGGGGTGCACGCCGCATTTTTCGAGCACGGGGCGGACGATGCCCTCTTTCTCTTCGGCCAGGGCGATGAGCAGGTGCAGCGGGAACATCACCTGGCTTTCGCTTTTTTCGGCTATGGCTTGCGCTTGTTGCAGAGCCTCTTGCGCTTTTTGAGTTAATTTATCGAGCCGGAACATGGGGATCCTTTTGCCTACTGTAAATTAAAACACCGCTCCCTGACGGTCGCGGCTCGGATCGGAGCCGCGACCGTCAGGGAGCGGGTGTGGCGCAAACAACGCGCCTCCTACTTAATGGATGCGTCAGGCGCTGACTTCGACTTTGATCTGGCGCGGCTTGGCGGCCTCTTTCTTGGGCAGGCTCACGGTGAGCACGCCGTTCTTGAAGGATGCGCCGATGTGTTCGGTATCGAAGGTATTGGGGACGGCGAAGCTGCGGACGAAGTTGCCGTAGCTGCGCTCGATCCGGTGGTAGCCCTTGACCGAATCCTGCTGTTCGAACTTGCGCTCGCCGGCGATGGTCAAGGTCTGGTTCTCGACGCGCACGTCGATGTCCTTCAATTCGACATCGGGCAGATCGGCTCGCAAGACCAGATCATTGGCTGTCTCGAAGATATCGACGGCCGGAGTCCAGGGGCGATTGGACTGGGGTTCATTGAGGAGGCGCGAGAAGGCATCCTCGAACAGGCGGAGATTGGCTAAGGGATCGAAATGGCTGAGAGACATTGAATTTAAGCTCCTCATTGGGTTGATTTTGGGAGAGGCCACGCGCCTCACCCAATTGCAATCATAAAATATGAGCGTATATTTGTCAAGTATTATTGAGCAGTTTTTTGTGCGAAGTATTTAGCATATCTGTGTATGCCTGGTGAGGGGACTAGGCGCGGGGCCGATCCTGGCACCCATACCCCGCCCGCCATGGCTTGTCGGCACGGTTGACGGAACGAAGCCAGTTTCTATCCCAGCCAGATGCCAGGTGGGGCCGATCCCCCACGCAGTTCCACAACCCGTCATGGCTTGCCGGCAGGATTGACGGAACGAAGCCATTCTTTCTCCTGAACCGAAGAAACCAAACCGGATGTCCGCCGCCGGGCGAACCCGTTTCCCGTCGGCCTTGGCCGCCCAATTGTTGTATGCCCAGCGAGATGCCGAGTGGGGCCGATGCCCACCCGATTCCACCAAGCGCCATAGCTTGCCGGCAGGATTGACGGAACCAAGCCAATTCTTCTCCTTGTCTCTCCCAAGCCGAAGAAACCAAGCCAGATCTCCACCGCCACGCGAGCCCGTTTCCCGTCGGCCTTGGCTTGCCATGCCCGGGCCGACCGGGGCCCGCTCCCCGATCTGACGTATATCACGAGGGGAAGGTCGAGTCTGAAATTCGGTGGGGTCAAGTGCGGGAAAGGAAAGAGCTTATTTTGGTGCGAGTTTGGTCACCCACGCGGGGCCGGAGCACAAAAAGGCGTTACCGACTGGCTGGTTGCGGGGAGCAAACAGCCAAGCAAACAGCCTGGCCTGGCCCGGTCGACCGTCGCCAGGTTGCCGGAGGGCGCCGAAATCGTGGCGGCGTTCGATGCCGATGAAGCGGGGCGCATGCTCGTAAATGCGGTCCGCTTGGCTGTGGCGCGCGCTGCTGGTAGGACAGGAAGAAATCTCCTTTTCCGGTGATGAACCCGCTTCCCATGTTGCACCTGACAGGTGAAGTCATCGAGCCCGATTTCGCGGGCCGAGCGCCCGGCGGCGCTACAGTTCTTCGTCGAAGCAGACCGCCACTTTGCCGCAACGGCCGGAACTCATCAGGCTGTAGGCCTCTCCCGCTTTCTCCAGGGGGAAGCGGTGCGTGATCAGATCGGCGGGGTGCAGTTTCCAACGCACCAGGCGCTCGACCAGTTCTTCCATCAGCCAGGTGGAAGTCACCCACGATCCGTAGATGGTCTTCTGGTCGTGGATGATATCGGGCGAGGGGTTGAACTCGACGCGGCCGCCCTCGCCCAGGAACACGATGCGCCCCCACTTGCGCGTGGCGCGGATGGCGGTGGCGCGGGCGGCATCGTGGGCGGAGCAATCCACGGCGCGCTCCACACCGCGTCCGCGCGTCAGGTCCCGCACCTGCGCAACGTTTTCGGGCCCGGCGGCCAGCACGTGATCGCACACGGCCAGCTTGTGCGCCAGTTCGCGGCGCTCGGGCAACACATCGATGCCAATAATGGTTTCGGCGCCCAGTTTGCGGCAGAGCGCGCCGGTGGCCAGGCCCACCGGACCGAGGCCCGTGATCAGCACGGCGTGATCGCCCGAGATGCCGATTTTTTGCAGACCCTCGTACACCGTGCCGAACCCGCAGGCCACCTGCGCGCCATCGGCGTAGGAAAGCTCGGAGGGCAGCGCCAGCAGATCCTTCTCTTCCGCCAGCAGGTAGCCGGCCATCCCGCCATCGCGCTGCCAGCCGTAGGCGCGGCGGTAGATCGGGCTGGTGCAGGAGATCATGTACCCGCGCCGGCAATCGTTACAGACGCCGCATCCGGAGATGTGATAGACGATCGCACGGTCACCCTCGCGGAAGCGCCGGCAACCGGGACCGGCCTGCGTCACCAGGCCGCAGGGCTCGTGGCCGGCGATTACACCCTGGTATCCCTCCGGCCCCTTACCCAGATGCTGGTGGTAGATACAACGGATATCCGAGCCGCAAATCGTAGACGCCTTCATGCGCAGCAGCACTTCGCCGTGTCCCGGAGCGGGGACCGCGACTTCGCGCAGTTCAGTGGTGCTGTTGCCCGGCAGGAACGCGCCGAGCATTGTTTCTCCCATGTCTTGTCTCCTTGCTAAGAATGTGGCGAACCACTCCCTGTACCCTTCATACCAGAGCAACGAAGCCGGGATCTAAATTAAGGCTAGAAATTCCGGTCACCCGCCGGGAGCGCCATTCCGCTCCCGCAATCCCATTGCCTGGCGAGCCGCTACGCCCCGGCGGGGCTGCCGTGACCGGGTTCCTGTGGGGGTCGCGGCCGCTTCCCGAGAGCGGAGCGTCAGTACAGCGGGACACGCTCACGACGCGGCCGGCTCCGCGGGAGGTGTCCATGGAACCGAACCGCATCCGTCAATATAGCGGAATTGATTGGGCAACGGAAGCCCACGAATTGGGTCACATAAAATATGACCGCAGGGGCGCCGGTTGGGCCATTTATATAACAGATATGACCGAACGCGCGAGTGCAAAGCGGGGCCGAATGGGCCCGGAGAATGGATATGCACTCACGCGAGCAATCCCTGGGGCGGGTCGGGGAGGAGTACCGGAACGCGAATAAAAAGACCAAGACGGTTGTGGAATGAAGACGCGCCGGCGAACCCGGCTGAATCGGAAAGTGTCGATTGGTAAGTTGGCGCACCCTCCGCCGGCCAAGGGCAAAAGGAAACGCGGGCCTGGGTCTGTTCCGGCAGTCCGGAAATCGCGGGATTCCTTACAAGAAGTTGGTGGTGTGACTGCAGGGCGCAAGGGCCGCAAGTTATCCTGAAGGCATGAAGCTAGCTTTCCTGGGACTTGGCAGAATGGGATCCGCCATGGCGCGCAACTTGCTGCGCGCCGGACACGAAGTGACGGTTTACAACCGCTCGCGCGGCAAGGCCGAAGCTCTTGCCGCGGAGGGCGCGCGGGTGGCCGATTCGGCCGCCGAAGCCTGCCGCGGCGTAGAAGCCGCCATCAGCATGTTGGCCGACGATCACGCGGCCACCGAGACCGCGCTGGGCGCCAACGGAATCGCCTCCGGGCTCGGCGGCGGCGCCATCCACGTCTCGTCGAGCACCATCAGCACGGCCTGCTCGCGCAGCCTGGCCGCCGCGCATGCGTCCCACGGCCAGGGCTACCTGGCGGCCACGGTTTTCGGGCGTCCGGAGGCCGCCGAGGCCGCCAAACTGGTGGTGGTGACCGCCGGCGCGGCGGAGGCGATCGAGCGCTGCCGGCCGATTTTCAAGGCCATCGGCCGCCAGACGATCGTAGCCGGCAGCGAGCCGTGGCAGGCCAACGCCGTCAAGGTGTGCGGCAATTTCATGCTCGCCAGCATGCTCGAAACCTTCGGCGAAGCGTACGCCACGCTGCGCAAGGCCGGCATCGACCCGCACGTGTTCCTGGACGTCACGAACGGGATGTTCGCCTCGCCGGTTTATGCCACCTACGGCGGTTTCATCGCCGATGCGAAGTTCGAACCCGCCGGGTTCGCCTTGAAACTGGGCGCCAAGGACGTGCGCCTGGCGCTCGAGACGGCCTGGGAATGCGGCTCGCCGATGCCGATCGCCAGCCTGCTCCGCGACCAGTTTCTTTCCGCGCTGGCGCACGGCCAGGCCGAGATGGATTGGTCGAGCGTGGCGCTGGTGGCCGCGCGCGCGGCGGGATTGTAGGGGCGGCGGCGATGGCGAAGGCGAGTCCGGTGGAAACGGTGCGTCATTTCATGGACTGCATCAACCAACGCGATCCCGACCGGTTGGCCGAGTGGATGACCGAAGATCACGTGTTTATCGACTCGCTGGGCCAGGCGGCCTGTGGCCGCGAAACGATGCGCGCCGGCTGGCGAGGGTACTATGCGCTTTGCCCGGACTACTGGGTCAGTCATGAGGAGACCCTTTCAAACGGCAATGTGGTAGCTGTTTTCGGCGCGGCGGGCGGCACCATCGCGGCAAGCCAATGGCGCACTCCGGCAGCGTGGCTGGCTGAGGTGGAGAACGGTTTGGTGAAGAAATGGCGCGTTTACGCCGACAACAAACCGGTGTATGACATCCTCGCAAAGTGCCGGAAACCGGCATAATGGAAGTATGAAGACCGCGGAACTATACGATTTGGATTTCGCCGAATGGGCCTTGCTGAATGCCAATTTGCTGCGGTCGGGGCGCGTTTCCGAGGCCGATCTGGAGCACATAGCGGAGGAGATCGAGGACATGGCGAAGCGCGAGCGGCGCAGTCTTCACAATCGGTTTGTGCGCCTGATCGAGCACTTGCTTAAATGGAGCCACCAGCCGGAACGGCGGGGATCCAGTTGGACCCGAACGATTCTCGGCCAACGAAGGGGCATCGAGCGTCTTTTGCACGAAAACCCGAGCTTTCGACCGAGCCTGGCCGAAGTTGCTGTCGAGGCGTATGAGGAGGCAGCCGACTTTGCGGCGGCGGTGACAAACCGTCCGCGAGCCGAGTTCCCCGCGGTCTGCCCTTTTACTCTCGATCAACTCTTGGACGAAGAGTTCCTGCCATAGCTGGCTACTCCATGCGCAGCGCGCCGAGCGGATCGATGCGGGTGGCGCGGCGCGCGGGGACCCAGCATGCTCCCGCGGCTACCGCCAACAGCAGGCCGGCCACCCCCGCCATGGTCCATGGATCGTGCGGGGTGACGCCATATAACTGGCTGGCCACGTATCTGCCCACCCCAGCGCGGAGCCCAGTCCCGCCGCCAGGCCCAGCAGCACCGGCCGCATCCCCTGGCGCAGCACCATGCTCGGCAACTGCCCTCGGCCGGCGCCCAGCGCGATGCGAATCCCCATTTCCGGAGTGCGCCGCGCTACCGTGAACGAAGATTGACGGACCCGGACCCGGCCAAGGCTTCGCGGGAAGCCCCGAGTTCCAGGCCTTGTTCTAGCTTGGGATGGGATCCTGCCCGGGTGCGGACGCCCGAGGCAGAGGCCAGCCCCACACCTTGTTAGTCACAATGCACAGCACGATCGATCTCCGGCCGGAGTGCCGTGCTTTGATTCCGTGGCCGGCGGTGAAGCGTTCGGGTCAACGATTGTCAACGATTATCGCAGTTGACCGATAGATTCAGGAGCCGGCACGAGATCCCCGGTCACGATGGAGGCCGATGTCGCTGCGGCTCTGCTTACCCGGCTGAGAGCCGCTACCGGTGGCGCGAACAGCCTCTGCGTATTCTCGCCGAACTCCCGTAACAGATGATAAGTCAACAGCAGTTGAGTGAGCGCCAGCGGGTCGCTCTGCCGCTTCACGCCGCGATCCTGATAGACTCCGAACTGATCGGCGCCAATCGGGTCTACGCCGGGCAGATGGCGCCAGATGGTTTCCTCCAGATATGCCGTCTGCTCCGGTGTGACGCTGCCGTCGATCTCCAGAATGTCCACGGGACGGCCGGTGTCGCGGCCCAACAAAAGGCGGATGCCCGTGTCCTGACTCGGATTCTCGGACAGGTAACTCATGTCGGGATGCGGAATGGTCGGCCGCAGAATGAGCCGCACGTTGAGATGTCCATTGGACCCTTCCGCGGACACGCCGTGCGGAGGGTAGAACTGCACAACGATATCGGCATGCTCGCGCTGCGTGCGTATGAACTCGCGGGAATCGGCTTCCCGTTTCTCCAACTCGGCCAACACCTGGGCCTCCGTGTAGCCGCGCTTGGCCGTATCCCGTCTGATTTTCCACACCCGGCGCAGATCCTCGGGCGGCTGCAGATACACCTTTACGTCGTAGAACTGGCGCATCACGGCCGAATGAAATCCCAGCAGCCCTTCCACAATGACGAACTCCCGGGGCTTTATGTACTCCGGCCGGACAAGCGAACCGGTGGCGTGTTGGTACACCGGTTTCAGGATCGGCTGGCCGTAATGCAGGCGCTCCAGTTGCAATTCCAGGATATCCAGATAATTGCAGTCGGGATTGAGCGGCGTGATATTCATCGCCGCGCGTTGGGCCCGGTCGTATTTGTGATAGTCGTCCGTGCACATGTGGGTGACGCAGTTCGGACCGAGCAGGTTGGTCAACCCCTGGGTGAGGGTCGTCTTCCCCGCGGCGCTGTCGCCCACAATGCCAAGCAGGACCGGTCTTTGGCCTGTCATTTTAGGATTCCTCACCCTGACACTGGAGGGCACTGGCCGGCGAATGCGCGGCGGCGCTATCCAGCCCTCCCTGAAATACCCGGCTCTGCCGGATATCGAGTGCGTCGATGCGCGCCAGCTCCAGTTTGGCAACGCGCCCTCCCCGTTCCATTAGGCGAACGGCCTGGCGCAGCTTGATCCGGTCAATGGCGTTGCGCACACTGCGGGCGTTGGCAAAGTGCGGCTGCCCGATGCGCAACTGCAGATACTCCCTGAAAGCCGCTCTAGAGTCTTCGTCGAATGCGTACATCTGCTTGCGGGCCATCAATTCGGCGATCTCGATTAACTCATCGAGCGAATAGTCGGGAAAATCGATGTGATGCGCAATGCGCGAATGCAATCCGGGATTGGACTGAAAGAAACTGTCCATCCGGTTCTTGTATCCGGCGAGAATTACCACCAGATCGTCGCGCCGATTCTCCATAAACTGGAGCAGGATCTCGATTGCCTCCTGGCCGTAGTCGCGCTCGTTCTCGGCGCGATACAGGTAGTACGCTTCATCGATAAACAACACCCCGCCCATGGCCTTCTGCAGGATCTCTTTGGTTTTGGGCGCCGTGTGGCCCACGTACTGTCCAACCAGATCGTCGCGAGTAGCCACCACCAGATGCCCCCGGCGC
This sequence comes from Bryobacteraceae bacterium, assembly GCA_052144935.1. GTDB lineage: Bacteria > Acidobacteriota > Terriglobia > Bryobacterales > Bryobacteraceae > JOPF133. Next base: position 18,977 of record JBKQPR010000273.1, read on the forward strand.
ACATACCCGAGACGATGGAGTAACTTCGCCATGCGCATCGCGACGGTGGTCTTTCCGGTGCCGGGGCGGCCCGTGAAACACATGTGCAAGGACGGAGGATCGGCGCAGAGCCCCACCTGCTTTCGAAACTTTTCCACCAGAAGCAGCGAGGCAATCTGGTGAATTCTCAGTTTCACGGGAAGGAGGCCGATCAATTCGGCATCCAGTTCTCCCAGAACATCCTGGATATTGGATTCGCGCAAGGCTACGCCGATATCCACCACTTCATCCGGCGCCGCTCGAGTTTCAGATAAGCATTCCATGGACAGCGGTTCCTATCCTCTGCCGTTTTCAGGCTCCGCCCGCTCGCCGTCGTAGCGCTCGCCTTCGGGCTTGTCCGCTGCGTACGAGTGGAGCGTGTACCGGATGGCGCGGCCGTCCACTTCCTGGCGGTCGAGCCGGAAGCCGGGCTCCCGCTTGGGCCGGTTTACCAGGAAGGAGAGCGCCACTGTCTCCCGTCCTCTCGCGGGATTGTTGGCATTGACCTTGATGTAGTGGTTGGGTAAGGCCTTCCGGCAAGCATTGACTTCGAACAGGATCGCCGCCGGGTCGAGCACTTCGAACATGGGAAGGGCCCACATATCCCAGTACGAGTTCCGCGGATGCGGATCGTCGGTGTACTCGATGCCGATCGACCAGTTGTTCTTGATGCAATAGTCGATCTGACTGGCGATCTGTCGATCCGTCAAGTCGGGCAAAAAAGAGAAAGTGCCTTGCGTAAGTCTCATAACGTTCCTTCCACTCAATAAGTCGGGGTCGCCACCGGAACAAAGTCCGCGGTATCCGTAGACTCGTAGTTGTACGTCACATCCTTCCATGTCTCGAGAGCGCCACGTAGCGGGGAGCACCACCTGGCGGCCCTCTCGAGAATCTCCGGGCCTTCCGTCAGGTAATCGCGCCCTTCGTTCCGCGCCTGAATAATCGCCTCGACGGCGACACGATTGGCCGTCGCTCCAGCCTGAATTCCCGCCGGGTGACCGATGGTGCCGCCCCCGAATTGCAGAATCACGTCCTCGCCCAGATAGTGGAGTAACTGGGGCAACTGGCCCGCATGAATTCCGCCGGAGGCCACGGGCATCACCATTCGCAGCGAGGCCCAATCCTGATCGAAGAACAGGCCGTGCTCGAGGCGCGCCGGTGTACGAGGTTCCCGCAGCGTATCGTAGAATCCCCGGACCATCAACGGATCGCCCTCCAGTTTGCCCACCACGGTGCCGGCATGCAGATGATCCACGCCCGCCATGCGCATCCATTTACAGATCACCCTAAAACTCATCCCGTGATTTTTTTGGCGCGCATAGGTGGAGTTGCCCGCGCGGTGCAGGTGCAGGATCATGTCGTTTCGGCGCGCCCACTTGGCCATCGACTGGATGGCGGTATAGCCGACCACCAGGTCGATCATGACGATGATCGATCCCAACTCTTTGGCGAACTCGGCGCGCTCGTACATATCCTCCATCGTGCCCGCCGTCACGTTCATGTAATGCCCTTTGACCTCCCCGGTCGCCGCCGAGGCGCGGTTTACGGCTTCCATCCCGAACAGGAAGCGTTCGCGCCAGCGCATGAAAGGCTGGGAGTTGATGTTTTCATCGTCTTTCGTGAAATCCAGGCCGCCTCTTAGCGCTTCGTAGACGACTCGGCCGTAATTCTTTCCCGAGAGTCCCAGTTTAGGTTTTATGGTCGCGCCCAGTAGAGGACGGCCGAATTTGTCGAGCCGTTCGCGCTCCACAACGATGCCGGTGGCCGGCCCCTGGAAAGTCTTGAGATAGGCTACGGGAAGACGCATATCTTCCAGGCGGAGCGCCTTGATGGCCTTGAACCCGAAGACATTGCCGATGATCGAGGCGGTCAGGTTCGCGATGGAGCCTTCTTCGAACAGGTCCATGTCATAGGCGATGTAAGCGAAATACTGCCCCGGCGAATTCGGCACCGCGTCGACGCGGTAGGCCTTCGCCCGATAGACCTCGCACGCCGTCAACCGGTCGGTCCACACCACCGTCCAGGTAGCAGTAGAGGATTCACCCGCCACCGCTGCGGCCGCCTCGATGGGATCGACGCCATCCTGCGGCGTTACGCGAAACAAGGCGAGCACGTCGGTGTCCTTCGGGATGTAGTCGGGTTCCCAATAGCCCATCTTTGCGTAGGGGATTACCCCCGCCCGGTAGCGCTCGTTTGACGTTAAGGTGTTTCTCATGACTGGAATTTACTCACTGCGCCCATGCTAACATCGCGTCGATTGCGGATCGAAGGCTTCCACTGCGGAGGAGGCTAAGTCGGGCAAGTGGGCCGATTCGGACGGGTCCGGTGGGACGAATGGACCTAAGGCTAAGTTACGGCATCCTCAACTTGCCGATGAATGGTCTAATCGGAGTGCGCGATCGCGGATTCTGAGACAGGTGCCTGCTGTGGGTCAATCCAAATTGAGTCCGCGCCCGGCCGTTTGGTAGACGCGGCGATACGTGCCCAGTCCGCCGCCCGGGGAAGGCCGGATGCCGCCGGCTGGCGAGTTTGCGATCGAGCTGTTCTGGGAAAGCAGGATGCAAAACGGGAGAAACGGGTGCTTTAATACCGGTTCTTGGTGGTATACTACTCTTGGCCGGGACTCCAATAGGGAACTCTGGCCAAGAGCGACTTCAAAACGTCGTTGGGTTTCGTTTCCCGTGAACCGGACCCGGCTCACGGAGAACGCGACTTCGATGCGGTCAAGAGTGGACGCGTTGGAGGCCGATCGTGAGCTCATTCGAAGAACAAGTAGCCGATGTCAGCAACTGGTTTGCAAGCCCGCGCTTCAGGGGGATTTTACGTCTGTACTCACCGCGTCAGGTGGTGGAACAGCGGGGAAGGATCGAGGCCGACTACCGTGTCGCTCGAATGGCCGCCGAAGGTTTCTACGCGCGCCTTCGGGAGCTGTTCACTGCGCGCAAGGCGATCACCACCTTTGGTCCGTACTCCCCGGGACAAGCCGTAGCGATCAAGCGAGTTGGAATCGAAGGTATCTACCTGGGCGGCTGGGCGACGTCCGCCAAGGGAGGCGTGTCGGAAGACCCGGGCGCCGATCTGGCCAGCTATCCGCTGAGCCAGGTGCCCGACGAGGCGGCATCGATCGTGCGCGCCCTGCTCACCGCCGATAAGAACCAGTTCTTCCAACGTTCGCGTATGACGCCGGAACGGCGGGCAGCCACTCCGGAAATCGACTATCGGCCATTCATCGTCGCCGATGCCGATACGGGACACGGCGGGGATGCACACGTCCGGAACCTTATTCGCAGATTTGTCGAGGCCGGGGTACCCGGTTACCACATCGAGGACCAGAAACCCGGAGTGAAGAAGTGCGGTCACCAGGGCGGCAAGGTCCTGGTGGCTACGCACGAACAAATTCAGAGGCTGAACGCGGCGCGATTCCAGCTCGATGTCATGCGTGTGCCGGGTATCATCGTGGCTCGTACAGACGCTGAGGCGGCGAACCTTCTCGAAAGCTGTGCGGACGAACGCGATCAGCCATTCATTCTGGGAGCCACCAACGTCCGAGTCCCGAGTTACAAGGCTGCCTTTCTCGCGATCCTGAAAAGTTTCTTCGATTTGGGGATCGAAGAGATCAAAGGGCACATGATGTTCGCTGTGCCCCGCTCCGAGTTTGACTTCGCTACTTGCTGGCTCGAAGAAACCGGCATGATGCCGGCCATCTCGGAGAACGCCGCCGCATTCAAGCAGAGCGGGAATTCGCCAGTGGAGGCCATGCTCGACAAGGTCATCACAAGGTTCCTGGATGCGTGGCAGGACGCGGCGGATCTCGAGACGTACGGTCAGACGGTCGCTGACGCCATGGTGTTCCGCGCCAGCCAGGGCGAGTCCTTCGACATGCGCGTCGATGAATGGCTGGCCTTCTCCAAACGTGCTTCGTTGCATGCCGCTCGTGAAAAGGCAAAGTCGATCGGCGTCAATGTAGTTTGGGATTGCGAACTCGCGAAGACACCCGAAGGTTACTACCAGGTGCAGGGAGGCCTCGACTATGCGATTGCCAAGTCCCTCGCCGCCGCGCCTTTCGCCGACATATTGTGGATGGAGACCTCCACGGCGAACCTCGAGGAGGCGAAGGCATTCGCGGAGGCGATTCACGCTGAGTTCCCGGACAAGATGCTGGCATACAACCTCTCACCGTCTTTCAACTGGGACACCACGGGCATGAGCGATGAGGAAATGAAGCGCTTTCCCGAGGAGTTGGGCAAGCTGGGTTATGTCTTCAACTTCATTACCTACGGCGGGCACCAAATCGATGGTTTGGCCGCTGAAGAGTTCGCGACGGCGCTGCGGCAAGACGGGATGCTGTCGTTGGCGCGCTTACAGCGAAAGTTCAGGCTGCTGGAATCCCCCTACCGGACGCCGCAGACGCTGGTCGGCGGCCCGCGGCTGGATGCAGCGCTGATGGCCGCTTCCGGCCGTACGGCCACAACCAAGGCGATGGGCCGAGGATCGACGCAACACCAGCACCTTGTACAGACCGAGTTGCCCCCGGGGCTTCTGGAGGAGTGGCTCGAGATCTGGGCGGACTCCAACAAGGTGCCTTTGGCGCTGCGCGTGAAGTTGCAGCCGGTCGCCGCGGGCTCGGAACTTCTGGAGCTGAGCGTCTGGAACGATTCGACCGACAAGCTGGTCAACGTCGTTTTTGCGGATATCCAAGACCGGCGCGGCCGCAAAATCCTGTCGATCCGCGATCAGAACAACTTCAATCCCGCGCTGCGCCAGAAGCGTCTGATGACGCTGGCACATCTCTTCTTGATTCACCGCTACAAGGTTGGGTGGGTGCACTACTTGAGCCCCAACGACGACAACCTTCGCCAGGCCCGGAGGATGGAGAACTTGGGAATCTTCAGCCACCTGAATGCCGAGGCCGGGCTGATCATTGTCGCCGACGTCAACGGAGCGCGCACTAGCGAGTTACTCAATCCGGACCACGTTGCCCTGCGACAACTGATCGCTAAAGGGCCCAGTGCTTAGTAAGGCTCGCACACGCTCGAAATACCCGATCGACGACCGGCGCCACCTGGGAAAGGGGATGCCAAGGACAGATCGAACGTGACCCGGCGGCCAGGAAGGCGTTCCGGGCCGGTCATCCCCGCCCTTCCAGCGGCGGCCCGGCCGGGGCCTTTCAGGGCCTGCGCCGTCGGCGAGGTTCGTGGCGTTCATGCGCTTTTCGGCGGCCTTTCCGGTAGTTTCCGCGTTCATCGGCGGGGTTATCCTTTCGGCGGCCGATCCGCGGCATGACCATTCATCGCTGGGGTGGTCCCGGAAAGCAAGCGGAGTTTTCGGAAACCGTTGCATGGCCAAGGGAAGGGCGCCGGCGGAGAGTTACCGAATGTCACCATGCCCGAGCTCCCTACTTGCCGCTTTCCATATGCCGGCACGGTTCACCCACGCGCCGTTGCGGTAAACGAACGCCTCCCTGACCCGGCCCGAGTTGGCGTTGAAGATCAATCGTGAGCGGCGGCCAGCATCGCAAGTGACCGTCCAGGTGAAGAAGACCGGCGTGACCTGCTCCCGGTCGTCGCCGCTTTCCATGCTTTCCATTGGCGTGGCTGACGCGGCTTGCCTGCCGCGCTATAATCCATCTCAACGGCACTCAGACGTATGCGCGCGCTTCTTCTGCTCCTCACTCCCGTCGCCCTGGCTCACACCTACCCGGTCGACGGCATCGTGCTGGCGGTCGACCCGGCCTCCCACACCATGCTGGTATCCCATCGGCCCATACCCCATTACATGCCGGCCATGGTCATGCCGTTCCGCGTCGACGATCCCGGCGTGCTCGATGCGCTCTACCCCGGTGCGCGGGTGGCGTTCGATCTGGTGGTCGATGCGCGCCGCTCCCTGGCGCGCAACGTCCGGAAATCCGGAGCGCCCGACGCCGCGATCCCCGCGCCCAAGGAACAGATCCACATCGGCGACCCGCTGCCGGATTTCCGGCTCACCGACCAATCCGGCCGTCCCTTCGATCCCGCCAGCCTCCGCGGCAAGGTCGTCGCCATCGATTTCATATACACCCGCTGCCCCTTGCCCGACGTCTGCCCTCGGCTGTCGGCCAATTTCGCCGCATTGCAGCGCCACTTCCACGCGCAGCTCACGAACGACCTGGTGCTCCTTTCCGTCACCGTCGATCCCGAGTTCGACACCCCCGCGGTGCTGGCCGATTACGCCCGGCGCTGGGCCGCGGAGGCCGCGTGGCATTTCCTGACCGGCGGAGGGACCTCTGGGCCCGGCCCGCTGGCCGCCGCGCTGGGCGAGGTCTACTGGAGCGACGAAGGCTCCATCGGTCACAACTCGACCACCTCGATCGTGGGCCGCGACGGCCGCCTGGCAGCTTTCGTCGAAGGATCAAATTACCGGGTCGATCAACTGGAACACCTTGTCGCTCTTCAATTGGAGAAACCCCTATGAAGCTCACGCTGTTCGCAATCGCTCTGGCCCAACTCGCCCCCTGGCAGGCCACGGCACAGTCCGCGGGGCAGTCCGCAACACAGCCCCAGAAGGCCGCCGATAACTGTGTCCCGCCCCCTAGCGCACTGGCCCCCACCCTGCCCGCCAAGCTCCTCACCGGCATGGGAACGGTGCACCTGTCCATCACCACCACGAGTCCGGAGGCGCAGCAGTTCTTCGACCAGGGCGTGGCGCAGATGCACTCCTTCTGGGCCCGTGAAGCCGAGCGTTCCTTCCTGCAGGCCGCCGCTCTGGACCCCGCCGCCCCTATGCCTTACTGGGGCATCGCCATGGTGGCCGCGGGCGACTGGCGGCCGCGCTTCCAGATCGACCTGCTGGAACAGGTTCTGGGGAAGCAGGTCCCTCCCGCCACGTCCCGTGCGCGAACCGCGGCGCGGCGCGCCGTCGAATTGGCCGAGGCGCCGGGTAAAGCCACCGGCCTGGAAAAACTGTACATCGCCGCCATCGCCGCCCGCCGCGACCCCGCCGCCAAGGACCCCGAGGAGGCCTTTGTGAAAGCCCTGCGCGCCTTGCTGGCCGCGCATCCGGACGAGGTCGAGGCCCAACTCGATCTGGCCCTGATGATCATGCGGGGCTTCTCGGTTGCCGACCGCAAACCCCTGGCTCCCGGCTCGACCGAAGCCGTCGCTATTCTCCGCGGCCTGTTGCCCAAGGTACCCGACCACCCCGGCGTGCACCACTACATCATCCACGCCTTCGAGGGATCCACCTTCGCGAAGGACGCCTGGCCGAGCTGCGAAAAGTATGCCCAACTGGTGCCCAACATCCCGCACGCTCTGCACATGCCCGGCCACATCTACTCGCAGACCGGACGCTGGCAGGACGCGGCCAAGTCCTTCGCCGACGCCGCGGTCAACGAGCGCTTCTGGATGGCGCAGGACAAGCAATACGGCAGCGGCCACCACGGCCACAACGTCCACTACCTGGCTACGGCTTACTCTTTCGAAGGCCGCTTTGACGATGCCATCGAAGCCGCCCAGGAGCTGCTCGGTTACCAGGAGAACCCTGGCCAGGCAGCCCAACCGGACAACTTCACCACGGCCCGCGCGCAGGGCTTCATGGCGATGATGCGGACGCTGGTGCAATTCGAGAAGTGGGATGCCATTCTCTCCGGCGGCCTGCTCCCCGAGTTCGGCAAGCCTCGCCAGGACGCCTGGCGGCACTGGGCCCGCGCCCTCGCCTACGCCAATCAATCGAACCTTGCGTCCGCCCAGGACGAGTCACGGCTCTTCGAGCAGTCGATGACCGAGTTCCGCGCCAGGACCGGCCGTCCCGACCCCGCCGAGCTGCAGGTAGCCCGCCAGGAACTGGCCGGGCACATCGAGCTGGCGGCCGGGCGCGTAAGCCGGGCGCTGAAGCAGTTGGCAGCCGCGTCCAAAGCCGAGCGGCGCCTCACTTATACCGAGCCGCCGTACTACCCGCGGCCGGTGGCGGAAGTGATCGGGCATGTGGCACTGAAGAATCATCAGCCGGCGGTCGCCCAGAGGGCCTTCCGCACGGCGCTGGAACAGTACCCCGCCGACGCGCATGCCGAGCAAGGCCTGAAGTTGGCCCAGGGCGCTCCCGCGACGAACCTGGTGGCGGCCCGGTAGCTGGGGTGGGGCAGGCGTTTTCGCCTGCCAACCTGCCAACCGTCCCTCAAATGAACACTTTGGGATTTGCTTTGATTGGAGGTGGTTCGTAGTGGATTGGTGGATGTACATCTGTGTTGCTCTTGCGGGCTTTTTTGGGGGCATGGCAGTAGAGACTTATTTCAAGGCGGCTCATGGCAGAAATTATGATGGCTACCTTATGTTTGGAGCAGCAGCTCTCCTGCCGTTCGCCGTGTGGAGGTACTGGCCGGATACGACACTGCCGTTCTGGCTGTCGATATCGCTCGTGCCTGTTGAGCTGATTGCGTTTGGCATCATCGTAAAGAACGAGCTATCGCTGAAGCGGTTAGCCTCCAAATCATCCCTTGTTATTCGGTGCAGCGCCTGCCGCCTAGGAATTGGTAGCGTACGGGAGGTGCAACACAAAGTCACGATCGGCCGCGACAAACGTCTACTTCTGCCGCGTTTGCCATAGCGAATTGTGCGAGAGGGACGGTGACCTTGAATATAAGCGGAGCAGGAACCGTGAAAAGCGCCGAAGCGATTGGGAGTGCCCGATATGCATGAGGACTTGCGCTTGTGCAGGTTCGTTGGGAGACGCTGACAATCAGAATGCGCGATTCACAGTCGTATTTCGGACACTGAGAGTACCCGCCGATGCCCTGACAAACATCGTGTCGCGGTTCGTGTGCGTAGAATGCATAAAGGTGCTGTTGCCCCGCTTTGATCCGCCGAAGTGGGAACAGGAGTCACGAGAATACGAGTGGGTAAGAGACGTAGAGGGCTAGCAGCTAGCTCCCCGAGAGGAACGAGAGTCCGACTTTAGTCCTGATCTCTTCCCGTGTTTCTAACGCCTATGCGCTCGTTTGGGCGGCCCCAATTGTCGGGAATACCAATGGTAGAACCGATGTGCAGCAGCAGACCCTTGAAGAGGCGGTGTCCTCGGTGACATTTGCTGCTTCATTCGAAGGTATCGGTGCCAGCACCGGCGGCTCGATAGAACTCACCGGCAAGAGAGGAGCGAAGGCCATCGGTACATCCTTAGATCTCACTTAACCAATTTCCACTTAAACACCTCCCGCCGCCGCTGCGTTATAATGCCGCTTGCTGGAGGAATCGCGTATGCCTTTTCGGCTTTGTGTCTTGTGTGTGATGTGCTGCGCCGTAGCGTGCGTCAGCTTTTTCCATCCATCCGCGCTGGCGGCCGATGCGCCGCCCTCGCCACTGCTGGCGGTGCTGGATCAATTCGTGGCGGCCGGTATTCCGGCGATGGGACCGTCCGAGGTAGCGGCTTCGCGCACCTGGCCTGAGCAGTCTTCCGTCCCCGAGCGCCCGGGACGAGGACTGGCCCAGCACCCCATGCTCTATGCCGGCGAGGGCTACAACATCATCTTTCTGGTGAATCGCGGCCACGTCGTCTGGACTTACTCGACCGGCCCCGGCGGCGAGATCGACGACGTCTGGATGCTTACCAACGGCCACATCCTGTTCGCCCGCCAGTTCCATGTCGAAGAAGTTACGCCCCAGAAGCAAGTGGTTTGGCATTACGATGCGCCGCGCGGCACGGAAGTCCACACCTGCCAGCCACTCGGTCTCGACAAAGTCATGCTGGTGCGGAACGGCCTGCCGCCGAAACTGATGATTATTAATAAGAGGACCGGCGAGACGGAAACGGAGCACGATCTGCCCGCCGAGAGTTTCGTCGATCCCAAGACCGTGCATGCGCAGTTTCGCCGCGGCCGCGTGACCGCGGCGGGAACATACCTGCTGCCGTTTCTCAAGATGAACAAGGTGGTGGAGTACGACAGAGACTTCAATGCCATCTGGACTTACGAGATTCCGACCCCCTGGGCCGCCATCCGGCTGCACAACGGCAACACCTTGATTGCCGATGAACATGACAAGCTGGTGCGCGAAGTCAACTCGAAGGGCGAGACGGTGTGGGAACTCAGGCAGTCGGACCTGCCCGCGGACATCGTTCTGCACAACATCCAGACGGCCGACCGGCTGGCCAACGGCAACACCGTCCTCTTCAGCTCGACCGGCGGCACGAAGCCCCAGGATCGCCCTAACATCATCCAGGCTGTGGAAGTAACTCCGGATAAGAAGGTGGTCTGGGTGTTGCAGGACTGGAAGAATCTGGGCCCCGCGACCACGGCGCAGTTCCTCGACGAGCCCGGCATGCCGGAGAAGGCCGGCGACTTGCAACATTGAAAGGCGCGCCCCGCGGACCGGGCCGCAGCTTTGCGGGCAGGCTCATAGTACGCAATCAGCCGCCCCGCCGAGACAATTCCTACCCATAGCGCGAGCGACAGGCAAGCCGCCAGTTTCGCCGATCGCGGCATGGGCGTGGCCTCCTCGAGTTTCGCCGCCTTCCCGTATACGCGGCGCCGGAAGACCAGCGCATGCAGGCCCACCAGCGCGAGCAGGCCGAGCTTCAGTTGAAAATAAGGGTTCCCGTAGTAGGTTGCGGCTTTGGCTCCCGCCAGCAGAATGCCGCTCGAAGCCATCATCACGAAACCAATTCGCTTCCAGTGGCGCAGTTGTCCGATGACATCCGACGCCGGCTGACCGGTCATGGCGAGCGAGAGCAACCGCAGGTCGGTCATTAGAATCGCGCCGCCGAACAATGCGATCGAGGACAAATGCGTAGAAAGAATGATTGGATAGGCCAGCGCCGATTCACGAATCGCCGTAAATAGCGCCAGATTCTGGATACTCTCAGACAAAGGCATAGAATATCCCGCCAAATACCACCGAGAGCCACAAAGCCATGGAGAGCGCGCCAGTGGCCATTCCCGCGAAAGCCGAATGCTCCGACAACGCCACCTTCAGGTGTACCGTGTAGTTATAAACGATCGCCGCCAGAAGGCACGCCATCTTGAATCGGAACGCCGGGTTGTAGAAATAACTGGCCGGATCGGTAGTCACCAGCAGCATTCCGGAAGTTACCACCAGAAGGATGCCCGACAGCGTCCAAAGCTGCGTGCCTCTAACCAATTGCGCGGATGTCTGGCGCCGCATCCCCAGGCCGAGCAGGCGCACATCGACGATGGCAATCGTCCCAATCGACATGGCGAACGATGCAATGTGAATGATTTCGAGCAGTGGAAACGACCATTCGTTGTTGTTGAGCGGATTGGTGGAGGGATCGTAAGGCTGCATTTACTGAAACCCGATGGCCCGCCCCGCGAGCCCCACGCCGAACCACAGCGCCAGCGAAATACACGCGGCCGGCCTGCTCCAGAGAGGCAGGCGTGCGGAGACCTCCATCCGTAGCGCCCGGCGAAAGATGACCAGATGCGAGACGATCGCCAGCGAAAGCAGCAGCATCTTGACCGCAAAGGGCGGGCTTCGGTAGCACTTCATGGCCTCGGAGAGGAACAGCAGCACGCCCGTCGCCACCATAAAAGCCAGGCCTCCGCGGATCCACGGCGCCAATTCGCCGGCGAGCTGCGAAACCGGCTGCCGGCGCATTCCCCATCCCAGCAGGCGAAGATGGAGCACCACCAGAGACCCCAGCAACACCGTGAGCCCGAGGAGGTGAAGAATCTCTACCACGGCGAACATCCAGGTGGAATCGCGGATCTCCACGGCGATCCAGGAGGAATCGCACCACTGGAACATGGGACGGAGTATGGTGGGAAAGCCGATCAGATGGTCCTCTCACTTTCCGTAGGCAATCGCGCGCCCCATCGCGATGATGCCGATCCAGAGCGTGACCGAGACCGCGCCGGCGAAGCGCGCGCGCGTGGGCGCGGCAGGCAGAGCGTCCCAGACTTCCACGCCGGGATACACCTTCCAATGGAACAGCGCGGCGTTCACCGCGGCCAGCGCCAGCATCGCGATTTTGATTCGAAAGAAGACGCTGTGATAGCACTTCACGGCTTCCGAAAGGAAGAGTAACGAGCCGGTGATCGCCATCGACACAAAAGCCGACACTGTCCAGGGCTGGAGTTGCTCCAGAACCTCGCTCAGGCGCTCGCGTTTCATGCCGATGCCCAGCAGGCGCAGATCGACGAATAAGATCGTCCCGGCGGAGACCGCAATGCCGAGTAAGTGAGCCGTTTCGATAATGGGAAACACCCAGATCGACTCGCGAATCGCGGTGCTGAAGGCCGTGCTGTCGATCCATTCGCAGATGCCGAGAATTGACATTCTTCGCCGGGGCGTTTCATTCGCGGTGGGGATCTACTTATCCGAGTCTCCGTGAGCGCCCGGCGCAGATCCGCCCAAAAACAGCTTGCGGCCGTCGGCGAAGGCGACAAATTGACCTACCGCCCGGTTGGAGCCATCCTTAGCTTGAAACCCCTCCACCACCACTTCGCTTCCAGGCGGCAAAGCGGCTTTGGTAAAACCCAAGCGGAGCAGGGCGTTCGGGCTTCCCCCTTCCACCATCCAACTTACTATCTTCCCGTCGGGGTCTTTCACGTCGATGTGAATCCAGGAATGCGGATTGATCCAGTCCATCTTAGTGACCGTGCCCTGCAGCTTGACGGGCCGCTTGATGTCGAACTCCGCGGCAAACGAGTGATGCGCGCCGGCCGGCGCCACCGCCAGAAATAACACCGCGCACGCCGTCAAAACCGCCGGCTTCCTCCGCATTCGATTCTCTCCTGTCACTTCGAGGCCTTCCTCGCGGCTTCTTCCGCCGCCTTCTCCATCGCGCGGGCCCCCGAGAGCGTGTTGGCGAGCCCCAGGTTCCCCTCGTGGCAGGCGAACTCGAAGATCGGGCCTTCGGTCCGGGTCAACGGGATCTGCGCGGTCCAGGGGCGTACCCAGGTCGCCGGATCTTCGGCTGTGAATTCGTAGAGGATCGTGTCGCTATCGACTCGCGTGAAGCGCTCCACAAGCTGCAAGCCAGCGGTGGAACCCCGGAAGGCCGTCTTGTCCGTGAAATTGGTGGTATCCACCACCAGCGTGTCGCCCTCCCAATGGCCGCGCGAATCGCCCATCCACTGGCGAATGCTTTGCGGCAGATGCGGATTTCCGCCCGTGGGCCCGTCTACCGCCCCGTCTATAGGAATGATGCGCGCGCTGTGGATCATCTCCTGCAAAATGGCCACGTGTCCGGCCTCCTGCACGATCTGCAGGTTGCTGTTGAAAGTCCAGGGGAGCATGGGAGGTCCCTCGCTGGCGTAAAGTATACAGCGCTCCTGCAACGGCCGGTTCTCCGGACCGTCGAATTGATGCCCCCGATTCCGCGCCGCGCGCTCGGCATTGCGCTTCTGCGCCTCGGGCGTGAAAGGCGGGATCCGTCCATCGGGCCCCACAATGAAGGACGTGCGCAGTGTGAACGCCACCTTCTCCTGGCCCACGTCCAGCCCGTACTGGGACATGTTGTAGTGCTCGGGGGCCTGCGATCCGAGGCGCTCCCAGGTGGATCTTCCGAGCACGCGGCGGGCGTTTTCGGCGGCCTCTTGCTCGGTATAGAATTCCTTGCCCTTTAGGCTCGCGGGCCGTTCCAGCGGCACCACCGAGGCATTCGTCCAGATGCCCTCGAAGTCGGGGTGGCCGTCGGGAGTTCGCGGTAGAGCGACGGGTCGGGCGGCGGGCTTCGCGGCCGGCTTGGCCATCGGCGCCGGGTCCTGGCACCAGGCCGGCGCTGCCGCGATCATCGCGGCTATTCCCGTGGCTGCGGCCATGATCGCGACACTCTGGCGAATCATTCGGTTCCCCTCCCTCGGGTCACTTGCTGGTTTTCTTGCGAAGCGGCCCGTACATCAATTCTTCCACAAATTCCACACACTTGAACTCCAAAAGTTGGGCATGCGGCTCTTCGTGGCGATACAGGATCATGCTCATCTTCCAGGGCCGCGAAAACACCTTGGGGTCCTCAATCGAGGCCTCATAGGAAAGGGTCTCGGGACTGCGCGCCGTATAACGCTCCACCACGTGGAGCGCATCGCTATGGAAATTGCCGGCCCGGTCAAACCAGGTCTGGTCGTTGAGGCCGGTGACGTCCACCACTAACGTCTCCCCGTCCCAGTGTCCGTTCGACCAGCCCATCCAACTGTCGATGGGCGCCTCTTTGGCCGTTTGCATATTGACCGTGCGAACCGCGCCGGCATACTCGTAAGCCAACAGGATGGTCTTCGGAGACTGCACGATCTGAAAAGGATAAGGCATGTAAGTGGCGCGGGGCACGCCCGGCAGGTAGCATTTGACTTCAGGGTCGGCCGTCCAGCGGTTGGCAAAGTTTTCCTTCTTCTTGGCGGCCGCCTCCGGCAGATAGGGGATCTCCTCACCCTCGACCACGCCCAGCCCCGGAGGAATCGCCCCAATGGCGCCGAGCTGGGGCACGGGCCCCGCCGCCGCCGCATGCCCCTGAATATCCCAATTGGCGGTGTTCAATGCCTGCCAGATTCCGTTCAGATTGGGTTTGCCATCCGGCGTGCGCGGCGCTCTGTAGACGGGGGTCTGCGCCGCCGCTGGGGGCACGGGCAGCGACATGGCAGCCGCCAAGGCCACTCCGGCCCACATCCGTCCCCTTGCGCGCATTTGCCTGAGTCTCTCATCCCGCGCGCTTCGCAGTCAAATTCAGAGGCCTCAGATGACGGAGGAGCTCCTAAAAGCGGCCGGTTCTCACCGCCGGAGCGGACTATACTAAGCTGTCAGCCCTCATTGGCCGGCCACACCGGAGCGGCCGGTCGGGGCGCGCGCGGTTGCCGATCGCTGACAGCTTGAGGCACAGGAGGCGGGCATGAGCAGCTCGGAGCTTTCCAGAAGACGTTTCGCCCGGCTTGCGGGAACGGCGGCGGGAACGGCTGTCCTAGCAGGTCCACCCCTGTTGGGCCAACGCGTTCCGCTCACGGCCCAGCAGGTGATCGACCGGATCCAAAAGATTGCCGGAGTTCCGTGGCAGGCGCAGACCCTTGATACGTTCAAGGCGGGCGATCCTTCGACGCCGGTCAGAGGGATCGCTACCACGGCGATGGCCACCATGGACGTCCTGACCCGTGCGTCCAAAGAAAGCCTCAACCTGGTAGTCACCTTGGAGCCGGTCTTCTTCGGGCGCCTCGACGCTCAGGCCGCGCCGGTTAATCCCGGTGGCCCTGCCGGGGGCCGCGGCCAGGCCGGCGTCAGCCTGGACGATCCAGTGTTCCTCGCCAAGCAGGAGTTCATCCGCAAGAACGGTCTGGTGGTCTGGAGGTTCACCGATCATTGGCGCGCACGAAAGCCCGACCCGTTTGCGGCCGGGCTGGCGGAGGCGCTCGGATGGCGCTCATACCAGGTGGGTGACGATCCGTTCCGCTATGATCTGCCGGCCGGCTCGTTGGCTTCGCTGGCGGATCGCTTGAAGAGGCAGCTCAAGGCGCGAGCCGGCATCCGCGTGGTTGGCGATCCGCAGACCCGCGTCCGCCGCATCGCCATGCTTCCGGGCCTCTCGCCGCTCGCGGCGACTATGAAAAGCCTGCCCGAGTGCGACGTGATTCTGGCGGGAGAGACGCGGGAATGGGAATCGGTCGAATACGCCGCCGATACCGTGGCGGCGGGCCGGAAGAAGGGCATGATCATGCTGGGGCGCGTTCTGTCCGAAGACCCGGGCATGAACGTTTGTGCCCAGTGGCTGAAAACGTTGGTCCCCGAGGCGCCCGTCCGCTGGATGCCTGCCGGCGATCCGTATTGGAGGCCCGCTTAGATGACCGCCAATGAAGTAGTGGAACGGATCAAAAAGAATCTCGGCGTTCCGTGGAACGAGCGGACTTACAGAGATACCTTCAAGGCCGGCAGCCCGGATGCGGAGGTGAAAGGGATCGCCACCACCTTTATGTCCACGCTGGATCAACTCCAGCGTTCCCACGCGGCCGGAATGAACATGGTAGTTACTCACGAGCCGACCTTCTGGAGCGATACCGACACCGTGACGGACCTCACCGGCGATCCGATTTACCAGTTCAAAGTGGACTTCTGCGACAGGAACCATATGGTGGTTTGGCGATTCCACGACCACTGGCACGCGCGCAGACCGGACATGGAGTGGGTGGGCCTCGCGCGAGCGCTGGGCTGGGAGGGCCGCGAAACCGGGCCCAACCAACACCGCTACACCCTTCTGCCCACTACCCTGGGAGCCTTGGCCGCGGACGTACAGCGGCATATGAATGCGCGCGCCCTTCGAGTGGTGGGCGATCCCAATGCCAAGATAAGCACCATTGCGTTGGGCGTGGGTTACAACATTCCGCGAATCTCGCCCGATGTGGATGTAGTCATGGGCGGCGAGAGTCCGGAAGCCGGCGGCGCCCTGGACGATACCGAATACGTTCTGGACGCGGCCGCCCTTGGCATGCACAAGGGTCAAATTATCCTGGGGCACAGCGTGTCGGAGGAGCCCGGAATGGAGGACTGCGCCACCTGGCTGCGCACATTCATTACCGAGGTGCCGATTCAGTGGATTCGAGCGGGCGAACCTTTTTGGTCTCCGAAGTAGCTTGTCAAATCGGCGCGCTGTATTTCACCGCTGAGACGCGGAGGTAACGGAGGAAGCGCGGAGAAAGGCAAGAGGAGAATTACGGAGAATTGTTTTCTCCGCGCTTCCTCCGTTGTCTCCGCGTCTCAGCGGTGAATTCGACGCCAGCACACGCCAGCACTGGAGATCCCAAGTAAACCCACGGTTTGCGCTATGCTATTCGCATCATCCTTCCAGGAGGATTCCCCATGCTACCGTTGACACCGCGGCTCCGCTCCACGATGTTTCTGTTGCTCCTTTCCACGGCCGCAGTGGCGCAGGTCGATCCCCGGCTTTATGCCGGATTGCAGTGGCGCAACATCGGACCGTTCCGCGGCGGACGCATCACGGCCGTCAGCGGCGCCGTCTCCCAGCCCGGCGTGTTCTACGCCGCGGCCGCGCTGGGCGGCGTGTGGAAGACGGTCAGCGCGGGCGCCACCTGGTTCAACGTCACCGATTCCGTGCCCGAGATTGCCAACGTCACCGCGCTGGAGGTGGCTCCCTCCGATCCCAACGTGGTCTACCTGGGCACCGGTGAGCGCGGGTTGGGCATGTACAAGAGCAGCGACGCCGGAAAGACGTGGCAGCATATCGGGCTTGCGCAGAACCACGGGATCTCGGCCATCCTGGTGGATCCGCACGATCCGAACCTGGTGCTGGCCGCTACCCTCGGCGACCTGCGCACGAAGAGCGACCAGCGCGGGGTCTATCGCAGCACCGACGGCGGGCGCGCCTGGACCAAGGTCCTCTACAAGGATGACGAGACGGGCGCATTCAGCATCGTGTGGGCTT
This sequence comes from Bryobacteraceae bacterium, assembly GCA_052144935.1. Taxonomy (GTDB): domain Bacteria; phylum Acidobacteriota; class Terriglobia; order Bryobacterales; family Bryobacteraceae; genus JOPF133. Next base: position 36,335 of record JBKQPR010000273.1, read on the forward strand.
TCGATAATCCCCAGATCGTTTATGCCACCTTGGGACGGCGCTATGTGGCGCCGGGCGGACGCGGTGGACGCGGCGGTGGTGGCGCATTCCCCGCGGGGGAACTGTATCGATCGGCCGACCAGGGCTTGACGTGGACGGAGGTGAAGGGGAACGGCATGCCGCAGGTTGGCTCGGTGGCCGTCGCGCAGCATACCAACTCCGAGCGTCTGTATATGATGGGCCGCGGCGGCCTCTTCCGTTCGGACGATGCCGGCGCCAACTGGACTCTGGGCACCCACACCCTCTACACCGCCAGCGGCCATATCTATGTGGATTCCAAGCGCCCCGACGTGGTGTATGCCATGGGCACGTGCGCCTACCGCTCGGAAGACGGCGGCCGTACGCTGGTGGCCTTCAAGGGCGCGCCCGGCGGCGACGATCCCCGCGAGTGGTGGCTCGACCCCATAAATTCCGACCGTATCCTGTATGGCGGCGATCAGGGCGCCACGGTCAGCCTCGATGGCGGCCACACCTGGAGTTCCTGGTACAACCAGCCCACCGCGCAGGTGTACAAGATCGGCGTGGATAACCGCTTTCCGTATTGGGTCTACGGCTCGCAGCAGGATAGCGGCGTGGTGGGCACCAGCAGCCGCGGCGTGCTCGGCCAAATTACGCCGTTCGACTGGTTCCCCGTTCCGGGATGGGAGGCCGGCTTCATCGCCCCCGACCCCACCAATCCCAACATCCTCTACACCAACGGTAATTACGGCGACCTGGCGCGGGTCGAGATCGACACCTGGCAGCAGCAGATTATCAATCCCGCCGTGGGCCACAGCATCTACCGCCGCGCCTCCAGCTCGCCCATCGTATTTTCGCCGCAAGACCCGCACACCATGTACTGGGCCACGCAATTCGTGATGATGACCAAAGACTCCGGGCGTCACTTCCAGGCCATCAGCCCCGATCTCACCGCGCGCGCCGGGCAGGAGCCGACGGCCGGTCCGGCTACCGGACGCGGCGGCCCGGCCATCGCCTCGCTGGCCGTCTCCACTACCAAGGCGGGCGTCATGTGGACCGGCAGCAGCAACGGTCTGATCTTCGTCACCACGGACGGCGGGGCTCATTGGAAGAATGTGACCCCGGCGGCAATTCCAGCCGGTTCGCTGGTCGGGGTAGAGGCATCCCACTTCGATGCCGCCACCGCCTACGCCTCGGTGGACCACAGTAACTCCGGCGACGAACATCCCTATATCTACCGAACCCGCGACTACGGCCAGGGCTGGGAACCGATCGTCGACGGCCTGCCCACCGGCGAACCTACCGGCGGCTTCGTGCGCGTGGTCCGCGAAGACACCGTGCGGCGCGGCCTCCTGTTCGGCGGCACCGAGACCACCGTGCATGTCTCCTTCGACGATGGCGGCCATTGGCAGCCGCTGCGCCTGAACCTGCCGAATACGTCCTATCGCGACTTAGTCGTTCACGGTAACGACTTAGTAGCTGGAACTTACGGCCGTTCTTTCTTTGTCCTCGATGACCTCTCGCCGCTGCGCCAGCTCACGCCTGCGTTGGTGTCCCAGTTGACCGCCCAGGGGCCGTATCTGTTCAAACCCGGCGATGCCATCCGCGTCCGCCAAAACATCAACATGGATACGCCGCTGCCTCCGGAAGTGCCGCACGCGCTGAATCCGCCCGAAGGCGCGATCCTCGATTACTACCTGGCATCGAAGCCGGCGGGCCATATCAAAATCGAAATCTACGACGCGCAAAACAAGCTGGTCAGGACGCTTTCCAGCCGGCCCGCCCCACCGTTCGACGAACCGCTGCCGCCCGTGCCCGATTATTGGCTGCGGCCGCCCCACGCACTGACCGTGAACGCAGGGGCCAACCGCACCAACTGGGACCTGCGCTACGACGATCCGGCGGCGCTCAGTCACAACATCGGCCAGGTGATGGCCGCGGTCTACCATGACACACCCTATACGCCGCGGGGCGCCGTGGCTCTGCCCGGCGTCTACACCCTCAAGCTCATCGTAGACGGCAAAACCGCCACACAGAAGCTGACCGTGCATGAAGACCCCCGCATCGGCGAATCGCCGGCCGTGCTGGCCGGTTTGCGCGCGCAGTTCGACCTGGAGCAGAAGAACGCGGCCGGCATGGCGGCCAGCGATGCGGGCTACCACCAGGTCAGCCAGTTGCGCGCCAGGCTGAAAGAGCTGACGGACCAGTCGCCGCCGGACGCCGTCAAGCAGGCCGTGACCGCGCTCGACTCCAAAATGGCGCCGGTCGAAGGCCAACTTTCGGCGGCGGTGAGCGGCCCCTATGGCGTGCCCGCCTACACCGGCAACCCCGGATTCACCGGCGTCAACGGCGCTTTCGCGGGGTTGATGGTGATTGTGGAGTACGAATCCGACCACGCGCCGGTGGATGCCCAGGTGAAGGCCTTCCATGACTATTGCACCGACCTCGATCGCAACCTGGCGCTGTGGCGGACACTCAACACGGTGGACGTGCCCGCCCTGAACGAATTGCTGGGCAAGAGTAACTTAAAGCCCTTGACCCCGGCCTCGCCGCCCGCCGACCTGGCCTGCGGTACGGTCCCGGCCGGCTTTGCGGCGGCGCCGAAATAATCGGCGGGGCGGCGTCTGCGTCCGTCGTGGTCCGGGCCGCGAATGGTGGGTCAGGCAATTCGCCTGCCCAGATCCGCCAAGGGCAGGCATCGCCAACACCACCTACGTTGCCGGCACCAGCACTCTGCATTAATTGTGGGGCGGGCAATCCTGCCCGCAGCGGCCTTTCAGGCGGCTGTTCGGGCCACCGGCCAATCGCGAGATTTTGGTCCATCTTGGAATTTGCGATTGGACCGGTTAAAGGCCCGCAACGCGGCCGAACCGCAACCAAAGCGCCGGCGCTTCGCACCGGTGGCAAGCGAATCGCCTGCCACACCGGGCGCATTCCTGAAACGGCGGCTATGAATGCGTCAACTGTATCGAAACGCCGCCGGTGACAATCTTGCCGTCCTTGCGTTCCGCGATGCGCACCGTTGCATTCTCGGGCACGGATCCCGGCGCCGTGAAGTAAAGCGTCAGCTTGCGCATTTCGCCCGCGGCCACGCTGAATCCCACGGTGGAGATAGGCTCCAGGAGTTGCCAGGTGGTTCCGCGCTTTCCTGCTTCCATGCCCGTGGCGGGCGGCACGGGCGCCAGAACCGGAACGGGCTTAGGCTTCTCGGGGCAATAGGCCCGCCAAACCGTCCCGGGAGTCGTGATGATTTCCCCCGCTACGCATTTGCCTACGCGGACAATCACGCGGCACGTCCCGGTGAACACGATCTCACCCGGCTCGCACGGGCAGGGCTCCGCTGTGCCTCCGCCACTTACAACTACGGTGCCCGGAAGAGTCAGGGTTTCCATGCGCAAGGTCATGGGAACGGAAGCCAGCGCGCGGCCCTTGTCTACAATCACTTCGATGAACCGCGCTTTGTTGTCCCACACACTCCCCACGGTAAAGGGCAGCTCGACCCTGGTCGCGCGGCCCTTTTTCACCGATACGTAGGTCAAGTTGCGCTGGCACGCGTTATTGTTGCCATAGACGAAGGAGCCATGGGGACAAGCGGCGGCGGGATCCGCGGGAATATCCGCTCCATAAGTACCGCCCGCTGAATCGTCGTTGCCGCAACGAACTTCACCCAGGAGGCACGGATGCCAGGTCCCTTCCACGGGAACCTGGGCCGCCGGCCACACCACCGGGCCAAGGATCACGGTCGAACCGTTCGGAATGGACAGCGGCGCGCTTTCCCCTAAGTACAGATGGTTATTGCGCAGCGCCGCGGTGTTCCAGTCGTCGCGATACCAGTCTTGCGGATACCAGAATTCGGCGTGCGGCAAACCGAGCAGCGACGGGTAGTTGCCCACCGTCACCGCCAGCGTAGCGGCGGGCGTATCGTTCGGTCCGCGGTTGGTGGCCCTGCCGTAGACGTAGAGGTCCATGCCATTGCGGATCAGGCCCTGATCGGCGAAAGTGGTGTCGCCATCCGGTTGGTGCCGCACCACAATATCCGGCGACTCCCAGAACACCGCATCGGGTGAAGGCACGTTGCCCGCGTCGCCCGGGCCGTCTCGCATGTACAGGTCGGCGGGATCCACCGAGACGCGCGCAATGAACATCTCCTGGATGCCCGTTCGTGTGTCGGTCCAGAAGGGGAAAAACCCCAGCGAGCTGGCCGCCAATCCGAAGTAATCGCCGATAAACGTGACCGATGGGTTCGCATCGGCATTGGGAGCGTCCACGGTAGGACTCCAGGCCTGGTCCGTAACGGTCACCCGGTGTGTAAAGGTAGCGCCGTTATCCGTGGAAACGGCCAGGATCACGTTGATGAGGTTGAAGGTAAACTCTCCCTCCCCGATCGCGCCGTATTCGTAAAAGACGCAGCCAAGCTGGCCTGCCGGAGTAGTGGCAATCTGGGGATGGAAATCCTGCATGCCTTGACCCGACGCTACCGCGCCCGTGAGCAGCGGCTGTCCTGATGCCGGACCGCTCCAACTGCTTCCCAGATTCGCCGAATGCCGATAGTAAATGCGTGCGTCCCCTTCACGGGCATCCGCCCACACTACCGTGAGATTGGTTCCGCTGGTCGAACCCGTCCCAAAGGTGATGATTCGAAACGTGGCGCCGGGAAAGGTGGGCCACCCGTGCGGCGCCGGGAACACGTTCAGGTTGGTGATTCCACTGGCCACCGTAATGGGGGAGGAAAAAGTGGCCCCGCCGTCGGTGGATGTTACCATCAGTATGGTGCTATCCCCAGGCGCCCACACGATGATCACGGTCCCATCGGCGGCCACCGTGATCTCCGGAGAGAAGGAATTGTATATGCCTGGAATGGGCGCCCCGGCAGGTTGATCGACGCCTCCGATGGCGATGCCCTTCCAGGATGTTCCGTGATTGGTCGTGCGCGCGAACAGCATGTTGCCCGTGCCGGAAGTGTCGTCCCATGCGGCGTAAACATTCCCTTTGAAGAGGCTGCTCGCTCCGGTGTCCGCCCACACCGCCTGTTTATCGTCCGCGATGCTCGAATGGATCAATACCGGCGTGGCCCACGTGCGGCCTCCATCAGTCGATTTATAGACGCTGATTCCGATGGTTTGGCCGGCGTTGGGACCGGTCTCCCCGCGCCAGGGCAGTGCCACGATGTAGGCGTTTCCTAAGTCGTCAAACGCAACTGCCGGGTCTGTCGTGCTGGGATAGACCGTCCCATTGGTGTCCGTTAAGGGCAGGATGGTCTCGGTCCACGTTTGTCCAGCGTCGAAGGTAGCGTACGCGGCCAGGGAGAAAGCGTAACTGGTAATGTTTGTAAATCGTTTTGACGAGCCCACCATATTGTAGGGGTTGAGCGGATTCACCGCTAAATCGGACTCGCTGCGGGCATTCTCCGGATTCGAGTCGCAGGTCACGCGGCGGTTGGCTCGCGGGCCGTGAATCACTGTAGACATAGTTCTCCTCCGTTTTCTCTTGGTTGATTTCTTCACTAGCGTGTCTCTTGACGGCGTGATTGTACACCCAACCGTCAAAGTGGGAGCGTTTCTTTTCGCACCTTATCCATCCGTCTCCCATCAGGCCGGTCATCGTAACTGTGGTGAAACGCCCATATCCGCGATGTCATCGGAGTTCAGGCTGTATGGTGAGTAGTGTGCTGAGTTAGAAATCCGTTTCATAGCTCAGCGCTTGTGTAGTAGAAGAGCCTCAACTGTTCTTCGGTGGGGCAGGCGATTCGCCTGCCAACCGGTGCGAAGCACGGCTTGCGGTTGGGCCTCTGCTGCTTGTCTTATGACACAATCTTCGAACTCAGTCTGTATGATAAGACACTGTGCTTGCGCGCAATCCCGGCTGCGCCCCGTTAGTCCTGCCGCAGCGCCATCAGCGGGTCGATGGCCGTCACCTGGCGCGCGGGGACGAAGCAGGCCACCGCGGCCACCATCAGGAATAGCAGCAGGACTCCCGCAAACGTCGGCAGATCGGTCGGGCTGGTCCCGTAGAGCAAGCTCGCCAGCAGATTGGTCAGCGCCGCCGCTCCGGCCAGTCCCAGCGCGGCGCCGCCAATCGCCAGTGTGAGGCCTTGCCGCACCACCATTCCCACGATCGCGCCGCGCCGCGCGCCCAGCGCCATCCGTACTCCAATCTCGCGGGTTCGCTGGCTCACCGCCAGCGCCATCACCGCCGCCAGACCGCTGGCGCTGATCAGCACCGCCAGGCCGGCAAAGATGCCCAGAAGAAACGTCATCACGCGCGGCGAGGCCAGGGATTCGTACTCGGCGCGCTCCACCGTGTCGACCTGATCGATGGCCACCAGCGGGTCGAGTTCATGGACCGCCGCGCGCACCATAGGCGCCACGGCTTTCGGATCCGCCGCGGTGCGCACCACCAACCGGTTCACCATCCCGGTCCGCAGCGCCCCATAGATCTCGTCGAGCACCGGTTGGTTCAGGCCGTACTCCTTCACGTCGCCTGCGATTCCGGCAATCTCCGCCCAGTGCTCTCCGTCGTCGAAGCTGAGGCGTTTGCCGAGGGGATCCTCCCCGGGGAAGCGGTGGCGCGCCATCGCCTGGTTGATGATGACGACTAGCGGAGCGTCGCTCTCATCGTCGTGCGCCGTGAAGCTTCTGCCTTTCACGATGGGTTGGCGGATGGTCTCGAAATACCCGGCGCTCACGATGGTGATGTCGGTGTTCGGCCTGGCTTCTCCATTGGCCAGCGGTCTGCCCTGGATGAGGTACGCGTTGGACCCTGGACCGTTGACGATCCCCACCGGATTAAATGGGAAGTTGGATGCCATCGCGAAGGACTCCACGCCGCCGACGGTCTTCATCTTGGCCAGGACCTTGTCCAGGAAAATGCGCGACGTAGCCATAGTGTATGGCGGGAAGCCGGGGCTGATACGCATCGTCAGCAGCCGGTCCGGAGCGAAGCCGGGAGTCACCTGTTGCAGCTTCGCGAAGCTGCGGATCATCAGCCCGGCGCCCGCCAGCAGCACCACCGACACCGCCACTTGCGCCACCACCAGCGCGGAGCGCAGAAACTGGCGGCCGCGGCTGGCGGTGGTCCGCGCGCCCGCCTGCTGGAATGCCTGGCTGAGCCAGCGGCCGGTGGCGAGCGCGGGCGCCAGTCCGAAAAGGATGCCCGTCGCGACCGAAACCAGCAGGGTGAAAAGGAGCACGGGCGCATCGATCCTCACCTCGGCCGCGCGCGTGGTGAAGCGCTCCGCAAACCGGCTGAGCAGCGCCAGGGCGGCGGGAGCCACCGCCAGCCCCAGCACGCCTCCGGAAACGGATAGCAGCAGGCTTTCGGTGAGCAGTTGCCGCAGCAGCCTCAGCCTGCTCGCGCCCAACGCGGCGCGCATGGCCAGCTCCCGCTCCAGCTTGAGCAGCCGCGCCAGCATCAGGTTGGCGACATTGGCGCAGGCGATCAGCAGCACGAAGCCGGCCACGCCCAGCAGCACCAGAAACATGGTGCGGGCGCGCCGCGTCAGGTCGTCCCGCAAAGGCGCCACGCCGATGCTGTAGCCATCGGCCTTGGGATACGCGTCGGGGTTGGCGTTCACCATATTGCCGGCCACCACCGACAAATCGGCCTGCGCCTGGGCCAGCGTGACGCCCGGTTTGAGCCGCCCGAACGCCGTCATCATAGCCGCCTTTCGATTGGCGATGAACTTCGCGCTGGAACGGTATGGGCATTGCGAGGTCGGCATGTAGACGTCGCTCTCCGAGGGGTATTGCGGAATGGGCGGGAGCACGCCGATGACGGTATGCGGCCGGTTGTTCATCTGGAAGACCTTGCCCACAATGCTGGGGTCGCCGCTCTGGTGGCTCTGCCAATACTTGTGGCTGAGGACCAGGACGGCGGGCGCGCCGTGGTCTTCATCGGCCGCTACGAAGGTGCGGCCCAGGATCGGCTTGACCCCCAGCACCTCGAAGAAATTGGCCGAGACCACCGCGGTCTCCACGCGCTCGGCGGTGTCCTTGCCCATCAGCAGGAAGTTCATGGTGTGGTGCTCCACCACTCCCTGCAGCGTGTGGGTCTGCTGGCGATAGTCCACGATCTCCTTCACCGAGAAGGGCACGTCGAGCTGGTGCGCCTTACTGTGGTCCTGATGCAGCACCACCAGTTGCTCGCCCTGCATATACGGCAGGGGCCGCAGCAACACGCCGTACACCAGGCTGAAGATGGCGGTGTTGGCGCCGATTCCCAGCGCCAGCGTAAGGATGGCGGCCAGCGAGAAACCGGGGTTCTTGCGCAGCACGCGCACGCCGTAGCGCACGTCCTGCCACAGCGCTTCCACGATCCGGCCGAGGCGGACATCGCGGCAATCGTCCTTGAGCGACTCCCGTCCGCCCACCGCGATCACGGCCTGCCGGCGCGCTTCGGCGGGCGTCATGCCGCGGGCGATGTTCTGCTCGGTCAGTCGATCCATGTGGTAGCGTAGCTCGGTGTCGAGATCGCGCTCCACCTTCTGGCGGTAGAACAGGAATCGAAAAATCGAAATCAGCTTGCGGGCCATGCGGGTCTCCTATACGCCGTGATTTACGCGCCGTGATTTATACGCCCTGATTTATACGCCCTGATTTATACGCCGTGATTTATACCCCAACGATGCGGGCCACCGCCCCGGAGAGGCGCAGCCAGTTTTCCTTCTCTTCCGCCAGTTGCTTGCGGCCGTGACGGGTAAGCTCGTAATACTTGGCCTGGCGGTTGTTCTCCGAGTTCTTCCAGGTGGCCGCGATCCACCCCTGCTCCTCCAGGCGATGCAGGGCCGGATAGAGCGATCCCTGGTTGACTTGCAACACATCGTCCGACACCTGCTGGATGCGCTGCGTGATGCCCCAGCCGTGCATCGGCTCCAGCTCCAGAGTTTTCAAGATGAGCAGGTCGAGCGTGCCCTGCAATAGATCGCTCTTGGGTTTCGGCATGTTAGTGAGCGGCGGTTTCGGCCGGCAGTTCGGTGTGGGCGCTCCAGTCTTCCCAGGAGCCGTCGTAGAGGCGCGCGTCGTAGCCCAGGTAGCGCGCCGTGAAGTAAACCATGGTGGCCTGCAGGCCGATGTGGCAATAGCTGACCACGCGGTCGCCGGGCTGTATCCCTGCGCCGCGGAACATTTCCCGCAGCGTGGCGGTCGGGAGGAGCTTGCCTTGGGCGTCCACGAACGTGGAAAACGGAAGATTGGCGGCGCCCGGAATATGGCCGGGGCGCCTGCCCGTCGAGGTGCTTTGGCCGGTATAGAATTCGGGCGCGCGCGCGTCGACAATATCCACGCCGCGGTGGCGCAGGTTGGAAGCCACGTACGCGCTGTCGACGATGACGTCGCTCTGCGGACAGGGAGCGATTGTTCCACGCTTCACCGCGGGCGTTTCGGTAGAGATGGTCCGGCCCTCGCTCTGCCAGGACGCCATCCCGCCATCCAGCAGGGAGGTTTGCGCTCCCAATCCCATGGCGTCCAGCGTGAGGAAAACGCGGGTCGCCTGAATGACACGGCCCCCGCCGCCCACATAGACTACGATGCGCGAATCGTTGCTGACGCCGAGTGCGCCGAAGGTGTCCGCCAATTCGTTCATCGGCGGAAGTTCCAGCGTGAGCGAGCTCAGCCGCGAGCTGAGATCCTGATTGCGCAGGAAGGCCGCGCCGGGAATGTGTGCGCGATCGTAATCGGCGCGGTCGCCCACCGCCACGACCACCAGTTTGGGGTCGCGAAGATGGGCAGCCAGCCAATCGGTCGAAACCAGCAGGGTCTCGGGGCCGCCATGTCCGCCGCAGGATTGGGCGGCGAAAGCGGCGGTGGCCGTCCCGGCGAGGGCGGCGATTGCCAAACGGAGCATGGGTGACTCTCCTCCAGACGTTCTACAAGAAGCATACAGGCACTCTTGTAGTTTGTCTAGAGCAGCCGGCGAGAGTTTACAAGAGGGCCGTAGCGCGCCTTCTCGGTGTTGGGCAAGTGGGGCACTACGGGTTATGTGGACGGTTCAGCGAGGCGATGATATCGGCAACGCTGAGATTCTTCTGCCACTCGATTCGATCTCGAGTATAATCTCCCTTGCCCGATCGGTTGAGCCGTAGGAAGCGGGCCAATCCGTCCGAACCTAGCTCTCGCTGCGGCACTTCCAGCGCGTAACGCCCGAACTGCTCATCGGTCATATGTTCGACGGAAATCATACTTCCTGCTCCGGTAACCATTCTACCGGGTTCAAGACCCGAACGCGCGGCGAGCCAACAGCGCGCGCAGCCTTCCTGATGAATCGGTCATCGATCGCTATATAGCAGAACCTCGGCGCCACCAGCTTCGGCCGAACTTAAATGCAGCGCATCGAAGGCGCCGTAACCGGCGGCTTCGAGTTCCTTCGCACGCACGATGATTTGGCCGTCGAGCGGGATCGTGGTTGTCGCCAGCAACAGGAGCGCCTCGACTTCGTACCTCCGCTCCGCGTCCGGGTTGTTGCTCGTTTCAGCTTCTAAAGGCGTGCTGGACAACCATTCGACGGTCTTTACACGTAGAAGCCGTAAGATCTGCTCCACGGCTTCGGCTTCTTCCGCTATGCCCGGCTGCCTTTGATCGTCCGTCAATCGGTTCAAGCAGCAAGCGTCCAAGTAAATTCTCACTCGTCCTCAGAACCTGGATGCTGCGCTCCCCGTCATTTGTCCTTCTCCTCCGTCTCGGTCTTCTCCACCAGCCTCTCCACGTGCATTCCATAAAGCGCGGGCTTGCCATCGCGGTCGCTTTGGAAATAGACCCGCTGGCTGTCGGGCGTAAACTGCGGCGCCACCGTCTCCGGATGGCTGGACTTGTGCTCGCACAGGGTCAGTTCCCGCCGCGGCACGCGCAGCAGCAACAGCAGGTAAGGCGATCCCATGTTGCCGCTGGCGCCGGTGAAAACCGAGGTGTCGCGATTGAATCCAAAAGCCACGAACTGGCTGGTCTTGGCCACCAGCTTGTCCATGGAAGTGTCGGGCGTGTATTCCCGGATGGTGTTCAACTGGGTGCGGTCGTCCGGAAAATTCAAATACAGCAGGGTCTTGCCATCCGGCGCCCAGTTGGCCGGTCCTACGCGCCCATCGGCGGTCTTGAGCGCATGGTTCTGGGTGCCATCCATATTCACCAGCCAGAGCGCCGAATCCTGCTGGCGATGGAGGATCTGCGCCCGCATCGGCCGGGCTATCGGGTCGCTCATGGCGAAGGGCGCTTCCACCACCGTGCGGACCACCCCCGGGGCGAACGGGACCATGCGCAGCCGCGAGGTTTCGCCGCGCCGCTCGGCGAAGGTGGCATGGGTGCCATCGGGACCGACGCTGAGGCCGGGGCAGCGCTCCCATCCGTCGGCGATCCGGTACAACTCGCGCTCCCGCAGGTTGGCCACGCTGGCGGTGATCAGGCTGCGCCCGGCGAAATAGCAGAAGGAGCGGTTGTCGGGCGTCAGAGTAAGGGAGCTGGGGTCCAGATCGGCGGCTTCGGTCCACTGCCGCGTGGCGCCGGTCTTCAAGTCCACGCGGAAAGCCTGCAGGGAGCCGGAGCGGTCGCAGGCGAACAGCATCCAGCCGCTGTTGCGCGCGATGAAGCGGTTGTAATAGGCCGGCAGAACGCTGGTGTAGGCCGGGTCCGTCAAGCGGTAGACGTCGAACTCGGTGGCCGGATCGGAATAACGGTATGCCTGGGACGGGAACGCCGCGCCCTTGGCGCCCGCGGCCAGCAACCGCGCGGCGGTCCACACGGAAGCCAGTCCGGAGGCCAGCCCCGAAAACAACCACGATCGGCGCGACAGACCGGGTCCGGATCCCATAGTCCGATGGTAGCAAGCTTCCCACCGGGGCCACGGTGTTGCGGTGTTACATGCGGAGCAGCGGGTGCCTCGGCCGCGCCTCTTGGGCCGGCGAGTGCCGCGCCGCGCTCAAGCGGCATCCAGAATCTGCACAGACAACTCTTTGCCCAGAACGCGGAATGCCGCTTCCAACTGATCCAGCCGTGAGCCGTGCCGCAGACTGAGCAGGCGGTCGACCTGTGGAAGATGGCAGTTTAATCTCTTTGCCAGTTCGGTCTTGCTGATCCGCCCTGCGCGCATCGCCGAGTACAGCGCCAGTTTCGCTTCGGTCAACGCCGGGAGCGCGACACACGCCCGGCGCTTGACAGACGAAGGTTCGGGGACTGCCCGGCGATCCTCCATATAACCCATGAAGGCCGTTTCGAGAGCGTCCACCCCGCGAGCTAGGGCCTCCTCGCGGTCCTCGCCGAAGGTATGCGCCTCGGGTACGTCCGGAAAGGTGGCCAGGATCGTGCCGTTGGTGTCACGTTCCAGCTTCACGGGGTATCGCAACATGATTCCTCCATCACTTGAGGCCGAGATCCTTTTTGATCTTTTCCGCGAGCCCCTTGCCGATTTCCTTGGCAGAGCCGTGCATCGGGAGCACGGAGAAGTGCTCGCCCAATCGGACCTTGAGGTGGCCTCCCTTGCCGGGTTCCAGGGTGCAGCCTTGCTTTTCCAGCCACCGCTTGAACTCGGCGCTCGTCACCCCCAAGGATACAACACATGTGTTGCATTCGGAACGCGCGCGAGCGAGAACTAAGCCCCGGCCCGCGCCGCACCCGCCGCCATCGCCGCCGGCACGTCTTCCGGCCTCCGGCAGATTGCATACAGCCACTGTCCATACATGTCGTCCGCATTCACGGCCGCGACCCAACGCTCGGCGGCGTTTTTCTTCACTCCCGTCAGCGGATCGAAACCCTTTGTTTCAAGGATCAGGTGTGCTTCCGGCGCGGTCTTGAGTTTCGTTGAGCGGTGGCCCGTTTCGGTATTACCTACGGAACCGGTTATGAGGAGGTGAAGCAGCGGGAATCGGAGCGGCACCACAACTTTCACTCACGCTCGGGCAGCGTTACGTGATGCGGGAATTAAGCGTGCTGTTCCGGGCGTCCGAGGACGAGGACCAAAAGGGACAGATCACGCTGCGGGTAAACCTTCAGGCCATCCATGGGCTCGGCCAGGCTCCCGAGCGGCGGGCCGTCTCCATCACGCGCAACGCGGTCAGAGGCCGTCGCCCGTGGTGGCGACTGCGCAGGTTGCGGCGCGGTGATTCCGGCCCGGGCCGAGAGGATGGATTCCGTCGGCGCTCGGCGAGAGCGGCATCCCAGAGCGGGCGCAGGCTTCCGGCTCGCTTGGCCCATTACCAGGGCTTCACGCCACCTCGGCGTAGCCCACTTGCGTCGTAGGCTCCGGGATCGGATCGCCGTCCTCCCTCATGCCTTCGAGATGAAATTCGATGCCCTCCCGCATGAGCTGCTTGATCTCCTCAAGCGTATCGGCGGCGGCCACACAGCCCGGCAGGTCCGGGACGTAGGCGCTATAGTCGCTGCCCGGCGCCTTTTCGATCACGATAGCGTATTTCATTGGGGCCCTCATTTCTTCGGTTGCTCAACTTTCGCCTGCCGCAAAATGTCGGCGAGGTCGTGACTGGGCTTGCCCGCGACCGTTACGCGTCCGGTCTTGGTCGGTGGACAAACTGGCGATGGCTCCCCTTCTGCGAGTGAAACCGCCAGCCGTCCTGCTCGATCAACCGGATGACTTCGCGCACTTTCATCGTGTGCTGCCGTTATACGCCCCGTGCGTTTGCCCGCGCCGCAGCAGTCCTCTGCGCCAACATAGCACGCGACGCAGCACTCCAGCGGCGGGCGGCGTACGCGGACGGCCCCAATCCGCAGTTGGGCAAAGAGTTAAACTTGTACATTCCGTCACGGAGCCATCGGCATGGACCAGGTCACACTGCAGGGCCAGGTGCTTGAACTTCTACAAAGGTTCAGCGGCACGGAGCCGCTGAAGGACCTCTTCTGGAGCAAGCTGAACTACGACCGGAAGAACGAGCCCACCAGCCGGCGAAAGTGGCCGGAAGCGGCAGCAGCGGCTGTTGCTGACGACCCTACATTGCTCGCGGCCGGCGGAGCGGACGGCGACTTCCATGTACTCTATGCCCGGCTGGCGAAGGATCGGCTCTCCCTTGCCGACGAGCGCACCGTCACGTCCAGGCTGCTGAAGGACCATCCATTAACCAACTGGAAAAAAGTATCTTGCCCGCCTGAAGACCTGCCTTCTGCGATTGGCCGGTAAACCTGTTCACAAAGTCCAAAAAAATCTTGCCTAATCGCTTCAATCACTTACGGACTTCCGTGTCCGGAACCCGCAAACCCGCGTGGTAGTTTGAAACTGAAGATGGAACCGCTTGTTGGGCGAGATTGCGGTCCTCGCGGGGATGTCTGCCGGAGCCCAACCATGGGGGCCTTAAATCCGGAGCACAGACATTGCAACGCTTCCTAA
>JBKQPR010000274.1:0-28776 GCA_052144935.1 Bryobacteraceae bacterium
GAAGTATGAAAACACCGCCTCCGGGTGACCGGATGGCCCCGACTGATACACCGACCCGAGACTTCCACGACTGACGGTACGCAAACACCCGCCTTCATGGTGCAGAACTTCTGACCCAGGACACTAGCTTATGGAACGGCGACCAGGTGACCGGAGATCTCTACGTAGATAGCATTGAGCGCCACACCGCCACTGACCCCAACAGCCACAGACAGAGCGTCGGCGTAGATCTTTGCGGCCTGAGAGGTAACATTTGTACCGGGCGCCGTTGTCGGCGCAGGATCGAAGGCATAGTTGGCAGAGCCACCTCCGTTCAGGCTAGACTGCAAGACAATGTACGGCTCAAACGTCCCGGGCCCCGCATAGGCGCCGATGTTGACAAAATCGACCACCAGGCGCTGCCCGGCTGGGATAACCACCGATTGCGTCCCCGGCGCATAGAAACTAACTTCGGTCTGAAACGCATTCTTCGCGTCGACGGATTCCGTCAGAGCCGGGTTCGCTGCCGTGTTCGCCACCTGCACGAGAGCCGCGGCGAGGGAGTGGGCGGCCTTGGGCGCAAGCAATAACAGGCCATCATAAACGGAACCATAACCCGGCCGGTTCGGCCATTTCATGTTTCCAGTCACACGGACGGCGGTTCGCTGTTCGTCAACGAATACTTCGCCCGGCATCCGGACATGATGCTGGGAGAAATGCGGCTGGAGGGCACCCGGTACAAAAGGCGACACTCCTACGCGCGCGAGGAAATAACCGGCTTTGTTTGCAACAGTCGTTTTGCAACTGTGCACAGGTTTGTAGCGCTGGCCATCAGGCGCCCGTGTGGCTGCGTCCAGGCGGTGCCAGAATCACCGCGCTGCGCCGTGGGCGGCGGCCAAGCGACCGCGGGCCGAGAGCTTCCATCCGCGCGGCAGCAAGGCTGGCGGACGCCCTCGGCCTCCTGCGGCTGCCAGCGGGCCGATCCGCTTCGAGGAGTTTCTTTGCTTGATCCGGAGCCAGCGGTTCGATTTCCGCGCGTTCCGTCTTGGGGAAGTCAACCAGGAGAGCGACATTCGGCGGCACGAGGTCCAGCCAGGGTCCAGCCTGCAAGCTTTGTCCAGCGCCATTCGAAGAACCCTCAGGCAGTAATGTACGGTCACAGGCGACAAGCCTTCGGCGCTCTCGAGGGGGGCTTTGGGACAATTGACGCTCCCCTGGCTTCTTGCAGTTGTGGCCCCTTGACCGAGGGCGCCTCCCGGAAACTGACCCACCCGGTCGCCCGCCGGCCCCGATGTCCAGCTCAAACCGCGACCGGCGCGCTGGCGCGGTCCAGCTTTTCGATGAATTCGGTGTCCAAGGTCAATTCGGCGGCTCCCACCAGGTCGGCCAGGTGTTCCACACGGGTGGCGCTGGCGATGGCGGAGGTGATGCCGGGGCGCGCGATCAGCCAGGCCAGCGCGACCCGCGCCGGGGTCGAATCCAACTCCTGGGCCACTTCGTCCAACGCCGCCAGCACGGCCAGTCCCCGTTCGTTCAGATACTTGCCCACTGAGCCACCGCGCACCCTGCCCTGGAGGTCGGCCTTGGTGCGGTATTTGCCGGTCAGGAATCCGGAGGCCAGCGAAAAATATGGCAGCACGCCCAGCCCGTACTCGGCCACTACCGGCGCCAAGTCCGATTCGTACGGTTCGCGCTCCACCAGGTTGTAGTGCGGCTGCAAGGTCTGGTAGCGGGGCAGGTTGTGGCGCCGCGCGGTTTCCAGGGCCTCCCGCAGGCGCGGGCCGTTGTAATTGGACGCCCCGATGTACCGCGCCTTGCCCTGTTGAATCAGCCGCGCATAAGCCCCCAGCGTCTCTTCGAGAGGCGTCTTGGAGTCGTCCTGGTGCGATTGGTAAAGATCGATGTAATCGGTCTGCAGGCGGCGCAGCGAGTCCTCTGCCGCCCGCTCGATGTAGCCGGCCGACAGCCCCACTTTGCCATTCCCCATGTCCATCCCGACCTTGGTGGCCAGGATCACCCGATCGCGCTTGTGCCCCGATGCCAGCCAGTTGCCCAGGATGGTCTCGGATTCGCCGCCGGTATGGCCGGGCACCCAGACGGAATAGATGTCGGCGGTGTCGATGAAACTCAAGCCGGCATCCAGGGCGGCGTCCAGCAGGCGGAGCGAATCGCTCTCGTTCAGCGTCCAGCCGAACACATTGCCGCCCAGTGTGATCACGGGCACTTTCAAGGGAGTCTTTCCCAGGTTTCTTGTTCGCATATGCCGATGGGATGCCGGGCGGGGCGGGCGGGATGCGGCGGCGCAACCAGCGCCCAAACGCAGGCCGAGGCTGCTGAAGCCTAGCCGTGGGAACGGGTACTTAAGTATCCGTTTTCAACTGTAACTTATTGATTCTTAGTACAGGAGCGGGTACTGAGTACCGGTTTCCGGGGGAGCTTCGCACCGCCGGGCCAGGGCCTGCGCCAGGGATGATCTCCGAATGGCCAATCTCCCCCTGGCAGGCTGAAGTCGGCTGAAGCAGGCCCCACTTTTACACCCGCTCCACGCGGTCCATTTCCAGAAACTCGCGGATGTGGGGATGGCTGGATTTGGCCAGGTCCCCGGTGGGTCCGAAGTAGATCACCCTACCCTCATAGAGGAAGACCACGCGATCGGCCACCTTATACATGAGGTCCAGATCGTGCGTCACCACCACGGAAGTCAGATGCAGTTGCCGCTTGAGGCGCAGCATCAGGTCGCCCAGGTGGTCGGACATGATGGGGTCCACCATGGTGGTGGGCTCGTCGTAGAGGATGCATTGCGGTTGGGCGGCCAGCGCGCGGGAAATAGCCACCGCGCGTTTGTACCCGGTGGAGAGGTCGGCGGGATAAGCGTCGCGGGCTTCGGCGATATCCACCATCCCCAGCAGTCCGTTGACCACGTCTTCCTTATTCTTTTCGTCGTAGTCTTCGCGCAGCTCCAGCGAAAACAGCACGTTTTCCGCCACCGTCATGGAATCGAACAGGGCGCCCGATTGAAACACCATGGTCACCTTGCGGCGGATGCGCCGCAACTCGGCCTCCGGCATATCGGTGATGTCCTCGTGCGCCACAATGATCCGCCCGCTGTCCGGCTTCAAGAATCCCATAATGTGGGAAAGCGTCACCGATTTGCCCACCCCGCTGCGGCCGATGATGGCGACCGTCTCGCCCGGATTGACGCCAAAGTTGGAATCGACCAAAACCGGGTGGTCGAACGTCTTAAAGACGTGGCGGAACTCGATGTAGTGTGGGAACGGATCACTTTGCGGCATAGCGGGGCGCCCACGGGGCCCAATCCTCGGGGGTGTTGACGTTTTGAAAGACTCCGGCTTCGGCCACCGGCCAGCGGCACACGGCGAGAGGCGCGCTTTGGGCGTCTTCTTCAAGCGCCGCCACAATCTTGCGCACTCCGCGGGCGAAGGCGCGGCCCAGGGGCTCGAGCGCGCGGCGATGGTAGACCGCGCACAAGGGTTCTGGGCGGCCGCCGGGACCCACGGGCACGAGCGCGTCGGCGTCCGACCGGGCGGCGGCGTCCAGCAGGCCGGCCAGAAATTCCGCCGAGAGTCCGGGCATGTCGCAGGCCACCAGCAGGTTCCAATCGGAGGCCGTGTGCCCGAGGGCGGTGAGGATGCCTCCCAGGGGTCCCTCGCCCGGGTACCGATCGGGAATCGCCGGATAGCCGACCAGCGGCGCCAGTTGCGGGTTGCCCACCAGCACGACGCCGCCGGCGGCCCGCTCCACAAAGCCGGCGAGAGACCGGCCGAGCAGGCTGCCGCGGAAGGGCAGCAAAGCCTTGTCGCTCCCCATTCGGGAACTTCTTCCGCCCACCAGCAGGTACCCGGCGCAGCTCACACAGAAATGATAACATTGGGTTTCGAAGTCACTCCGCGTCCTGGCTGCGAATCCCGCGCATTCCGCACGCCCGGCCTGGACGGCGGCTGCCGGCCGGGGAGTCGAAGGCCGGGCGCGTTTTGCGGAGGGCGCGGGTTGGGCAGGGGAGCAAACAATTTGATTCGATTTTGTTTTACAATGTTGGGCATGACGGCGATGACGGCTTATCCCGCGGACACGTCCACCGCTCCCCTCGCGGGAGAGCGCATCACCACCGTGATCCGGCCGGACCAGCGCACGGGCAAACTGGTGCGCAGCGTCGTCGTCACCGCCCGCCCCGTTCCGCAGCCGAAAGCCGTACCGGCGCTCGCCGTAACCCCGCGGGTGGTCAACCCCGTAATTCCCGGGGCCGCGCCGGAAACCAAGCTGGCGGACGCCCGGCCCGGCGGGCTGAATGAGGCCGTGGAACGGATCGCCGCCGATCAGGAATTGTCAGCCGAGCTGATCCATTCCGTAATCCAGGTGGAGAGCAACTACAATCCCAACGCGGTCTCCCGCAAGGGCGCGCAGGGGCTGATGCAATTGATTCCGTCCACCGCGCGGCGCTTCGGCGTGGTGGACGCCTTCAACCCAGTGGATAACATTCAGGGTGGCGCCCGATATCTGAAGTACCTGCTCGATCTGTACGGCGGCGACTATGGTTTGGCGCTGGCCGCTTATAATGCGGGCGAGGGCGCGGTGGCCAGGTACGGCGCTATCCCGCCTTATCCGGAGACCCGGAACTACGTGCAATCGGTGGCCCAGCAGCTTCGCAAGAACAACGCCGCGGCCCAATCGAAACAGGCCGAGCGAAAGCTTGAAGCAAGGCCCGAAGCAAGGCCCGAAGCAAAGAATTCCACTCGCATCGTCGAAATCAGGTTGCCCGACGGTTCGGTGCGTTACGTCTCGCAATGAGAATTGTGGCATGAAGCGGATGGCGGCACTGGCGGTTTGGATTCCCCTGCTGTGGGCGCAGGCGGATCGCTCCGGTGTGCTCGCAGTCACGGCGGTGCGGCACTGGTCGCTGGGCGATGTAACGCGGGTGGCGGTAGAGGTTTCGGCCGAGTTCACATTCCACACCGATCGCCTGCACAATCCGGAGCGCGTCTACTTCGACATTTCGAATGCGGTGCCGCACATCGGCCAACACCCTATGTACTCGGAGTTGCTGGAGGACGACAGTCGAGTGGTGCGGCTGCGGGTGGCGGAGACCATTCGCGGAGTGACGCGCGTTGTGCTGGACCTGGCCGGTCCGTCGGATGTGACCACCTCGCAACTGGCCAATCCCGATCGCCTGATCATCGAAGTGCGCTCCGGCCCAGGTCCCGTCATGCCGCCCCACATGCCGCGGACCACCGAACCGGAGGGACCAGAGCGCACCCCGGGCCCGCCGAAGGCGGACCCGATCGCTCCCGCCATGCGCCAGGTAAAGGCCATCGTGGCGGCGGCGGATCTGGCCTCGGCTGAAATGGTGATGGCGGAGCCTTCCCAAACCCAGTTGGCCCCCGCCCCGCCGGCCAGGCCGGAAGACGCCTCGAAGAGCCTCCCGGCGCCCGATGCCTCCAACCCCGACATGGCGCCCCATGATCCTGCCGCTGGGTTGACGGCGCCCGCCGCAACGTCCGCCATCCCCGCCGGGATGCCCGATGGGGTGCCTTCCGGGCTGCCCTCTGGGGTGCCCTCGGGGCCCGACAAGGCGGCGCGCCATGATTCATCCGCCGCGTTGCCTGCCCCCGCGGCGACCGCCGGCGCCATCCCCGCCGGGGTTCCCTCTGGGGTGCCCTCTGGGCCCGGCAAAGCGGCGCGACGCGACTCGGCCACGGCGTTGTCCGCCACGGTCCCCCCAACCCCTGCCGGGGTGCTCGATGGGCCCGGGAAGGCGGCGCGCCACACCGCCAGCGGCGACAATTCGCTGATCCGCGAGCTGGGCTTGAAGATCTCCAGGGTGGTGATCGACCCCGGCCACGGCGGACACGACGAGGGCACCCAGGGCGCCCATGGTCTGCAGGAGAAGGAATTGGTGCTGGACGTGGCTAAACGGGTGGGCAAGCTGATCGAGGAGAAGATGGGAGCGGAGGTCGTCTACACGCGCTCCGACGACACCTTCATTCCGCTGGAACGGCGGACCGCGATAGCCAACGAAAAGAAGGCCGACCTGTTCCTTTCCATCCACGCCAACTCTTCTCCGGTGGCGCGGATCACGGGAATGGAGACGTACTATCTGAACTTCGCCGACACCAAAGACGCCATGGACGTAGCGGCGCGCGAAAACGCCGCCGCACATCAATCGATTTTCGAGCTGCGCGACATCGTCCAGAAGATCACCCTGCACGACAAGGCCGAAGAGTCCAAGGAACTCGCCAGCCGCATTCAAAGCTCGCTGTACGCTCTTGCCGCGCGCGAACTCCCCGGAACCAGGAACCGGGGAGTGAAGAAGGCCCCCTTCGTGGTGCTGATCGGCGCGCAGATTCCGTCCGTTCTGGCCGAGATCGGCTTCCTCAGCAACCCTCGCGAAGAGATTTTGCTGAAGAGATCGGATTACCGCCAGAAGCTGGCCGAGGCGTTGTATCGCGGCGTGCAGCGATACGCCGACGGCCTGAGTCATTTCCAGGTAGCGCAGCAGACCCAGAACCGGCCCTGATGCGCGTTCTGGCATTCCGCCACGTCCCTTTCGAGGGATTGGGGCACATTCAACCGGCTTTGGAGAGCCGCGGCGCGATCGTCGACTGCGTGGACCTCTACGGGGAAGGCCCATACCAAGAACACGACTCCCCGCCCGATCCGGCAGCAGCGGCCGGGCTGATCTTCATGGGCGGGCCCATGTCGGCCAACGACGGCCTGCCTTACCTGGAGCGCGAGATCGCCATTCTGCGCCAGGCTCTGGAGCGCGGCCAACCGGTGCTGGGCGTGTGCCTGGGCGCGCAACTGCTGGCCCGCGCGGCCGGCGCCCGGGTGTATGCCAATCCGCGCAAGGAGATCGGCTGGTACGACATCTATCGCACTCCGGCAGGGGGCGCCGATCCCCTGCTGGGCGAATTGGGCGCCAGACAGACGGTCTTCCACTGGCACGGCGAGACATTCGATCTTCCCCCAGGCGCCGAGTGGCTGGCATGGTCGGAGGCCTGCCGCCACCAGGCCTTCCGGCTTGGATCGAGCGCCTATGGGCTGCAATTCCACCTGGAAGTGACGCCGGCGATGATCGCGGATTGGCAACAACAGGACGTGAATTGCGGGGATGTGCGCGAATTGGACGGGCCTCTGGATACCCAACGGGGCGCGGCCCAACTGGCGGATTGCGCCCATCGCGTGTTTGGGCGCTGGGCCGCTCTGCTCAAAACCGCACCGCCCGGTATCGAGACGCGTACTAAAGCTCTGGCTCCAAAGGGCTAGCCCAATCCCCTCAAACATTGATGCGGACCCTCTCGTTTGCGGGGATTGCCCGGCGCATGGATGTGTAGGAAAATACAACTGTATCTATGGTTTCTGCCGAATCAAATCTCGCAGCCGGCCACGGGCCCTGCCGCACATTGATGACCCCCATTCAACATGAGTGCACCGTCGCAGTCGCTGAAGACCCTTTTGTGCGCAGGTACGTGCGCGCTCTGCTGGTGAAGCATGGATTCCAGATTGTGGAAAACGACACCCGGCTGACCCGCAAGCTTATGGAGTCGGGCGAGTTGAAGCCCGATATCCTGATCACCAACGATCCCGACGCGTTTGCCGGCTTCGCGGCCGAGCTCCGTGTGGTGTACCTGGCGGCAGCCCCGGACCCCACGCGGGTGGAAGCGTTCCGGAATTCCCGGATCGTGCGCAAGCCCTTCCAGGCCCAACAACTGCTGTCGGCGCTGAGCGAACTGACCGCTGGCGCTTGACCATCAGGGTGGGTTTCTATCTGTGGTTGGATGAGGAGTTGGCATGGGCACAAGGCACTTACGAGTACCGGCCCATGGGGACGGCGGTGATCGCGGCCACCGACCTGTTTCGCCAGCGCGACTTCGATCCGCGGCGTAAGCTGCAGGCTCCCGGCACCGCGCGCTTCGCCGGCCAGTTCGCCTCGCTGGGCCACCTCAACGGGGAGTTGCGGAAACGGCGGCGCGGCGCGAACTGACCGGCGGTAACTGCTCCCGTGGGTGCCCCTTTGGGCCCGGATCTGAGATCACGTCGTAGCCGAGGCCAAAAGGGTACCGGGCCCAGTGCCGGCGTCAAAATAAGGACCTCTGCCAAGATTCAGTCCCGGGATCTAAACGCTTAGATCCTCTGTTGCGAGTCCGCCTAAACTGACGGCGGCGGCAGATCTTGCCGATATGTGAATCGTGATTTGCTACAAAACCGCGGTGCCGCGATGCTCCATAATATGGTCGATGGACAACGTGCCTCCGTCAGTTCGATCGCGGACCATGGCCGCCGTTCGGTCCACGGGAAACCGGTCCACAGAATGGGTACTGCGGGCCCATCTGATGCGCGGCGGATTCCGCGGTTGGCGGATGAACGCCAAGGATGTGGTAGGCCACCCGGACTTTGTGTTTGATGAGAAGCGATTAGCCGTGTTTGTGGACGGCTGCTTTTGGCACGGGTGCCCGGCTTGCCATCGGCCTCCGAGTTCCAATCAGGAATACTGGACTCAAAAGGTCGGACGCAATAAAAAACGGGACAGGAGGGTATCACGCGAATTACGCCGGGATGATTGGGTAGTGCTGCGCATCTGGGAGCACGAATTGAGATGCGCATCCCACTCAGTTATGCGACGAATCTTGAAGGCGCTGGAGAACAGCTAGTGTATAATTCTGGGGAGCGATGTCGGACCGACTGATTTGGTATGAGTTTTTTGCCGGTGGCGGGATGGCCAGGCTGGGGCTCGGTGACCGCTGGACTTGCGCTTTGGCGAACGAGTGGTGCGAGAAGAAAGCCGCCGCCTATACGACCCGATTCGGAGTCGGTGAGCCGAAGACTTGCAACGAACTGAGAATTGGCGATATCGCCAGTCTGACGACGGCGGACCTGCCGGGTCGCCCGGATCTCGCCTGGGCTTCCTTTCCCTGCCAGGATTTGTCTCTGGCTGGGGCGGGCGCTGGCCTTAGCGGTCCGCGTAGCGGGACGTTTAGGTACTTCTGGAAGTTGATGGACGGCCTCACCAAGGAGGACAGAGCGCCTGGGGTCGTGGTCCTGGAGAATGTGGTAGGCACCATCACCTCGCACGGCGGCAAGGACTTCGCCGAAATCCTCCACCGAATAGCTGAGACCGGGTATTCCTTCGGTCCCATGGTGATTGATGCGCTCCGTTTTGTCCCGCAATCTCGACCTCGCCTGTTCGTGGTCGCGGTTAGCGAGCGGGTCGCGGTTCCTTCGCGCCTGGACTCCGGTATTCCGAGCGCATTCTGCCACCCAAATTCGTTGGTCAATGCCCACGCTGGACTGCCCGATCAGATACAGAGCCGATGGATCTGGTGGAATCTTCCTGCCCCGAAGCGCCCCACCTTGAGCTTGACAAACCTGATCGAGGATGAGCCAGCGGGGGTTCGGTGGCACACGGCAGAGCAGACAGGGAGATTGCTCGATATGATGTCGCATTTGAACCGTGGCAAGGTGAGAAAGGCGCAAGCCTTGGGTTCACGCATCGTTGGAACAATCTATCGCCGTACGAGACCAGATGATGAGGGAGAGAAGATCCAAAGGGCTGAGGTTCGTTTTGACGGCGTCTCGGGGTGTCTGCGGACGCCGGCCGGCGGCTCCAGCCGCCAGATTATCCTCGTTGTAGAGGGCGAAAGCGTCACGTCGCGTCTACTTTCTCCGAGAGAGGCGGCGCGGCTCATGGGGGTGCCCGAGGATTATCCAATTCCAGGAAATTATAACGAAGCGTATCACTTGTTCGGAGACGGGCTAGCTGTGCCTGTTGTACGGCACATCGAGGAGCATCTTCTCTGGCCTCTGGCTACGAGCAGGGCCGCTACCAAGGCGGCGTAGATACCGAATGGCGAAACCAAAAGAACCGCACGGGACCGACTCAAGAGATTCCAGACGCCCCGTCGGCGGGGGCCAAATCATTCCCTGCGGCATTAGTCCGGAGAAGCAGAGAGCGATCCGCGAATACGGCAAGGATCTGCGCGCGATCGCATACACGATCGGATCCCACGGGCTAACAAAGGAACAGTTCGAGGCGTCGGGCATCTTCCAGGCCGCTATTGAGAGTATACGCGGCACAAAGAGCGCCACAATGCTCGATAAGAGAGAATTTGTCCGCAGCGTGCTTGAGCACCTTAGAGACGGCGGCGAGATCTCCAATTGGAAATCATCGGGAAGCCGAGACCGTCACGATTTTGAGATCCAGTTTCCCGACGGTCGGACCTGCGTCATCGAAACCAAGGGCTGTCTGGATGGGAACAATACCAATATCTTCACGCGGCCCCCAAACGCTGACGAGTTCGTTATCTGGTCCCTCTGCCAGAATCCCGGCTCGAACATGAGCCACAACGTATGGTCTGGCATACATACCCGACTCGGCCCAGAGATAATCTCGGAGCACAAACAAGTAGACGGACTGATCGTGTGGGACATGCTTTGTGGCAGCGATAAGCGACCCTGTCCGAAGCTGGCTGCCGATCCGGCGAGGGCGGCCGAACTTTCCCTCGGCAACACCGTTCCACCCCCCTGTCTGTACGTTTTCCCCAGAACAATTCCGGATTATCGTAACAACCCATGTCCGCGCGCCTGGTCACTAGCGGAGGTCAGGATCTTAGATGTGCTCCATCGGGTGTTCAAGGGCCGCGACGAGGAAGTGGTCGAGGTTCGCTTTGAAGCTGGGCACAACGGGGCCGACATCACGCGAGTCACCCGCCTGCTCCGCAACGGTGTGGAGATTGCCCGATCAAAGGCGGACGTGGTGAAGAGAGCGCGTGGTTAGCTGACGCCGCTCGCGCCCCTGACTGTCGCTCACGCGGGTCCCACCTATCCATTCACCGCTGAGGTATATGCAGAGTGCGCCAACCCATTCCGGCCGAACTGCGAGCCGCGTTTCGGGCTACGATCAAACAGATGCAACTTCACGCTCTGTTGCTTCTGGCCGCCGTGCCCGCGTTCCCGCTTCGCGCCGCCGATTCCAACCGCATTGAACTCGCAGGATCGTGGGCCTTTCAACTGGATGCCGCCGGCGAGGGACACACGGAGCGCTGGCAGGAACGGAAGCTGGAGCCCGGCATCGTCTTCCTGCCGGGCAGCACCGACCAGGCGGGCTACGGTACCAAGATCGTGGAGCCGGAAAAGGGCTGGCTCACACGTCCGTATAAATATGAGGGCGCCGCCTGGTACCAGAAGGACGTGACGATCCCCGCCGATTGGCAGGCGAAACACATCACCCTCTTTCTGGAACGCCCGCATTGGCAGACCGAAGTGTGGGTGGACGCGCGGCCCTTCGGCATCGAGAACAGCCTCGCCACGCCGCATGAATACGACCTCTCCGAGGCCCTCACGCCCGGCCGGCATCGGATCACCATTTGCGTCGATAATTCGTACCGGATCGACGTAGGCCGCGATGCCCACAGCATGACGGACCACACGCAGACGAATTGGAACGGCATCGTTGGCGAGATCGAGCTGCGCGCCACCGATCCGGTGTGGATCGAATCGGCCGCCGTCTATCCCGATGCGCCACGGCACGCGCGAATCGTCTGCGTGGTCCGCAACCGCACCGGGACGCCGGTGGATGGCGAGATCGCCGCACTCGCCGGCGGGGCCTCAACCGTCGCGCGCTTCACCCGCGCCGCTGCCGAAGCCACGGTCGAGATCTCCTTCGCCATCCCCAACGCTCGCCCCTGGGACGAATATGAGCCCTCGCTCTACGACCTCAGCCTGGCGCTCGCGGCCGGACGCTACCACGACCGGCGCGAGATAGCCATCGGCCTGCGCCAGATCTCGACGCGCGGCACCCAGTTCACGCTCAACGACCGCCCCGTATTCCTGCGCGGCACGCTGGAGTGCAACATCTTCCCGCTCACCGGCTATCCGTCCACCAAGGTGGAAGACTGGCAGCGCATTTTCCGCATCGCGCGCTCCTACGGACTGAACGCCATCCGCTTCCACTCCAACTGCCCGCCGGAAGCCGCTTTCGTGGCCGCCGACCGCGAAGGCTTCCTGCTGCACGTAGAGCTTCCGGTGTGGAGCAGAACCGTGGGCAGGAACGCCGCGCTCGACGACTTCATGCGCGCCGAAGGCCTCCGCATCCTGAAGACCTACGGCAACCATCCTTCCTTCACCATGCTCTGCCTGGGAAACGAGCTGCAGGGCGACTTTCAATTCATGGACACGCTGGTGGACGAATTCAAGAAGGCCGACCCGCGGCGCCTGTACACCTTCTCCAGCGATCACGTCCGCCGCATGCCCGGCGCTACTTCGGATTATTACGTCACGCAGCAGACTTCGGTGGGACGTCTGCGCGTCAACGGCACGCGCTTCACCAAAACCGAAGACGGCACGGACGTCGATTTTTCGCCCTCGGTGGCCGCCGTACACGTTCCGCTGGTGTCCCATGAACTGGGCCAGTGGGCGGTGTATCCCAGCTTCGACGAAATCGCCAAATACACCGGCGTGCTGAAGGCGCGCAACCTGGAACCGTTCCGCGAGAGCCTGGCCGCCGCCGGCATGATCGATCGGGCGCACGATTTTCAGCTCGCTTCCGGCCGCTTCTCCTGGGCCGTGTACAAAGAGGATATGGAGGCGGCGCTGCGCACGCCCGGCTACGGCGGTTTCTTCCTGTTGCAGCTCGAAGATTTTCCCGGCCAGGGCGAGGCGCTGGTGGGCCTGCTGGATTCGTTTTGGGATTCCAAGGGCATCCTCACGCCCGAAGAGTTTCGCCGCTTCTGCGGCCCCACCGTTCCGCTGCTGCGTATGAAGAAGTTCGTGTGGACGGCGGGCGAAGCCTTCACCGCGCGCGCGGAAGTGGCGCACTACGGCCACCAGCCGCTGCCGAACGCCGCTGCCCAGTGGTCGGTCAGCGATGACGCGGGCCGCGTGTGGCACTCGGGCAAATTCCCGCCCATCACGCTGCCAGTCGGCAGTGTTACCGCGCTCGGCGACATCCACGTGCCGCTCGATTCGGTCACGCAGGCCGCGCACTGGCGGATATCTGTTCAGATCGCGGGCACGGAGTTCCGCAACGATTGGGACGCGTGGGTCTACCCGAAGCCCTCGGCCGCGCCGCCGCCCGCGGGCGTGCTGGTGAAGACCGCGCTGGATGCCGAAGCGCGCGCCGCGCTCGGGGAAGGCCGCAAAGTGGTGCTGCTGGTGCCGCCGCAACAGAAGGGCGAAACGCTATTGCCCATGCGTTTTCTGCCGGTCTTTTGGTCCAACGGTTACTTCAGTAATCAGCCCGGCACGATGGGGATTCTGTGCGACCCGCAACATCCCGCGTTGGCGGAATTCCCCACCTTCGCGCACCAGAGCTGGCAGTATTGGGAACTCACCGAAGGCTCGCACGCCTTTATTCTGGACAAAGCGCCGTTGGGCTTCCGGCCCATCGTTCAGGTGATCGACGACTTCCATCGCAATCACCGGCTAGGGGCGGTGATCGAAGCGGCCGTGGGCAAAGGCAAGCTGCTGGCGGTCTCCTTCGACCTCTCGACTGCGCTCGACCAGCGGCCCGTGGCGCGCCAGTTGCTGCGCAGCCTGCTGGACTATGCCGCCAGCGACCGGTTCGTGCCGCGGCAGACGCTCTCGCTTTCCGACATCGGTTACGGCGATGTCCTATAACGCGCGCTATGTCTGGCTCATTTGCGCCGTGGCCGCGCTGGGAGGCCTGCTGTTCGGGTACGACTGGGTGGTCATCGGCGGCGCCAAGCCGTTCTACGAAAAATATTTCGAGCTGACCAGCGAACGGCTCATCGGTTGGGCCAACAGTTGCGCGTTGCTCGGATGCCTGGCGGGATCGCTGGCTTCCGGTCTGTTCACCGACCGCTTCGGCCGCAAGAAGATCCTGATCCTGTCGGCCTTCCTGTTCGCGGTTTCCTCCGTCTGCACCGGCTGGGCGCAGTCCTTCACCGAGTTCGTGATCTGGCGGGTCGCCGGAGGATCGGCCATCGGGCTGGCCTCCAACGTCTCGCCCCTGTACATCGCCGAAGTCAGTCCCAGGGAATGGCGCGGGCGCCTGGTCTCGCTGAACCAGTTGACCATCGTGGTGGGCATCCTGGCCGCACAGGTGGTCAACTGGCGGATCGCGCAACCAGTGCCGGATGGCGCCACCGCCGAGATGATCCGCCTCTCGTGGAACGGCCAATACGCGTGGCGATGGATGTTCACCGCGGTCGCCGTGCCGTCCGCCGTTTTCTTTGTCAGCGCATGGTTTGTGCCGGAAAGCCCGCGCTGGCTGGCCAAACGCAGCGCCCAGGAGCAAGCCCGCGCGATCCTCTCTCGCATTGGCGGCGCGGCATATGCGGATCGCGAGATGCGCGAGATCTCCGCCAGCCGCGGCCCGGAGAGAGGCGAAGCCAGCCGCGCCCGCTGGTCCGAATTGTTCGCGCCCGGCCTGCGGCGCATCCTCGGCATGGGCGTCTTCCTCGCCGTACTGCAGCAGTGGAGCGGCATCAACGTAATCTTCAATTACGCCGAAGAAATCTACCGCGGCGCGGGCTACAACGTCAACGGCATCCTCTTTAACATCGTGATCACCGGCGCCATCAACCTGGTCTGCACGCTCCTGGCGCTCGGCTTCGTGGACCGGTTCGGCCGCCGCGCCTTCATGCTGATGGGCTGCGCCGGCATCGCCATTTCCCACACGCTGCTCGGCCTGGCCTATCATTTTGGAATGAAGGGTCTGCCCGTGCTGGTGTTGACTCTGTGCGCCATCGGCTGCTACGCCATGTCGCTCGCGCCCATCACCTGGGTGCTGATTTCGGAGATCTTTCCCAACCGCGTACGCGGCCTGGCCGTGTCGATCTCGGTCTCCGCGCTGTGGATCGCCTGCTTCCTGCTCACCTTCACTTTCCCGGTTCTCAACTCCGCGCTCGGCCCGGCCGGCACGTTCTGGCTCTACGCCGGCATCTGCCTGGTGGGCTTTCTATTCGTTCTGCTGCGCGTTCCCGAAACCAAGGGCAAGAGCCTGGAGCAAATCGAACGCGAGCTGGCGCCGGCAAAATGAGCCCGATACTTCTCGCCCTCGCCCTGCTCACCCCGGCTTTCCGATCCAGGGGCATCACCGCCCAAGTGTCGCTGCCCGGCAAGCCCGCGCGCCCGGTGCGCGAAATCGGCTCCGGCCGCTACGAATTCGAAGTGAAAGGGATACAGCCATGATGCGCAGAACTTTTCTTGGGACCACCGCGGCGAGCGCGCTGGCCGGCAGCTATGCCCAGACGCAGGACGCGCGCGCCTCCATCCCCATCATCGACGCTCACATCCACCTGTTCGATCCGAGCCGTCCCGAGGGCGTGCCATGGCCGGACAAGAATAACGCCGTCCTCTATCAGCCCGCGCTGCCGGCGCGCTACCGCCAGATCGCCGTGCCGCTCGGCGTTCGAGGCGCCATCGAGGTGGAGGCCAGCCCGTGGCTGGAGGACAACCAGTGGGTCCTCGACATCGCCGCCAAAGACACCATCATCGTGGGCACCGTTGGCGATCTGGAGCCTGGCAAGGCCGAGTTCGCGAAGCAACTGGAGCGCTTCCACCGCAATCCGCTTTTCCGGGGAATCCGCTACGGCAACCTGTGGGGCAGAAACCTGGGGGAGGAGTTGTCGAAACCCGAATTCCTCGCGGGGCTGCGGTTGCTGGCGGAGGCGGGCCTGGTGCTGGACACCGCCAATCCCGATCCGCCTCTGATGGAGGCCGTGCTCAGGCTCACCGACAAGGTGGGCAATCTCCGCGTGGTCATCGACCATCTACCGTCGTTGAACCCGCCCGCCGAAGGGCCGGCCCTCGCCACCTACCAGCGCAATTTGCGGGAATTCGCCAGGCGCCCCCAGGTGTACGTGAAGATCTCCCAGGTGCTCCGCCGCGCGGAGGGCCGCATCCCCGAGGATGTGGCCTTCTACCGCTCGCGCCTGGACGAACTTTGCGACGTGTTCGGCGAGGACCGCGTGCTCTATGGCAGCGATTGGCCCAACAGCGACCAGATGGCGCCCTACGAAAAGGAGCTGGCCGTGGTGCGACAGTATTTCAACCGCAAGGGACGGCCGGCTGCGGAGAAATATTTCTGGCGAAACTCGGTGGCGGCCTACCGCTGGGTCCGGCGCGATCCGAGCCAGCCGGAGGTGTAGCGCTTTCGCGGTGGCGGCCCGCCAAGAGGCAAGGCGAAGCGGCGGGATCCGCGGACAATGTTCGTACTCTGCCGGCCTCGGCCTCCTCGGCCTCCTCTCCTTCCTCAACCGGCATGTGGCAGATATCGCCCTCGCCGCCCTCGTTAAACGTCAACCTTCTGCGCTCGTTGCACAAGCGACCCTTTGGAAACAGGCCCCGTGGTTCTCCGCTGGGCCGTGACGCGCCCTACGCGTACAAATGCCAGCCGCAGTCCAGCCGGGCTTGTTTTAGCGCTTGCGCTGGCTCGGGCACTCGTGCCGGCGCTCTGGCTGGAGCGCACGAACAGGCGGGCTGACGGGTCTCGACACGGTACGCACTCCTCGGTGCGCCGCGTCGAAATGCCCGGCAATTATTCGGGGGGGTTGCCCAACGGTTCGCCGATGGGAATCTCGAAGTAGAGCAGCTCCTTGCCGGTGGCCGCTTCGGTGATGCCGCTCAAGTAGATGGTGGATCCCCGCTGCAGGGGTGTTTCGAAGTACACGAATCCGCTGGCGGAATTGCCCGCCGGCAGCACTTCAGCGCTGAGGGCGCGGCCTTCAATCTCCCAGGCATCCAGCGGATTCTTCTTGCCCTTCAGGGCGATCGTCCCGACCGGCGTGGGGAGCGTTCCGGGGCGGCTGGGAGCGCGCGCGTAACGCACGTCGGAAGCGGGAGTGGCCGGCACGCGGTCGCCGCGCGGACTCACATACTCCGCTTTCATCCCTTTCAGCCGCAGGGTCTGATCGCCATCGTTCTGAATCACCACCAGCACCGGCAAAACGAGGTAACGGTAGGGGTCCAGCTTACCGAAGGCGGCTTTGAGTTTTTCACCTGACATGTAGGGGTCCGCTCCGATGGTCACTTTGCCATTCGTCTGGTGGTGTGGGTAGCTGGCTGCCGGACCCGGCCGGAAGGCCGTGTCCTTGTCCGCCGCAAAGGCCGCCGCTATACTCAAGTAAAGAGCCAAACGTTTGAAAATAAAAGGCATCTATTTCCTCTACCGAGCCCTTCAGGCGTTTGGACTGCCTGTACTGCTATTGTATTTCCTCTACCGCGGCCTGTGGGACCGCGGCTATTGGCGCTCGCTCCCGGAACGGTTCGGCTTTCTTCCCCGCTCGTTAAAACAGACTGGTCCGGGGGCCATCTGGTTGCATGCGGTTTCGGTCGGCGAGATCCTCAGTTGCGTGGAATTCCTACGCCTCGTGCGCGCGGAACTTCCGCGAACGCCGGTTTTTGTCTCCACCACCACGCTGGCGGGCCGCGCCACCGCCGAAGCCAAGCTGGCAGGGCTGGCCGGCGGCATCTTTTACGCCCCGGTGGACTACGTGTTCGCGGTGCGGCGGATATTGCGGGCGTTGCAGCCGGCCGTAGTGGCGATCGCGGAAACCGAGATCTGGCCCAACCTGTTCCGCGAAACCAAGCGCTCGGGCGCCTCGCTGGCGATCGTGAACGGGCGGATCTCCAGCCGGGCCTTTTCGCGCTATTGCCGGTTTCGAGGACTGTTCCGGGCGGTGCTGCCCGCCGCCGACGCCATCCTGGCGCAAACCACCGAGATTCGCGACCGCTTTCTGGCCCTCGGAGCCGAGCCGGAAAGCGCGCGGGTGGCGGGAAATTTCAAATACGATTTCCAGGCTGGCGGGCCAGCCGAGGGTTCGCCCGTGGTGGAATTGCTGGCCCGCGCCAAGCCGGAGCGGGTTTGGATCGCCGCCAGCACCATGCCGCCGGGGCGTTCCGGGGATGTGGACGAAGACGACGCCGTGCTGGCCGCGTTTCGGGAGGTCTCCGCGCGATTCCCCGGGCTGCTCCTGATCCTGGCGCCGCGCAAACCCGTCCGCTTCGAGGAGGCCGCTCGAAAACTGGAGGCCGCGGGGATTCGCTGCGTGCGCCGCACCCGTATGGGCGCGTCTCTGCAGACCGCGTGCGTCCCGCGGTTGCCCTTGGTCCTGCTGCTGGACACCATCGGAGAGTTGAGCGGCCTGTTCGCGCTGGCCGACGTGGTGTTCATGGGCGGCACTCTGGCCGAGCGGGGCGGCCACAACATTCTGGAGCCTGCATGCTTCGGCAAGCCCGTGATCCTGGGGCCGCACATGGAGAACTTTCAGGCCATCGCCGGCGAGTTCCGCTCCGCCGGCGCCGCGGTGGAGATCGCCGGCGCCGCGGAACTCCCGGCGGCCGTCGTCCGGCTGCTGTCCGATTCGAACGCCGCGGCCGCTATCGGGAAGGCCGCCCTGGCGTGCGCGACGGCCGAGCGCGGCGCCAGCCGCCGGGCCGCGGAGACCATCCGCGAACTGTTTCTGAACGCCCAGCCGCGGTACCGGCCGGCCATGCCGTGGTTCGCCCTGGCATGGCCGCTGGCGCGCTTGTGGGAGTGGGGCGGGCGGCGCAAGCGGGAGCGCGACCTGAGGGCCCAGAAGAAGCTGGACGCCCCCGTGATCAGCGTGGGTAACGTGACCATGGGCGGCACCGGCAAGACGCCCTGCGTGTTGTGGCTGGCCCGTGCGCTGAGGGCGCGCGGCCATCGGCCCGGCATTCTCACCAGGGGATACGGGCGCAGCTCCCACGAGCAGAGTCTGGCCATAGAGCCGGGAGCGGAGGTGAGCGCGGAACATTGCGGCGACGAACCGCGGATCTTGGTGCGCTCCGGCGTCGCTCCCGTGGGCATCGGCGCCGATCGTTGGCAAACCGGCCGTCTGCTGCGCGATCGATTTCACACCGGCGTGCTGCTTCTGGACGACGGATTTCAGCATCTGCGCCTGGCGCGCAATCTGGATATCGTGCTGATCGACGCATTAGACCCGTTTGGCGGCGGCGATGTGTTTCCGCTGGGACGATTGCGCGAACCGCTGGAAAGTCTCGGACGCGCCGATATGGTGGTGATCACGCGCAGCGAACTGTCGGGCGCGGCTGGGATGATCGAACGGGCCGTGGCGCGCTGGAATCCGAGGGCCCCCGTGTTCCGCGCGTCGGTCGAGCCGGAGTCGTGGGTGGAGCACCGCACGGGCGCCGAGCATCCCATCGCCGGGAGGCCCTTCGGCGCGGCGGGCGCGTTCTGCGGGCTCGGCAATCCGCAATCCTTCCTGCGCACGCTGCGGCGTCTGGGAGTGGAGCCGCTCGACTGGATCGAGTTCGAGGACCACCACCGTTATCGTCCGCACGAATTACGCCGCCTGGCCCACCAGTTTCAAACCAGCGGCGTCGAGGCCCTGGTGACCACCGAAAAGGACGCCGTGAATCTGTGCGATTCCACGGACGATCTGTTGGCGCCGCTGCCTTTGTTCTGGCTGCGCGTGAGCATGGCGATCGAGCGCGAACGGGAATTCCTGGACGAAATCGAACGCCGTATTTTCCTGAAGGGGGGTTCTTACGCGGAAGACTAGGCGGCGCGGAGAGGCGCAGGAGGCCTCGCTTCCTCGGAGGCCATGCCGCGCTCCGGATTGACGGCGGTCTCGGCTTCCAGGCAGGCGTCCCAGCTCGCGGGCGCGCTCTTCATCCCAGCGGGCGCGGCGCAGGAATCGGCTCCAGCCCGCGGTTACTCCTCGGCTTCCTGCTCGGCTTGCTGCTCGAACGGGCGCAGGACGCGATTCCGGATCGACCGGGAAGAATGCCGCTGCCCGATTCGAGGCCGGCAACATCGCGCCGGTTGCTTTTGGTGAGAATACTGGTTCGCTTACTGGTGGCCGCCCCGTTCCGCATTGACTAGACGGAGACCTATAGCGCCTATCGCGAATACCAGGCCGAATCGCGGTCGTCATGGCGGAGGAGGGGAAGTAGCCCGGTGGCTTCCGGTTAATCTGCTACCACTGCACCCGCAGCAGCGAGACCGCGTGCCGCGGAAGGGCGAACCGCAGCGACAGGCCGCCGTCTTTCACCGCGACCCATCGGGGCGATTCCAGCAACTGCAACTGGCCGGCCGCTTCGAGGCGCGCATACTGTTCCGGCGAGGGCGCGGCGGGCGACCCCATCTCTTTCCACAGCGTGTAGGAGTTGCTGTGCGTGTCGTCGATCCGGTAATGCTCCACCAACACGGTGCCCGCCGCGGGAATCCCGGCCAGCGCCAGGGCCACCATGGCGGGGCCGGCCGGCAGGTCGTCATCGTGATAGTTCCACACCAGCACCGCGATCTGCCGCTGAGCCCGTGTGGCCAGGGCGTCGATATCGCCCACGCCCCGCACGCCGGATTGCAGAATTCCGTCCACGCCCGCGGCCCCGCTGCTCTCCGTTTTCACGCGGTCGCCGCTCATGAGGCCGGCCATGCGAAACAGGTTCAGCACCGGTTTGTCGATCCCGTTGGTCGCCAGCGTGCGGAAGCCGTCGAAATAGGGCTGGTCTTCGAACTCAAACGCCCAGGTCAACATGCCGGCCAGGTTCGCGTGGTAGCGGTCCGCCAGTTTGAAAATCGCCCCCAGCGCCGAGGCCGTGTAGCTGGGATACATGGTGCCGTTGCGGTAGACATTTTGCGGATACTGGCGCGCGGAACAGGCCGCGCAGCCCTCCGGGTCGGCCTCGCTCAGGATGATCGGCAACCCGCGGAATTCCGGGAACTGGTTGACGATTTCCATGCCCTTGGCGACATCCGCCATTTCGCGCCGCAGGCTCATCCGCACGTGCCCTTCCACGACGCTGGGCGATCCCTTGGCATGGTAAGTGATGAAGTCCAGCGGCGCGCCGGTCTTGCCGGTGGCGGCATTCGCTCCGCGCGCGCAGTGCTCCAGAAACTGGCGCAGGAAGTCCCCGGCTTTCTGGCCGTTCGGGCCGGTCGAGCCAGGACCGCCGATCCTGGCCGCCGGCAGCGCCCGCTTCACCGCGTCGGCGCTGTAGTCGTAGAGTTTCTGATATTCCTGCGGCGTGCCCCGCCAGTAGGAGATGTCGGGTTCGTTCCACACCTCCCACGACCAACTTTCCACTTCGGCCTTCCCGTAGCGCTCCACCGAATGAAGCACCCATTGGCGCACCAGCTCAGCCCATCTGGCGTAGTCCCTGGGCGGGTAGGACCATCCCTTGCCATCATCCGGCGTGGGCCAGTGGCGGGTGTACGGCTCGGGATTGGTGGAAAGCGCCTCGGGCATGAATCCGATCTCCACGAAGGGGCGCGCGTGAGCCGCCAGGTAGGTGTCGAAAATCCGGTCCACGATCTTCCAGTTGTAAACCGGCCTGCCCGCGGCGTCTTCCGTGTAGGCGTTGGTGGAGCCCGATTTCAGGGCCGCGGTTCCGTCGCCGGTCACCAGCAAATGATGCGCGCGGATCTCCACGCGCACGGGACTGAGCGCGGCCAGCTCGCCGATCAGCTTGCGGCCATTGGGCGCATAGGTATAATTCGGCTCGTCGTATCCGAAATAGGCGTAGATCGGCCGGTAGGATCCCAGGCTCACGTTGGCATCCACGCGGATGTCCACCGGCTGTTGGGCCGGCGCGCCCACCGCCGCCACAAGTATTAACAAGATCGCTCGCATATTGAACGCTTCGAGTCCCTTTTGATCTTACTGTGAGGGCCCCGCGGAAGGCGCACCGATCCAATCCACCATAATCACATTGGCCAGGTTGCGCATTTCAGGATCGCCGGCGATCACCGCGGCATTCTCCTTCGCAGCGAGGGCAGCGGCGAACGCATCAGCGTAAGGAAGGCGGTGGGCGGATTTAAGCCTGACGGCGGCGATGATGTCTTCCTCTTCCGGCAGCACCAAACGGATGGGCAGCGATGGAAGCCGGGTAAGGAAATCCTCGGCGGTCTTGGAGCCATGTTTCCGGGTGAGCATGTAGTAGACTTCGCCGGCATCGATCCAGCTCATTGAAAGCTGGATGGTGGCCTCCTCGGCTTGCTGCAAGCAGTTTAGGACATGGCCGGCGGCGGGCTGCTCGTCGCGCACCCAGGCCAGCAAGGCCCAGGCGTCAACGACCTTGGAGTTTGGCATCGTGCGGGCGAGTTCGGCACGGTGTTCTGCCTCCAAAGCCTGGGTCAGGCTTTCCCCTCCCCGCGCCATTCCCTGCATCGTGCGCCAGTCCGGAAAACTCCGTACCAGTCGTTTCACAACCAGCGCCTCGCCTTGCACGTCGATGGAAATCTCTGTGCCCGCTTTGAGGTTGAGCCGCTGGCGCACCGCTTTAGGTATGGCGATCTGCCCTTTCGAAGAAATGGTGGCTTTGATCATCTCTACTGACCACGGTAAGACGGAAACCGAGAGACTGCAACTAATCAGCGCCGGAACAGGCCGCCCATGGGGACCTCCGCTTGCGGCCGGTAGCCCCAAGCCGCGAGACGCGGCCCGTACAGGTCCCGCCAGTGAGTCGCGGCATCGGTGCCCGGCGCGGGCATCACCGCCAGGTACGGGGGCCGGGCGGCGGGCGGCAGGGCATCCAGTTCTTCGGGAGCGAGCGCCCTCACGGCGGGGTCCACCGGGTTTCCGGCGGCCACCACGTGCGCCGCGAAATAGCCGCCATCGGGCATCGCCAACACGGCCAGGCCCTGCGATCTCACATTGTCCAGGCTGGGCTTCAGGCCGTTCCAGTAGGTGGTCCAGTGCGCCCGATTGCGCTCCACCAGGAACGGTCCTCCCGCGAGCAAGGCGACGGCGGCGAGCCCCATGGAGCGGCGGCCCAGCGCTACCACGGCGGCGGCGGCGAGAAGCGCGGTCACCACCAGCGCTACCGGCGGGAAGAGTTCGGCGGGCAATTTTGTGTAGAGGATCAGCAGGCGGCTGCCGAGTTGGATCGCGATCAGAGGCCAGGCGAGGGTCCGGCCGGCCAGGGCCACCAGCCACAGGTCGCTCGCAGCCAGCACGCCATCGACATACCGGATGCTGTTCAGCCCGTAGAGCAGGAAGCTCAGATCGCCCCCTGCGATTTGCGCGCTGGCGCTGAACACCGAGCGGAAGTACAGCAGCCAACCGCAGAGGATCCAGGCGGCCGCCCAATCCAGCGGGCGTGGGGGTGTGCGGCTTCGCAGCCATTTCCAAGCCGCGCGCGCGCATCGCCAGGCGGCCAGCGGCAGGACCGCCGCCAGCGTCAGGGGGAACAGCAGGCCGGCGGGCGAAACCCCTCCGGCCGGCCAGAATAACGCGCGCCAGAGCCGCGGATCGTGCAGGCTGTAGAGGATCGACGTAGCGGAGAGGTCGGCTGTGCCAGGCAAGTGGATGAGACCGAAGTTAATCTGGAAGGGGTAGAACGGGCTGCCGTGTTGGATCAGGTTGTGCAGGTAATAGTGGCCGCTGGAAATCAGGAACAAAGCCAATCCGGTAAGCTGCCACGGCCAGTCGCGGCGTTTCAGCCGGCCGGAAAGAGCCAGGGCGGCCACCGCCAGGGCGGCCAGGAAAACGCCGGTGTACTTGACCGCCGCGAAGGCGGCCCCGAAGGCAAGCGCCCAAAGCGACCGGCCCGCGCGCAGCACCGCCAGCATCAGCAGCAGAAAACCGGCGCCGTGCAGGGCATCGTTCTTGAGAGTCCCGACGCCCGAAGACTCGAACCAGAGGTGCCGCAGGGTCAGCGAGGTGGCCACGGTCCACAGGAGCAACGGTCCGCGCAAGCCCAGCTCGCGGCCCACCAGCCAGGCGGCCAGCGCCAGCAGAGCGAGCGATTTGAGCGCCAGCAGGGGAAAGAATGCATCCACGCCGGTGACCGTCCATGCCGGCAGGAACGAGAGTTCCCAGAACGCCACGTAGTTGGTGGCGAAAACGTAGGGGGTGGCGCGGTTGCCCATCCAGTCGATCAGGTCGTGGAGGTAGTTGATGGAGTCGATTTCCTCGACGGGATGGAAGGAGAGGCAGACCAGCGGTACGGCCAGCGCGGCCAGCAAGGCGAAGTGGGCGCGGCCGATGGGTTCGGAGGGGTGCTCCTTGGGCACGGCCTGGCGGACCAAGGCCCGCGGTCCCGCGATCAGGGCGAAGACGGCGCACGCCGCCGCTGCCGTCCAATAGGCTGTCGGGGAATTCATCCGCGTGAAAGCGAACAGAGCGGCCAGAGACGATTCCAGCGTAAGCTCGATGGCCAGCACCGCCAGCCATTTGGTTTCGGAATCGCCGTCGCCGCGCCAGCCGAGGCGCCACGCCAGCGCGATCGCGGCCGCGAACAGGGACGCTTCCCAGGCGGCAAACATCACGATGGCGGTGAGTCTCACGCCTGCTCTCGCAGCTTATCGAGAAAATGATAGAGGGCCACCCCGACGACGGCGTTGAGCAGGCCCAGGACCAGCGTCTTCTGGATCTCAAACGCCAATTGCTGGCTGAGCAGCGCGCGCGTCAGCACCCAGTACAGGAACTGGTGGAAAAAATAGAAGAGAAAGGCCAGCAACAGGCGGAGAAAACTGTGGTCCACGTCCAGGCGGACGCCCACCGAAGCGGCGAAGTAACCCACCATGGTGTCCACGATGCCATACATGCCGAGCAAGTTCTTGGAGAGGGAGTCCTGCGCGAGGCCCACCAGGGCGCCCACCAGGAGACCGCCGATGGGAGCGCGGCGCATGAGCGCGAAGTAGACCACCACCAGCAGGGGGAGCTCCAGGAAGCCCAGGAACGGGAAAAAATGCGGCACGTAAACCTGGAACAGGATGGCGGCCAGCGGCACCGCGAACATGACCCAGGTGCGGAAGCGGGCGACCTGGCTTTCGCGCTGGCTGTTGAGCAGGATTCGCTCGCCCGAGTAGCTCATTCGTGGACGGGGCCTTTGCCCGCCGGCTGAGGGACCGGCGGAGTGGAAGGCGCTTCGTCCGGAGGCTTCTTCTCACCGTCGCGTGGCCGCCTGGCGGGCACCGTGGGGGTGTTGGTGGGAGCGGGACCGGACATTCCGCCGGCGGGCGCGCGGTTGCCCGCGGCGGGAACCGTAGAGGGATTGGCGGCGGTTGGCGGGTCAGAGGGAGGGTTCTTCCCACCATCGGGCGGCCGCTTGGCGGGCACCGTGGGGCTGTTGGTGGGAGCGGGGGCGGACAATCCGCCGGCGGGAGCGCGGTTGCCCGCCGCGGGAACCGTGGAGGGATTGGCGGCGGTTGGCGGGTCAGAGGGAGGGTTCTTCCCACCATCGGGCGGCCGCTTGGCGGGCACCGTGGGGGTATTGGTGGGAGCGGGACCGGACATTCCGCCGGCGGGAGCGCGGTTGCCCGCCGCACCAACGGCAGAGGGATTGGCGGAGGGTGGCGCTTCGGCCGGAGGCTTCTGCTCGCCATCGCGTGGCCGTTTGGCGGGCGCCGGGGGGCTGTTGGTGGGAGCGGGACCGGACAATCCGCCGGCGGTCACGCGGCCGCCCGCCGCGGGAACCGTCGAGGGATCGGCGGAGGGTGGTGTCGCCGGGGCGCCGTTGGCGGGAGCGGCGCTGGGCGGCGCAGGCTGGCCCAACTTCGTGAAATCCGGGGGCTTGGATCCCGGCTCGCCTTCGCCGAACTTATGGTTCTGCGCCTCTCCGGCAGCCTTGTATTGCTGGCGTAGTTTGTCGGCTTCGGTCCCTCCCGGCGCCATGGGAATGCCTGAGGCATCGGGTGGCGCTCCGGTCGAACCGGCTACTGGGGCGGGCGGCGGCGGGGCGATATAAACCGGCTGATTGACCGGGGGCGTGTCAGGGATATCCTGGTGCGCGCCCGACACCACAATCAGCACGTCCTCCAGCCCGCGCTGCAATCCGCTGGGATCGACCAGGATCTCCTGAAAGGGCAGGCTCGGCCGCACGATGCGGGCCTGGCCCACGGGGAAGCCGCGCGGAAACACGCGGTCGTCGCCGGAGGTGTAGAACCACTCGCCCTCCGCGACTTTCTCCTCGGCGGGCACATAGTCCACCTTGCCCAGGGGGGTTCCCTGCCCTTTGAAGGTGCCGCGCACCTGGCTCTTCTGGGAAACCACCCCGGCGGCGAAATCGGGATCGGTCACCAGCAGCACCTCCGAGGCAAGCGGGTAGGCCGCGATCACCTTGCCCACGATGCCGTCGGGCGTGACTACCGCCATGCCCCGCATCACCCCTTCCACCGATCCGCGATCCACATACACCACTTTGGAATTCGACCCAGCCCCGGTGAAGATGACGGTGGCCGCCAGCATCCTGGAGGGCGTGTGCGCCTGGAACAGTTGGAGGGCCTTGGCGCGGTCGGCGGAATTCAGCTCATTTTTCAGGAAGATGTTTTCCATTTTGAGCCGGTCCACGTCGGCCTGCAGGCGGCGGTTGTCGGCGTCGGCGTCGTGCAGCGTGATGTAGTTGCGGATGAAGCCGATGCTGCCGCCGCGGAACCCCTCCAGGATGCGCGCCATGGGGGTCACGGCGGTCACCGTCCACACGCGGATCAGGTGTACGTCCTGGTCGTTCTTCACCTGCACCGCGAGCAGCAGGAGCTGCGCGAAGATCACCAGCAGCAGCACGGTGATGTTGCGGTAGCGGTTTACGAACGACTCCATCGAGGCGGGCCGCCTTCTGTCCCTAGTCTATCGAAATCTTACGCAGCAGCCGGAAATCGCTGAGCATGCGGCCGGTCCCGAGCACCACCGAGGCCAGAGGATCGTCGGCGATGGAAACCGGCAGTCCGGTTTCCTCGCGGATGCGTTTGTCCAGGTTCTTCAGCAGAGCGCCGCCGCCGGTGAGCACGATGCCGCGGTCGCTGATATCGGCGCTCAGTTCGGGCGGAGTACGCTCCAGGGCCACGCGGATGGCGTTGATGATAGTGGCCACGCACTCGGCCAGGGATTCGCGCACTTCGGTGTCGTCGACGGAAATGGTGCGGGGCACGCCCTCGATGAGGTTGCGGCCCTTGATTTCGATGGTCAGCGGCTTATCCAGCGGATAGGCCGAGCCGATCTCCATTTTGATGGTTTCCGCCGTGCGCTCGCCGATCAGCAGGTTGTACTTGCGCTTCATGAACTGCATGACCGCGTCGTCCATTTCGTTGCCGGCCACGCGCACCGAGCGCGAGTAGACGATGCCGGAAAGCGAGATTACGGCCACGTCGGTGGTGCCGCCGCCGATATCCACCA
Source organism: Bryobacteraceae bacterium (assembly GCA_052144935.1). Taxonomy (GTDB): domain Bacteria; phylum Acidobacteriota; class Terriglobia; order Bryobacterales; family Bryobacteraceae; genus JOPF133. Next base: position 27,057 of record JBKQPR010000274.1, read on the forward strand.
CCATGTTGCCGGAGGGTTCGGTGATGGGAAGTCCCGCGCCGATGGCGGCCACCATGGCCTGCTCCACCAGGTGCACTTCGCTGGCTTTGGCGCGGTAAGCGGAGTCCATGACGGCGCGCTTTTCGACCTGCGTGATTTCGCTGGGTACGCCGATGACGATGCGGGGATGGACCAGCATTTTGCGGCCGTGCGCCTTCTGAATGAAGTAATTCAGCATGCGCTCGGTGACTTTGAAATCGGCGATCACGCCGTCTTTCATGGGCTTGATGGCGACGATATTGCCGGGCGTGCGGCCCAGCATTTCTTTGGCCTCTTTGCCCACGGCTTCCACTTCGCCGGTGTTTTTGTTGATCGCGACGATGGACGGCTCGTTGACCACAATGCCCTTGCCCTTGGCGTAGACAAGGGTATTGGCGGTCCCCAGATCGATGGCGAGGTCCGACGAAAAAAGGCTGAAAAGCGAACGTAAACTCATGAATTAAGAAGGTGCACTTCCAGGAAAGGCGGCAACCCGCGGCCAGGGCGGATTCCTACTGAATGTTAACACACTGGGGGGCACGCTCTGGCGCTTTGGCCAGCCTTGGCTTGCCCTGGACCTGTCCCTGGGCAGGCTAAAGCATGCCCCACCCCGATTGCTATACAATGGCTTTTCGGGCGGGCGTTTCTCTGCCACCAATACGAGGGGGCTAAGCACAACGGGATGTCGGATCGCGGATTCTTATTCCTTTTCAGTCTTCTGATGATTGTCGTTGGGGTGGGATCGGCCGTATGGCTGTTCGCCACGGGGCAGGCCGGCACCGTGGATGGGCTCTTCCTGCTGTTGACGGCTTTGCTGTTGGCGCTGGTATTCGCGCTCTACGTGCTGTATGTCATCCGGCGCGCCTTGGAAGCGGTGGCTCCGCCCTCCCAGACGGCCAAAGCCGGGGCGGCGGCGCCGGCGGCGAAGCGCACTCCCACTCCGGCCGCGCAGGCGTAGGGAACGGACATCATTTTTTTCGCGCTTTGGGCTCCGGACCCACGCGCTCGATCAGCACGCTGACGAGCTTCACCGGCGGGTCGGGTTTCTCGTTCAGCGTGCGCACGTGGTTGATCCGTTCCACGACTTCCTCTCCTTCCACCACCGTGCCGAAGATGGTGTATTTGCCATCCCACTGCTGCATGGGGCTGACGGTGACGAAAAACTGGCAGCTCGCGGAATCCCCGGCGCCGGTATTGGCCATGGCCAGCTTGCCCGGGCGGTCGAAGCGCAGTCCTGGCAGAAACTCGTCGCGGATTGTGAAGCCGCAATTGTGTTTGCCGGTACCGGTGGGATCGCCCGCCTGGATCATCGCGCCCTCCACGACGCGATGGAAGGTGATGTCGTTGTAGAGCGGGCGCTTCACCATCTTGCGCGTCGCCGGGTCGAGCCATGCCAAGGTGCCGGTGGCCAAACCGACGAAAGTTCCGACCGCGATGGGAGTATCCTTTTCGTACAGCCTGGCCTTGAAGGTGCCCATGGAGGTTTCGAAGACAGCATACAGACCGTTGGGCAGCGGTTTTTGCTGAGCCGTCAGGCAAGCGGCAAGCAGAAAGGGAAGCAAAAGGCGTAGGGCGCGCATGGGAGCCTCCCATTTTATCGCGCGGCGGGGGACACGCATCGGCGAGGGACGCGGGGCGCTGGGGGTGCGGGGGTGCGGGGGCGCAGGGGGTGCGGGACGCGGGGCGCGAGGCGCGGGGCACG
>JBKQPR010000275.1:0-3637 GCA_052144935.1 Bryobacteraceae bacterium
AGAAGGAAGAGCAGATCTTCCTGGGGCGGGAGATTGCGCAGCACCGGGACTACAGCGAAGAGACGGCCATCCGGATCGACGAGCAGGTGAAGAAACTGGTGCAGGGCGGCTACGACAAGGCGACGGCGATCATCGGCGAGCGCTCGGAAGCGCTGGTGAGAATCGCCGAGACGCTGCTGGAGCGCGAGATTCTGGACGGCAACGAAGTGATGGCGATCATCCGGGGAGAGCCGCTCGCGCCGCGGCCGGCCAAGGACTCGGCGGATCAAACCCAACAGGTGATCCGGCCCGAAGGCGGCCGAAGGATCGCGGGCACGTCGCCGGGGCTGACGGCCCCGTAGGCGAGGCGAGTTGCCGAGATCACCTGGTTGACAGACGGAAGCGTCTGTCCCACGTTGGTGTGCAAGCCGACTTACTCTGCTTTGAGCGTTGTGCGAATATCGCTAAGCGTCACCACCAGCGTCATGGCTTCGGCGGGGCACGGATCGAAACCGAGCGCGACATAGAATCTGCGCGCCTCTTCGGAGATCGCATTCACAACCATCCCCCGGATTCCGATGGTGTCGGCCGCTTGAGCGACCCGGCGGGCCGCGTCACGAAACATCGCGCGTCCCAAGCCACGCCCTTGCCGGCTGCGATCCACCGCTAGCCGCGCCAATACCACGACTGGGATCGGATCCGGCATGTTTCTCCGGAATTTCCCCGGAACGGTGGCCTGCGCGATAGCCCCGGACGCCAGGGCGTAATAGCCGACGACGCGCTTTCCCTCACAGACCACATAGGTTCTGGACGCGCCGCTTGCCTGATTCGCGCGTGCCCGGCGCGCGAGCCAGTCGTCCAGCGACAGTTCGCCCGACGTGAAGCCTTCAAGCTGGTGATCGTCACCGAGCGGTTCAGGGGGCGACAGAGCCACACTCAGTCCCAGGGCGCAGGCGTCTGCAGGCTCTTGACGAGGCGCTTATTGGGCCGCGGAGGAGCATCGAGACGTCTCACAAACTCACGATACGCCTGGGGACTTACCGCGAATATGGTGCGGTCCAGCAGCGTCTCCTCCGCCGCGCGGCGGGCCGCATCCAGCACAAAATCGGTTCGGTTCTTGCCGGAGAGTTCCGCGGCCCGGTCAATCAATTCGCGTACCTGCGGTTTGATGCGGAGGTTGAGCGCCTCGCGCCTGGCGGCCGGCCGATGTGAAACAGGCATAGAACCTCCGGAAGAACGAGTATAGCAAGGTCGTAATGACATCGTCTTTACCTCATCCTGCCACCCTGCCACCTCTGGCACCGAATGGTCCAGCGCCCGTCTCCGCGCCTTCCCCCCCGCTCATCCCCGCCGCCGGCCCCTCGCCCACAGCCGCTTCCGGCCGCGCCTCCAAATATCGCTCGCGCGCCCGCCGGATGGCGTCCCGCGCCTCCCGCGGACCCGCCAGCCGCGCATCTCGGTGCGCTTGCCTTCCAGTTCCTTGTAAATCGCGAAGAAGTGCTCGATCTCGCGCAGGATGTGCGGGAACACCTGGTCGATGGTGTGAATCTGGTCGAAGCGCGCATTGCGCGTGCGCACCGCCAGAATCTTCTGGTCCGGCTGGTCCTGGTCGACCATCTCCGGCAGGCCGAGCGGGCGGACCACAAATCAGCACGCCGGGGAAGCTGGGTTGGTCCACCAGCGCGAGCACGTCCGGCGGGTCGCCATCCTCCGCCAGCGTGCTGGGAATGAACCCGTAATCGCCCGGATAGCGCATGGGCGAACACAGCGCGCGGTCCAGGCGGAACACTCCCAGCGCACCATCGTACTCATATTTTGTTGCTGGAGTTTTTGGGGGATCTCGACAATCATGCGGGCAATCTCGGGGCAGTCCGGACCCTGCTCCAGATCGTATAGTCGTGGTCACCATGTTATGGTATCAGCGCATGCAGGGCCAGGACGATCGAGAGCCCCACCGCGGAGGAGATCATTTTCATCACTGTCCAGGACTTCAAGGTCTGCGGCACGGTCATGCCGAAATACTGGTTGACCATCCAGAAGCCCGAGTCGTTGACGTGCGAAAAGGCGGTGCCGCCGCAGCACAGCGCCAGCACCAGCCAATCGGGGCTGTAGCCGGGGATGCCCTTGACGATGGGAGCGGCGATTCCGGCCGCGGTGATGATCGCGACGGTGGCCGATCCCTGCGCCATCCGCATGGCCGCAGCGATCACGTAGACCACCAGCAGCGGCGAGATCGACGAGGTGATCAGCAGCTTGCCGAGATAATCGCCCACGCCCGAATCCACGATCACCTGTTTGAAGGCCCCACCGCCGCCCATGATGCACAGCAGCGCACCCATCGGCGCCAGCGATTCGCCGGCGAGTTTCAGGGCCTTTTCGCGGGTCAGACCGCGGCGGATACCGAAGAAATAGAGCGCCACCAGAACCGCGATGGTCAGGGCCGCGAAGGGATGTCCCAGAAACACCGCCACGTTGTGGAAAGGCACGTGGGCCAGGTTGGCCACGGTAGCGCCGAAGATCAGAACCACGGGCAGGACCAGCAGGCAAATCACCAGCGGGATGGGCGGGGCCGCTTGCCCGCTTTCGTTCGACGAGGAAGCCGCGCCGGCCATCGCGGGCACCGGCACATACAGGCGCCGCGCGATCCAGCCGCCATAGAACACGCCCGCGGCGATGGCCATGGGAACGGAGACCGCAATGCCGTAGAGGATCGTGCGGCTCAGGTCGCCGCCCAGCAGTTGCGCGGCCGCCGCGGGCGCCGGGTGGGGCGGCACCAGCGAATGGGTGATGGTGAGCGCCGCCAGCATGGGCAGCCCATAGAACAGCAGCGAGCGCTTGGTTTCGCGCGCCAGGTTCCACACCACCGGGGCCAGGATGACCACGCCCACCTCGAAGAAGATCGGCAGCCCTACCAGGAAGGCGGCCACCAGCATGGCCCACGCGGCGCGCTCGGTGCCGAACCGCTCCAGCAGCCAATCCGCCAGCGCGCGGCCGCCGCCCGAATACTCCAGGTAGCGGCCGATCATGGCGCCCAACCCGACCACCACGGCGATGAAGCCCAGGGCGTCGCCGAAGCCCGCTTGAATGGATTTCAGCACCTTGTCGGGCGGCATTCCGGCGGCGAGGCCCAGCGCCATGCTGGCGAGCAGCAGCGCCAGGAAGGCATGCAGTTTGACCACCAGGATCAGAAAAAGCAGCACCGCGATGGAGGCCAGGGTCAGAACGATGAGGAACGTGCCATTGGCGGGCATGAAGCGCCCATTCTACCAGCGCGGCGGGACCGTGGGCACCCCAGTTCAGGGCACAGGCGTTGAAATAGGCCCGACTGGACTGTGGTCGGGACTTCTACGGGCAGGGCGTTTCAAGTAAGCCGCTCACGCGGCAGACGCTACGCGTGCGTTGCCGATCAGCTTCGTTCCACTTCAGGAGGCGCTTGCTTTGGTGCGCTGTCCGGCTACGATGCACCTGATGATCACCGGTTTATTCGGTTCGCAGCAGCCACTTCGCAAGGCCGAGATCTGGTTTCTAGCACGGCGCGCGACAGGTTGCGGCTGAACGTGTACACCGCCACGGAATCGGCGCGATCCAGGCCGCGCACGAAATCGGCGATAGCGTCCTCGGCGTAGACGAAGCCGCGATACATGAAGTTGCTGGTGTC
>JBKQPR010000276.1:0-21539 GCA_052144935.1 Bryobacteraceae bacterium
GGTCTCCGACCGCCTGATTCTGTACCTTTGCCGAAGACCACTCCCGGACGGTCGTGGCTCTGAGCAGAGCCGCGAGCGTTAGCGAGCGGTTTCGGAATAGCACCGAATCACGCGGTCTGAGACCTAGGCACTTACTCGAACCCGACCCGGTACAGCCTGCCGCGCTCCAGCCGGACATGGCTAGCGCCATCGGCGTCCGTCTTCCAGGAGACATTGCCGCGGTTGTCGCGAAAGCTCCGGATCTGCTGGCCTTCGGGGAAGCGCAACAAGTGCTCGCCACCAAGGCCGGTGCTGAGCGTGGCTTCCGCAAGTTTACCGCCCGCCCATTTCAAATCGACCGTAACGCCGCCCCGTGCGCGCAGGCCCTTCACACTGCCCTCGGGCCAGGCGGCTGGGAGCGCGGGCAGGAAGTCGATGGCGCCATCGTGGCTTTGGAGTAACATTTCAGCAATGGCCGCAGTCCCCCCGAAGTTGCCATCGATTTGAAAAATCCACGAGTCGCCCGAAGGGTGTGTGTCGAAAAAGTTCGGCCCCGTGGAGTGCTCAAGCAGCATGCCAATGGATTCCCAGGCTTTGTCGCCATCCAGCAGCCGGGCCCACAGGTTGATCGCCCAGGCACGGCTCCAGCCGGTGTAGGCGCCGCCCGCGGCCAGCCGGCGCTCCAGGGACACGCGCGCGGCCTTCGCCAGCGCCGGCGTCCGCCTGGGAGTGATGTCACTGCCCGGAAACAGAGGGTACAGGTGCGACATGTGGCGCTGCCCGGGCGTCCGCTCGTCGAAATCGCGCGACCACTCCTGCAATTGCCCGTGTTTGCCGGTTCGGAACGGCAGCAGGCGTGCGCGCGCGGCGCTCAGCTTCGCCGCGAATTCGGCGTCTACATCCAGAGCGTTCGCCGCCTGGATGCAATGCTCGAACAACTCGGCGGTCAGCGCCATATCCATGGTGCAGCCATCGCTGGTCTCGGCAGTGCGGCCATCGGGCGTTACGAAGTTGTTCTCGGTGGATAGCGAGGGGCAAGTGGTGAGGCGGCCGGCGCGGTTGTCCAGCAGCCAGTCCAGGCAGAACTGCGCGCAGGATTTCATGATCGGATACGCCCGCGCGCGTAGAAATTCGCGGTCGCCGGAAAACGCGTAGTGCTCCCACAGGTGCGCGCAGAACCAGGGACCGCTCATTGCCCAGTTGGCCCAGGTGGGCGATCCCTGGCCGAAATTGCCCACGGGCGCCGATTGACGCCATAAATCCACGTTGTGGTGGGAGACCCAACCGCGGCAACCGTAGTTCACTCGCGCGGTTTCGGCGCCGGTCTTACTCAAGCCCTCGATCAGGTTGAAGAGCGGCTCGTGGCATTCCGCCAGGTTGGAGGTTTCGGCCGGCCAATAGTTCATCTGGGTATTGATGTTGACCGTCCAGTTGGAACTCCATGGCGGGCGCACCTGCTCGTTCCAGATCCCTTGCAAGTTGGCCGGCTGCGAACCGGACCGCGAACTGGCGATCAGCAGATAGCGGCCATATTGGAAATACAGCGCTGCCAGGTCCGGATCGGGTTGCTTGGCGAAGGCGCGCAGGCGCTCCGCGCTATCCAAATTGGCGGTGTCCCGCTTGGGCAGTTGCAACGACACCCGGCGGAACAGATTCTGATGGTCGGAAATGTGGGCCGTGTGTAGCTCGGCGTAACTGCGGCGTCGTGCCGATTCGAGTTGCCCGCGGCAGGCGGCGGCGATCTCGGCGGCGGGAAGGTCGGGGGCGCGGTCGTAGCCGCGGTAGCCGGTCTTGGCGGCGATCAGAATCGTGACCGCCCGGGCCTTCTCGATGCGCACGCGGTCGCCCTGAGCGCTCACGGTCCCACCTTCGGCAATCGCCTCAACGCGTGCTTCAAACCGCATGCCCTTACCATCGGCGGCATCGTAGATCACCGGGTTTTCGGAGCGCACATAGTTGGGTTCCACGTGCGCTGGCGCTTTGCCGGTCAGGCGCAGCAAGCCGTTCTCACTGGCCTCGCTCCGCGACTGCACGGGGCTGTCGATTCCGACGAAGAGGCTGATGCCAACGGGATCGGTGGTGGTCCAGCGGACGGCGATCACCTGATCGGGCGCGGAGACAAATGCCTCGCGCAGGAACTGAAACCGGCCGACCCGGAACGAAACGCGAGCGATGGCCGTATCGAGATCGAGCTCGCGCCGGTAGCCGGCGATCTCTCCCGAAGGTTGCCACTCGATGTGCAAGTCGCCGAGCGGCTGATACGACTGATTGTAGGGTCCCTGCATCAGGCGGCAGACGCGATCGGCCGCCACGTAGTCCTGCTTATCGAGAACCAGGCTGCGGACTTCCTCGAGGTGCTGTTTGGCTTCGGGATTATCCCACGGCCGGGGAGCGCCGCTCCAGAGGGTGTCCTCGTTCAGTTGCAAGCGTTCGGCGTTCACTCCGCCAAACACCATCGCGCCCAGACGGCCATTGCCGATAGGTAGGGCATCGGTCCATTTCTCCGCGGGTTGCTTGTACCACAGCGCCAGCCCGCTGGTGTTGCGCTCCTGGGCGCCGGCCGCCCCTGCCGAGAGCGACGCCGAAGCGCCGGCTACGAATTCACGCCTGGTCACATAAGTATTGTCGCCCAAGTCGGTGAAGGCGAGAAATCGCCGGGAAGCTTCACTCGCGGCAGATGCCCCGCTCGCTGCGGCGGATGAAGGCAACCAGGTGCAGCGTTTCCGGCGTGGGAATCTCGGTTTCGATCTTGGCCAAAGCATCCCGCAGTTTCATTCCCGAGCGATACAGGATCTGATAGGCTCGCTTGAGCACGCTGATGTCGGAGAGCTTGTAGCCGGCGCGCTTCAACCCCACCAGGTTGAGGCCTTTGGCTTCCACATCGTGTCCGGCGTAAAGGAAAAAAGGTGGAACGTCGCTGTTGATTCGCGTGTTCCCACCGATCATCGCGAGGCGGCCGATCTTGGAATATTGGTGCACCACGACGCCGCCCGAAATGAAGGCCTGGTCCTCGACTTCTACATAACCTGCCAGCAGCGCGCAGCTTGCGATCACCGTATGGTTGCCTATGACGCAGTTATGCGCGATATGACCCGAAGTCATGATGTAGTTGGAGTCGCCAATCACCGTGACCGATTCGGGCTCCGTTCCCCGCGAAATCGTATAGTGCTCCCGGATCTTATTTCGATTGCCAATCCGCAGATAGCTGCGTTGGCCGCTGAAGTTCTTGTCCAGCGGATCCGTGCCCAACACCGTTCCGGCGGAGATTTCGTTCTCTTCACCGAGAGTGGTCCATCGCTTGACGTACACGTACGGTTCCAGCTTGCATCCGCCGCCGATCGAGACGTCGCTTTCAACGATGCAGAATTCTCCGATGCGGACGCCCGGTCCGATCACGGCATCCTGATGAATGCAGGCCGATGGAGCTGCTTGGGCGGAGAGATCGATGGGCATTCAACCGTATGATAAGGCATCGCGCCGGACGTGCGTCGATTCCGGCTGCTTCAATTCCCCATAAACCTTGATATGCGCGGCCCCCGGTCGAGCGGCAGCGCGGTTCCGATCAGGCAGAACTGGTCCAGCGCAAACAGGACCACCGGTTCCACTCCGGCCGCCAACGTGAGCAGCCGCTCTCTCTGCCAGGGGGTCGTGGGATCCGAGATCCCAATCAAATGGCTGCCTTGCGAGACCGGGAATCCTTTGCTCATGGGGAGCTGAATCGACTGCCGGGCCTGGTCCAGATCACGATCGCCGGTATACGTGAAATTCTCCGTCTTCAGGCACGCCAGCGCCGACGGGGTCCAATACGCCGTAGGGAAATTGATGATCTCGTTCAACGGCGTATTGTTCGTGTCCACCGGATAAAGCACTTCAAACCGCGTATTGAAGTACTGTTGCTGCACGTAAGTTGCAATTGCTCTCGTGAATTGCCCGATCAGCCCCGGCAGAAACACGCATTCCACCGGATACGCGCTCGGGTCGGCCGACTGGCTGGGGATTATCGCCATTGGCCGGCCCTCTTGCGCGGCAAAAGTGCTCGTCGTGTAGGCATCGTAAAATGGCATCCCCGAAGCGTCTGCGAAATACCACCACTGCACCTCGCCAAATTGCAGATAGGGATCCACGCCCGCCGACGTCATCAGTCCGGCCATTTCGGCGTAGACCTCCTGCCAGAACGCCAGACTCGCCGGGCTGAAATTCGTCTGCAGCGCCGGCGTATTCACCCAAACCGGACCGTCCGGATACATCTGGGCAATCCCCGTGATTGCCCGGTCGTCGCCGTTCCCCAGTTCCATGCTGAACGAGGCCGTCACATCCGTTCCATAGCCACTGAGCGCCTGAAAGAAGCTCGTGCTCCAATCCCGCGCTGCCCTGTTGATCCGGGGCACGGCGTTTAAGTCCGTGTACCACACTCCATCGGCGCCCCCGGACAGCGTGCCTTGGCTTACCGACGCCGTGAATCCGCTGCTCCCCGTGCTCGCCGCAATGCTGATCGAATTCCCCCCGCTGCCCATGGCCCTGGCGGTGATTGTCAGTGTCGCGCCCGTAGCCTGGGCCCACGCCGCGGAAGATCCCGCCGTGATCCAGAGTGCGAAACATGTCGCGATCGTCTCGGCTGTGTCGCTAATCAGATTCACATGTTGAATGCTGCTCCCCGCCAGCGCAAGTTCCGTCGTGCCGCCAAACTCAGGCGTTCCCGAGAACACGATCGTCGCCGTGGCATACTGGTTGCCGAAGTTATACAGCTCGTAAAACCACAGCGCTCCTGCATAGTGGTTGGCCCGGCCCTTGAAACCCAAAGTATCGATCAGCCACGCGGTCCGCTCGGGCGCAATCGCCAATGAGTTGTTAGTGTCCCAATCGGTGGCCAGCGTGCTGTCCGGAATTGCGGGAAAGGTGGGCAGGTTCTCGGTCGGGTAAGCAATCTCCAGAAAATCGAAGTACACATCCGTCCCCTGTGCGCCCGTGTGAGTGACCGTGATCACATGTTCAACTCCTCCGGCGAATGCGCCCGTCTCCACCCGAATTAGAACGTCCTCCAACGGCCGGCACAAGTCCACCGTCAGCGCTGGGTTGGAATCCACCTGCACTGTGATGTTGCCGCCGTTGTTGGAATACCTGGTGCCCACATACAGTTGATGCGTCTCGTTGGCCATGTAACTGCAAGACAGGCTATCACTCGGGTTGGTCGTGTGGTGAATCGATCCCCCCGAGTAGTTCCCCGTCTCCAGGGTCCACGATCCGCTATAATTCATTTGAGAAGAGTCATCCTCTATGCGTTGGCTCCCGGGCCCCGCCACGGAATAGGTGATATTCCCTCCCGTAACTTGCCAGTCCGTCAGGGAAACCGCGAACTCGCCACCTTGGTAGTTCTGAAACTGCAGATCCGCCGCCCAGGTCCATCGCACTTTTCGTACATTCTGGGTGGGCACCGTCTGCTGGGTACTGTCTATAAGATTCCCAAAATCCAGATTCACCTGCCACTGTTGTGGCGATACCCCCCCGACGAACATCGCCCACGCCGGCGACCACGACTCGGTTTGTGCGCCGGAGATGCCCCCATACACTCCGATGCGGTTCCCATTATTGCCTGGTTGCAGATTGTAAGTGAGCGTGATTTGCGCGCCATTTACGCTTGCCGTCACCCCATTGGCGGCGCTATTGGCGTTGATGAAGCCAGCCAGTCCGACCAATGCCGTCGCCAGTGTGTCCCCAGCCGCGAACTGGTAGTTCTGGTGCTGGTCCAGCCATGCCAGTTCGATATAGTCTCCCGCCGTGGGTGTGCCCTGCAAAGTGAAGGTCGCGGTCGCCGGAGTGTAGCCGCCGACTGGTGTCGCGTATTGCATCAGCGGAACCATATGGAAGTTCTCCGGACCGTCAGAGTCCTCCCAGATTCGGAGATAGGACCATCCGACAGAGTCATACTCCGTCGAGTCCATCGCCATGCAATTCGTGCGGCTCTCCACATAGCTGAGTTGGATCCCGCTAAGATTTCCATCCGGCAGGTTTCTCAGCGTCGGATGCTCGAACACGTTGTCGCGGTTCCATTCAACCACCGCCCAATCGAACGGCTGCCGCCAGCAACCCGACACCGTGAAGCCATTAGCCGTAGCTCCGCTCAAGGCCGCCACGGCAGTAGGCTCCTGGAAGTAGCACTGCAAGTCGCGGTCTGGTCTAAGTTTGGTAAGTTGGTCCGCCATCAGAGTCGAATCAAGACCGTGAGGTCCGCCCCCGGATATGTCTGCCCCACCGAAATCACCGATAGAGTGATTTGCGATTGCGCAACCAGAGGCGCCATGCCCAGGCCGGAGACCACACTGGATACCAACTGTCCCGCCGGAATTATCAGCGTGCAGTAAGCCCCGCCGTTGACATTCAGTTGAACCTGCACCGACGCGTCCGCCGCTGTCCCCAACACCGCAAACACATCTCTCACCGAGTGCGAAGCGTCCACCACCAGCGGCGGCGCGGCCGATTGGTCGATGGCCAGATATCCGCCGATCTGGATGGTGTACTGTCCGCCCGAAAGCGTCCGCATCCCTTTGTCGTCATTGTTGGTCAGGCAGATACTCGCGGTCGGACTGTTGCCCCGGTCGTTGGTAACATATAACTCCGCGCTGGCCACCCTCACGTCCGGCATGGGAATCGGGAACAGCCAGCTTCCGCTGTATGGAGTGCCAAAGAACTCCGGAGGAAACGGCGCGATCACGGTGGTAGTCGCCAGGGTATAAATCGCAGCCTGCGCCGTATGGGCTGCCGCCGCGCTTCCGTGCATCCCGCGCGTCACCGTGTACGATGCGCCACCATTCCCCACCGTTTCCACCTGCATCACTTCGCCATCAAGCTGAATGAACGTTCCCGGCGTCGCCGCCCCTGCCGCGCTCAGGGCCAAGGTCTGGCCGGTCGAGCCAATCGCGGCCGCCAGTGTAAGCGTCGGCTGACCCGTCAGCTCGTTCCAGTAGTGCAGCGTCAGGGTGCCGGAGGATATGCTGTTCGTGTCATTCAGGTTCGGGAACGAAACCGCGCTCAGTTGCGCGGTGCCGCCCAGCGGTGAGGCCCCCAACGCAAAGGAAGGCTGCGCCGGTACCGCGCTGTCGCCCGCTCCTCCTCCGCCGATCTGCCATCGCGTAACCGTCGCCAGCGCCGCGGGGCATTCCACATTGTTCGCATTGGCCGCCCGCCCGGTGATCTCCACCACTTCCCCGGCTTGGTTGGGAATCTCGAACTCCGTCGGGCTGCTCTTCGCCAGCGCCGCAAAATGCCACCCCGATTCGGCCACCACGAAGAAACTCGTCGCGTCCGGCGTCACGGTCCAGGGCGACGCCAGCGTGAGTGTCGTCGTTGTGTTCGCCGCGATCGTCTGCTCCTGCCCCGCACCCGTTCCGCGCGTGATCCGCGCCACCATGCCCCTATTCCCGTTGGCCGCCATCTGTAGAGTACCGTTGCCCACGGTGCTCGCGGAATACACCGTGGCCGGCTCCTCCGATTGCAATTCCATCCTCCAGTAAAAATTGGCATGATCGAAATTCGGATCGGCCGGTGGAATCGCCTGTTCCGCCAATCCCGCGTCGGTGAATTGCACAGCCGGGGCTTGCCCCGTCGCGATCCGGAACATCTCCGCCGGCGTCTGTCCGCGGTACACGTTGAACCCAGTTACGCCCGATGCGAAACTCAGCCCCGTCAGAGTTACAGTGCTCCGATCGGCCGTGATCCGGGCCATCACCACGAACGACATCAGGCTCTCGTCGCCCGCGCTGTCCAAAGCGGAAATGGCGTAATAGAGCGTCTGCCCACTCGCCAGCGTTCCCCCCGTCCCCACTTGCGCCGCCAGGCTCAGCAGCGGGATCGCCGGACCCGACGCCACCACCGTCGCCGGCGGCACAAAGCTTCCCGACAAACTGGTGGTCACCGTGCCATCGCTGCAAATCGTCGATGTCTCCACCAATCCGAACTGAATATTTCCGTTCGCGTCCACCACGCTCCCGATGAGCGGTCGTGGAACCCCAATCCCCGCTTCGCCCTGTGGCGACCCGCCGATTCCCGTGGCCGATTGACCATTGCTGTCGGCATACCACGCATCGTCGTGGATCTGCGCCGTGATCGTCGTGATCCGGTTATTCATTCCCGGCGCGAGCTTTACGATCCGGAACGGCTGCCGCTCGAAACCCTCTTTCAAGTAAGTAAACGTGATCAAATCGCCGGGCCGCACGCCGAACGCCTGCACGCTCGTCTCAAATTCGATGTACGTATTCCCGAGCACGGATTTGTCCAGGTTTACCTGCAGCATCCGCCCCGCCTGGTCGAAATTCGGAATCCCGATCGCCGCCAGCGTCGCCGAAACTTCCTGCCCGCACAGCGCCACGTCATCCGCGTTCACCAGGGTGTAGCTGTCCTGCTGATACTGGTTCAGCGAGTCCTGAAACTCCACCGCAAACAGGTTCGGCGTATCCGCAATGCTGCGGGAGAATACCCGCACGCTGGGTTCGCCAGTCGCCTTCCGCATGATTCCCGAAACCCCCGTGCTGCCGTCCCCGAACTCGTAGCTCGGCCAGCCCCCGTTCAGTGGTTCGGTGCTGTTCGACCAGGCCTCCTGTGCCGGGGCCTCTTCGGCGATGGCGTTCTCCACTCGCAACTGCACCAAACCGCCCGCCTCATAGGTCATCAGCAGCCGTGATGAGTTGCGCACACCCCGCACCAGATCGCCGGCGCTCCGGGGCTTCTGCAAGGTGAAGTTGCACTGAAACCTAGCCAATGTAATTGGGTTCGAATTCAAATCCAGCGTGTTGATCTGCTCGTCGCAATACGCCGCCGCCGCCGCGAAGCTCGCGATGTCGATCTCCGAAGTGCTCCAGCCCATCCGCCGCAACAGGTCGAGCACAATCCACGCCGGATTGTTGGTGAACCGCGGGCCCGTCTCCGTTCCGTCGGACGCGTAGGTCGGCAGGATCAATCCCTGCGCCAGTACCTTCACTTCGGGTAGCGAGGTCCCGTTGTTCAACCCGCTCGGCACCACCACCGACAGGTACGCCATGCTGCCGTAGGGATCTCCCGCCGGCTGTCCGCTCGCATCGGTGAAGTTCATATCGAACGCGCCAGTGCGCGTCCCCAGCGTGATCGCGTTATACCAGCCGGTTCCCGTCATGTTGGCGCCGGCCACTCCCACTGGGATCGCCACGTCGTTCACCAGCACCGTGATTACGCCCTGCATTTGGCCGATCCCCAGCAGCACTTCCATGCGTGTCAGGTTGCCGTCGTTTCGCGCGAACACCACGGGCGGCGTGTACCATGCCGTCCCGTACACCATCGGGACAAAATCGTTGTACTGCGCTGCATTCACCGACACAGCCGATGTCTGGTTGCTGCCCTGTCCGTAACTCCGCACCGAAATCGCCGGCGGCACGAACTCGATCCCTCCGAAGTTCGACCACATCCCGCGCGCCTGGCAATCGCTCCGCGTGTATCCGCATGCCGTGTAGGGTACGCCGTTGTTCAGGTTCCCCGTGCCGCCCGTCTCTCCCGCCGAGTATCCGCAAGGGTAATACAGCGAGTACTGCCCGTTCGCTCCCCCGTCGATTGCCTCCACCCGCTGGGCCTCCGTCGCCGGAAAGTCCCACGGGCACGTCCGCTGAATGCGCACCTGCGGCATCAGCAGCCTCTGCAGATTCATCCAGTTGGTCGCCGTGATCCGGAACGTCGCCTGGCGAATCTCGTCCGGCGGATTGCAGATCCCCTGGAAGACCACCATGCTGTCCGTCACCGGTGTATTGTTGGGCAGATCGTAGAACAGAAACCCCACCGTCAGCGTCGCGCCCTTCCAGCCGGTCTCCCGCTCGATCTGCGAAAAATGCGAGTCCGCATTCGCCAGCACCACCGAAATCTGCGGAATTCCGTCGACCCCTTGCTGCGAAGCCGTCTGCATCTCGAACACGGTCTGCTGCAATACCCGCGCCGCGTAACTGGTCCCATTCACGGTCACCGCGTGCGTGCACCAGGAATCCGTCTGTCCGTTTGCCAGCGTGCAGTCGAAGAGTACCAGCGGCGTATCTGTCACCGCCTGTCCCTTCAGATCAAAGATGGTTGACATTGATGATGTTCACCGTGCACGCATGCTGTCCCACGCCCGTCGCCGTCATTGTTAGTTCGTCGCTATCCAGCCGCGCGTTCACGTACACTCCGCCGGTGGTGCTCGGCTTGTACTCCGACGCTCCCGCTTGCGGCTCTGCCTGTATCCCGTACACGTAAGCCGTCGCTCCCGCCGGCAACTGGATGCCGAACAGAATCGAGCTTGCCGTCGCGTCGCCGGTCATCGTCAGCGTCACTCTCGTCCAAGCCGGCGTCACCGCCTGCTCCGCTTGCTGGCCTCCCGCCAGCAACGTTACCGTGGTCCCCTCGTCCGCGCGCAAATATGCGCTGAGGCAATACTCGTATCCTGCCGGCGCCTGCAGAGTTTGCGAAATGCTCTGCGCCCCCGCGCCGCTGTTCGAGAGTTTCCAGGCCTGCGTGCCGCCCGCGGGGTCAGCTATTCCGGCCGTGAGCGTCAGTAGCGGCCCGGCCTGCCACACCGCGTTAGTCAACTGGTCGCTCCAAGCCAGCAGATTCGCCGTCGGATCCAAAAAAGTGAACCCATTCAGCGACCCTTCCGCCGCCTCGAAAAATGTCTCCAGCGCTGCCCGTTCGCTGTCTGTCAATCCCGAATAGCTCAACACCCATCGCGTGGTGGCCCCACCCGGATCCGCCAGCCGGATTGTGCTTCCATCCAGCGCCGCATTCACCACCGTGCGCTGCTGTTGCTGCTTCCCGATCGGAAACTGCGCTAAACTTCCGCTGCTAAGCTGCGGATATACCATCACCGGTTCTCCACCACCGTCAGCCGGGTCGCCCCAAGCATCTCGCCGCCGTGCGTCAAATCCATCTCGTCTCCTCCCAGACTGCAATTGTTATAAGTCTGCCCGTCCCAGGGGTCCGTAAATAGAAACACCGCGAACGCCCCCTGATTCGCCAGAAAGAACGTCTCCAGAGCCGTCATCTCCCCTTCGTCCAATTCGTCCAGGAGGATCTCCCACCGATGCAGCGGGCCCGCCGAGTCCCTGTACCGCTGCTCCGTCCCGTCCACGAACCGCACGCTCTGGTTCTGAAATCGCAGTGTCCGCTTCGCCGGATACTGCGCCACCGCATTCGTCTTCAAAGCCGGAAACGTCGCCATAACTTACAAGTTACTCACTACGTCGTTGATCGAGTTCAAATTCAACATCGCGCTCCGCACCGCCGCCGCGATGTCGCTGCTGTGGTCCATAAACGATCGCGCATCCATTGCCTGCACGTTCACTGTGATCTGCGATCCGCCGCTGCCTCCCGTCGCCGCCCCAACCCCGCCGCCGCCCGCCGTCGCGCCGCTTCCTCCTCCCGCCGTGGCCCCACCTGCGCCGCTCGCGACCCGCGGCATCCCCGTCAGGTCGGTGTCGGCGGCCTCAATGCCCCCGCCCGTTTCGGCCCCCTGAAAGCTCACCGGATCGGGCATCGCGTACTTCGTCAGCGGTTGCTGTGTCGAGCTTCCACCTCCATCGAAAAGCCCGATTAGTCCGCCGATCAGCGGTACGATTCCCAATCCGCTCGTCAGCACCGTCGAAGCGATCGACAGCGCCGAGTCCCCGCCGCTCCCTCCGCTGCTTGTCCCGCTGCCGGCCACCGTGCCCCCCGTCGTCAGCGTCTGCGGTGTATAGGGAATCGCTCCCATACTTTCGGTCATCTGCTGGATCAGGCCCGCGCTGCTCCCTGCCGCCGTTTCTCCCGCGATCCCCGAGAATTCTTCAAGAAGCGTTTCTTCTGCCGTGTCCGCCATGCTTCATCTCCCTCGCCAGTGCCTTGTCCAAAATCAGGAATGCTTCCACCTGCCGCGCCGTCAGCTCCTCAAACTTCATCCCTCCCAACCGCCGCCGCACCAGAAACTCCTCCACCCATCCCTCGCTCTCGGCCGTGATGTACGACTTCGGACAGGTCTCTGTCGCCACATCCGCCCGCGCCCAAACCGCCCGTCTTCTGCGTTGCTCTTCCGCGCCCGGCTCCTGCGCACGAAGCCATCCGCAGCGCCGTTTCTTCTCCAGGCCGGATCTCCGGCACGCGTCGCACTCCCAACCGGCCTGGTTGGAAAACTGAAAGTGGAAGGCGACTAGCAGTTTTTTCGTTCCGCCTCGTCCAACCCCGTCTCCCGCCGCACCAACCCCACAGCCTCTCGGAACAATTCCTCCGGACCCGCCTCCGCCAATATCTCCGGAGTCGCCTCCACTCCATCCACCTTCAATCCCGCAATCGCCTGCAGCCCCCAACTCACATACAGCCGGTCGATCTGGGCCCGCGCCAGCGCCGCGTCCATCCGTTCTTCCGCCGATTCTCCTGCCGCCAGAAACTCCGCCCGCCGCGCCAACTCTCTCACCCGCCCCATCAATTCCGTCCGCCGCCCAAACGACATCTTCAGAACCGTGAACCGAACTCCGGCCACTTTCTGCGACTCCACCACCCGCGAGCTTACGTAATCCACCGCCATCTCTCCCATTCCGCCCTGCCTTCTCCGTCTTCTTCTCCGCGCTTTCTCCGCTTCCTCCGCGTCTCCGCGGTGAATAACCCCGCCCCGCCCCCTCTACCCGAACGCCACCGCGATCTCGTTATCCACCGTCCCCCGCGCTCGCGATGCCCGGAACTTCCACTGCAGCAGGTTCGAGCTGTCGTCGAACTCGGGCACCTCCGGTACCACGCTCTGCAGATAGACCCCCATCACCTGTCCCTGCATCACTCCCAACTGGAACATCACGCTAATCGGCGATTCCTGCCGTGCCGCCTGGTACAGCGCCTCCGTGGCCGAGTCGTCCATGACGTAAAGCGAAAATGCCGCCGTCACCGTCCGCTCTCCCGGAGCGAGCGCCCGTGGCAGCCTCGACCCAAACTCCTTCGACCGCGTATCCAGATTGTTCTTCAGCACCAGCGTCGCGCTTGTGATCGTCAGAAACTGCGTCGCCGCCGTCCCCAGCCAGGCCTCGCCCAGATTGCCCGGTACGATCGAGTAGTCGAACCCGCCCAGCGCCGGTTCCGCCGGAAAGCTCGACAGTTCTCCCGCGCCTCCCGCGCTGAAGCTGGTGCTGTCCACCACGTCCTGCGCCTGCCCGCTAAATCGGAACTCGTGGTAGTCGCCGTTCACCAGAATCTCCAATTGGTCCACGCCGGCTCCGCACAGCATCCTCTGCACCGCCGTTTGCGGAGTCCAGTAGTCGTATACGCTCACGCTCGGCAACGTGGTGGCAGGCACATAAGTCACCGCCGCCCCGATCGTCGCGCCCACCGCCGGCGGATTCGTAAACGGAGCGTTCAGTTGCACCGTGCTCGCATTCACAATCGCCGCCGCAAACCGTATCTCCCCCCCGGACTGCACCGCCTGGCCGGCCGCCAACCCGTGCGGAGCTGCGAATCCTACCTGTCCGTTCGAGGTGATCGAAGCCACCGTGCCCCCCGCGAAGGCCAATGGAGTGCCTCCCAAAGCCGCTTGGAATAGCGGCCCGTAAGAAGGTCCCGAGGCCCCCCCCTGCCAACTCGTCATGTAAGTGCGCACCTCGTAGTCCGTGCGCAGCCTTCCCCCCGAAGGATTGCCCACAAACGTCCTGCTCCCCGTTTTATCCTTGCGGTCCGCAGTCGCCACTTGTTGATGCACGGTCAACTTCAAAGCCGGAATCCGGTTTGCTGCCGTCACCGCGGCTGCCGCCCCGTACGCGCTCTCCAGTCCCGCATAAAACCGGTTCGCATTCGACGAAATATATGACATAAGTGTTCTCTCTCTGTGTTCTCTCAGCGTTCCACGCCGAATCCCTGCCAATGAGTCAAATCTGTATTTACCGCGGAGACGCAGAGAAAACGAAGGAAACGCGGAGAAAACAATTCTCTATTTATTCTTCTCCGCGCTTCCTCCGTTTCCTCCGCGTCTCCGCGGTGAATACGGACTAACCCGCTAGCTCTTACTCACCCCCACGTCAAACCCAATCCGCGCCGCCTGCAGAAACCCCCGTCCCCCGCGTTTCACCGCCCCAAACGAGATCTCGTACCCCCCCGAGTAGAACATCCCGTTCCCCCAATCCCCTCGCGTCGCGTCCAGTGCTTGCGCCGCCGCATCCGTGTAAAGCTCCAGGGCGCTCTCCAGCCCCTCCAGTCCGTCCTGCGAGTGCCGGATCTCCATCACCATCTCCACCCGTCCCGAGAAGCTCCGGAACTTCTCCTTCAGTGTGTTCACTACCTTCTCGCAGTAAATGTTCGCGGTCGGATATCGCATCGCCGTGCTGCGCTCCACCAGGTCTGGCGCCACATTCTGCGCCGTCACCTGCACCCCCACCGCAAACCCTCCCCCCGGACTGCCCGCCTGCTGCAGTGCCAACAGGCTCGCGTTGATCCCGCTGGCCCCCTGCATCAGGCTCAGCACCGTTGCCGTGGCCCCGCTCGCGATATTCGCCGCCATTTGTCACCCTCTCGATATCCGCCTGGCAACCCTTTGCACCATATTCAGGGCCTGCCCCGGTCCCGGCCGCTTCCCCTCCGTCGCCAATGCCCCCGGCTGCACCCACGTCGATCCCAACGGGTTCGGCGTCGTGTTCTGCCGAACCATCTGCTCGGGGGCCACGCCGGCATACACGTTCCAACCCACCGCCACTTCCGGCGCGCGCCTGGGACTCACCACGAAGGTGCTGCTCGCCGTCGTCACGTTGACCGCGTCCGCCGAAACCCCCTCTTCGCCCGCCGCGTTCACCCACGACATCGTCGCGTAATACGTCCCGTCCGCCAGCGTCCCCGTCGTCGTCGTCACATCGGGTTCCGCCGCCTTCGGTACAGGATGCTCCGCCAAGCCCACTCCCAGCCGGATCAGCCGGTCCATTGCCCACCGCGCCAGATCGCGGAATTCATCCCGCTTGTTCGCATACCGGTCGTTGAGCTGGTTGTTGTAAGCATCCTGATAGACCATCTCCAGCGATAGATACGCGTGCCAGAGCCGCAGTGGCGGCGTCACCACCACCTTCTCTACCATCCGGCGCTCCACGAGCGTCTCCAATTCGATCCCCAGCTCCTCCTGTGCCAGTTGCAGCTTCGTTGTGACGTCGATCCCCTCCACCGTCGCCACGTTCAGGAGTTGGGAATCGTGTCCCGCCAATTCTTCAATGGTGGACACCGGGCCGTCCGTGAACAGTGCCATAAGTCCGCCTAAACCTTGCGAGACTGCTCGATCTCGCCGTCCGTGGCCAACTTCGCCGTCCCGTCCACGACCATCTTGGCCGCCACTCGCCGTGGGACCTCGGTAATCATTCCCTCTTTGCCGCCATCCGGAGTGGCCAAGCTCACAACCGCCGTACTTGTCCCCGGTATCGTAGCTTCCACTTCCCGTATTTTCCGGTAATAAACTCTCAAATCCATCTCATCTCCTCTGTGTTGTTCCGCAACCGCCTCACTAAATCCCAAAAACCGCCGGCCAGCCGCTGCCAGGGCTTCCTTTTCCAACTACCGTGAGCTACCGAGCCCCAACTACCGTGAATTACCGAGCCGCGACCGTCAGGGAGCGGTTCTAGCCAGCAGTTCCATTGCGCCGCGGAAGCGCGGAGAAAGCCATTGTCCTTTTGCCTTTCTCCGCGCTTCCTCCGCTTTCTCCGCGTCTCAGCGGTGAGTACTCCCGCCGCCCCTGCTAGCTTAGGTGTTCACCTGCACGCCGGCCTGGTTCCGCAACACGCCGCATCCGTAAAGAACGTCCACCGTGAACTGCTGCGCCAGTGTATTCGGCTGATAGCTCATCACCACCCGCATGCCGAAATTGCCCAGTTCGGCATACTCCGCGATGGCGCCGGTCCCCGGAAGCGGTTGTGGCAGCCGCCGCATCACCAGCCCGATCGCGCTCTTCGTGAACGCCAGGTTGTGCGTGTTCACCGTGGTCGTGCCCGTCTGCGGCACAAACTGCGAACGGAACACGAAGAAGTCCTTGAACTTCCCGATCGTTCCGTCGATCAACGTCCGAAGTCCCGCGGCTCCTGCCGTCTGGAATTCTTCGAACAGCGGAATCTGCCGCCACGCGGAATACGCGGCCGCGTTCACCACGAAATACCGCTGCTCCGATTGCGGAATCTTCCCCAGGAACAGCGCCGTCTCCGCCGCGTCGATCGTCGCTTCTGTGAGCGTCGCCCCCGCCGTCCCCACCGGCGTGTTCGCCGTGAAGCTGGCGTATAGGCTCAGCAGGTCGGTCTCGATTCTCTCCGCAATCGCCGACACCGACGGCTGCAGATAAACCTTCAGCAGGTCCGGCACCGCCAGCACCTTGGTCACGTCCGGAATCTGGAAAGTCGCCTCCACGTGGCTGTTCAGAACGATCGCCGCGTTCGCGATGCTCGGGTTCTGCGCCTGCACGCTGTTGCCTTCCAGAATATTGTTCGCCGCCATCGTCGGCGGAATCGGCACGTTGATCGTATCGCCGGCATTTGCCAGAGCCGGCTCGTAATCGCGATTCACCAGGTTCCCCATCACCAGGTTCCCCGTCAGTACCGGCAAAGCGTCCGCCGCCACCAGTTTCACAATCGCGCTCGCGACGTTAGTCGAAGTAATGATTCCCATTCGTTCTCCTTTTTTCTTACATTCCCCGCAGACTTTGCGATGCCACTCGCACGATTTCCTCGCGCACCCGCTGCATCTCTTCCGCGCTCATGCCTGGACGAATTCGCTCCAGGTCGACCGGTTCGCGCCCCGCGCCGGGGGCTCTCAGCGTTCCCGTCATTCCCGTCCCTCCCGCAATCCGCGCTGGAAGAAACTCGGGATTCTCTTTCACGAAGGCGGCCAGGTAGTCCGCCATCGGTATCTCGCCGCCCCCGTCGGTCCGGGCCACGATTCGCCCGTCCTCCGTGCGCACGATCCCATCCTTCACCGCGCGAAAGGCCAGATCCACCTTGGCCACGCCAAGCCTGTGCAATTCGGTCTTTACCGCCGAACTCCGTTCCGCCTCCTCCGCGATTTGTTTGCTGCGGCCATTCTCGGCAACCAGTTCATTCACCCGGCGTTCGAGCTGCTCGCGCCGCTTCTTCTCCTCCTGCAGTTCCGCCTTGTAAGCCGGTTCGGTCTTTCCCTGTTCCCGGCTCACATATTCTTGAATCGCCAGTTGCACGATCGCCTGAACGTCGATTCCTTCCATACACCTCCTCCAAATCTCCGAATTCCTTCTTCTCCGCGTTTTCCTCCGCGCCTCCGCGTCTCCGCGTCGAAACGTGTTCGTTTTCTCCGCGTTTCCTCCGTGCACTCCGTGTCTCCGCGGTGAATACCCTGCCCCCTACCCCCGATCGATCTCCTCCGCCACCCGGTTCTTCACCTCCTGCCGTGCGTCGCAAAGATACTTCGCCGCCAGTTTCTTGAAAATCTGCTTCTTCAACGTCTCCGAGTTGATCCCCAAATCCAGCAGCTTCTTCGCGTCGTCCAATTCGCCGCCGAAGTCCTCGATATCGAACTCGTCCAACCCCGCAATATCGATCTCCAACTCGTCCTGCCGGGCCGCCGCGATTGCCCGCAGCACCTGCTTCATCGCGTCCTTCACCATGTCTCCGTAGGCCCGCAATACTTCCTGCGTGGTCTCGAAGTCCATCTGCTTGCTCAACCCCGATCGTTGGTCCCCGCTTCCCGAACTCCCCGCCTGGTTCATCAGGTAGCACACCCGGTAGATCTCGTCCTTCAGTCGCTCCAGGTTATCCGCCGCAATCTGATACACCTTGCCGTCCGGCTCCGTCCATCCGAACCGGTCCTGCGGTCCCAACTGAATGTAGTAGGACTCCCCCACAATCTGATTCCACTCCCGGTCCGAATAAACCACCGGCATCGCAAACAGCCCCATCGTCAGCGCCCACCCCAGCGCATTCGACTTATTAAGATGCTCGAGCTGCAGAAGCCCGGCCTTATTCATCAGCCACAACCCCGGCGATACCTTCATCTGAAAAACCGGCACCCGCCGCAGCGATGCCAACCCGTGCCGCCCTTCGTCGATCGCCTCCATGGCCTGCGAGTCGCCCGCCTTGCGGAATACCTGGAAGTTTTCGCGGTCGTAGTAGATCCACCGCGTCTCCTTCTCCCACCGCGCGTCCGTCACCTTGCTCTGTTGCAGGCACGCGGTCCGCACCACCGCCCACTCCAGTCCGCTGCTCTCGTTGTAGTTCCAGTTAATAACTTCCTGCGGCGAGTAATCCACCAGGTACGCTCGCGACCTACCCGAGGCGTCCTCTTCCGCCCGGTTCAACGCCGGTCCGCCCGCCCGCGGAAAGTCCACTACCGTGTAACTGCTTCCGCAAACCAGCGCTTCCACCATTCGCCGCCGGAAGAACTCGCTCAGGCTCGTTCCCTTCAGATCGCAGTCTTCCGCAAACGTGCTGTAGAACGACTTCGCCGCCGCATCGTCCCCCTCGAATAGCAGTGCCGGTCCCCGCCGCATCAGCGTCGCCGCATACCAGTCGATAATCGACCCCAGGTAGTTCTCGTAGAAGACCCGGTTGAGCCGTTCCATGTATACGTCGCCCGGCTCCTTGTGCCGGCGCACCAGGTATTGCGTCGCATGAGCGCGTAACTGTTCGCCGCCTGCGTACAAGTCGTCGTACTGATCCCACATCGCCTTTCGGGCAATGTAGTCCGGATGCTCCCGGTTGATGTTCTCCATGCCTAACATAACCTTCCCCCCTGCTGCGGCCCCACCTTCTTCACTGGCTTGAACTCCTGCCAAACCAGGTATCCCAAAGCGTCCGATGTGTGGGTCCGCATTCTGTCTCTGTCTTTGTCCGGCTTGCCGTCCTCGGCCCGGTAACAAACCTCCTCGAAGTCCTTGATGAGTTCCACGCACTTCGGATCCACCACAATCACGGCCTTCCCCCGGGCCGAAAGCAGCTTAGAATTCATCAGGTTCAGTCGCAGTTGAATGGGTGGATTCTGCGAGGCCGTCCGGTACTCAGCTTTGTAGTACGAATTGTCCGTCAAGAACTGCTGGACCATCTCGTAATCCGAAGCCCCCGTCGTCTGCTGGTTGTTCCCCGACGCGTCCCCATATATCCTCATGTTTGCCGGGTGGTTCGGATACCGCTTCAGAAACTCCGCGCAGGCCTGTTCCGTCGACGCGCACCGCAGCACAATCTCGTCCACCACGCGCACCTCCTCTCCCACCATCTGGACGATCACCGAACTCATTGGGTCCACGTTGAAGTCGAGCGCCCAAAGCAACGGCTGCGTCGGCGCCACCTTAAGCTCCCGCATGTTGTTGGATCTGCTGAAAGCCGTGTACACCCGTCTGCCATCCTGAGTGATGTACTCTCCCATCACTTCTTGGTCATAAAGCTTCTCATCGTAGCTGTCCTTCAACTGCTCGTAATAATCGGCGGTCTTCGACAGCAGGAAGTGGTTTTCAAATGCCGGCGCCTTTATTACCCCGTAACCCTCTTTCTTTGGCGAAATGAATCTGTGATAGACCCAGTCGTAACCTTTGGGTGTCCACACGCCGAAGCCGCAAAGATGATTGGCGTTGGGATCTCGCAGCCGCCCTTGCAGCCGCAGCCATGCTTCCTCTTGCGTGTATGTCAGCTCGTCCAGCCCAAACCACGCCAGGTTCGTCCCGCGCAGCCTTTCGAATTCGTCCAAGGGCCGGAACAACACCTTCGATCGCGTCTCCCTCATTACCAGCGAGTTTTCCGCCTTATTGTGCTCGTAGGGGATCTTGTTCGCCTCCAGGATCGCGAACAGCGCAGCTTGCGTCGAGTCCCGTAACATCGGGTAAGTGGGTGCGCCCATCAGCCCCAGGCTTCCCGGGTTCACATACGTCAGCCGGATCGCTTCGTGACACAGCGCCTGGCTCTTCCCGCTGCCGATCGGCCCCGAAAACCCTTTAAAGCGGTTCTTAAGGTTGTGGAAGTCTCTCTGCGAAGGTAGCGGCTTGTATATTATTCCTCGTTCTCTGAATCCGTCGGCTCCACCCATTTCACCCGGATCTCCTTTGCATCGCTGGCCGCCTCGTCTATTTCCTTCTCCATCTGCACTAACTTTTGATAGTCCGCGATTGTTGGCTTGAACGCATCGTCAACTAGGGCCTTTTGCATCTTATCGATCGCCTTCTCCAGCAGTTCTAAGAGCCTCACCCGCTCTTTGGCTACCTTCCAGTTCTTGCATTCCCGGCACGACTCGGGAGAATCCCCTTTGGCCGCCCCTTTTTTATCCATAGCTCTCCCCTGCCCACCCCCGGCTCTCTCGCAATCCGCCCGTTGCCCCGCCGGTTCTCCTCCAAAAGAAAAGCGGCTCCGCAAACTGCGAAGCCGCTTGACCTCTTACCGATTTCGTGAGTATTTCCCGCCCTGCGAAGCGCTGCCTCTCTTCGCGGCTTACTCCGTCACATCCCTTCCTGATTCGAGACTAACACCGCAGTTTGTGCTGCCCGGCGGAGCCAATTCGTAACTCATTGACAATAAAAGAACTATTGTTGCCTGATATTTGTGAAGAGGAATTTGCCCCCGGATTCTCTCACCACTACCAGCTTCCCGTTCAGCAAATTCGATAGCGCCGGCGCCCGCGGCTTCTCCGCCACTAGGTAATACCGCTCCGGTCCTCCCCACAGTTTCTGCAACTCTCCGTTATCGATGAACACATCCTTCGGCGCGTCCGGCGCATACGAGCCGTATTCCAGGTTATTCACCCGCCCGTTCAGCAGCTTGGCGCGCCGGTTGGCGTAGAAAAACACCGACGAGAAGGTGTAATACTGATCGTCTGCAATCAGTGTCCCCGGCGCCGCCTTCAACAGCGCTTCGGCCAGCGGACGCGAAGACATATAAGGATCGAACGTCACCAGCGCCAGCCGCGCCGCATGGAAAAACAGCACCATCATCGCCACCACCGCCGCCGGCATCCCATCGCCGCTGCGCCGCATCCACGCCCCCGCCGCCCCGATCGCCAACGCCACCCCCGCCACCGCCAGCGGCAATCGCAAATACGCGAACGCCCGCAGCGTCAGGTCCGCCATATGTCCCAGCGACAGCGTATAAAGCTCCGGGTTCTGGTTCAGCGCCGTGGCGATATCTCCGGGCGTTGCAAGACCCCGCACCAGCCACAGGATCGCCGTAATCGCCGCCAATGCCAGGGCCGCTATCACCGCCAGGGCCCTGGTGCCCCATCGCAAGCTTCGGTCTCCCCTGGCCAGTGCCGATCCCAGTAACAGCGCCAGCGCCGGGTAACACGGCAGCGAGTAATACTCCTGCGTCGTCGAAAAGGAGAAGAAAAGGAGAATAAACCCGCACCAGCACAGCGCCATCAGCCGAACCCTCGCAGCCCTGGCCTTCAACCCTTGCCCGGTCGCAATCCCCGGTGCTGACTGAGCCATCGGGCCCTCCTTCCCTAGCCCCGTCCCAACCCCGGGCCCCGGCCGAGCCATCGGCCGCCCCCTGGCCTTCCAGGTATCCGCCCCGCCATCACGCACAGCAGTCCTTGCCTCCGCGTTTTGTTTCACGTGAAACAGAAATTTCTGTTTCACGTGAAACAAAACGCGGAGGCAA
>JBKQPR010000277.1:0-8440 GCA_052144935.1 Bryobacteraceae bacterium
CTTTGGAGAACCTTGAACACCCATCCGCCACCCGCCAACAGGCGTTCAGGAGCCGCTGCGGGCACTGCCGGGTCGGGCGCGTCGACGCCTCGGCTGGAGAGCTAAATTACTGTCTGAACCGCAGTTCTATCAATTGCATAACATCGGTGCGTTTTCGACCAGGAAGCGTTGGCGGCCTATCCGAAAACCGATCTCTGACCTGACCGCTTCCTCACGGGGCGCCCCGGCCCCGACGCGCTTGCAAAGCCGGGCCCGGAGGGCGCCCCGTGAGGAAGCGGTCAGAGATCGGCCTTTAAGCCGATTCAGAGCTTTTCATCCGCCTTCCTCCGAAGTCTTACCCGTTTTCGGACGCTCCTGTCCGGGTAGGTGTATAGTGAGGGTAGATTGAAGACGAGCGCGATTCTGGCGGCCGCGCTGGCGGCTGTGGCGCAGGCAGCGGCACCTCCGTCGCCCAAGGTGATTGCGGTGGACGTGGATGGCGTGGTGCACCCAATCACCACCGAGATTGTCGCCAGCGCTATCGAACGCGCCCGAGCCGAGAACGCCGCTCTCGTGCTGATCCGCCTCAACACCCCCGGCGGCTTGATGGACGCCATGCGCGAGACCATCGAGAAGATTGCCGCATCGCCCATCCCGGTAGTTACCTACACCGCTCCCAGCGGCGGCCGCGCGGCGTCGGCGGGCTTCTTCATTCTGGAGGCCGGCGATGTAGCGGCCATGGCTCCGGGCACCAACACCGGCGCCGCGCATCCCGTGGCCATGACCGGCGAAATGGACGCCGTGATGAAGCAGAAGGTGGAGAACGACGCCGCGGCTTACCTGCGCAGCATCTGCGTCAAGCGCGGCCGCAACAGCGCGCTGGCCGAGACCGCCGTGCGCGAAAGCAAATCGTTCACCGAGCGCGAAGCCCTCGACCAGCACCTGATCGACCTGGTGGCGCCCAACGATGCCGCGCTTCTGGCCGCCTTGGAGGGCCGCACGGTGACGCGCTTCGACGGCCGCACGCAAACGCTGCACACGGCCGGCGCGGTCGTCGAGGAGTACCAGGAGTCGCTGCGCCAGAGGATCGTCTCGGCGATTGCCGATCCCAATATCGCGCTGATCCTGCTGGTCGTCGGGGCGCTGGCGATTTACGTCGAGTTTTCCACGCCGGGAATGATCGCCCCGGGCGTGGTGGGAGCCATTCTGATGCTACTGGGCCTTTCGGCTATTTCGGTGCTGCCCATCAATTGGCTGGGCGCGGCGTTGCTGCTGCTGGCGTTCGCCCTGTTCGCGCTGGAGGCCAAGCTGGCTTCGCACGGCGTGCTGGCCGTGGGGGGCACGGTGTCCATGGTGCTGGGCGCGGTGATGCTGGTGGACAGCCCTCTGCCGGAGATGCGCATCCATTGGGCCACCGCCGTCGCGGTGGCGCTGCCCTTTTCGCTGATCACCGTACTCCTGCTCTCGCTGGTGGTGAGCGCGCGGCGGAATAAGGTCGTAACCGGCGAAGCGGGCATGATCGGCCAGACCGGGTCGGCGGTCACCGAGCTGGCGCCCGCGGGCAAGGTGTTCGTACACGGGGAATACTGGAATGCGGTGGTGCTGGGCCCAACGGGCGCCCCGGTGCCGGCGGGCGCGCCCGTGCGGGTGACCGCCATCGACAGGCTCACGCTGACCGTGGAGGCGATTGGTCCACAGACTGGAGACTGATATGAACGAGCCAACTGGCATGTTTGACTCTACGACGCTGATTGGGGTGGTGGTGGTGATCGTACTGCTGTACCTCATGAGCTCCATCAAGATCCTGCGCGAGTACGAGCGCGGCGTGATTTTCCGCCTGGGCCGCGTGCTTCCGCAACCCAAGGGGCCGGGCGTGATCCTGGTATTCGCGCCCATCGACCGGATCGTCCGCGTTTCGCTGCGCATCGACACGCTGGAAGTGCCGGGTCAGGACGTAGTGACGCGCGACAACGTCACCGTGAAGGTGAACGCGGTAATCTACTGGCGCGTGATCGAACCGCGGGCGGCGGTGCTGGAGGTTACCAATTTTCAGTACGCCACTTCGCAGCTTGCGCAGACCACCCTGCGCAGCGTGCTGGGAGAAGTGGAGCTGGACGAGCTGTTGAGCCAGCGAGCGAAGCTTAACGTGCGGTTGCAATCGATTCTCGACCAGCACACCTCGCCATGGGGCGTGAAGGTGACCATGGTGGAAGTGAAGCAGGTGGACCTGGCCGAGCAGATGATTCGCACCATCGCCCGGCAGGCCGAGGCGGAGCGCGAGCGGCGCGCCAAAATCATCCACGCGGAAGGCGAATATACGGCCGCCGAGAAACTCGCCATGGCCGCCGAGGTGATCCAGAAGCAGCCGGCCGCGCTGCAACTGCGCTATCTGCAGACCCTGGTGGAAATCGGCACCGAGAAAAATACCACCATCGTATTCCCTCTGCCACTCGATATACTAGCTTCGTTAGGACGCGTTCTGGACCGTGTGGGGAATCCGCCGGGCGCGTGAGACCCGTAGGATATGCGCAATAACGAGACTGGCGAATACGAACTGGTAGTCGGCAACAAGCAACTTCTGAGCGGTTTTTTCATCGTCGTGGTTCTCTGCGCGGTGGCCTTCGCCATGGGTTACGTGGTGGGACAGAACTCACCGCACACGGCCAAAATGGCGGCCGAGACCATGCCGGCGTCCGCCGCCGGTCAGGATGCCCGCCCACAGCCGGCGTCCCCGGCCTTGCCGCCCGCCAGTCCGCCGGCCGCCCAGCCCGAAGCCAGTTCGGCCGCGCCGAAAACCGCCGACCCGGCCGGTTCCGGCTCCGGTTCCGGCTCCGGTTCCGGCTCGGGCCCCGAAGCGCCCGCTCCGCCGCCGCAGCCAACCACGCAGCCGGCTCGCGATGCGACTCCCGCGCCCGGCCCGGCGACGCCGGCCCCCGCCGGAGCGCCCCCCGGCTCCTATTGGCAGGTGCTCGCCACCATGAACCAGGAGTCCGCGCGCGATCTGGCGCAGACGCTCAAGGACAAGGGATTCCCCGCCTTGCTCGGCCCCGGCCCGAACAATCTCACCCGCGTGCTGGTCGGTCCGTATACCGATACGGCCGCCATGGGACGCACTAAAACCGCGCTGGAGAACGCCGGCTTCCATCCGGTGCGCAAATAGCGTGAGCGAGCCGCTGATTCAAATCGGGGACGCCCAGATCGGGGACGCCCCAATCGGGGACGCCCAAATCAAGAACGCCCTAATCGGCAACGTCCAAATCGCACCGGGCCGCCCGCCGGCCCCGCGCCTGCCCGAGTGGGCGCGCAGGGGGCGCACGCATTTCGAGTCGCTGCACCGCCTGAAAAGCGGGCTGCGCGAGCTGAACCTGCACACGGTTTGCGAATCGGCGCGCTGCCCCAATATCCACGAATGCTTCCACCGCGGCGCCGCCACGTTCATGATTCTGGGCAACCGCTGCACGCGCGGATGCGGATTCTGCTCCGTGCCCAAGGGAAATCCCGAGCGGCACGACATGCGGCTCGACGCGGCCGAGCCCGCCAACGTGGCGCGCATGGCCGCCGGAATGCGCCTGCGCTATGTGGTAATTACCAGCGTCAACCGCGACGACCTGGCGGATGGCGGCTCCGGGCACTTCGCGGAAACCGTGCGCCAAGTGCGGCGGGCGCTGCCCGAGGCGCGCGTGGAAGTGCTGACGCCCGATTTTTGCGGCGATTTGCGGGCCGTGGCGCGCGTGCTGGACGCCGGCCCGCACGTGTTCAATCACAATATGGAGACCGTGCCGCGGCTGTACCGCAGGGTGCGCCCGCAGGCGGACTACCGGCAGTCGCTGGCCGTGCTGGCGTTCGCCCGGAAATACGCCCCCCGGGCGCTCACCAAGTCCGGCTTCATGGTGGGGCTGGGCGAGACCGCCCAAGAGGTCCAGCGCCTCCTGGCCGGCCTGCGCGCGGCGGATACCGATGTCGCCACCATCGGCCAGTATTTGCAGCCCACGCGCCGCAATCTGCCGGTGGCCGAGTACGTTTCGCCGGACCGTTTTGAGGAGTATCGCGCGTACGGCCTGTCGCTGGGATTCAAGGCGGTTTTCAGCGGACCGCTGGTGCGCAGCTCCTATATGGCGGACGCCGTCAGCCAGGCGGCGGCGGCCGCCGTCAGCGAGGCGGCGGACGCCGTCAGCGAGGCGGAGGACGCCGTTGGCCAGGCGGCGGACGCCGCGAGCGAAGACGCGCGGCGCAACCTGTGCTGAACTGGGCGTTGTCGCTGGTCTCGGCGGCGCTCCTGATCCTGGTTTTTCCCTTGTTCCGGATCGTCTGGCTGGCGCCGGTGGCGATCGCTCCATTGCTGGTGGCCATGGCGCGCGTCGGGCGGCCCTGGCGCCGGTTCCTGATGGGCTGGGCCGCGGGCATCGTCTACTGGTTCGGCGTCTGCTACTGGATTCAGTTCGTGCTCTCCGTTCACGGCGGTATGGGCGAGGTGGAGGGCTGGGCGGTGTTCCTGCTGTTTTGCCTGGCCAAAGGCCTTCACATGGGCGTATTCGCGCTGCTCGCGGGCATCCTGATGCGCCGTTGGTGGGCCGTGCCCGCCGTGGCGGCGCTGTGGGTGGCGGTGGAAGTGACTCATGGACCTCTGGGCTTCGCCTGGCTGGCTCTGGGCAATGCCGGAATCGACATGGGCGTTCCGCTGCGCCTGGCCCCCTTCACCGGGGTGTATGGGCTGTCGTTCGTATTCGCCATGATGGCGGCGGCCCTGGCGCTGGCCATTCTGCGGCGGCCGCGCCTCGAGCTGGCCTGGCTGGCGCTTCTGCCGCTGTTGTTTCTCCTGCCCGCGCTGCCTCCCGCGGAGCGCGGCCGCGATAGCGCCTTGCTGGTGCAGCCCAACATTCCCGTGACCGAAGACTGGACCGCCGACTCGCTCGACCGCATCGAGCGCCAGCAGGTCATGCAGAGCCTGCGAGGGGTCCTGGAAGAGAGTGGGCATACGCCCTCGATCGTGGTGTGGCCCGAGGACCCCGGCCCGTTTTACTACTACGAGGACGCCCATTTCCGCGCCTATGCCGACAACCTGGCGCGCGCGGCGCACGTCTGGCTGCTGCTGGGCATCGTGGCGCACGCGCCGGATGGCGCTCCGCTGAATTCGGCCACTTTGGTTTCGCCCGACGGGCAGGCTGTGAGCCGCTACGACAAGGTGAACCTGGTGCCCTTCGGCGAGTTTGTCCCGGCGCCGTTCCGATGGCTGACGCAAAAGATTTCCACCGAGGCCGGCGATTTCGAAGCCGGCCGCCGCGTAGTGGTTTCTCCGGTGGGCAGCCATCGGCTGGGCACTTTCATCTGCTATGAATCGGTGTTTCCGAATTTCGTGCGCAAATTCGCGGATGGCGGGGCGGAAGTGCTGTTCAACCTTTCCAACGATGGCTGGTTCGGCGATAGCGCCGCGCGCCGGCAGCACCTGGAAATCGTGCGCATGCGCGCGGCCGAGAACCGCCGCTGGATTCTGCGCTCGACCAACGACGGCATCACCGCCACCATCGATTCGGCCGGCCGCCTGCGAGGTACACTCCCACTGTATACGGAGGCCACTTCCTACACCGGCTTCAGCTACATCGCCGAGCGGACCTTCTACACCCGGTTCGGCGACTGGTTTCCGCTGCTCTGCGCCACCCTCGCGCTGCTGTGCCTGGTGGGGGAGCGCGTGCTGTGATGGAAGTTGGCCGCCCGGCTCAACCATGCCGTGACTCGTTCCTTATGCCATGCGGGATCGCCTGTCGCTACCAGGAGTCCGATTCCCGGGCTGCGCGTCGCTCAGCGCTCATTGCACCGTGACCTTCACCGACTTCTCGGTCCGTCCGTATTGGTTAGTGGCTTCCAGCTTATAAGTGGTTGTCGCGGAGGGCGTGAGTACAATGCTGTTGCCGCGGACCGGACCAGCCTGTGGCGTGATGATGTTGTAGTCCGAGCTTGTTGTGGCCCAACTCAAGGTGACTACCTGTCCGGCGGAGACGGATGTTGGGTTCGCCTTAAAACTGCTAATGATGGGCGCCGCTCCCGTGGGCACGTTTGACTCGGTGTAGATCGCGTCCATTTGGACCACTTCGAAATCGGATGCGGTGATCTGTCCCAACAGGTGCAGGTCGCTATTGTTCCAGCGCGGATCCGGCGCACCGGTGATATAAACAGCGCTTCCGTTGTCGGCCAGGATCAAACCGTACTGTTTCAGCGCGCGAAGAATCACCTGGTTCTGTGCCGAGTACCCGGAGATGTCGAACCCGGCCTTCAGCCGCAGCCGCATGCCCATGGGCGGGGCGTCCGGATTGGTTACGCTGGATGCCCAGTGGCTGGCAGGCGGAGTGAAGGCCTGTCGCGTAGTGGGCACGGTGAACCGTAATGCGTGGTTGATGGCGCCGGCGGCTACCTCGTCATATCGGGCCAGCCCGGGGAATATGGGAAGCCCCGCGGCATCGGCCGAAGTCCATGTATACGGCCGTTGCTCATTGATGGTCATATCCCAGACAGCGGCGGCGTCCGCGCTCCAGGCCCCGCTCGTCAGATGGGCATTGCCCAATTCATAGAGCCAGCAGCCGTCTTTCTCGAGTACCAGCACATGCCGGTCGCCGTCGCCGGGTTTCGGATATCCTTCGATCAGGGCATTGGAGGGGATCGGCATCGGCCCGGGGTCGTCCTCGCTGGCATAGGCGCCGAGCTTGATACTAACCTTCGGCTGACTTCCCGTTACGACTTGATATGGTATTCCGATGCTTTGGCCATCGTAATTTCCCGAGCCGAAGTCCGCATGCACGGCGACTGCCGGCCCGATGAAATTGATCAGGTTCGTGGAGTTGACATCCACCGGCGCGAGTGAGATATCGGTATTCCACAAACTGTTCGCGGGGAACGGCACGAAACCATTCAAAGCGCTGAGTTGGCCCGGGGTCATCCCGCCGCACGTTCCACTTTGCGCATGAATTGAAACCGCAGACAATGCCAGCGCTGCCAAGCCCTCAAAAATTCGGCGCATTTCATGCTCCTCCGCCGCAATCGGACGCGGCTGAAATCAGGTTACAGGAGAGGCGGTGGTGAGGCAAGATTGGCTTTAGTAAGTCTCCCCATGTTTCGTAGTGTTGATTGAGGGGTTGGCCAACTACAGTTAGCCCACTTCGACGATTCGGTTAAAGAACCCCACCGCGTACTTCCACGCCAGGTAATAGATGGCCATCGCGATGGGTAGTAGGACCACCGCCTGCCGCGCGGTATAGAAGCCTAAGTCCATCGCCGACGCCAGGGCCACGCCGGCCGGAACCAGTATCAAAGGGAGCAACGAGCCGAAGGCGCCAATCGAAAGCCTGCCGCGCAGCCTGAGCGCCGTGTACAGCACGTTCCACAAGCCCCACAGGTTCGGCACGATCGCCATGGGAAAGACGATCGCACCCTCAAGCCCCGCATGACCTGGCGCCGTGAAGTGACTGATCAGGAGAGCCGCCAGCACCAGCAACAAGAACCAACTCGGCAGCAGGACGCCCGCCATGTAGGCACGCAGATAGGGGTGGCTCCTCATTACGTTCTCCTTCAAAGGTGATACAAGATGGCCGGGAGCAACTTCGGGAATATCGCCAACGTCACTGCGACCAGACCCACCAGGATCGATTCGAACCAGCCGAAAGTCACGGGCGGTTCCTCCAACCGGCGCAGCATACGGGGCCAAAGGTCTACCTGTAACTCTGCGTCCTTCACCGGAGGCAATCCCGACCTCAGTTGCCGGCGAATGAAATCCAGTTCGCGGTCGTCGTGGTTCATGGCCGAATCCCCATTCTGTCAAGGCTGGCGCGCAGGCGCGCCACGGCGCGTGACACCCTCATCTTCACCGCGCTCAGGGAGATGTCCAGCGCGTCCGCGATTTCCTGGTACGGGCGATCCTCGATCAGCGCAAGCTGCGCCGCCACCCGCAGCCGTACCGGAAGTGAGAGAAAAGCGTGCGCGATCCGATCCCGGATTTCGCCTTGTAGCAGGGTGTCCGTGGCGGAAGGCTCCGCCGATGGCGTCACAGGCTCGATCCACGGTCCCGCGGATTCCCGATAATCGCTCGACCTCAGGTAATCGACGGCCACGTGCGTTGCGATGCGCCGCGCCCAGGGCCCGAAGGGATGGCGGGCATCGAACCGCTTCCGGTTACGATAGATGCGCCAGAATGTTTCGACTGTCAATTCCTCCGCCACCCCGGGATTCCGCACCATGCCCACGATCCATCTGTATACTTCGCCCTGGTATTGCCGAAACAGTGCCTCAAACGCGTCTACCTCGCCGGCCGCGAACCGCTCCAGCGTATCCATGCTTCCTTATGTGTATCACTTGGATCCGGCGTGAAAACGCGGTTTCACGGCTGAAGGGGCTTCAATCTGGCAGCCCTGGCGAGTATCGTTTCGGCGAGGCTTTCTATCATCGGTGAAGGTCGGAGTCTGAGCACCGGACGATT
>JBKQPR010000278.1:0-58045 GCA_052144935.1 Bryobacteraceae bacterium
TAAAGAGCCGGCCTCAGCCTGCGGTTTAGTTCAACGCGCGGTTTACTCGATTCCGCGGCGAACAGGCCGTATCTGCTGACCGGCTTCCGCGCGCCGCGGAACCGAGCAAACCTAAAGCATTCACAAAACATGGAAGTAGCCGCCGCGCTCGAGTACCTCCACGGGGATGCCGAACAGGCCGGAAAGCGTGGCGGCTTCCAGCAGGTCGCGCTTGGGGCCATCGGAGTAGACGGCGCCGTTGCGCAGCATCACCACGCGGCCGATTTCGGGGATGATATCGGGCAGGTGGTGGGTGACCATGAGGATGCCGACGCCCCCGGCGGCCAGCTTGCGCAGAATCTCGCGCAACTCGCGGGTGGCGTGCAGGTCCAGGCTGGTGGTCGGTTCGTCCAGCATGAGGGCTTGCGGATCGTGCACCAGAGCGCGGGCGATCAGGATGCGGCGGGCCTCGCCGGAGGACATTTCGCCGGTGTTACGCCCGGCCAGATGGGGGATCTCCAGCAGTTCCATCACGGCGCGGGCCTTCCGCTCCATTTCGGTGGTGACGTGATGGTTGGGCCAGATGCCCACGCTGCCGAAGAAGCCAGAGAGGACGATCTCGAAACCGGGGTAGTCGCGCGTGCACAAGGCCATCCAATCGTTGGAGACGATGCCGAGGTGGTGGCGTAGGTCGAAGAGATGCCAGCGGTCGCGGCCCAGAATGCGCAGCGACCACGGCTCCGGTTTGAGCCGCGGGTAGAGCTCGCGCGAAATCACCTTGATGAGGGTGGACTTGCCGCAGCCGTTGGGTCCGAGGATGGCGACGTGCTCGCCCTGCGCGATGCGCAGCGTGACACCATCGAGCACGGTGCGGGCGCCTCGCTGCACGGTGACATTGTGGAAGTCGAGGAGAGGAATGGGCAAGTCCATATTCTAAACGGACCAAAACGGATTATGCTTAGGTATGGCGCGCGCGTGGAGGCTCGTGGCGGCAGCGGGCTGGCTGGCGCTGGGGGTGTGCCGTGCGCAAGAAGCGCCGCCCGGAGATGGCTCCGTGGACGGCTCCGTGAACGGCTCCAGGGCCGTCTTCGGGGTCACCGTGGTGGACAACTCCGGGCTTGAGGGGAAGGTTTATCTGATCAAGCCGGAATCGCAGGAATTGCCCAACTTCAAGAAGCTGAAACCGAAAGGGAGCCTCTATACCTCGGCGCTGAATATTCCGCCGCGGCATTTCACCGAGGGCTTTCCGGGCATCACCGACCGATTCGAATGGTTCGCGATCGATTACACCGGCCGGTTCTGGATCGAGCGGGAGGGAATGTATGGTTTCGGGCTTACCTCCGACGATGGCTCGAAGCTGTATATCGACGACCGGCTGTTGATCGACAACGATGGGATTCATCCGGCGGTGAAGCTGGCGCGGAGCGCCAGGCTGACCCGCGGCGTGCACCGCATTCGGGTGTCGTATTTCCAGGGCCCGCGCGACGGCTTGGCCCTGGTGCTGGAGGTGGCGCCGCCGGGAGAGCGCTGGCGCATTTTCAGTACCAAGGAGTTCCGGCCGGCCAATCCGGAGGACTGGAAAGACACTGACGCAGACGCCGCCGGCCCGCCGGCCCAGCGGCGCAAGTAGGGCTTCCGCCAGGCGGCGGGCCCTGTTTACCAATGTTTTCTGCCTCTTTCAGGCTTCCAGCATATGGTCGGCCAGGAACTTATTATGATTCCAATCTGCCTGTCGAATGTTGTTTTATTGTTGGGCGGCCGCTTAGTAGGGCTTCCGCGACGGCGGAGCCCGCCACCCCTCGTCCACGCGGCGATAACGCGACCTTTGGGGGACGCCCTCTGGTCCCAGCCGGGGGCCAGTTCAGGACACTGAGCGCACCGCCCTGCATAGGTCTCAATGGCCCGATGCGGCGGACTCGCCTAGCCCAACGCCGGGGGATGTGACCGTGAGGTTCACCGCCGGGCTGGCAACTCCGCCCACCGTCACCACGACCGGCTGCTCGCCCAACGGAGCATTCGTGGGGACCGTGAAATTGATCTGGGTCACGCCGGCCAGTCCCGAGGGGACCCCGACGAATAACAATTGGTTTGCCGGCACCGGCACCCCGCCGACGGTCACTTGGACGGCCTGCCGCGGCTTGGGAAGCGATGCCACGGGCGTGCTGGAAGGGGGCGTGGCCCCGGTGGCCAGGCTGGGCGTCACATCGCCTTCCCCGGTAGTGTAAGTAACCAGCGCTCCGCCCTGTTGCGCGGCGGTCGCGGGAACTCCCGCGGCCGTCCAAAGGCCGTACATTCCCGGGGCGGTCGATGCAATCGTCAGGGGGAAGGCGGCCACTTGCCCATTGTTATTCACCGCCAGAATGGCCGGACCGATGGTGGTTTCGTAGGGGATCTGAAGATCGATCTGGCCAGGCGATGCGTAGTAGAATGGCGCGGCCACGCCGTTGACCGTGGCGGACACGCCAGCCATGGTGAGCGGCAAGGGAATCTGCCTGGCCAGCGTGGCAGTTCCGGGCGGCGCCAACTCGGTACCGTAGACCGCGATCTGCTCGCCGGGAGCGAACGCCGCGGCGTTCGAACCGTTGTTGGCCGCTCCTGCGATTGCGGTGGTGGTGGACGCTCCCACTACCAGGGCCACCGGGACGGTGAGGTATTGCGGAATGGCGTCCGGCGACTGGATGGCCACGAGCGCCTGGTAGACGCCACTCGAAAGCCCCGATCCCGCCGCCGTCAGGCTTACCTGCGCGGATCCGCTGCCCGAAAGCGGGCTTACGCTGAGCCAGGTGGGGCTGCCATTCACCGGCAGAACGGAGATGGTCCACCGCGGCTGGCCGGCCGCGAAATTGAGTGCGAGGTTGGCGGTTCCGCCGGGCGCGGCGTTCGAGACCGGAATGGCGATTGCGGCGGGGGTCGCGGTGAAGGGCGCCGCTACGGAGGATGCCGCGGCGAACTGGGCCGTCGCAGACGCGGTCACCGTTCCGGCGCTGGTGGTCCCGGCGAGCGTGAAGGTGGTGCTGGCGGGCGGAGCGATGTTGGTCGAGCAGAACGTGCCCTGCAACGTGCCGAAGGGCGCCAGGCGGTTGGTGCCGAAGTTCTGCGAGATCGAGCTCGCGAGGTTCGCGCCGCCGGCGACGAACTGGTTCAGTACTACGGTGAAGCCGGACATTTCCTGCACGGTCAACTGCTGCATCCAGGGGCAGGAGGAATCGGCTTGCGGGTTCCGGACCACCGTGCCGGGCGTCGAGGCGAGCGCAATCTGCGGAAACAGACCAGGTCCCGCGGGGTTGACGAGGGCGACGGTGAGCGATTCGGTCCACGCCGTGCCGTCGGGGTCGGCGCCGGAGAATGTGAAGACTTGGTTTGCCGGCGGCGTCAGCCCGGTCAACTGCAGGGTGGTCGTAATCGAGCCATTCGCGGCGATCTTGCCGGTGCCGAAAAACGACGCGATCTGCGAGCTGTAACCGGTGCCGCCGATGGTGAAGCCGGTCAGGGTGGTGGCCACACCGGTTTTGTTCGCCAGCGTGACCGTGCAGGCCCACGACAAGCCGGATGCGCTGACAGTCGCGGGAACCGGATTGGGTGAGATCGCGGGCACGACCATGGATCCCTTGGCGGGCGGAGTGATGCTGACGGCCGTGGTGGCGCCGGAGCTGTCATAAACACCGTCGCCGCTATAAAGGGCGGTGATGTTTCCATTGCCCGCCGCGATCCGCACGCCGGTAGTGCCGAGGGTGGCTGTGCCGGCCGAGAGGGTGACGCTGCCGATGCTCGCGTCGGCGACCAGGAAGGTGATTGTCCCGGTGGGAATGGCACTGCCTCCACCACTGACCGTCGCGGTCAACTGAACGGTGTCCCCCAGGGCGGCGCTGGTGGGCGTGGCGGACAGGCTGGTGGTGGTGGCGCTCACGGTGCTCCATTGGGTCACCAGATTATGGGCGTCCACCGATCCCCATCCGGTGGCCAGATCGTAGCCGGGACCCGCGCTGTAGCCGACCAGTCCATCGACGCAAGCGGGGCTGGCCTGCACACAGGGCACCTGGTTGTTGCCAACCGTGACATCGTGGAAAATGCCGGTGGAAGATTGCGCCAGACGGTACAGATCCGGGTTGATGTTGCCCAAGCCAGGCTGCGCCAGCACCCCTGTCGATGTGAGGTACTGGTTGAGGAGCGCCACAATGCCGGCGAATGCCGGAGACGATACCGAAGTGCCGCCGTAGATGCCCGTGGCGCCGTTGGTCACCACTTCGTAGCCATCGTGATCGGGCGAAGCCGGGAACGCCAC
Organism: Bryobacteraceae bacterium; assembly: GCA_052144935.1. Taxonomy (GTDB): domain Bacteria; phylum Acidobacteriota; class Terriglobia; order Bryobacterales; family Bryobacteraceae; genus JOPF133. The sequence goes on from JBKQPR010000278.1 coordinate 4,262, forward strand.
ATCGGGGACGTGGCGCGCGCCATCGGTGGGCACGCCGGGGCCGGTCTGCCAGGCGGGTTGCGAAAAGACCAAGCTGAGGGCGCCGCCGGTGGCGGAGAAACTGTTGCGCGCGGCGGTATCGTTCCAGGCGTCTTCCGGGATGTACGAAAGCGCGGAGCCGCCATTGGCATCGTTGGTGGAGGCCCAGTATTGGCCGCTGCCCTCGGTGAGGGTAGTGCCGCCCACCGCCGTGATCTCAGGGAAATCCGCCGGGAAAGTGGCGCTGGGACCCAGTGAGCTTTGCGGGGTGGCCGAGCCGTAGACGTCATCGCAGGTGGCCGTGCCCGCGTCGCCGGATGCGGCCATCCAGGTGATGCCCTGGGCGTTGGCCTGCTGGGCGACATATCGCAAGGCGGCCGGAGAACTCTGTTCGCAGGCTTCGAAGCTGAAAGTCAGCACGGGGGCCAGGTTCTGGTCGATGGCGTACTGGGCCGAGGTGAAGACGTCGCCGGAATAGACAAAAACGATATTGGCGTTGCGCGCCACCGCTCCGGACCATTCGATGTCCAGGTCGGCTTCGGCCAACTCGAGGCCGCCGAGGTTGCCGGGACTCTTGCCCAACAGCACCAACTGCGGAACAGCGGCGGGCAGCTTGAACTGGCTGCGGAAGGTGCTAATGTCGGACAGGTTAATGGCGGTCTGCCCGGCCACCGCGATGCTTTGGCCGGCGCCATCGAACCCGGCGGTGTACAGCGGATCGAGATCGAAGATGGTGGCGAAATCGTCGGGCACCAGGTAGTGCGCACCGCCGACGTTCGCCGCCGGCATGGCGCCGGCCAAGGCGGGCAGCACCAGTGGCTGGGGGTGGAAATCGTGAAGACCATAGATGCCGGCCACCACCCCGGCGAACGCCGCTGGAACGGACGGCCCGGTGGCATTGGCGAAGTGCAACTTGCCATTCACCAGGTAATGGTGGAACTCGGTGTGGAAGGCCCGGCCGGCCGCCGCGGCAGTGCCGGTGACCGCGATCCAGTGGCGCCCGCGGGCCGTATCGGTTACCTGCAAGCCTTGCGATTCCAGCCAGGACCGGATTTTGACCAGGTCCCCCGGGCTGGCCCCGAAACGATCGCCAAACTGCTCGGGAGTCAGGAACTTGCGGTAATTGGGCGCGGCCGGGGTGTGCAGCTCTTCGAGAAAGCCGTCCAGGGCCGGGTCCGGCCGCAACAGTACCGTGATGCGGTCGAGCGGCATGGCGGGATCCACCGGTCCCCGATCGAACCGCGCCTGAGCCTGCGGATGCACGTGTCCCCGTAACACGGTGGTACGGTTCAGGTCGACGGGACCCGCGATGCGGTCTTCGGCCGCCCACAGCGTGCCTGCCGCCAGCGGCAGAAGCGCCAGAACGGCCAGTTTGCGCACGCCCATGGAACGATCCTGGTTTTGGCGGAATAAGGTTTCGCGGAACAACATGGCGCGTGCCTCGTCGAGCGGTGCGGTGTCCTGCGGAGCGTATGCGGGCCCGCCGCGAGCGAGGCGAGTCCGAACCTGCATTGTATCAATACCGGATTTCCGGGTGAAAATGGAACATACGGCATTCCACAGGCTTCGATGGCGGGGGTGAACATGACGCGACCGGTGTTTCGAGTGCGGGCCCAGCGGGCGCCCCAGCGGCCGCACCCACTGAGTCCGCCCACCAATCTTCCGAGCGGGGCCGCCCGGCGGGTGTGCCGGCTGGCGGCGGCGGTTCTCATGGGAGCCGCCGGGTTGGCGGGGCAGACGGCCGCTTCGTATGACGTGGTGGTCTATGGCGGCACGGCGGGGGGCGTCATCACGGCGGTGAGCGCGGCGCGCATGGGCCTGAAGGCCGCCTTGCTGGAGCCGGGCACGCACATCGGTGGGATGGTGGCTTCGGGCCTCTCCCACACCGACGTGGGGCGGCGGGATGTGATCGGCGGCTATTCGCTGGAGTTCTACTGGCGCGCGGGCACCTACTACGGCCTGCCGCAATACCTGCAGGATATCGCCTGGTATGTGGAGCCGAAGGCGGCGGAGAGCATTTTCCGCACGATGCTCAAGGAAGCTGGCGTGACGGTGCTTCCGGGCCGCCGCCTGCGCCAGAAGGACGGAGTGCGGATGGAGGGTGGCCGCGTGGCCTCCATCACCATGGAAAATGGCGAGCGCTTCACGGCCCCGGTGTTCGCCGACGCCGGTTACGAAGGCGACCTGATGGCCGCTTCCGGCGTAACTTATACGTGGGGAAGGGAAAGCTCGGCGCAATATGGCGAGTCGCTGGCGGGCGTCCGGCAGGAGACTCCCAAACACCAGTTTCTGGTGGACCTTTCGCCTTACGGCGCGGACGGCAAACTGCTGCCTGAAATATCCGCCGCGCCGGCCGGCCAACCGGGTTCGGCCGACCGCAAAGTGCAAGCCTACAACTTCCGTATGATCTTCTCCCAGGACCCGGCCAACCAGGTTCCTTATCCAAAGCCAGAGCGCTACGACCCGGAGCGCTATGAACTGCTGCGGCGCCTGCTGGAACGCCAGCCCAATCTGCACATGGGCGACGTGCTCTCCATCGGCCCGATTCCCAACCGCAAGGCGGATATCAATAATAATGGCCCGTTCTCCACAGACTATATCGGCGGAAGTTGGGAGTTTCCGGAGGGTAGTTATGCCCGCCGCGCGGAAATATTTCGCGCCCACGAGGAGTACACCAAGGGATTCCTGTGGTTTCTGGCGCACGACCCGCGCGTGCCGCCGGTGTTGCAGACGGAGATTGGCCAATGGGGGCTGGCTAAGGACGAGTTCCCCGATCACGGCAACTTCCCCTGGCAGCTCTACATCCGCGAGGCGCGGCGCATGGTGGGCGAATACGTGATGACCCAGCGGGATATCCAGACCGATCTGACCAAGCCGGACGCCATCGGGATGGGGTCCTATAACAGCGATTCGCACAACGTCGAGCGGGTGGTGAACGCGGCCGGGTTCGTGCGCAACGAGGGAGACATGCAGGTGCCGGTGACGCCCTACCAGATCCCCTACCGGATTCTGCTGCCGAAGCGCGGCCAGGCGGCCAACCTGCTGGTCCCGGTGTGCTTCTCGGCCAGCCACGTGGCCTACAGCACGCTGCGGATGGAGCCGCAATACATGATCCTGGGGCATGCCGCGGGAGTGGCGGCGGCGCTGGCGATCCGCGCGGGAACCGGCGTGCAGGATGTGGATGTAAAGGAGCTGGCCAGGATCCTGGTGTCGCAAGGGGCCATCCTGGAGTATGTGGAGTCGGCGCAGGATCGGGCCATCGGCATCTTCCGGGCGAGGCGGAAGTGACTGGCTTTGGCTGCGCGGAGGGCGCGGAGGTGCGCGGAGTCGGCAGGATTGCATTCCCTGCCGCCTTGGCGGACAATGGCCGTATCGTGAGCTATACAAGCAATAAATTCGTTACACGCGTTACTTTGCCGGCCTTCGGCATTGCGATGGTGCTGGCAGGCGGATCGTTATTCGGACAGACACCATCGTTCGACGTAGCGTCCATTAAACCATCGGAGCCGGTCACTCCCGCCATGATTCAATCGGGGAAGGTACACGTGGGTATGAAGATCGACGGGGCCCGCGTGGATATTGGGAATTTCCGGCTGATGCAATTGATCATGAAGGCCTGGGACGTAAAGATGTACCAGGTGCAGGGTCCGCCTTGGCTGCTGACCGGCCAGGCATTCGACATCGTCGCCAATCTTCCACAGGGAGCCACCAAGGAGCAGGTGCCCGCCATGCTGCAAAAGCTGCTGGAGGAGCGCTTTAAGCTGCAAGTTCACACCGACAAAGAGCCGCGCGCGGTGTACGCCCTGATGGTGGCGGAAGGCGGTTCCAAGTTGAAGCAGTCCGCCGCGCCCGCCGAGGATGCCGCACCGCCTCCGGGCGTTACGGGCAGCAGCACCGCGAGCGTCAGCCTGGGCAAGAACGGCGGCGGAACCGTCACGGATGGCGCGGGCCACAAACAGACGGTGACCCCCACGCCCGACGGCAAGTTCCTCCATTTTGAGATATCGGGCGCCACCCTGGAAGAGCTGGCCGATGGGTTGTCACCGCTGGCCGGCCAGCCGATCGTCGATGCGACCGGACTGAAGGGTCGATACGACGTGGCGATGGACATCTCCATGCAAGAGGTGATCAACCTTCAGAAGCAGTATGGCGCTAATCAGGGCGCCGACGCGGGCGGCGGCGGGGACGCGTCGAAACCGGCGGATGCGGCCTCGGATCCGGGCAGCTCAATTTTCACGGCCTTCAAATCGCTGGGGCTGAAACTGGAACGGCGCAAGGAGCCGCTGGTGCGGATCGTAGTGGACCACTGCGAGAAGATGCCCACGGACAATTGAGCCGCGCAATGAGGCTACTGGTTCTCCTGTCCACCCTGGCGTTGCTGGCGCCGGCAGCCGCGGCGCAAACACCCGGCTGGAAGCTGGTCTGGTCCGACGAGTTCGACCGGGACGGACGGCCCGACCCTGCCAAGTGGACCTACGAAACCGGCTTCGTGCGCAACCAGGAACTGCAGTGGTATCAGCCGGAGAATGCCTGGTGCGAGAAGGGCTGCTGATCATCGAGGGGCGCAGGGAGCGGAAGAGGAACCCCGATTTCGCCGCAGGCGCGGCTCTTTCGGCTGTTTTTCCAGTTCTTTTTCCCATTCTCCTGTCGTACTGGAAGACCAACCGGGTGTACGCCGAATATACTTCGGCAAGCCTGACCACGAAGGGAATCGCGAGTTGGCGCTACGGGCGCTTCGAGATGCGCGGCCGTATCGACACGCGGGCCGGTCTGTGGCCCGCGCTCTGGTCGGTCGGCGCCGAAGGCCGCTGGCCGAATAACGGCGAGATCGATATCATGGAGTATAATCGCGGTCGTCTGCTCGCCAACCTGATCTGGGCGGGTAGAGGGGGCTTCGGCCGGTGGACGTCATTTACCAGGCGGAAGCCGATTGCGTCGTTCGCCGACCCCCAATGGGCCGCCAAATTCCACATCTGGCGGATGGATTGGGACGAGCACCGCATCGTCATCAGCGTGGATGGCGAGGTGTTGAACGACTCCGACCTGAACCAGGCCGCCAATCCCGACGGCAAGAATGGCTTCCGGCAAGCGCAATCGATCATCCTGAACCTGGCGATCGGCGGCACCGCGGGCGGCGATCCTTCGGCCACCGAATTCCCGGCGCGGTTCGAAGTCGACTACGTGAGAATCTACCAGAAGCAGTGAGGTGGGGCACGGCGGCTCGGGCCGCAAGCGGCCCGAGCAGACTGGGCAAGTTAAAGCATGCCCTACCACTCTATCGCTTGACATTATATCGATCTGCGGTATATTGTCTTTCCATGGGATCGAATTCCGATGACCGGGCCGCCGATCTGCTGCCGCTCTCTCCTCAGGTCTTTCACATTCTGGTCGCGCTGGCCGGAGGCGACCAGCACGGCTATGCCATCATGCAGGACGTAGCGGCCCGCTCCGGCGGAAAGCTGCGGCTGAGCCCCGGCACCTTGTACGGCTCGGTGAAGCGGATGCTCGAGCAAGGCCTGATCGTCGAGCTTCGCGCCAACCAACGGCCAACCGAACAGGACGACGACGAGCGCCGCCGGTATTACCGCCTGACGCCCTTTGGACGCAAGGTTGCGAAGGCGGAAGCGGCGCGCCTGGCGGAAGCCCTGGAACAGGCGAGGGTCTATGGTCTGGCGCCGAAGCGGTTTTAGGATTTACAGGGCCCTGCTGCTCGCCTATCCGGCCGAATTCCGGCACGAATATGGCGAGGAGATGCAGCGCCTGTTCGAGGAGCGGCTGGGCGAGGAGCCGGCCATCCGCCTGTGGCTGGCAGCCCTGGCCGATGTGGCGATCGCCGCCCCGCGCGAGCACCTCCACATCCTCGCGGGCGATCTGCGCCATGGCGTTCGCCTCTTCGCCAAGGCGCCCGGTTTTGCCTGCGCGGCGATGCTCGCCCTGGCGCTCGGAGTGGGCGCGGCCACCACGGTCTTCAGCCTGATCGATGCCGTCCTGATTCGCGCGCTGCCCTACGGCGAAGCGGAGCGCCTGGTGTACCTGTGGACGCCCATTCCGCTCTACGGAAACTTGCCGCGCGAGTTGTCGCCGTCGTATGCCGATGTCGTGGCATGGCAAACCGCCAGCCGATCATTCACGGACATCACCGCGCTACGGCAGAGGATGCTGACGCTGGGCGACGGCGGCAGCGACCCCATCCGCGTGGGAGGCGCCCTCGTGCTGGGGAACTTCTTTGAAACCCTGCGCGCCGTTCCGCAGTTGGGCCGCGTTATCGACTCCGGCGACGACCGCCCCGGCCAGGACCGCGTGGCGGTAATCGGCGACGCCCTGTGGCAGTCGAGATTCAATCGCGATCCGGGCGCTCTCGGAAGGACGGTCCAACTCGGTAAGCTCGGCTATCGCATTGTGGGCATCATGCCGCCCGGATTTGGGTATCCCCACCCGAACGATTTTCCCTTTGCCTCGGCCACGCCGCAGCGCACCGAAATCTGGATTCCCGCCGCGCTTACGCCCCAGCAACGGTCGGACCGCGAGCACGGCGCCGACGCCGCCATCGGCCGGCTCAGGCCAGGCGTAGCGCTCCGAGCGGCGCAGGCGGAAATATCCGCCATCGAAACGCGTCTCGATCCTCTCAATCCTCCGGACATGCGCGGGATGCAGGCTCTGCTGGTCCCTTTCATCGAGACGGTCGCCGGACCGGTGCGCCCCCTGATGCGCCTGCTCGCGGGCGCGGTGTTCCTGGTTCTGCTGATCGCCTGTGGCAACGTGGCTACACTGCTAATGGCGCGGGCGGTAGCGCGGGTGCACGAAATGGGAGTGCGAACCGCATTGGGGGCCCCGCGGCCGCGCCTGGTGCGCCTGTTGTTGACCGAGTCGCTCATGCTCTCGGCCGCCGGCGGCGCCTTCGGCGCGATCCTGAGTGTGGGCTTGGTGAAGGCCCTGGCGAGGCTGAATCCAGGCGACATTCCGCGCTTTGAAGAGACCTCGGTGGACGGGCGCGTGCTGCTCTTCGCCCTGCTGATTTCGCTGGCCACGGGTTTCCTGTTCGGCATCTTGCCCGCGCTGGCCACGTCCCGTGTCAAGGTGAGCGGCTTGCTGCGGCAGGGCGGCGGCCGGGGCATCGTGGGCGGATGGTCGCGGCCGCGCCATGCCTTGATCGTGGCCGATGTGGCGCTGGCGGTGGTGCTGCTGGCCGGCGCGGGACTGCTGATTCGCAGTTACCTCAACGTCCAGGGAGAAGACAAGGGCTTCGCGCCGTCCACGCTCACGATGAGGCTGGCGGTGGATTGGCAATCTCGCACGCCGCAACAGATGGCGGATCTCTTCCGGAACATGATTGGCGGCATCGCGGCGCTCCCCGGCGTGGTGGCTGTGGGCGGAACCAGCGCTTTGCCGCTCAGCCACAGGGAAACCATTTCCATCTTCCGGGTGGACGGCTATCCGAATCGCCCCAATCAGACCGCGGACCTTCGCGATACGACCGGCGACTATTTCCAAGCCATGCAGATGCGGCTGATCGCCGGCCGGTTTTTGAGCGCCGCCGATGTTCCGGCCGAACCTGCCTCGGTTCCGCCGGCTGTGGTGGTGAGCGAGAGTTTCGCCAAGCGATACTTCCCCGGCGGGAAGGCCATCGGCGGCCGATTGCAGAGCGGGCGGCCCCGGAAGGCCTGGTCCACGGTGGTAGGCGTGGTCGCGGACGTGCGCCATACCAACCTGGAGAAGGCTCCGCAACCGACCATCTATGAGCCGTCAGGATTCGCCGATGCCCTGGCGATTCGAACCGCTCTGCCTCCCGACGCGCTGATCTCCTCCGTCCGCAAGGTGGCCCACGACAGCGACCCTTCGATGGCGCTGACCGACATTCAGACCATGCGCCAGCGCACCACCGAGGCCGCCAGCCGCCGGAGATTTCAGACCGTCCTGCTGGCGGCGTTCGCCGCAGTCGCTGTATTTCTGGCGCTGGTGGGGGTCTATGGCGTGTTGTCCTACGCGGTGGCCGAGCGCACCGCGGAGATCGGCATCCGCATCGCCTTGGGCGCTGGACGAGGCGCGCTGGTCGGGATGGTGGTGCGGCACGGATTGCTGCTCGCCGGCGCCGGGCTGGCAATCGGCCTTCTGGCGGCAGGCGCGGCGGCGCGTGGGATTGCCAGTCTGTTGTATGGCGTGCGCGCCTTCGATCCGGTCACCTTCATTGCCGTCCCGGTCTTCCTGCTGGCGGCGGCTGCCATCGCCTGCTTCGTTCCCGCGTGGAGGGCGGCGCGGATCGATCCGATCGGCGCTTTGCGACAGCAGTAGATCAGCGCCCGGCCTCTCGGGCAGGGCATCCCGCGACTGAGCCCAATGCCACTTACTTTGCCCGTAGCAGCATTCAGCATTAATTGTGGGGCGGGCAATCCTGGGGGGCAATCTTGGGGTGCCCTCTGGGCCCAGCCGCCTTTGCGGCGGCTGTTTCGGGCCACGCGTGAGTCGGCGCGCCCGGCAAGCGCCGGCTGGGGGTGCCCTCGGGGCCCATTAGCCAGGATTGGCTGCCCCAGGTTTCCTCGCAAGATGCTGGTCCCGCAAGGTGGGCAGGCGCTTCCGCCGAATCCCCAAAGCGGGTACGCACTCCTTAACGCACTCCTTCGCCGGAAGCCCGGCGCCGCCGATGCCCAAGGTATACTGGCACAGTAATGGTCGGCAAGACGGTATCGCATTACCGCGTCCTGCGCCGGATCGGCGGAGGCGGCATGGGCGTGGTCTACGAAGCCGAAGATGTCCGGCTGGGCCGGCGGCTGGCCTTGAAATTCCTCCCCGAGAACTTTGCCGGCGACCCGCTGGCGCTGGAGCGGTTCCAGCGCGAGGCGCGCGCGGCATCGGCGCTGAGCCATCCGGGCATCTGCACCATCTTCGACATCGGCGAGTGGGAAGGGCGTCCCTTCCTGGCGCTGGAGCTGCTGGAGGGATCCACGCTCCACCAGCGTATAGCGGGCAAGCCGGTGCCGCATGACGACCTGCTGGAATGGGCCATCCAGATCGCCAGCGCGCTGGCGGCCGCGCATGCCAAGGGCATCGTACACCGCGATATCAAGCCCTCCAACATCTTCATCTCCACCGATGGCCAGCCCAAGATTCTGGATTTCGGTTTGGCCAAGCAGGTCAATCCGCGGCCGGCTGCCGCGGACGACACGCCGACGGTGGCGATGGATCCCGAGTTGATGACCAGTCCGGGCCTGGCCGTCGGCACCATGAGCTATATGTCGCCGGAGCAGGCGCGCGGCCAGGAGGTGGATGCGCGCACGGACCTGTTCTCCTTCGGCGTGGTGCTGTACGAGATGGCGACCGGCCGGTTGCCGTTTCCCGGCGCCACCATGGCGCTGGTGTTCGACGGGATCCTGAACCGCACGCCGGAGCCTCCCTCGCGCCTGAATCCCGCGCTAGCCGCGGAGCTCGATCCGATCATCCGGAAGGCCCTGGAGAAGGACCGCGAGATGCGGTATCAATCCGCGTCCGACCTGGCGGCCGATTTGAAGAAACTGCGGCGCGATTCGGGACGCACGCCCGCAGCCCCCGTTCCCGCCGCGGGTCCGGCGCCGAGGTCGCGCTGGATCTGGCCGGCCGCGGCAGCCGCGCTGTTAGCCGTGGCGGCGCTGGCTGCAGTGCTCTTCCTTCGCCCCGCCCGGAAAGCCGATAGCGGGCTCGCCTGGCAACAGATCACCAACTTTCCCGACCTCGCCAGCGCGCCCGCGCTCTCGCCCGATGGGCGCATGCTGGCCTTCACGCGCGGCGACCGTTGGTTCATCGGCCGGAACGAAATCTACGTGAAGATGCTGCCGGATGGACAGCCGGTGCAACTCACCCACGACGGGCGGCCCAAAATGTACCCTTCTTTCTCCGCCGATGGCTCGCGCATCGCCTACACCGTCGGCGGCTGGGATACCTGGACGGTCCCGGTGCTGGCGGGGGGCGAGCCTCGCCTGATGCTGCCCAATGCGGAAGGCCTGAACTGGATCGACAACCAGCACCTGATGTTCTCGGAAATCAAGAAGGCGTCGCACATGGCGGTGGTCACCGCGACCGAGGGCCGCACGGAGCAACGCGATGTGTACGTGCCGCCGGACCAGGCGGGCATGGCGCATTACTCGTATCTCTCGCCCGGCCGCAAGCAGGTGCTGATCGTCGAAATGATTGGTGGCAGTTGGCTCCCGTGCCGGCTGGCGCCGTTTGACGGCAGTTCGCTGGGCCGGCAGGTGGGGCCAGTTCCCTCCCAGTGCACCGCGGCGGCTTGGTCGCCGGACGGCAAATGGATGTATTTCAGCGCCGACGCGGGTCAGGGATCCCACATCTGGCGGCAGGCCGCGGACGGTGGAAAGCCGGAGAAACTCACCTTTGGCCCGACCGAGGAGCACGGCGTTGCGGTTTCGCCCGACGGGCGGTCGCTTTACACGGCGGCAGGATCTTACCTGACCAGCGTGTGGGTCCACGATGCCAAAGGCGACCGCCAGGTGTCGGGAGAAGGCTCGGCCAGCGACCCGGCCTTCACTGCGGACGGGAAGAAGGTTTACTACGCAGTTAGCCGGGAAAACGGACGAGAGGGAGCAGGCGAAGAACTGTGGGTCGCGGATTTGGAGACGAGCCGGAGCGAGCCCGCTCTAGCGGGCATCCGGATGCTACCGCCGTCGAATCACGAACCGAACTGGAGCGTGAGTCCCGATGGGAAGTTCGTGGGGTACCGCGACAGCCATAACAACCTCTGGATCGCGCAACTCGACCGCGGGTCGCCTCCGCGAAACCTCTCCATGAACCAGACGGGCCACGTTTACCTGGACGGCCTCGGGGACATTTTCTACCGGGTCCGGGAAAGCGGCGAAAGCTACCTTTATAGTATGAAGCTGGATGGCAGCGATCAACGAAAGGCCTTAGCGGAGGCTTCCCGCGGCAATTACTCGATCTCACCGGATGGCAAATCCGTGGGAACCTTGTCGGTCGAATTGGTCAGCCGGATTCATCCGCTCGCCGGCGGAGCCTCGGTTCCGGTTTGCGTTGGCTGTGCCCTCGTCTCGTGGGCGGCGGATGGCAAGTCGATGCTGTTTTATTTTCGGGCGGAAATGGGGCAAAAGACTGTGACTGTGAATATCCCGCTGAAAGGCGGAGCGCTGCCGTCGCTGCCGCCCCAGGGCGTAAGGGGAAGCGAGGACGCAGCCAAGCTCCCGGGCGCGGTGGCGTTTTCATCTCAAGCGCTCGCGGCTGCGGCAGGCTCCGCGTATGCCTACGTTCGGATCAACGCGCAAGGGAATCTGTTCCGCATCGCTCTGCCGTAGGACCGCCGCGTTTCGATACTAAAATGGGGTCGGATGAGGGGTCGTCCGATGCGCGCGCCAGCCTTGGTATTCGTCTGCCTGGCCGCGCTGGGGGCCTCCGATCCCGCGACCGCGCCACCCAAGGAGGCGCGCCGCGCATTCGAGAAGGCCGCGGCGGCGCTCAAGGCCAAGCACACCGACGAGGCCCTCCGCGACTACCAGCAGGCCGTGACGCTCTTCCCGGGCTACGCCGAAGCCTGGTTCGAGCTGGGCAAACTGCAACTCGCCGAGCAGCAGCCCGACGCCGCCAGGAACGCCTTCGAGGCGACCATCCGGGCCGATCCCAAGTATGCCGACGCCTACTTGCGGCTGGCAATCCTGGAGTATAGCGCCCAGCACTGGAACCAACTCGTCGACGTAACGGAGCTAACGGAGCGCCTCCTGCAAATCGATGCCATCGACTTTCCGCAGGCATGGCTGCTGAATGCCATGGGCCATTACAACAACCGCAGCCTGGAGGCCGCCGAGAAGAGCGCCCGGGAAGCGGAACGATTGGACCCTCGCCGGAAGTTTCCCGAGACCTGGCGCCTGCTGGGCGTGATCCTCGCCGCGCGCGGCGATTTTTCGGGCGAGGCGGAGCAGTTCCGGGAGTATCTGAGAGTCGCGCCATCGGGACCGCAGTCGGAAGCCATCCGGGCCAGTCTGGCCGAGGCCGCCAGACGTGCCGGCGAGACCGCGGGAGAGAGCGCCGGAGAGCCCGCGGCTTCCGTATTCAGCCCGACCTTTCGCAGCGAGACCAGATGGCCGGTTTCTAGGTGCGCGTATCCGGCGAGCCAAGCGGCACCGCATCGAGGTTGTGCTGCGGTCCAAGGATCAAGGGCGGCTGTTCGGTGGCAGCCGGGTGCTGGTCAACTAGCGGTGACAGGCGAAAGCGCCTGTCCCACCTGCGCTCAACTGCCGGTGCGTATCCGCCAATTCCGGTAATCCACCCGCATCGGCGGGCCCACGTGTACCTGCACGCCGATGAGGCCCTTGCGCTCGCGGTTGGGGTCGTCGTCGATCGTGACGCTCATCAGGTGTCCGTTGAGGTTGTGGATCATGGTTTTGCCGCGGACGATCAGGTGAATCGCATTCCATCCATCGGTGATGAGACGCGCCAGCTCCTGGTTCTCTCCCACGGTCGATAAAACGATCGGCTTGCGCGTCCCCGTGACGTGCGTCACTTCCCCGCGCACCGCCAGGAAGAGACGCCCCTTCTCCTCGTAGTTGTTCCCGGTGTATTGGTTCTTGCCGTCGATATCGAACTGATAGCCGCGCATGGCGAACTGGTTCGCGGGCGTCACCTTGTCGGGAACCACCACGCTGCGATAATTGATGCCGCTGTTGCCGCCAGCCGTGATCCGGTAATCCACCTTCAGCTCGAAATCCTCGGGCGCGCCGCCCCGCCAGATGACGAAGGTGTTGCTCTTGATGATCGTCTCGGGGGTGATCTCGCCGGTCATGATTCCGTCCGAAGCGCGCCAGTATTTCGGATCCCCCTCCCACCCGTCGAGGGTTTTGCCGTCGAAGATGCTCCGGAAACCGGCTTCATCGCCTTCGATCGGCTCCGGCCGGTCGCTCTGTTTCGGGACATAAGGTTGGGCCGTCTGCTGCTCCGCCATCATCCAGCGGGAAGAGCATGCGGCCAGCGAAGCGAGAAAGAGCCTGCGCCCGCAAGTTTCCGTAGTCAGGTCGTGAAATCGATTCATAGCGGTTCAGCCCTCCAATTGTCGTTACCGGCTGCAGTCATTATATGAGCGATTGCAAGACGGCGGGGGCGCTAGCCATGAGCCTTTCACCGGAGCCGGCGCCGCAGCACCACTGCCAGCGCACAAAGCACAGGCAGGGCGAAGGATGGCTCCGGAGCATCGGTCACCGGGACGTTGTCCAGCATGAAATTCGGCTCGGGGGTGTAATCATTGGGGATGAAGGTTAGAGTGACGTCACCCCCCGTCGATACGAAATTGAACGCGAACAGAGTGTAACCGATGTTGTCGGTTTCGCTGGTGGTCACGGTCTGGTCCAGACTAGCGGCGCCGCTCAGCGTGACGGTCAGGGGGCGGGTTCCCGTCCCCCCATTCTGCTCCACGGCGCCATCGAAACTCAGCACGTAGCTGCCGGCGGGAAGCGATAAGACCTGGCTGATCTCGGGCAGGGTGCCCGTCACAGTCGGCCCCAGGAGCGCGCCCGTGGAAATGTTGCAGAAGGGATCGAAATCCACGGCGTAGTTGCCGCTCGCCGGCACCTGCGGCGGATTGCCCACCACGTCAACCGAGAGAGGCGTGTTGGAACCATTGTTATTGGGGCTGTTGGAGACGGTCCATCCACCGATGCCGGTGGCGCCCCCCACCCCAAACACGTAGATCAGATCGCCGGGGATCGATGGCGATAACACGCCGCTGGTGGCGCCGGTCTCAAAACCTCCGTTGGTCACGTAGTCGATCGGGCTGGCGACGAGTGGCGCGGCCAGCAGAAAGGGGAGCAGCAGAAGCGAGTGCCGGGCACGCACACGACAAGGTCGTCTCCAGGAGCTAATCGGCCGGCCGGCCGGGGCGCCAGACTTCGCCTTGCTCCGCACGGCCATGCCTGGCCGGTTATGGCGTATCGATTTCATGGGTGTTGCATCCTTTCGTTTACATCCCGCGGCGCCGAGGGTCGCCGTGGATGCGGTCCACTGAACTGAATGAACCTTGGTCGAAATCGCCGCCATATTGGTTTGGCCGAGAGATTTTCCCGAGGCCACGGCGCCATGGCGAACGGCTCGGGATCGCCCCATACGGAAGGCTGTTAAGGGCGGCCGCCCTGTTTCGGTGCGGTTCCGCATCCAGCGGCGCAAACTATCGACGCCGGAGTTAGGCGCTGCGCCGTTCTGGAATAACAAACCGCTCAATGCCAACCGCTCCCTGGCGGTCGGGCTCCGACGCGCTTTCGGAACCGGGCCCGGAGGGCACCCCGGAGGGCACCCCAGAGGGCACCTCGTGAGGGAGCGGATGCCGGCGTTTGAGAGGTTATTTCCTCACAGTGCCTTGGCGCAGCGCCTCTTGCACGCCGCTCTCGCAGGCCTCGATCAGGTTGTTCCAGCGGGCCCTGGCTTCGTCATCGATTGGCTGCGGCGCGGGGCCTTTGTCGAACCAGGCCATGGTTTGGCGGATGCCCTGCTTGAACGCTACGATCGCGCGGTAGCCTGGAACGAAACGCTTGACCCTGGTGCGATCGAAGATCACGCTGACGACTTTGTCGCCCAGGAGCCGATGCCGGTCAACGGCGCTGCGGAACGGTCTAATGGTTCGCTATCGCCGCGCAAGGGGCTGCGGTGCAATCCAGCTCATAGCCGATCAGCGTCAGGTTCTGGCCGTTGGCAGAGAAAGGCGTACCGCTATAGAATACGACTTCCGGGATCTGCCCTCCGTCAAAATAGTACAGGATCGGTTGATCGAAATAAATGGTTACGCCAGCCGTGCCGAGCGGCACGTTGAAATACACCGGAGGAACGACCTGTGCAAAGACAAAGCTCGGGGCGGAGTCGAAGTTCAACACTCCCGACACATGTTGGATGACGACCCGGTGTCCCGCCGGCACGGCAAAAGGAGAAGTGAACGTGCAAGTATATCCGGAGCAGTTAATTGAATACGGCTGCACGAACGCAACTCGCCCCGGGTCGTCGATGAGGCTGGCGATCGCCGGCGCGGACGCTGTATTGGCCACCTGGACCAGCGCGGCGACGAGCCCGTGCGCCGCCCTGGGCGCCAGCAGGGCCAGGAGCAATCCGGCCAGCGCCAGGCCGCCGGTTCCCATCAATAAAGACTTCGCGAATTTCATATGGTTGTTCCCTTTGTGTGAGGCGCGGTACGCCGTTTTCTAAATTGTTTCAGGCAGGCCAGCGCCGCCAGACCGATGCTTACCGGGGCCAGAGCGCCCGGCTCGGGCGCGGACCCGAGGTCCATTGTGCCGGTGGCGGATACAATGTCCACCGCGAAGTTGGGGTTATCGTCCACGCACGTGGTCCCATCACTCGTGGTGTTGCAGGTTTGGAATAGCCCGCCCGTCAAATCCGTGAACCCTTCAGAAAGGGCGCCATTGTCGAATATGGCGTTAGGCAGGTAATTGGCGTCGGTGAGCACCAGCGTATAGAGGCCGGCCGGCAGACCGGAAATCTGCAGGAAGTCATCGCCGCAAATCGCGCTGCCGGAGCCCGTTCCGATGGTGACAAAACCAGCCGGGGGGCAATTTCCGACCGGGGAGTAGGGTGGGTTGCCCAAGTTATCGGCGTCCGCCAGCGGGTTTCCGAGGCCGTCCGTGTACATGGTCGCCGTCGCCGGAGGGCCGGAAAAGAGCGCCACCAAGGGGTCGAAGCCTCCCGCCGCGATCAACTGTCCCGCGGCGTTGGTTCCACCGCCGAAACTCCACGTTTGAATGTTGATGGTATCGGTGGTGGCGAGCACGAAGGTGGCCTCAAAGACGCTTTCGGGGCTGCCCAAGGCGCCGGTATAGGAAAGGAAAGAGCTCGCTCCGCCCGGTGTGGCTGTCAGCAGACAGACCGCTGAAAGCAGCACACCGCGCTTGCCGATCCTGTTCGGCCGGTCCCCTCGTTCCATTCCAGACCCTCCGATCTTTCCAGGACAACCCGTCTACTACCGTTTCGCTTGGCTGAGTGATTGTAAGGGCTTCTGCCCCCGCATGTCAACCCAATATTGCTCAGCTCACCAATATTGCTCACCTCGACTCGCCGGCCCCGCAAACTGGTACAGTAGCGCCGAAAGCCGCCCCGCTTGACTTCCGCGCGCGACAACGATATTGTGCCCACGCGAGGCCAAAACACATGAGAAGAGCAATTCGGATCGCCAGCTTGAGCCTGTCCGTTTGCCTGCCGGCTATCTGGGGCAGGCTGCCGCACCCAATCCCGGGCGCGACACCGATCGGCCTACCACGGAACAACTCGCCAGGCTGAAGGGCGGCCCTCCCCTTCCCTACGCCGTGGATGCCAACTGGCCGCAGATGCCCAAGGGTTACAACTTCGGCGAGTGCTCGGGTGTGGACGTGGACAAGCACGGCAACGTCTGGGTGTTCAACCGGGGTCACTGGCCGGTCATCGAGTTCGACCGCCACGGCAAACTGCTGCAGGCCTGGAGCCAGGACACGTTTCCCGTGAAATCGGCTCACGGTTTGCGGGTGGGGCCGGACGGGAATCTGTGGCTCGTGGACGTGGACGGCCACGTAGTCTTCAAGATGAGCGCGGAGGGGCGCATCCTGATGGTCATGGGCAACCGTCAGACCGTGGCCGGGAACAACGACGCCCAGGACGCCTTCAACCGGCCCACCAACGTGGCCTTCCGCGCGAACGGGAACTTTTATGTCTCCGACGGCTATGTGAACTCGCGCGTGGTCGAGTTCACGCCGGACGGTTACTACGTGCGGCACTGGGGAAAGAAGGGCACAGGGGACGGCGAATTCAACCTGGTCCACGATGTGCAAGTGGACTCGCGCGGACGGGTCTATGTGGGCGACCGGTCCAACGAGCGCATCCAGGTCTTCGACGCGGACGGGAAGTTTCTCGCCAAATGGACCGGTATCGGCGCCCCATGGGGCCTGTATTACGCGCCCAAGGAGGAGGCGATTTTCATGTGCGACGGCCGCTATGACCGCATCCTCAAGCTCAACCTGGAAGGGCAGGTACTGGGGGTCCTCAGCGAATATGGCAAGGTTCCCGGCAAGCTGGACTATGCTCACAGCATCGCCGTAGACCCCGAGGATGGCGCGCTATACACGGCCGAGATCAAAACCTGGCGCGTCCAGAAGTGGGTGAAGAAGTAGACCGGCGGCGCGCAGCTTTGACTTCGCCTCTATCTACCTGTATTATTACTGGCAGATATGCCCGACGACCCCGACCTCAATCTGCGCGGCCGGCTCATCCGCAGTCTGGGAGCGTTACGGGAGATGCTCCCTGGCTCGTTTGTCGAACGCCACCGCAAATGTGGAAAGCCCAATTGCCGGTGCGCCGATGGCAAACAACTGCACTCCCAGTTTCAGGTTTCGGTGCTACTGGAAGGCAAGTTGAAGACCTTCCACATCCCTGCCGAGTTGGCCGAAGAGGCCCGCCGCAAGGTAGAGATGCACAAGCGATTTCAGGAAACGGCGGCCGCCATCAGCCACATCAACCTGCGCCGCTTTCTACAGCGTAAAGGGGAGAAAGAGAAGAGCTGACTTTGCAGCGCCACCAGTTCGAAGCCGATCTCAAGGTGTTCGATTGGAGGCGCTGGACGGCGGCACTGACCGAAGGCAGGCAGGATTCCACTGTGTCCCTGGTCAGAAGCTTTTGACGCCGTCTTCCTCGGATCGGCCTGCCAGTTTGGTCCCCTGCATCGGATTGAGACGGAGTGCCGCCGCGGCGCACTGCGCAAACGGATTGGCACCCTCAGCGAGGACATGCTCGGTTACGCGATGCAGCGGCAAAATCCCGCCGAGATCTTTCGACCTGGGATGCCAGGTAGCCCAGCAACTGAAGAGAAATGGCGTCCTGCACTCAGACTGGGCCCGCGCGCGAGTGAGTGGTCGCCGCCGTCGATGGAATCGAAATCATGCAGCTCCAATGGCCGCTGTTGTGACGCGTGCGAGCAGGGAGGTGGAGCGGAAAGTCGCGGGCCAGCTTCAGAAGAGCACGCAATCCTACCAGATCGATCCGCCGCACCGCTTGCTTCCGCGCTCGGCTGGGTGTATGCTTCCGGGCATGCCGAACAAGCCTTTCTCCCGACGCTCGTTTATGGCGGCCACCGGCGTGGCGCCGGCCGTGGCGGCCACCCGCAAGCCCGTGGTAGTGCCCAACGTTCTTTTCAGCGATACCAAGCCATCCCAGGACGTGCTGCGGATCGCGACCATGTATAAGTTCGAGCCCGCCGAAGCGCAGAAGATCGCGGCCGCTTCGTCCAAAGCCAAGGTGGAGCTGGCGATCTGCAATTCCCGCGAGGAGTTCAACGAAAAGGTGAAGGACGCCGAAGTGGTGTACGGCGATGTCCGCGCGGACACGCTGCAGGCGGCCAAGAAGCTGCAATGGGTGCAATCCGGTGAGGCCGGCATGGAAAATATGGATCCGGCCATGCGGGAAAGCCCCGTGGTGCTCACCAACTACCAGCGCATTTTCGCGCCGGGCATTACGGAGACGGCCATGGGGCTGCTGCTTTCGCTGACCCGCGGAATCGCCAAATACTACATGCCGCAGTTCTATAAACAGCGGACCATGCAGCACGTGGGCACGGCCAAATCGGCGCATCATACCGAGCTGGTGGGACGCACCATGGGGATCGTAGGGATGGGCGGAATCGGCACGACGCTGGCGCGGCGGGCCCACTACGGCTTCGATATGCACATAGTGGCGACCGATGCCAAGCCCATCGCCAAGCCGGATTTTGTCGACGCACTGCATGACCCGGGCTGGTTCATGGAGATGGTTCCGCAGGTGGACGTGCTGGTGGCCGCTGCGCCGCTCACGCCTCTGACCGAGCGCATGTTCAACGAGAAGGTTTTCCGCAGCATGAAGAAAACCGCGCATTTTCTGGCCCTTTCGCGCGGCAAGCTGTACGACGACATGGCGCTCGTGCGCGCGCTGAAGGAAGGGTGGATTGCGGGCGCCGGGCTGGACGTGTTCCCGATCGAGCCGCCGCCCTCGGATCACCCCATCTTCGATTGCCCCAACGTGGTCATGTCGGCGCACACCTCCGGCTGGAGTCCCGACCGGCAGGTGCGGCTGATCGACCTCTTCGCGGAAAACGTCCGGCGTTACACCGAGGGATTGCCGCTGTTGAACGTGGTCGACAAGCAGCGCGGGTATTGAGGCGTGGGGCAGCCAATCCTGGCAGGCAGGATTGCCAGGCAGGATTGCCAGGCAGGATTGCCTGCCCCACAATTAATACGGGATGCGGCTACGGGCAAAGTAAGTGGCATTGGGCGCCCCGGCCGCCGACGAACTGCCGCAAACTCCCTCCGAGGTACGGCCGGCTTCGCCCTCGCCTATCACGTACAATTAGGGAACCGATATGCGCCTCCCCTTTCTCCTGTCCACTGCCCTGCTGTTCGCGGGGAGCCTGCCAGGCCAGGATGCCAACCCCGGGCGCTCGCTCTTTGAAAACCGGTGCGCCCGGTGCCACGGCTCGGATGGCAACGGTGGCGAGTTGGGCCCGGCCATCGCGTACCGGCTCCGCGCCCACAACGACCAGCAACTGGCCACCCTGATTCACGAGGGCTTGCCGGGCCGCGGAATGCCTCCGATTCCGGTAAACGAGGCGGAGATGGGACCGCTGATCCGGTTCCTCCGGTCGCTTCAAACACGCGGCCCCGCGAGGCCGGTGGTCCGCCTGAAAGTCCGGACCACCGGCAACCGGGATCTGGAGGGCGAAGTGCTGAATCAGGGCTTCGACGATCTGCAGCTTCGCACCGCGGATCAGCGGGTATACCTGCTGCGCCGAGCCGGCGATCGTTATCGCGAGGTCACTTCCGAGACGGACTGGCCCACTTATAACGGCGACCCCGGCGGCAATCGCTACACCAGGCTTTCCCAGATCACTCCCGCCAACGTCTCGCGGCTCGGCCCCAAGTGGATTTTCACGCTGCCCAACACCGCTCACCTGGAGGTGACGCCGGTAGTGGTGGAGGGGATCATGTATGTGACCAGCTCCAACGAGTGCTACGCCCTGGATGCCGGAACCGGCCGCCAGATCTGGCACTTTCGGCGTCCGAAAACCGAGGGGATGGCGGGCGATGCCGCGTCCGGCATCAACCGGGGCGTGGCCGTGGCGGGCAATCGGGTCTTCATGGAAACCGACGCCGCCCACATCATCGCCCTCAACCGCTTCACGGGAGAGCTGCTGTGGGATACCGAGATGGCAGACTGGCATTTGAATTACTTCGCCACCTCGGCCCCGCTCACCGCCGGGAGCCTGGTGGTGGGCGGCGTGGGAGGCGGGGAGCACGGTTCGCGCGGCTTTGTGGCCGCGTTCGACCAGGCCAGCGGGAAAGAGGCATGGCGATTCTGGACCATCCCCAAGCCCGGCGATCCGGGATCGGAAACCTGGAAGGGCAAGGGCATCGCCCACGGCGGCGCGCCGACCTGGTTTACCGGAACGTACGACGCGGAACTCGATACGGTCTACTGGCCGAGCGGCAACCCCAGCGCCGAGTACAACGGCGACGATCGATTGGGCGACAATCTCTTTTCGGACTGCATTCTGGCGCTGGATGCCAAGACCGGCAAGCTCAAGTGGCATTTCCAAACCACTCCCCACGACTTGTGGGATTGGGACGCCACCGAGACGCCGATTGTGGCGGATGGGGCGTGGCAGGGCCAGCCGCGCAAGTTGCTGCTGCAGGCCAACCGCAACGGGTTCTTCTATGTCTGGGATCGTACCGACGGCAAGATGCTGCTGGCGAAGCCGTTCGTCAGGAACCTGACGTGGGCCAGCGGAATCGGCGCGGATGGCCGGCCGATTCTAAACCCGCACCAGGAGCCCACCGAGGCCGGCACGCGGGTGTGCCCCTCGCAGGACGGCGCCACCAACTGGTTTTCGCCTTCCTTTAATCCCACGACTGGCCTGTTTTATGCGCAGACTTTCGAGAAGTGCAGCGTCTACACCAAGCGCGAACTCGGGGACTGGGAAGCGGGCAAGGAATACCTGGGTGGGACGCAGCGCACCGCGCCGGGGGACAAGCCGGAGCGGATTTTGAAAGCCATCGACGTGCAAAGCGGCCGGGTGGTATGGGAGTTGCCGCAGCCCGGTCCCGCGGAGTCCTGGGGAGGCACCCTGGCCACGGCGACGAACCTGGTGATTTTCGGGGAAGAGGGCGGCGCGCTGATGGCTGCCGACGCCACCACCGGCCGCGCTTTGTGGAGCTTCCCCACGAACCAGCTCTGGAAGGCATCGCCCATGACCTACCAGTTCGACGGCAAACAGTACATCGCTATAGCCGCCGGATCGAACATATTGACGTTTGGGATTGTGGAATAGGCGGAGGTCAGAAAGAGAGGCCGACCAGTAGCTCTCCCTGATTCGGATTGGTGAATGCCTGCACCGATCCGGAAGCGAAAGAGCTGTCCGTGGCCCAGCGCGTGTAACGGAGCTCCGGCGCAATTTTCAGCTTGCCCAGGTGTACTTCGACGCCGCCTCCGAGGGCGATTCCGCGATTGGATGGGTTGAAGGAGGTATTCACATGCCCCGCGGCTCGAAAAGAAGGTCCCGCTTCGGCGAATGGTTTTACCACGGGGAGCGGCCATCTATATTTCGCCAGCACAGGGAACTCCCACGTGATGACGGTAGCCGGGTAATTGAATGCCGAGCCATTCGGGAAGGCAAGCTCCTCCGTGTAGCGTAAGGGCCGGTACAAGCCGTCCGCTTCCACGGCGAGATGAAACGGGAGACTCAATTCCAGCATTGGGCCGACAATGTAAGAGTTCGAATTCGGATGGATCTCCGTTGTCAAGCCGGGACCAGGATAGGATTCGGTCTGAAAATCGCCGGTGAGGCCCACCCCTCCGACTACGCCGCACGATAAATGCTGCGCAAAAGCGGCCGGCGAAACCGCCACGAAAGCGAGCGCGGCAAATAGGGCAATGGAGGAAAACGGGTTCGTCCACATCTATTCGTGGATGACGCCAGGAGATGCCGGAGCGTGGAGAGCCTTCGGTCGCGAGGCAGCGTCAGCGCAGCAGATCGCGGGCAATCTCCGATTGGAGGAGCCGCGCGGCATCGGGGCCGACGATCACGATGCGCCACGGGCAGACCAGTGGTGTCTTGCCCTCAAACGCAATGCCTGGCGCGGACGCACGCGCGGCCAATCGCGTGATCATGGTCGTGGGGCCGGTGCGGAGCAGATTCGCCCGCGGATAACCGGCGGGGCCCGATTCGTAGATGCCCACCCAGCCGGCGCCGGGTTGCGGCGCGATAAACGGCAGCGGCACAGGGCCGGCGGGCATCTTGTCCACGGCGTTTCCCACCGGCTGGGCGAAGCTGAACTCGGTTTCTTCGTCCTCCACCAGGATGTCCTCGAGCGGCGTGGATCGCGGAATCGCGTAGCGGAAGGCGACACCATCGTTCCACACGCCGGCCTCCACGTTGATGCGGCGACCGATCGAACCGTTCTGCATGTATTCGGCTTCGAGCGAGTTGTGACGGGCGTCCGGGTGCAAGACCCGCGCGGCAGTCAGGCCGACGTTTTCGCCGAGGACCGGCTCCTGGTCGTGGATGTTGACGCCGAGGAAAGACGTATCGAGGAGGAGCTTTCCCTTCAGCAAAACCTCGTACGCCAGGCGAAAAAGCCGGCCTTCGCCCGGTTGCGCGATGAACAGCCGGAACTCCAGTGCGCCGTTCGGCGAGGCCACGCGGCGTTCATCCTGCGCGGCGGCTGTCGATAGTGACAATACCGCCAAGCAGGCCGCCAGGCAGGCCACCGGCAGGCGATGCCGCGGGGCCATCGAACGAGCCACTCGCTATGCCCCCGCTATGCCCAAGCGTAGCCGGACTTCGCGAGCGGCATGGAACGCACCCTCTCACCGGTGGCCGTGAAAATCGCGTTGGCCACGGCGGGCAGCACCGGCGGCAGCGCCGGCTCTCCCAGACCGGTCGGCGAGAAGGTCGATTTCAAGTAATGCACTTCGATCTCCGGCGGCGCCTGGGCCATGCGCACCATAGTGTGACGGTTGTAATTGTTCTCGACCACGGCGCCCTTCTCCACGGTGATCTCCTGGCTCATCAGCTCGCTGAGCCCGTCGATGATCCCGCCCTGGACAATGTTGTCGGCGGCGCCGGGATTGATGATCTGGCCGCCCACATCGGCGGCCACCCAGATCTTATTGACCTTCACTTTCTTGGCCGCATCGACCTTCACTTCGGCCACCTCGGCAAAATATCCCTGGTGGCTGAAATGGAAGGCCACGCCCATGGCGGTGCCCTTGGGCAGCGAGCGTTTGCCCCAGCCGCACTTCTCGGCGACCAACTGCACCACGCCCTTCATGCGGCCGGCATTCATTCCGGGAGGCCCGCCGCCACGGCCGCCGCCACGCCCTTGCGGGGCCGGAGCCGGAACCGGAGCCGGAACCGGTTCCGAAACGGCCGTTCCGGCATTCAGCAGCTCCAGGCGGAACTGTACCGGGTCCTTCCCCGCGGCGTGCGCCAGTTCGTCGATGAAAGACTGGATCACGAAGGCGAAGGCATTGCTGCTGGGCGCGCGCAAGGCGCCGGTGCGGATGCCCAACTGCTGCACCGAGGCGTGCAGCGCGTAGTTCGGGATGAAGCGCTGCGGAAACTCGGTGGGTCCCATGGCGCCCGAGGAGACAAACCGCTCTCCATCGCCGTAGCTGATGAAGTGGTTGCGCCAGGCCACCAGTTTCCCCGATGCATCGAGGCCGCCCGAGAGATACTGGAAGCCGCCGGGACGGTAGTTGTCGTGGGTCATGTCGTCTTCCCGCGACCAGAGTAACTTTACCGGAACACCGGCCTGCTTGGCGATGTAGGCCGCCTCCGCCATGTAGTCGTTGGTCAGCCGCCGGCCGAAGCCGCCGCCGCCGCGCGCCATGTGCAGAGTGATGTCCTTCTCGTCGATGCCCAGGGTTTGCGCCACCAGCCGCCGCCCTTGGCCGGGTTGCTGGCTGTTGGTCCAGATTTCCATCTTGTCATAGTGGAAATGGGCCGTGGCGCCCTGCGGCTCCAGCGGCGCGTGCGCGATGAACGGATAGGTGTAGGCCGCCTCCACCACTTTGGCGGCGCTCTTCAGCGCGGCTTCGGCGTCGCCATCCGCGCGGATGGTGCGCTGCGGCGGCTGCTTGCTCATCTCCTCGGCCCGCTGGGCGAAGGCTTCGCTGCTCTGGCCGGCCCACCGCCCTTCGTTCCAGCTCACCTGCAGCTTTTTGCGGGCCGATTGCGCGTGCCACCAAGTCTCGCCCAGGATGACGACTCCGTTGGGCACGCCGGTCTCGCCGGGCAGCACGGTATCGGTGATGTCGGGCCGCTCCACTACGAAGGCCTGCTTCACGCCGGGCAGCTTGCGGATCTCGTCGAGATTGGCCGTCTCCACCTTGCCGCCGAACACGGGGCATTTTTCGAAGACCGCGTGCAGCATGCCCGGCACCGTCACATCGATGGCGAACAGCGGTTTGCCGGTGACGATCGCGTGCACATCGTTCCCCGGCTGGGTGTGGCCGACGATCTTGTAGTCGGCGGGATCTTTGAGCTTCAGGTTCGCGAGCGGCGGCGCAGGCAACCTGGCCACCCTCGCAGCCAACTCGCCGTAACCCAGCGAACGGCCCGACGAGGAATGCCGGACGCTGCCGGACGCGGTGGCGCATTCGGTCTCGGGCACTTTCCAGGTTTCGGCCGCGGCGGTGATGAAGAGCGCGCGTCCGGCCGCGCCCACCTGCCGCATGGGAGTCCAGTTGTTGGGCGTGGCTGTCGAGCCGCCGGCGCTTTGTCCGGAGTACCTGGTGTCGTCGAAGTCGGCCTGCTCGATCCGGACGTTCTTCCAATCGACGTCCAGTTCCTCGGCGATCAACATGGGCAACATGGTCTTGACGCCCTGGCCGACCTCCGGGTTCTTGGCGATGATGGTGACCGTGCCATCTTCGGCGATGCGGATGTAGTTGTGCGGATCGGGAGGCGCGGCGGGCGGTCCACCGCGGCCCTGCGCGGATGCCGGGGGTTCGGTGTACAGGCCGAGCAGCACGCCTCCACCTGCCAGCGCGCCGATCTTCAAAAAGGAGCGGCGTTCCATGGGGACTTTCTCTGTGCTCTTCATGGGTGGCTCCTCTACTCCTGGTTGCCCGCGGCCGGCGCGGTTCTGGCCGGGCGGCTGCCCGCCAATTTGGCGGCTTTGTGGACGGCCGCGCGGATGCGCAAATAAGTTCCGCAGCGGCACAAGTTGCCGTTCATGGCGGAATCGATATCTTTGTCGGTGGGCTTGGGAGTCTTGGCCAGCAGGGCCGCCGCGGACATCATCTGGCCGCCCTGGCAGTAGCCGCACTGCGGCACGTCGATTTCCTGCCAGGCGAGCTGCACCGGGTGCGTGCCATCGGGCGAGAGGCCTTCCAGCGTGGTGATCGTCTTCGCCCCCACCGCCGAAACGGGTGTGAGACAGGCGCGGACGGGCTGGCCGCCGAGGTGCACCGTGCAAGCTCCGCATTGCCCGATGCCGCACCCGTATTTAGTGGCTTGGAGATCGAGCAGATCGCGGAGCACCCACAACAGGGGCATATCGGCCGGCGCATCGACCGAGCTGATATGCCCGTTCACACTGAGTTTGAAGGCCATTGGGTTCCCTCCTGCTATGGTTTCATCTTATCCCATCGGAGGGGTGGGGCGTGGGCTGTTCTTCTGTTCCACAAAGCCGGTCGCCACCTTGCCGTTCACGGTGATCACGATGTGGTTCCCCTGCGCGCTCCCGTCCTAAGTTAATTTTGAGTCGTCCCTTAATGGGAAGGGCGTGCGCGCCATCACCCCATTCACGCCGCCGATAACCAGTTAGGAGGTCCAGCGGTCTCTATAAAACCGTATTAAACCGTATAACCGGCTTTGGGCGACACCTGCCCCGAGAGGGCCAGTGCCGTTGCGGCTAATATAACCAAACCACTGGTGCTCTTGTTCGCTTGGTGAACCTCAGGCTTGCACACACCAAAAGTGTTACTTGAGTTTCAACGCCTCGCTGACCTGAGCCTCCGCCACTTTCGCTTCATTCGCTACGGCTGTGTCGCGCTCGGCCGCCTGCGCCAGCGATTCCGGGGAAGGGAAGGCTGGTAGCACGGCATCAATGTCTTGCGCTCCTACAGCTCGCGGAAATCTTGGTAGGCGGCGCAGCTCTTGTCGCCGTATCGGGTGTCCACCGTGTCCTTGGCCTGCTGGCGGAACTGTTCCCGGACGTCGCAGACGGCCACCATCCGGATGTCGTCGTTGTTCATCCACTGCCGCATGTTGCCGCCGCCTTGCGATCCCACCCCGATCGCGCCAAAGGTGAGGCGGTCGCTAGGTGGGGTCCACCCGGCCCCCAGCACACGCCGGGGTAGATCATGGGAAAGCCTAGGACCGCCGACGCACTGGCGTGTCCTTCACGAATTCACGCCTTTTCATCCTGTACACCTTTCTTCTTTTCTCTCCGCAAATCTTCTTTCCGCGCAAGGCCCGAGCCGGGGATGGACCTGAAACAGGCATCTCTACCCTCGGCCGCCGCGCCCTCGACCGCCGGTGGGCGCTGGCGGCAGCTCCGCGGGGAGTTGATCCTTGCACAACTCCAGAACCTGGATAGCCGTGAGCGAGTTTTGCGCCGTGCTGTTGGTGGAGACGCCGGGGGCCTCGTCGATGGGGTTCATTACGTCGGGGCCCGCCACGTGCTGGGTGGCATACGGCCCGCCGGGCAGACGCCGGAAACCGCCTCCGCCGGCCCCGAGCTGGGCCACGGCGCGGGCAATGAAGGCCGTGTTGCGGGTTTTCGAGTAGGCGTAAGCCGCCAACCGTCCCACGCCGGCGTAGGCGCCGTCGCTGCCCTCCGCCCCGGTCGTCACGTCCCTGGCGGCCACGTCTTTGGGAGCGCCGGTCAAGCGGCAGTATTGCAGGAAGGCCTTTTGCCATCCGGCGTGGTCGATCAACTGGTTCAGCTCGAAGGCCACTTCGGCGCCGCCCTGAATCACCTGCAAGTTGTAGACGCCGAAACCATCCGGGACCAGCGGGTAAAGCATCCCGGTCTTGGGATCGTAGCCGTACAGCGTATTCGGCCCGGTCATGAAGCCGTAGGGCATCTTGGCGATCGAATCCATCCCCACGAGGATTTTGTCGCGGTACTTAGTGTTGCCGGTGCGCTCCCACTCGGTCATCCAGTTGCCGGCGCACGCCAGCCAGTCCGGGCCGCCGCGGATGCGCGCCGGATACGGGATCGGCCCGGTCCGCGGCGAGGCCAGGCGCATGGGATCGAGTTCGGTGTATTTGCCGTCCACGTCCACCACGTCGCGCATGATGTCGCCGGTGCGCTCGTCGGTGGTGAGGTAGTAATGAAAGCGGCGGAAGGCCGCCTGGCTGATGCGCGCCTCCTTGGCGCCGCAGCCCCAATGGCGTACGTTATGGCGCGATCCCAGCCCGGCGAACCGGCCCGAATGGTAGGTGTCCACTTCGCTGGTATGCCGCGTCATGGCTTCCGCCATGCGGAAGATATCGGCGCGCCCGGTGCGCAGGAAGCTGTACCAGAGCCACATGTCGGTGCCCAGCTCGGTGTTGTCCCAGGCGTAGCCGCCGATATCGTAACGCCACGTGTGGCGCGCGGGATCCTGCGCGTGCATCACGTCTCCGTAGTCCCAAAATCCGTACCAGTGGCGTTGCTCGACTTCCTTCCGGTAAAGTTCCACCGCACCATCGAGCTGGTCTTCCACCGCGCGCTTCAGCGCCGTGGAGCGGTCCGGCAGGCTCCACGGGCCGAAGGCCGAAACCGTGTGATAGTGCTGGGGCGTGCACACCAGGAGCGGTGGCTCGGCGTTCGTGCGGGCCTGCCTGGTGGTGTCCTCTTTGGCCGGGACACTGGCGCTGGGGTACAGCGTCAGCTCGCTGGTGCGGCCAATCCCGTTAGCGGTACTGAAGCCCGGCTGGACGTCCTCGTAGCTGGCCTCCAGGGTGTGATTCCTGGTGTCGTAGTGGCGCAGGTCCATCGCCGGCGCGTCGGGCGACCACAGCCACACACGCAGGTCGGCGGCGTCCTGGGTGGCGTTCAGCACTTCCAGCGAGGCCGGGTGCGACTGCCAGAAGTTCTTCACCGCCACCGCCAGCCCGCCGCTTACGTCGCCCGTGAAGACCAGCCCCGACGCGCGTTTCCCCGCGCCGGCGAACAGCCAGCAGCTCTGCGGATTGGTGCGTTTCTGAATCTGGAAACCGTCGGCGGTGGGCTGCACCAGTTTGAAGGAATCCCACACGGCCCAGTTATTCAGCAGGAACTGCCCCTGCTGGTTGAACTGTTCCTTGTTGGGTACGCGCTGGCCGGCAAGCTGAAGGGCATACATCTCTCCACCCGGAGGACCGCCAGGACCGGGCCCCGCGCCACGCCCGCCGGGTGCGGCCGCCGCGGCGCCGGGCGTGGCCAGGCCGCGGGCGCCAGTCAAGGGCTCCAACGGCTCGGACCACAGCCCCTCGCCTTCCGCGGAAAAGCGAACGTGCCGGTTGTGAATCTGCTCGCGCATCGGCACCTGGAAAACCACACCCAGCCCCCGGATAAAGTCCTTCTCCTGGTCGCCATCGAAAACGATGCTGTGCACCATCCGCACCGCCGCCTGGCCGCCGTAGAAGTAAAGCCGGACTGTGAACGGCAGCCATTCCCGATTGCCCTTCTCCGCCTTGTGCGCGCCTTCGATCTTCACCACGGCGCGCACCGGGCCGGTCTGCTCCGCCGTGACCTGCTTGATGGTGCTCCCGAAATGCTCCAGGCGAACGAGATCCGGATCCGAGTGGTCTTCCAGCGTGCACACCAGGCGCCCCTGGCGCGCCACCACGCGGCCTTCTATGGTCATTGAGTCGATCAGCGCGGGGCCCTGGCGCGGAAGGCGGCACTGCAACCTGCCCGTGTCGATATCGATGGCATTCGCGCTCTGCCGCACCGTTACTGCCGTGCCGCCCACCGTGCCCCCGGAGGGCCCCGGCGCAACGCGAAACGGTCCAGCGGCGCCCGCGCTCGCCACGGTCGCGAAACCGCTCCACTTCAACGAGCCGTCGGGCCAGTAGGCCAGCGGCCAGGCCTGCAACGGAAGCGCTTTGCCATCGGTGCCGGTCAGCGTGAAAGACTGGTCCTTGCGCACCGCGCCGCGCGCCCACGGCACGCCCCAACTGATCCCGCCCTCCGCCAGCGGCGATGTCCCGCCCAGCCAACCAACGGAAACCGGGCCGGACTGGCCCGCGGGTGAACTCTGGGCCGCCGCCACGCGGCGCGCGGCCAACTCCAGACCGGTAACCGCCGATGTCGAGAGAAATGTTCTGCGTCGCATCATACTCCTCTTACATTCTTACCGCAATTTGTCGCGCGGGCTCGGCCAGCGTCGCTTCGCTCCGACGGTAATCGGCATCACTCGGAATGGTGATCGCCATCAAATCGGAAGAGTGATCGGCATCGCCGGAATACGCACCAATCGAAGCCATCGTTCGTATATTTCATCTGGGTACACTTTCAGTACACTTTTGGCGCAGGCACACTCTCAGTACAGTTTTTCGCTTCGTCGTTCGGCAGAAGCCGTCTTGGCTCCACGCCTAAGAGATTACCGAGAGCCACTCGCGTGCAGGACCTGACGACGCCCGTTCCGCACCTGAAAGGCCTGCCTTCGTCGATTCCTGCCTTCTCTGCAAGCTGGTTTAGCCACCAGCCTTGCACTTCGGCCGCAGGAAAATCAGGGTTTGACATGAGGAGATCGAACACATTGTTTAAAGCCGCTTGCCGCGCCTTTTGCGGTGCGATCTCCCGGCGCATGAATTGACAACGGCCCCCTTGCACCCGGCAAGATGAAGGGCTTACGGTGAGGGTGCCAACGCTTCATCGAAGAGCCCGGCCATCCTGCCGGGCTCTTTTTTCAGGGACTATTTTGGCGGGGTGGCACGATCCTCGGAGACTTCCGCGCGAGCCTTGGAAAACATCGCAGATTGCAATCAACGCAACTTTTAGGACACTACCCACCCGCCCCACATTGGCTGCGTTACCATCGTAGTCGTGCAACGACGGACCTTTCTGGCTCTCGCCGCGCTGGCCGCACGGGCCCCAAGGGCACTCCACGCCACCGCCCGCGGTATGCAATTGCACTTGAGCTGCAGCGCGCTTGGCATCCAGGCTTCCCAGCGCGAAGCCATCGACTTGGCCGCCGCCCACGGCTTCGACGCCGTGGATGCCGACGGGAAGTACCTCAACACGCTCCCGGAAACCGCGCTGGGAGAGCTTTCCGGCTACATGCGGGAGAAGAAGATCGTGTGGGCCATGGCCGGACTGCCGGTGGAATTCCGGCGCGATGAGGCCGCCTTTTCCTCCAGCCTGGCGCAATTTCCGGCCTACGCCCGCGGCTTGCGGCGCGCCGGCGTGGGCAAGGTGACCAGCTACGTGCTGCCGCGCAGCGACTCGCTCACCTATCTCGCCAATTTCAAGCTGCACGTCACCCGTTTGCGCGAAATCGCCCGCGTGCTGGGCGACGCGGAGATTCGTTTCGGCATCGAGTACGTGGCCCCCAAAACGTTGTGGGCCTCCGGCCGGTACCCCTTCCTGCACACTATCGCTGAAGCCCGCGATCTGATCGCGGAGATCAACCGGCCCAACGTCGGGCTGGTGCTGGATAGCTGGCACTGGTACCATGCCGGCGACACCGCCGCCGAGATTGCCGCGCTCCCCGCGGACGGCGTCGTCTCGGTGGACCTGAACGATGCTCCGGCGGGTGTGCCCAAGGACCAGATGGTGGACAACCACCGCGAGCTGCCCGCGGCCACTGGAGTGATCGATATCCGAGCCTTCCTCGGCGCGCTGGAAGCCATTGGCTTCCATGGACCCATCCGCGCCGAACCCTTTAACGAGGCGGTGCGCAAAATGCCGCCCCAGGAGGCTGCCGCAGCCGCGGCCGCAGCCCTGCGCAAGGCGCTCGGCGGCGCGTGAAATCCCCGCACACCGTGTATCCGCGATGGCCCGCTTTTCGCTGTAACCGCGTTTCCGGCAACCACGTTACAATGGATGCACATAGTTTCTGAGTGGTGTGCCGTGCCACGCCCGCTCGACTTTTTTGGAGATGACGACTGTGTCCCGCAATTTTGGTCCGATAATCCTCGCCGGTCTGGCCGGACTGGCTTGTCTGTGGCAGCCCGCGCCGTGCCTGGCGCAGGCCAGCTCCTACACCGTCAGCACCTACGCTGGAACAGGTCCTACGGGTATTATTAGCGCCGGCAACTACAACAGCGGCGGCGGCTTCAGTGGGGATGGGTCCGCGCCCACCGCCGCCCAGTTCAATCTTCCGATCGCCATCGCCCTCGATTCTTCGCACAATCTGTACATCGCCGATAGCGGCAACTACCGCATCCGCAAGATCTCCGGCGGCAAGGTGAGCACCATCGCCGGCTACGGGGAGGTCGGCTATACCGGAGACGGAGGCCCGGCCACCAGCGCCTCTTTCGACCTCCCCTACGGCATCCGGGTGGATGCCGCCGGCAACGTCTACGTCTCCGATCTTCACAACCAGGTGGTCCGCCAGATCAACACCAAGGGTGTCATCAACACCTTTGCGGGCGAAAACAGCAACTACGGCTACTTCGGCGACGGCGTCCCGGCCACCAGCACCTCGATCAACCAGCCGGTGGGACTGGCCGTCGATTCGGCCGGCAATCTTTATATCGGCGACAGCCAGGATTATCGCGTGCGCTCGGTCTCGACGAGCGGCATCATCAACAGCGTGGCGGGGGGCTTTTTCGGTCCCGACCCAGGAGTGGGCGTCTATGGAGGCGATAGCGGGCCGGCCGTACCGTGCTTCTTGAACACTCCTTTGGGCGTGGCCGTGGATGGCCAAGGCAACGTGTACATCGCCGATAGCGAGAATCACCGCATCCGCATGGTCACGCCGGCTGGGATTATCACCACCGTGGCCGGCAACGGCACGGCGGGCTTTTCGGGCGATGGCGGCCCCGCGACCGGCGCCCAGTTGAATCGCCCCTGGGACGTGGCAGTGGATGCCGTGGGCGACATGTACATCGCCGATTACAACAACAGCCGCATCCGCCTGGTGAACACCGCCGGCATCATCACCACCATCGCGGGCGGCGCCGGCCCCGGTTGGGCTGGCGATGGCGGCCCGGCCCTCAGGGCCATGCTGAACTTCCCCACCGGACTGGCGCTCGACACCAACGGCGACCTCTACATCGCCGATTCCTCGAACAACGTGGTCCGCCTGTTGACTCCCACGGCTCCGGCGGTCGTCGCGGGCGGCGTGATTTCGGCCTCGGGATTCGGCGCGTTCAACTCGATTGCGCCCGGCTCGTGGATTGAGATTTACGGCACCAACCTGGCGCTCGACAGCCGCGTCTGGGCCAAGACCGATTTCCAGGGCAACAATGGTCCCACTTCGCTCGACGGCGTCACCGTCACGATCGGAGGCCAGGCGGCCTATATCGAATACATCAGCGGAGGCCAGGTGAACGCGCAGGTTCCCTTCAACGTGTCCGCCGGTCCGCAGCCGGTGGTAGTGAAGAATGCGGCCGGAACCAGCGCCTCCTATACCGTCACGGTCAACCCCACGCAACCGGGATTGTTCGCCCCCCCGTCCTTCAATGCCAGCGGCATCCAATACGCGGGCGCGCTGTTCCTCGATGGCGTCACTTATGCGCTGCCGCCCGGTGCGGTTCCGGGGTACACCTCGCAGCGCGCCACACCGGGCCAGACCATCGTGTTGTATGGGGTGGGATTCGGGACGGTTAGCCCCAGCATTCCGGCGGGCCAGATCGAGACCAACGCGAACAACACGCTCTCATTGCCGTTGCAGGTCTATATCGGAGGCGTCCAGGCGACGGTCACCTTTGGGGGCCTGGCGCCCGATGCCGTGGGACTCTACCAGTTCAACGTAACCGTGCCCAACATCCCGGCGAACGACAAAGCGCCGCTGACGTTTTCGCTGGGCGGCGTGAACGGCAGCCAGACGCTGTACATCGCCGTACAGTAACGCGGCGGGATCGGGTGTACGGCGACATCGGCGCTCATGGGCGGCCTGCCGGCGGCGGGGTGCTTGTCGCGCGGGCCTCGGGCGCCGGGCGGCGCATACGTTTTGGAACGGCAAGGACCCATTGCCCTGCCCGGCTTGGTGGCCGGCTGACTTGGTGCGGGGACCTTGACTGCTCATTTGGGGAGGCTGAACCGGCCATTGCGCGGCACAGCGTTACACGCAGTTTCCGGTACGGCGAACCGCGGGGCCATTGCCACTTCCCTCGGCCATCCCGAGGGCGCGTTCGGCCAAGTCGCGATAGACAGCGATGGCGGCGAGCAGTTGCCTTACCTCTTCCACCAACAATTGCTGTTGGCTCCGCAGTGTCCGGACCTCGCGCAGCAATTCGTCTCTGGACGGCTGGCGCCGAATACCAGTCTGGCGGGGGCGGGCCACTTCCATATCGGCAAGGTAGCAAATGCGGGGGCATAATTTCAAGAGAAAGTGAGATGAAATACTGGAATCCCACGGGGGGAACCCCCGGTTAGGGTACGCTAAGCACTACTAACTTTGGTTAGGATATGGCGGACTTAATGCCGCTCACTCGTTGCGCAAAGCGGTTATCGGATTTCGCGTCTCCGCCAGACCGTGCGAGAGAGCAGCGGGTTCGACCGGTTGACGCAGGCGATGACCAGCAGCAGCCCCACCGCACCGAAGAGAATGCGCACCCGGCCGCGTAGTGGCGCAGCCGGACGCGCTCTCAATGCAATACGCTGGGGGGCGGGCCGCGGGGTTCCCGGCAATCGACAAGCGTTGGCCTGGCATGACGATGGGATAGGATTAGCAAGAGAGGAGCGGAAAGGATGCGGCGGGACGACTGGACGGGATACGCGCGCTCGGTGCTGCGCATCATCGCCGGGTTCGCCTTTGCGCTGCACGGCTTGCAGAAGCTGTTCGGCATGTTCGGAGGCTGGCCCAGCCACGGAGCCACGGCCCATATATGGTCCCAATCCTGGGTGGCGGGCGTGCTGGAACTTTTTGGAGGCGCCCTGCTCACGCTCGGCTTGTTCACGCGGCCGGTGGCGTTTCTCCTGTGCGGCGAAATGGCGGTGGCCTACTTTCGCGTACACCTCCCGCGCGCCTTCTGGCCGATTCAAAACGGCGGCGAAACGGCGGTCCTGTACTGCTTCATCTTTGGGTATCTGGCCGCCACCGGCGGCGGTCCCTTCAGCCTGGATCGAGCGGCTCGACGCAAGTGAGGACCTGGGATGCGGCCGTAGTGGGCGCCGGCGTGTTCGGCGCATGGACCGCGTGGCACTTGCGCCGCGCGGGGGCGTCGGTGCTGCTGGTGGACGCCTGGGGCGCGGGCCATTCGCGCGCCAGTTCGGGCGGCGAAAGCCGCATCATCCGCATGAGCTACGGCGCGGACGAGATCTACACCCGTATGTCGATGCGTTCGCTGGGGATGTGGCGGGAGCTGTTGGAACGCACCGGCCAGCCGCTGTTTCATCGTACCGGCGTCCTGTTCCTGGCGCGCGAAGATCATCCCTACAGCGTGGCTACCCGGGAAACGCTGGTCCGCTGCGGCGTGCCGATCGAGTGGTTGCCTGGGGACGAGCTCGCGAAACGCTATCCGCAGATGCGGATCGCCGATCCGCGCGTGTGCGCAGTCCTGGAGCCCGAGAGCGGCGCATTGATGGCTCGCCGGGCGGTGGCGGCGGTGGTTCGGGACGCCATCGAAAGCGGGGTGGTCTACGAGACGCGAGCGATCGCCTCTCCACGGGATGTGGCTGCCGGGGCGGTGGTGTTGGCGTGCGGCGCGTGGCTGCCGAAAGTGTTTCCCGAACTGCTCGGGAAGCGAATCTTTCCTACGCGCCAGGAGGTCTTCTTCTTCGCGCCGCCCGCCGGTGGCCGCGAATTCGGGCCTGAATGCCTGCCCGCCTGGATCGACTTCACGGATCCGCGCGGCCCTTACGGCGTTCCCGATCTCGAATCCCGCGGCTTTAAGCTGGCGTTCGACCGGCATGGCGGCGACTTCGATCCCGACACCGGCGACCGCCGCATCAGCGCCGGGGGCCTGGCGGAAGCCTATCGATTCCTGGGGGAGCGCTTTCCGGCGCTGCGGAATGCGCCGCTCGCGGAATCGCGGGTCTGCCAGTACGAGAACACCTCCAACGGCGATTTCCTGATCGACCGCCATCCCGGGTTCGAAAATGTCTGGCTGGCCGGCGGCGGCTCCGGGCATGGCTTCAAACACGGCCCGGCGATGGGTGAATATCTCGCGCGGCGCATCCTCCACGGAGGCGAACCGGAGCCTCGCTTTTGCCTGGCGAGCAAGCGGGATGCCCGGAACCGGACGGTGTACTGAGGGCGCTAAAAAAAACCGCATGGACAATATCGGCGCGCGGAGCGCGGCTTGGCGCTTGTGGCCGTCTGCGCCGGGGCCGCGGGGACACGCGGCTTGGTGCTTGTAGCCGCCAGCGCCGGGGCCGCGCCGACACGCGGCTTGGCGCTTGCAGCCGCTTGCGCCGGGGCCGCGCTAAGACACGCTGGACGATCATTTGCGCTCGCGGTCGACGCGCTCGGCACACTCGGAAGCCTTGCGGTGAGGAGCACTTCCGAGTAGAATGCGGAGTTGTGAACCTAGTCGAACTGCTAAAGCGCAACGAGGGGAAAACTCTCGAATTCAAGCGGGATTTGTCATCCCCGGAGGGCATTCTCAAGTGCCTGGTGGCGTTCGCGAACACTGCCGGCGGCATCCTCGTCATCGGCGTCGAGGACGGGTCGAAGAACGTCCGCGGCGTGCCCGACGTGCTTCGAGCGGAAGAGAAACTCGCCAACCTGGTTTCCGATTCGATCCGTCCGCGCCTCATCCCCGATATCGAGGTGGTGCCGTGGCGGAATCTGAACCTGTTGGCTGCTCAGGTCTACCCCAGCAACACGCGCCCGCACTACCTGGAACGGCTGGGATCGGAGAACGGAGTCTTCGTCCGCGTCGGCTCGACCAATCGAAAGGCCGAGGCGCTGCAGATCGAAGAGTTGAAACGCCTGAAATGGAGAACGGCTTTCGACGAGCAGGCCATCCCGGAAATGGACTCGGAAGCCATCGACTTCCGAGCTGCTTCCGAGTTGTTTGCGCCTTACAGACAAACGACCGCCCAGGCATGGAACACCCTGCGCATCACCACGGAGCATCAAGGCCGCCGGGTGCCCACCATCGGAGGGCTGCTGCTTTTCGGCAAGGACCGGTTCGCCCGGTTCCCGGATGCCTGGATCCAGGCAGGCCGCTTTGGCGGAACGAATCGAGTGCGCCTCCTCGATTCAGTGGAGATCCGCTCATTCCTGCCGCGCGCCGCGGAAGAAGCCATTGCGTTCGCCCACAAGCACCTGACGCGCGAATCGATCATCAAGGGCGTCCGCAGGGAAGACCGCTGGTCGGTTCCTCTGGTGGCGATCCGCGAGGCGCTCATGAATGCCATCGTACACGCGGACTACGCGCAGCAAGGAGCGCCCATCCGCGTGGCTCTGTTCGACGACCGGATCGAGATCGAGAATCCCGGTCTTCTTCCATTCGGCCTGACGATCGAGGACATCATGCAAGGCGTCTCCAAGTTGCGGAATCGCGTGATCGGGCGAGTCTTCCACGAGCTGCACCTGATTGAGCAATGGGGCAGCGGGATTCAGCGCATGACCGCCGCTTGCCGGGAGGCCGGTCTGAAGGCTCCGGGGCTGGAAGAAATCGGGATGCATTTTCGCGTGACCATTTCCAGCGCGCGGGTCAGGCCACCCCATACCGACGAGACGGACCGGCGCATCCTGGCTTTGTTCGGCGATGGAGTTGCGAGGTCGACGGCGGTCGTGGCGAAGCACGCCAGACTTTCCGAGCGAGCTACTCTGACACGGTTGAAGTCGATGACAACGCGCGGCCTTCTGGTCGAAATCGGCACGGGGCCGCACGACCCGAAGCGCCAGTATATTCTGGCCTGAGAGTACCGGATGACCGGACGGACGATGCGGAGAACCGCGGACCGCCGGACTGAGAGAGGCAGCTATCGCACGGCCATGGTGCCGAGCGGGAACGCGGCCAAGTCCAGCCACACGCCACGGATGGTGTTCTGCACGAAGACGGCGCGCTCGGCTTGGAAGGAGCGGGCGCCGCGGAATTCTTCCCAACGGCGGCGGGCCAGGTCGAAGACTTCGGCCACGCGCTCGTGGGGCACGTCCTGGGCCAAGGTGATGTGGGGGTGGTACGGGAACGGGTCCTGAAAGGCCAGGGCGGCGGTGTTGATGGCCTCGTGCATGCCCCTCAACTCGCCGGCGCCCGCGCCCACTTCGAGGTAAATCACTTCGGTCACGGGGAAGATATCCAAGGCCGTAAGTTCCACTTCGAAGGGCGTCCAGGATACGGTCAGGGCACGTACCTGCTCGCGAGCGGCCTGCCAATCCACGCCCAGCGGCCGGGGCGGCAGGACGCTGACGTGGGCGTGGGGATTGTAGTGGGGCACCAGCTCGCGACGCAGGTCGTCGAGGAAGGCGCCCAGAGGTCCAGGTATATAGATCACCAACGCGAAGACGTCTAGCCGCTCTTCCACCGGCACCGCGGCGGCGCTGCCATTCGATTCCACACCCATTCTTCCTCTATGGTACCCGTTTTGTGAGGTTTTGCACGGGCATCTGAGGCGGCCACGGGACAATTGGTACCCTTAGTAATGATGCCCTTGGACAACAGGGAGAATCCTCTCCTGCAGATCCAGTTTCGTATTCCGTTTGATAGGATTCACGCTTCCGACGTGCGGCCGGCCGCCGATCGCCTGTTAGCGGAGGCCCGGGCGCGCATGGGAACCATCGCCACGATTCCCGCCGAACCGGCTGCGCGCACCTTCGAGAACACCATGCGGCCGCTGGACAAAATGACCGAGCCGCTGGATTACGCCATGGGCGTGGTGCGCCACCTGGAGGCGGTGGCCACTACCCCGGAGCTGCGTGCGGCTTACAACGCGGTGCAGCCGGAGGTCAGCGCATTTTATTCGGGCATTCCTCTGCACGCGGGGCTGTGGAGCGCGATCCGGCAGTACGCCGCGACGGACCAAGCGGCGCAGTTGCGCGGGGAGCGGCGGCGATACCTGCATAAGACCATCGACACGTTTCGCCGTCACGGCTCGGAGCTGGATGCCGAAGGCAAGCAGCGGCTGGAGGAGATCGATATCGAGTTGAGCCAGATCACCACGCGCTTCGCGCAGAACGTGCTGGACTCGACCAACGCCTTTGAGCTGATCATTACGGATGAGGCCGATCTGGCGGGGTTGCCGCCCAGCGCCCTGGCGGCGGCGCGGGACAGCGCGGCGCGGAAGGGCAAGCCAGGCTGGCGTTTCACCTTGCAGGCGCCGGACTACTTCGCGCTGATGACGTATCCGGACAACCGCGCCATCCGTCGGCAGGTGTACGAAGCCAACAGCGTACGCGCGACCGAAGGAGCGTGGGACAACCGGCCGCTGATTGTGCGGATTCTGGAGTTGCGGCGGACCAAGGCGCGCCTCTTGGGGTTTGGCGATTTCGCCGATTTCGCGCTGGAAGACCGCATGGCGCATCGGGGACAGCGGGCGCTCGGTTTTCTGGAGGATCTGAAAGGAAAGACGGAAAGGCGCTTCCGCGAGGAGAACCACGAGCTGGCCGAGTTCCGCCGGTCCCTGGAAGGCCAGGCCGCGGGCGAAATGGAGCCTTGGGACGTGGCCTACTACGCCGAGAAACAGCGGACAGCGCTCTACGATTTCGACGAAGAGGCTCTGCGTCCGTATTTTCCGGCGGAGGGCGTGACGGCGGGCCTGTTCGAGCTAGCCACCCGGCTGTATGGAATTCGCGTGACGGAACTGGGCGGCGTGCCGGTGTGGGACCCGGCGGTGCGGTATTACGAGGTCCACGACGAGGACGGCGCGCTGGCGGGAGGGTTTTACGCGGACTGGTTTCCGCGGGAGAACAAGCGCGGGGGTGGGTGGATGGACGCGTTCCTGACCGGCGGTCCCACGGACCACGGTTGGGAACCGCACCTGGGGCTGATTTGCGGCAACCTGACGCCGCCGGCCGGGGGCCAGCCGGCGCTGCTGACGCACCGCGAGGTGGAGACCATTTTCCACGAGTTCGGGCACCTGCTGCACCATCTGCTGAGCCGCGTGGAGATCCGCACCCTGGCGGGCACCAACGTAGCCTGGGACTTTGTGGAGCTGCCCTCGCAGATTATGGAGAACTGGTGCTGGGAACGGGAAGCGCTGGACCTGTTTGCGCGCCACTGGAAAACGGGGGATCCGATTCCGGACGAGCTGTTCGGGAAGATGCAGCGGGCGCGCACCTTCCGGGCCGCCAATGCGCAGATGCGGCAGCTCGGCTTCGCCTTCATCGACCTGCTGCTGCACATGCGCTACGAGCCGGCGCGGGATGGCGATCCGGTGGCGTACACGCGGCGCCTGCTGCAGGATTTCACACCCGCGCCGCTGCCTCCGAACCACTCGATGATCGCGGCGTTCAACCACCTGTTCGCCGCGCCGGTGGGCTATGGGGCGGGCTACTACTCGTATAAATGGGCCGAGGTGCTCGACGCGGACGCCTTCACGCGATTCCGCGCGAACGGGATTTTCAGCCGGGAAGTGGGGCGCGAGTTTCGCGAGCACATTCTGGCAAAAGGAGATAGCGAAGACCCGGCCGAGCTGTACCGGCGGTTCATGGGGCGGGAACCGGATCCTCGGGCTCTGCTGGAGCGCTCGGGGCTGGCGTAGGGCGGCTGGCGGCCAGGGTTTCCTCAATGCGATCAAGGAGGCGGCGCAGGACCACGGGCTTGGCTTCGAAGGCCTGGCAGCCGGAGGCCATGGCTTCGGCCACATTTTCCGGCGAGGCTTGTGCACTGACCACAATGATGGGGATGCGGAAGGTGCGCGGATCGCTTTTGAGCGCTCGAATGGCGGCGTGGCCATCCATCACCGGCATATCGAGATCCATCAGGATGACGTCGGGGCGGTCGCGGCGAGCGGCCGCCAGGGCTTCGCGACCGTTGCTGGCGGTGGTGACTTCAAACCCCTGGCGCTGCAACCGCCGCATGAGCATGTCGCGGCTGAATTCGTGGTCTTCCGCCAACAGTAGTTTGGTCATCGTTTTTCAGCGGGCGCGTTTCCTTCCGGTCCGGATAACGCGGGCACCCGCATGGTGAACCGCGATCCCTTTCCGGGCTGGCTTTCTAGTGAGATATCGCCGCCCAGAAGGCGGCACATTCGGCGGCTGATGGCCAGGCCAAGCCCACTGCCGCCGTACGGGCGGGTGGCGGAATTGTCCACCTGGGTGAAGGGTTGAAAGAGGCGGACCTGGTCTTCGGGGGCGATCCCAATGCCGGTGTCTTCCACCGCCACGGCAATCCAGTCCCGGCCACCCTGGGCTTCGCGCGACACCTCGATGGTGACGCTGCCATCGTGCGTGAAACAGCAGGCGTTGGCAACCAGGTTGGTGAGACTCTGGCGAAAGCGTGGGAGGTCGGAGCGTATCCGGGTGCCGTGGGTGCGGCTGCGGTAACCAAGCCGATTGCGGTTGCCGGCCGCCAGAGGGCCGACGGTAGCGACGACGTCGTCGATTACATCCAGGACGTCAAAGGATTGCGGATCGAGCCGGAGGTTGCCGGCTTCGGTCTTGGAATAATCGAGCACCTGGTTGACCAGGTCGAGGAGAATGGCGCCGGAGCGCTCGATCCGGGCGAGGTCCTGGGACAGGCCCTGGATCGAGCGCTCCTGGCAGACCTCCTGGAGCAACTGGCTGTAGCCGATGATGGCGTTGAGCGGAGTGCGCAGCTCGTGGCTCATGGTGGCCAGGAAGCGGCTTTTGGCGGCATCGGCGGCTTCGGCGGCCTGTTTCGAGACGAGCGTGGCGCCCAGGTGTTCGACCATGGCGTTGAAGGCTTCGGTGAGGCGGCCGATCTCGTCGCGGCGCACCACCGGAGCACGGCTGGTCAGGTCTCCCTCGGCCACGCGGCGAGTGAAATCGGTGAGCGTATGGAGCGGCTTGAACAGGTTGCGGAGGCGGAATACGCCCAGCAGGGAGGACAGCAGTAGGCCGGCGGTATCGATGGCGGCGATTATCCAGATGGCGCGCCAGAGAGCCGCGCGTTCCCCGGCGGTGGAAAAGCCCACGCGCAGGCGCCCGGCAGGGCCGATCAAGCAGAGGGTTTCCAGGCAGGCGGTGCGGCAAACGCTCGGAGATCGGGCCACCAGTAGAGCCGGCGCCGAACCCGGGGTGAACTCGACAAACATCACCAGCGGGGAAGCCAGGGCGTGGCGGGCGATTCGTTCCAGGCCGTTGCGGTCGCCTGCCAGCAAAGAGGGCTGGCTTTCGGCGGCCAGGAACCCGGTCACGCCGGATGCCTGGGCGGCGAAGTGGCGGCGAAGCTCGCGGTCATACATCCACAGCAAGAGCGAGGTGAAGGCCAGCACGCTGAACACCCTGATCGCCAGATTGGTGGCCAGGATGCGGCGGAAAAGGCTCTGGCGAAAAGCGTGGATCACCGCCGGACCTTCGCGCCATCGACGGGCGCTGCGCTGATGGTTGGGCGGGTCGTCATAGGGGCTGTCGGTCGAAACCGATAACAGCATCCGCTCTCCTGAGAGCGTGAGAAAGGATTATCGGCCACAGATGAACACAGGAACACAGATAAAACCACACGAGATTTGGTTTGTTTTTATCGGTGTTCATCTGTGTTCATCTGTGGCCATGAATTGCTTTTTCTCAGCCCCCGACGGAGCGGCTTTTCGCACGGGCTGCTAAAGAGGTCTTATCGGCACTTTGGGGGAAAGGCTAGAGGGGGCTATAGGGGGCTATAGGGGACCCCACAACCGCAGGGACCCGCTCCCGGCCCGCCTCTTACTTTCCTACGGGTGGAGTTTGGTAGGCGGACAGGCGGATGGCTGGAACGTCCACGGTGCGCTCGGCAAAGCCGGCGGGCGGATGAGTGTCCAGGATGATCTCGATCGGAAAGGGCGGCGTGTACACACGGCCCTCCACACGGTTGCTCCACATGCTCAGGCCGCTATCGGTGGGATAGGGGCCGTAGGCCAAAGCGCCGGCTTTGGCCGAGAGCAAATCGCAGGCGACCGATTCGCCGGTGGATTGCGACCGGACGCGCAGCGTGCTCCGGGCCGCGCGCCAGAACGGCGAGGAGCAGGCCACCGCCACTACGCCGCCAGCCGGGTGGGTCCAACAGACGCCGGTGTCTCCCGCGATGCGAGCGCCGCCGAGTTCCAAATCGGTGGAGGTGGAGTCGCCGAGCAGGGTCAGGGCGAGGGTGGAGCGCAAGTGGACGGGACCGTCTTTGACGGCCTCGTAGAATTCCGGGGCCACGGCGATCTCCAGCCAGTTCGGGCCGTCGGACGTGAGGACGGAGCGCGGGGATTCTCCTTCGGCAGACAGGACGGGCTCGCCGGCGAAACCCCATCCGGAATCCCAGTGCCGTCCGTTGAGGGCCTCGATGGTGGTTCGGACTCCCTCCACGCGGAGGCCCTGGTCGGCGGACAAACCGGAGACCTCCACGGGGATTACGACCCGCGCTCCGGCCGCTTCCCCGCGGCGCGTATGGGTGCCCGGCGGCGCCGGGCCGTGAGCGGGTGCGAAGACGATACGGACGGTTTTATCGGGGGCGGTTCCGGAAAGCGCGGTTTGGATGGCGAAACCGATGTGCCAGGTAAGCACCTGACAGAGGCCCATAGCGATTGCCACGGTTCCCAAGATGATTCGGGACGTTCCCGTCCTGCGCCGCGCGAATTGCAAACCGAGGACCACCGCCGCTGCGGCCAGCGAGAGGACCGCCATGGTGGAGATGCGGATCCATTCCCAGCCGGGCCAGCCCCGCGCACCGTCTCCTGCTAGAAATATCGCCATGCGGGGCAATCCGAAATAGAGCAGTGCTCCCAGGGCGAACCCGGCGAGGCTCTCGGTAACCGCGGCCAGGGCGGCCGCCGGGAGGACCACCAGTGCGGTGAAGAAAACCTGGCGCCAGATCAGGATCGGGAAATGGTCGAAGGGAGACAAGCCGTTGACTGCCAGAGAGATGGATTGCGCCAGGAAGACCGGCAGGTTGAGGAAGACCAGCAGGGTGAGCGCCTTGGCTGCCAGCAGGCTGCGCCAGGAGAAAGGGCGCGTGACCCAGTACGGACAATCGCCCGCCGGCCGTTCGGCGTGAATCACGGAAGCGGTCAGGTACAGGCATGCGAGAAGAAACGGAGCTTCGAGCAGCGGTTCCGTATGCCAGGCGGCGCTCCCCTCCGGCAGCGCGGCATCCTGTCGGCAGAGCACCGCCAGAAGTACGGCAAAACCGGCCGCGCGGGGCCACAAATGGACGATATCCTTGCGAAAAATGCGCAGGGCTTGGGACATGGCGTTCACGGGCCCGGGCGCCAAGTCCGGACGAGCGCGGCCAGAATGCCGCTCAGAGGCATGGGGTTGGCCGCGAAACCGTGAAACCCGGGGAGCCTGCGCCGCGCCTCGGCGGGGGTGCGTTCCGCGTCGAACCGGGTCTCGATGAAGCGGAGCGTGGACGGGCCGCGCTCGGGCGCGATCCACGCGGCGGGCCAATCGCCAGGCAGGAGTGGAGCTTGGGTGAAAGTGAGCACGATTTCTCGGAAGCGCGCGCGCAACGCGTCCAGCTCCTCGGAAAAGCGCAGGCGGCTTCCCTCCAGGTAGCCGATGTGGCTGGCGAAAGCCTCCACCTCGGCGACATCTTCCGCGGAGAGGAAGATGGTGGCGCCCGCCGGAGGGTGGCCTGGATCCCGGCCCAGCAGTGCGTGGAGGAGTTCGCCGCGCGAGAGAGGATCGAGCCCGCGGAAAGGTTCGTCGAGCACCAGCAGCTTGGGACGGTAAGCCAGCGAAGAGACCAGGGCGGTTTTCATGCGGGCGGCGCGGGAGAGATCGGCGAGCTTCCGATCGAGGCGCAGTTGAAACTGGCGGATCAGGGCGGACTCGATACCGGCATCCCAGGTGGGATAGAAGCCGCTCAGGAAACGGAGATAGTAGCCCACTGTCATCCTGGCGGGCATTTCCGGCGTCTCGGCGAGGTAGCCGATTTGCGCGAAGTCGCGGGGGGCCAGGCGGCGTGAATCGGCGCCCAGCACTTCCGCGCGGCCGGCGGAGGGCGGGAGGATATTCAAGAGCACCTTGATACAGGTGGTCTTCCCGGCGGCGCGGGGCCCCACCAGCCCGTAGATGGCGCCCGCGGGCACTTCCAGATCGAGCGGCTCCAGGGCCGTAGCACGGCGAAATTTCTTGCCGAGACCGTAAGCCCGAATGGCACAGCAGGGTCCGGAACCTGCCGGCGCGCGGGTCAACTCCGGGAGGCCCATGCGGAGCCGCCTCCCCGCGCCTGGCAGGAGAGCGGTTCCTCGAGCGAAACGGCGGGGCCGAAGACTACCTGGAAAGGAATCACAGGCGTAGTATTGCTGGCAGGACAGGGGAAGTCAAGCGATCCGCGCGGAGAGCGCGGAGAGGGCGAGAAGGCACAAGGTACTTAGAGATTCTCCCCTTCTGCGCGGGCCCACCGGCAGCCCGCTGCGGGCAGCCGCCATACGGATTTCTCCGAGGGCGGCACGCTGGCAGCGCCAAGCCTGCGGAATGGGCGCGCCGCGGCGTCCGCCGCCTCAGTTGTGTGCTGGGCATGCAGCTTGGGGGTGGAAGTCCCCTGCCCAACCTGATGGAGGGCCGCTTTCGCTTTCGGGCAGCCGCGCGAAACAGGGCTTTGCGTTGCCACTCATCGGGGTGCGGTACGCTGGAGGTTTGACCGGCGTCTTATGAAACTCCGCGAAATTGCCGCAGCGCTGGGTTGCCGGCTGGAAGGCGACGGGGAACACGAGAT
The DNA here is from genome assembly GCA_052144935.1 of Bryobacteraceae bacterium. Lineage (GTDB taxonomy): Bacteria > Acidobacteriota > Terriglobia > Bryobacterales > Bryobacteraceae > JOPF133. The sequence continues at coordinate 49,101 of JBKQPR010000278.1, forward strand.
CGACGGGGTGGCCGGAATGGAGCACGCCCTCCCCGGACAACTCACCTTTCTGGCCAATCCCAAGTATGCGCCCAAAGTGAAGCTCACGCGAGCCAGCGCGATCCTGGTCTCGGAGCCGCTGGCGGGACTGCCGATTGCCTGCCTGATCTCGGAGAATCCGTACCTGGATTTTGCGCGCGCGCTGGCCCTGTTCTATCAACCGCCCCAGCCGGCCGCGGGGGTGCATCCGCTGGCGTATGTGACGCCCGGCGCGGTGGTGGGAGAGAACTGCTCGATCGGGCCGTTCGCGGTGGTCGGGCCGCGCGCGCGGTTGGGACGGAACGCGGTGCTGCATCCGCACGTAGTGATCTACGAAGGCGTCGAGATCGGCGACGATTTCCTGGCCCACTCGCACGCCGCGGTGCGCGAGTTTTGCCGCATTGGGAACCGTGTGATCCTGCAAAATGGCGTGGTGGTGGGTGGCGATGGATTCGGCTTCGCCAAGCGGGCCGACGGGACGCATTTCAAAATTGTGCAATCGGGCGTGACGGTGATTGAAGACGATGTGGAGATTCAAAGCCTGACCTCGGTGGACCGCGCCACGGTGGGGGAAAGCCGGGTGCGCCGCGGCGCCAAGATCGACAGCCTGGTGCAGGTGGGGCACGCCTCGGTGGTGGGCGAAGACAACATTATTTGCGCCCAGACGGGCCTGGCGGGGAGCACGGTTCTGGAACGTGACGTGCTGCTGGCCGGGCAGGTGGGGTCCTCGGGGCACCTGACGGTACATGAAGGAGCGATCGTTTACGCGCAGAGCGGAATTGGCGGAGATGTAGCGGCGCACACGCGGATTTCCGGGTCGCCCGCCTTCGCCGCTAACGACTGGCTGCGGGCGGTGACGGCGTTTCCCAAGCTGCCGGAGTTGTTGAAGAACCTGCGGGAATTGAAGAAAAGGGTCGATAAGTTGGAGAGGAATGGCAGAGACACCACCAGCACCGCATAGCGACCGCCGGCCGGCGGCCTATCTGAATCAAGCGTTTCTGAACAGTCCGGACGCGCGGGCGTTGCGCATTCTGGCCGAGTTTCTGGAGCCGCTGGCGCACTTCCGGCGCGAGAAAATCCGCGATACGGTGGTGTTTTTCGGCTCGGCGCGGCTACGCGAGGAAGGGCCGCTCGCCGAATATTATAACGACGCGCGCACGCTGGCGCGGCTGCTCACGGAGTGGTCGGACCAATTCGTGAACGGCACGTACCGGTTTGTGGTGTGCTCGGGAGGGGGACCGGGAATCATGGAGGCGGCCAACCGCGGGGCCCACGACGCGGGCGGCAAGACCATCGGGCTGAACATCGGGTTGCCGTTCGAGCAGTTTCCGAACCCTTATATCACGCCCGAGCTGAGCTTCGAATTCCACTACTTCTTCATGCGCAAGTTCTGGTTTGCGTATCTGTCGAAAGCCCTGGTGGTGTTTCCGGGAGGTTTCGGAACGCTGGACGAGATGATGGAACTGCTGACGCTGACGCAGACCCAGAAGCTGGCCAAGAAGATCACGATTCTACTGTACGGTTCGAAGTACTGGAAGGAGATTATCAATTTCGACGCGCTGGTGCGGTACGGAATGATCTCGGCCGATGATTTGAACCTATTCCAGTATGTGGACGATCCGCAGAGCGCCTTCGAACTGTTGAAGACGGGGCTGACGGCGTACGCCGTGCAGCCGGAAACGACGGAGATGCCGGCGATTGCCCGATCGCGGAACCCGCTCAAGCCGGCCGGCACGTAATGGGCGGACGCTCGCAAACTTCCCTGCACGGCTAAGCCGGCGAAGAGAAGCCCACCACCGCCGCGCTGACGGGGCCTTCGCCGACCGGGATAAGCGTGAACAGCGGCGTGGGTTTGTAACGGCGGGCCGGCGAGGGGTCGGTTATCGCATAGATACGGATCACCGCGAGATCGCCGGATTTGCCGTTGAGCACCAGGGCGTATTGCTGGTCCGGAGTGATCAGGATGTCGCACGGCTGCTGTCCCACCTGCACGACGGCGACCAGTTTCTTGCCCAGGTTGTCGAAATCGAGGACGGTGACGCTATCGGTTTCGGGATTGGCCACCATCAGGAGGGCGGGGTCCTCAGTGGTTTGCATGGCGCCGGGAGCGCGCCCGGCCAGCATGGTTTCAGCGACTTCGGTGCGGAACGGGTAAACGATGGCCACCGCGTCCACGCCGTCTCCGCTGACGAAAAGCTGTCCCCGATCGTGGTTGAAACAGAAGTGGCGCGGCGACATGGGAAGGGGCAGGCGGACCACCGGCTTGAGGGAGGGAACATCGAAGATACTGAGGCTGCGGCCGGCCGCGCTGCCGGCGATCAACTGGCGGCCATCGGAGCGGAAGCGGAGGAGCGAAGGCTCGACCCCGGCGCCGGCCGCGCTTTGGATGGCGCCGGCGGCCAGGGAAACCAGGACCAGCGCGCGATCCTTGCGGCTGGCTACCGCGGCAAGCGTGGGTTGGGGTGCGGCTTGGGGTGCCCCCGGGGGTGCCCCCGGGGGTGCCCCCGGGGCCCGGCTGAGATCGAAGGCATCGGGTGAGGAAGGCAGGCGGATCGGCCGGCGGGGCTGGAACGAGGAGAAGGGCAATTCGACCAGCGAGGCGGGGTCGCGATAGAGCACCCAGAGCGAATCGCCGGCCGGGGAGACCTGCATATCGACGGCCACATTGCCGGCGCGGGCGCGCCGGCTGACGGCCAGCGAGACGGCGTCGATTTCGTAGACCGTGCCGGTTTCGGGCGTCAGCACGTAGACCTTTGCCCCGGTGGGGTGAGGGAGCACGAGGGAGGGCGCGGCATCCAGGGGAATCTGGCGGCGTACCCGGAAGCGGGTGAGATCGACGACCGCGACCGAGCGGCTGTCGCGATTGGCGACGAAACCGTACCCGCGGTAGCCGGTGGCCTTGCGGCGTCCGCAGGCGGCCGCAGCGGCGGCGCCGGCGAGGAGCGCGCGGCGGGAGATGGAGGAAGCGGTCACTGTTTCTATTGTATGTCGAGGTCCGAAATGGGCGGGAGCGGGGGCGTAGGCGGCGTGATATCCTGTGGGGAGACTTAGGCGTTTTCGATTCCGAAGCCTCAAGCTAGTTTTTCAGAACCGGAGAGATGGCCGAGTGGTTGAAGGCGCACGCTTGGAAAGCGTGTATAGGGGAAACTCTATCGAGGGTTCGAATCCCTCTCTCTCCGCCAGCAACTTATGCATAATCAATGAGTCGGCAGGGTACTTGATCAATGATATCTCGGTGTGGACTTTCGAAAGCACCGCCGGGGCGGGAAGATCGAAACGAGTTGACGATTCCCGGATTCCGCCTATTTGCCGGCCGCCGCAGCGACGTTTTGCGTGCTCTTCGGATCGCCCAGCGCGGCTGATCGAAGAACATTGCCAGAGGGTAAGGTCGAGGCGTCCCAACCCCCGCCGAGGGCCTTGACGAGATCCACTGCCGCGCTCATGCGCCGCTGCAGGATGGTGATGGCGGTCTGCTCGTCGCCCAATGCGATGATCTGGGTCGTAATGACGTTCAGATAGGAATCCGTTCCCGCCCTATACCGGTCTATCTCGAGACTCAGCGCCTGCTGGGCGGCTACCACGGCTTCCTGCTCCTGCACCGCTTCTTCTGCAAGGTAGCGCAAACTCGCCAGATCGTCCTCCACTTCCTGAAAGGCGGAGAGAACCGTCTGCCGGTAAGCGGCCACAGTTGCGTCGTAGGCGGCTTGGGCGTTCTCCACCGCGGCTCCCCGGCGGCCAAAATCGAACAGTGTCTGAGAGAGCGAGGGGCCCGCGGACCAACTGCGGCTCGCGGCGGTAAACAGATTCTGCAGATTTGTTGAAAGAAGGCCGGGGCTGGCGGAAAGAGTCAACGTGGGATAGTAAGCGGCCTCGGCAATACCAATGCTCGCGTTGGCGGCGGCCACCTGGCGCTCATTCGCCGCGATGTCGGGACGCCGCTCGAGAAGCTGTGAGGGAACACCCATCGGAATGGGCGGAGGCGGGGCGCCGATCTTGCTGGCGCCAATCTCAAGGGAGGCTGGCGGCTGACCGGTCAGCATGGCTATGGCGTGCTCGTCCTGCGCTCGCGCGATATGGATATCCGTGCTCTGGGCCTTGGCGCCCGCAAGCTGGGTTTGCGCCAGGGTAATATCGGACTTCGATGCAACTCCGCCGTTGTAGCGGTTGATGGTGAGCTGCAGGTTCTTCTCGTAGGTTTCGATCGTATCGCTTAGAATCTTTAGCTGCATGTCCTGCGCCGAAAGCAAAAAGTAATCGGTCGCCAGCAGCGCCTGCTGGCTGAGACGGACATTCTCGAGATCGGCCGCGCTCACCTGCGCGTTGCTCACCGCATTCTCTACCGACAAACGAACCCGGCCCCACAGATCCGGCTCCCAAGTCGCGACCGCGGGCAACGAAAAGCTCTGGCTGGATTTCTTTTCCTCGTAGCTTTGTGTGATCGCCGGGTTCGATCCGATAGAGGGATAGTAGTTTGCGTGATTGGCTAAAACCGTTGCCCGCGCCTGCCGGAACTGTGCTTCCGCCTGCTTTACGTTCTGGTTATTGATGTTGACCAACTCTTCCAGGCGGTTCAGTTCCGGATCGCCAAAAATCTCCCACCACTTGCCCTTGAGCAGGCCATCGCTGGGAGTCGCCATCTTCCACTGGTCGTTGCCGGCCATCTCTTTGAGGGCCACCGGCGTCTGGGCCACGGGCCGCTGGTAGCGCGGGCCGATCGTACACCCTGAGCATAGGAGAGAGGCAAGAACTGGGATTTTCCAAAGTCGCTTCATCAATCACCGCTCTCCGCGACGCCGCCGGGAATCAGAAAGCCGGGACGGTGCCGGTAACCCGGCTGACGCCGGCCGAAATACTTGCGAAGCCGATCAAAATAAAGATAAATCACGGGCGTCGTGAACAAAGTCAACATCTGGCTGACCAAGAGGCCGCCTACGATCGAAATTCCGAGAGGCTTCCGCAACTCCGCTCCGGCGCCCCAGCCGAGCGCCATTGGCATGCCACCCAGCAGCGCGCACATAGTCGTCATCATGATGGGCCGGAACCTCAGCAGACAGGCCTGGTAGATGGCATCCCGCGAATTCATCCCTTCGTTCCGTTCGGCCGCCAGCGCGAAATCGATCATCATGATGGCGTTCTTCTTCACGATGCCAATCAGCAGGATAATTCCGATCATGCCCATGAGGTCCAGATTGCTCTTGAACAGGACCATGGCCACCAGCGCTCCCACGCCGGCCGACGGCAGCGTCGAGATGATGGTCAGAGGGTGGATCAGGCTCTCGTACAGCATTCCCAGCACGATATAGACGGCGATCAGCGCCGTCCCGATCAGGATGGGCTGATTCTGAAGCGCTTCCTGATACACCCGCGCGGTGCCGGCGAACTTGCCCGTGATGTTGGCAGGCAGGCCCATCTCCACTTCCGCCTGGTTGATCGCGGCCGTGGCGTCGCTCAGCGCGACATTTTCCGCGAGGTTGAACGAAATCGTGGTGGCCGGGAACTGTCCCTGGTGCGGCAGCGAAATGGGCGTGAGCCCTTGTGTGAAGTGCGTGAAGGTCGACAAAGGAACGTCAGTGCCTCTGGGCGTCTGTACGTAGATCGTATTCAGGAAGTCCGGGCTTTCCCACCATTGCTGCTGCAGGGCCAGAACCACGTGGTACTGATTAATCGACTTGTACATTACCGAGACCTGGCGCTGGCCAAAAGCGTCATACAGCGCGGAGTCCACGGCTTGCGCCGTGAGACCGAGGCGCGATGCGGTATCGCGGTCGATGACCACATTGGACGACAAGCCGGAATTCTGCTGGTCGGAGCTGACGTCGGCAATCTCCGGAAGCGCCGAGAGCTTGTCCAGAAGCTTCGGCCCCCATTCCGCCAGCGAGTCGAAACTGGGCCCTTGCAGCGTGTACTGGTATTGCGCGTTGCTCTGCCGGCCGCCGATGCGCACGTCCTGGGAGTTCTGCAGGAACATGGTAGCCCCGGGTACGCCCGAAGTCTGGCGGCGCAGGCGGGCGATCACCTGGTCCGAGGTGGACTTGCGAACGCCCACCGGTTTAAGCTGCACGTTGATCATCGCCGAGTTGGCGCCGCCGAATCCGCCCCCGCTGGAGCCCACCACCATAGTGACGGTTTCGACATCCGGGTCCATCCGGACCTTCTCCTCGAACCACTTCGCCTTCTCCAGCAGCGACAGGTAGGAGATGTGCTGCTCGCCCTGGACGGCGCCCTGCAGACGCCCGGTATCCTGCTGCGGGAAAAACCCCTTCGGGATCTTGTCGTATAGGTAGACGTTAATGCCCAGCGTAAGCAACAGGGTGACCAGGATGGTCCCAGGATGATCCAGCACGACGTTGAGCGCCGACCCATAAGTGGAGATGATCCACTTATAGAATTTTTCGCTCTGGTTATAGATCAATCCGTGGCCGCGGTCTTCCTTGAGGAGCCACGCGCACATCATGGGGACCACCGTCAGGGAGACCACCATGGAGATGGCAATGGACACCGAAAGAACCACCGCGAATTCCCGGAACAGGCGCCCCACCACGCCGCTCATCATCAGGATGGGAATGAAGACGGCAATCAGCGAGATGCTCATCGACAGGACCGTGAAACCAATTTCTTCCGCGCCTTTCAGGGCAGCCTGCATCGGTTTCATGCCATGTTCGAGGTGGCGCGTAATGTTTTCGATCACCACAATCGCATCGTCGACCACGAATCCCGTCGCAATGGTCAGCGCCATCAGCGAAAGATTGTCCAGGGTGTACCCGATCAGATACATCGCGCCGAACGTGGCGATGATGGATACCGGCACCGATACGCTCGGAATAAACGTCGACCAGGCACTGCGGAGGAAAACGAACACCACCAAGACCACCAGCCCAATGGAGACGATGACGTTGCGCTGCGCATCCCTCAGGGAATCGTGGGTGGTGATGGTGCGGTCGCTGGCGATCTTGAAACGGACGGTTGGCGGAAGCTGGGCCTGAAACTGCGGCATCAAGGCTTTAATCCGTGCGACCGTGTCGATGATATTGGCATTCGGCTGGCGGCTGATCTGGATCTGAACCATCGGATTGCCGTTTACCATGCCGAAGTTCCGGACATCTTCATTGGCATCGATGACGCGGCCGAGGTCCGACAGGCGGACGGGCGCGCCGTTCCGATAGACCACCACGAGATCCTTGTACTCTTTCGCCAGGAAAAGCTGGTCGCTGGCATAAATCGGGATCTCCTGCTCGGAGTTCGCGAGCGAGCCTTTCGGTTTATTCGCATTGGCGCTTTGCAGGAACGTGCCGATCTGATCGAGACCCACGTTGTAGCGCGAGAGCGGCTGCGGATTCACTTCGACGCGCACCGCGGGAAGCGAGCTTCCCCCCACCTGAACCTGGCCGACGCCACTGACTTGCGCCAGTTTCTGCGCAAACACCGAGGAGGCGATGTCGTACAACTGCGGCCTCGGCACTACATCCGACTCCAGTGTCATCAGCAGAATCGGCTGGTCGGCCGGATTGATTTTCCGGTATCTGGGGAGGGAGGGAAGATTCGCGGGGAGGAACCCCGCCGCGGAGTTAATGGCCGCCTGGACTTCGCGCGCCGCCCCGTTGATGTCGCGGCTCAGATCGAATTGCAGTGTCACGTTGGCGCTTCCAACCGAGCTTCTGGAGGTCATTTCCGTGACACCCGCGATGCGCGTGAACTGCTTCTCGAGGGGAGTTGCCACAGACGCCGCCATGACATCGGGACTCGCTCCCGGCAGGCTGGCGCTGACCATGATGGTCGGGAAGTCGACCTCCGGCAGTGCCGAGACCGGCAATAGCGTATAGCCGATCCCACCGGCCAGCGTCACCGCCGCCAGCAGCAGCGTCGTGGCAACCGGTCTCTCAATGAATGGCGTGGAAATGCTCATATGTGCCAGTCTTAAGTCAATATGGGCCCGGAAAGAGGTTCTTCACTATGGCCGGAACCACGGAGCCGTGAGACCCAGGCCGCGGCCCGTCCGAAATACAAATAGATAACCGGCGTCGTGAAAAGCGTCAGCACCTGGCTGACCAGCAGTCCACCGATGATGCAGATGCCCAGCGGTTGTCGCAATTCGGAACCCACGCCGCTGCCGAAGGCGAGAGGAACGGCGCCGAGCAGCGCGGCCATGGTGGTCATCATGATCGGACGGAAGCGCAGGAGGCACGCCTGGTAGATCGCTTCCTCCGGCGGCTTACCTTCCTTGCGCTCCGCTTCCAGCGCAAAGTCGATCATCATGATGGCGTTCTTCTTCACAATGCCGATCAGAAGAATGATGCCGATCAGCGCAATCACATCCAGATCCTTCTTGAACAGAATCAGAGCCAGGATCGCGCCGACTCCAGCCGATGGCAGGGTAGAAAGAATGGTGATGGGGTGGATAAAGCTCTCATAGAGCACGCCCAGAACGAGGTACACCGTGACGCAGGCCGCCAGGATCAGGATCGATTCGTTGGCCAGCGACGATTCAAACGCGTGGGCCGTTCCCTGGAAGCTCGGTTCGATCGAGGCCGGCATGCCCAGATCTTTAGTGACCTGCTTGATATGCTGAACCGCGGCGCCCAGCGACGCTCCGGGCGCCAGATTGAACGACAGGGTGACCACCGGAAACTGGCTCTGGGGGTTAATTGTAAGGGGGGCCGGAACGCTGGATGCAGTGACCAGCGACCGCAGCGGCGCCGGCGCCAGCGCCGCGGCGCCGGTAAGGGCGCTATTCGTCCCCGCCAGCGCGATGGTGGTGGCCAGATTGGCGGACGCCGAACCAATGGGCACATACATGTCGCTCAGGGCCCCGGTATCCTGCTGGTAGGGCGGCGCCACTTCGAGAATCACGTGGAACTGATTGGTCTGCGTGTAGATGGTCGAAACCTGTCTTTGGCCGAAGGAATCGTAGAGCGCATCGTCGATGTTCT
>JBKQPR010000279.1:0-10703 GCA_052144935.1 Bryobacteraceae bacterium
GCCTGCGACGGGTCTAATTGGTTGCGAACGGTGTTTTCCAGTTGCGTTAGGACTGGATGAACCTGCGGCGGAAGCTTGGTTCGGAAACGGGCGCAGACTTCTGGTAACTGTTGCAGAGCGGCCAGAGACATCGTGCGGCGTACGGTGGTGCGACGCTTCGATATCGAAGTGGGCCACTGCTCCTGCTGCGGGGCGCGGGCGCAAGGCCGCCACCCCTTGCAGACTTCCGACGCGTTGGGATCGGCCAAGGTGCAGGTGGGGCCGGAAGCGCTGGTGTTGGGGGCGCGCCTGAACAAGCAGATGGGATTGTCGCTGGGCCACACCGCGGGAGTGTTGCAGTCCGGATACGGCCTGGAGTTCAGCCGGGGCGGCATTTATAAGGCTCTGGCGCGGCTGGCCGGGTGGGCCGAGCAGACCTACCAAGCGCTGCGGCTGACGGCGCGCCAGAGCACCGTCAACTGGGTGGATGAGACGGGCTGGCGGGTAGGCGGTCAGTCGCAATGGCTGTGGGTGGCGGAGAGCGAACTGGTGACGGTGTACAGCAGCCTGCCCGGTCGCGGCTCCGTGCAACTAAAACAGATTCTGGGCGCGGACTACGACGGTTGGTTGGTGCATGACGGGCTGCGCTGCTACAGCAGACTGGACAAGGCTTGCCATCAGACCTGCCTGACCCACCTGACCCGGCGCTGCAAAGGGATGGGCGAGAGGGCGACGCGGGCGGCGGCGCAGTTCCCCGGGCAGGTCAAAACTCTGCTGCAACAGGCATTGTTGCTGGCCGACCGCTTCGAACTCCAGGAAGTGACCCCGCATGATCTGGCAGTGGCGACCGGACGGCTGGAAGCGGCGATGGACCGGTTGCTGGATCGGGACTACCGCACCGCGAGCAACCAGCGGTTGGCGAAACATCTGCGCCAGCAGCGAGAATACCTGTTCACATTTCTGCACTTTCTGGGTCTGGAAGGAACCAATTGTCGCGCCGAGCGGGCCATCCGTCCGGCGGTGATTGCGCGCAAAGTGTGGGGTGGCAACCGTACCTGGAACGGAGCCAACGTGCAACAAATTCTGATGAGTGTGTTGCGCACCTTTCACCAGCAAGGCAAAGACGCCTTTGCGTCCCTGGTAGAGCTGCTGCGCGTCCCAGGGCAAAAGATCCTGGAAATTGTTCCCACGCCGGCGTAGCTGTCTCGCCAAGAGCGGGCAACGGTTCTTACCCCCACCCAGACGGGATTGGAATGTCTGTGGAAACAAGTGACCCTTTGGGATTCGATCGCTGACAAGACTCAAACTGGTTCTGCTCCCGAGGCGCAAACCCAGCCTCGCTGACACTATGCAGTACTGCGTCTCCACGCCGATGAGTTTGCATCTCCCATTCGTCAGCCAAGGAAGGACTCAACCTACTTAGTAATTCAAAAGATGCAACCCTGCCAAGGCAGCCTCTGCATCATCTTTGATAGTCGCCGCCCGTTCAGATTCGAGAAGTCGTCCTTATTACCCGTATATTCGGCTCGGGGGACACCCTCAGCGCCTCGTCGGAAAACCGGGGTTCGTGGCACCATTCGGAAGAAGCGGCTGACATGGGCACCTATTTCGAGACGGTAAACAAATACGAAAAAGCACAACCAGCCCCACGGAGTTTCGACCCATTGTGGCGTCCCTGGATCCGCCGGGCATTCAAGCTTCTTCGCGATGATGCAGTCATAAGACTCGAGAAAGGGCATGGGCACTACGCCTTGCCCCGACGCGGCACTGCCTTTGAAAACGTTTTTGAAACTCTTGATAAGACCGGTCAGTGCCTCGACCTTCACCTTTACGCCGCCGCCCTCGGCGCGCAGATCGTTGAATCGCTCCTGCAAGGCGTCATGATTGCCAGGCACGCAGTAAACATGGTTGTACTTTTGCCGCCGTTCCAGCAGCTTCTCCAAGGCGAATTCGAAACTCTCCCGGTCGCCGTAGGTGGTCACGTCACCGGTTACCGCGATGATACTGGGGTTAAGTTGATTTAGAATGGCGTCGAGCGCTTCGAGGCGGAACTCATCGTGCGGTTTGACATTGATTTCTATCTTGCATTCCTGAAGAACATGGCCCTTGATCATATCCCATAAGCCTCGATCCTCGTTTGGGGAAACAATAGCATCTGGCTTCATGAGGTGCAAATCCGAAAGATGCACGATCCGAATCACGACAACCCTCCTCTTTCACCTGTGTCAACTGCACACCTGCTTTTTTTTGGAAAGCCGGCGAGCAAATATCCAATCTCAAGCCGTGGCCTAAAACGAATTCATTTTAAAAATACTTGGCACGTAAACTCCAACCGCGCTCCCGCCCGCCCGACGAGAGACACTGGATCGCACCGCCGACCGCCAGCGTGTCATCACGAACCTGGAGAAAAGGCCCTTCGCTCCTCGTCGGAGGTGCGCGACAAAGAGGCAACGGCAGATCCGCGTCTGCTTCGGATAATGAACGGCAAACTTCCTTGCCTCGACGAACACGCTCCAGGCTGGTCACGGCAGATGGCTCCCGATAAGTCCCCTCCACGTCACTTGGCCGTCCAACGTCCAATGAACCCAGCTTGGCCAAAGGCTGAATCCGAACCTTTATTTTAACACCCACGCTGGGCGAGGCTCGGTAACTCCCTACCCTCCCCCCGCCGGCAGATACTCCTCAAAAAATCCGTAGCGGAGCGTATCCAGGTGGTCCCCGCTGATGCCGTGCCGCCGGTTGGGATACTCCATGAAATGGAACTGCTTGTCTAACTCGATCAGCCGGTTCAGCAGGCGCTGGGTTCCCTGAAAATGCACGTTGTCGTCGCCGGTTCCGTGAATGATCAACAACTTACCCTGCAGCCCTTCGGCGAAGCTAAGTGGCGACCCGTCATGGTACCCCTTGGCGTTGTCCGCTGGCAGGCCCATGTAGCGCTCCTGGTAAATCGAATCGTAAAGCGTCTGGTCGGGAACCGGGGCGCCGGCCACTCCAACCTTGTATAACTCGGGGTGGCGGAACATCAGGTTGAGCGTCATGGAGCCGCCGCCGCTCCAGCCGAACACGCCCACGCGCGTCAGATCCACATACGGGCGCGTGCGCGCCAGGTCGCGTAGCGCGGCCGCCTGTTCTTCGGAGGCCAGCACGCCTACCGAGCCGTAAATCACTTTGCGCCACGCGCGTCCTTTGGGCGATGGAGTGCCGCGATTGTCGAAGCTGGCGATCAGGTAGCCGTCGTCGGCCAGCGCGGCCATCAGCAGCCGGTTGTTGCCGCCCCAACTGTCGTTGACCGTGGTGGCAGCCGGCTCGCCGTAAACATTCACGATGATGGGATACTTCTTGGACGCGTCGAAGTGCGACGGGCGGATCAGCCAGCCGTCCATTTTGACGGCGTCCCCGGCGGTTACCTGCACCATCTCGGTGCGGCCGGCGAGGATGGGCGCCAACTTGGCCTTCAGGTCCGCGTTGTCCTGAAACACGCGCACGGTCTTGTGATCCGGCAGGCTGATGAGGTCCGAAACGCCAGGCGAATCGAAGCGCGAGGAGCTATGAAACGCCCAGTGGCAATCCGGCGAAAGGTTGTAGGTGTGGGTGCCGGGGGAATCCGCCGGAGTTACCCGCTCGTTACGGCCGCTGCCATCCAGGCGCGAGCGGTACAGATAGCGCTGGGTGGCGTTTTCTGGCGAAGCGATGTAATAGAGCCAGCCGCCCGGCTCGTCGATGCCGGCGATCGAGAGGAGGTCAAAGGCCCCGGTGGTAACCGGGCGTGCGTCTCCCTCGCGCGAGATGGCGTAGGCATGCCGCCAGCCGTCGCGCTCGCTGGTGTAGAGCAGCCTGCCGTTCTCCAGCCACTCGAAGGTGCGGTTGATGTCGACCCAGGCGGCGTCCTGGTCGCGGTACATCGTCCGGGTCTCGCCGGTTTCGGCGTCGGCCAGCAGGATGGTGTTGGTGTTCTGCAGCCGGTTGAGGTGTTCGAGGATCACCTCGCGCGAATTGGCCGCCCAGTCCATGCGGGCGATATAAATATCCCGCGGGTTGCCCGGCGCCTTGATCCAGCGGGTGGGACCGCCCGCAGCGCTCACCACCCCGATGCGCACGGCGGAGTTGGTCTGGCCGGGCTTGGGGTAGGGATACTTGGTGATGACCGGATACAGCGAGTCGGTGTAATTGATGAGGGCGAACTCGGGCACGCCGCTCTGGTCGAACTGGAAGTAAGCGATCTTCTGGCCATCGGGACTCCAGGAGAAGCCCTCTCGCAGGCTGAATTCCTCTTCGTAGACCCAGTCGGAGGTGCCGTTGATGATGGAAGGCGATCCATCGGAGGTAAGTTGGCGTACCGCGCCCGTGCGCACTTCCTCCACATATAAGTTGTTGTCGCGCAGGTAGGCGGCGCGCGAGCCATCCGGCGATAACTTGGCGTACAGCACGCCGGCGGTGGCTTGTGCGGCCAACTTATGCCAGGAGTTATCGGACTTACCCATGGCCCTATCCAGGACCCAGTAATCGTAGGCGGTCTTGCGGATCATGGTGGGCCGCGGGTTGGTGGAGAAGAGCAGGTGTTGGCCATCCGCCGAGGCCGAGGATTCGCCGCCCTGCAAGGGCCGCCCGGGGCCGTTTGGGCCCGGCGGCGTCAACTGCGCGGCCGTGAAGAGCACTTCTCGGGCGCCGGTGGCGGTATCGTAGCGGACCACCTCGCCGCGTTCGACGGCGGTGTAGCCCTTGCCGCCATCCACCCAGGGCCCAGAGGGCGCCCCGCCCGCCCCGCCGCGGCCTCCACGGCCTCCGCGGCCCCCGGGCGCGCCTGCGGAAAACTCGCCCGAGGCAAGCCGCCGCATCCAGTCCTGCATATTTTGTGAAAGCTGGGCGAAAGCCGGGATGGCGCCGAGCGTTGCGCCGAGCGTTGCGCCGAGGATCAGCGCGAGGGTTGTACGTCTGAAGGATCGAGTGGACATGCGAGGCTCCGTGATGGGTGTAATCGCTTACGGAGTTTACGCGGGTGACGCTGCGAAGTCAAATTCGCGGCGCGGGGCCGCGTGTCCACGATGACACTGCCTCAAGCGTGGCCATTGGGGCGCTCGCCGGAAGGCGGTCCGCCGTATGCTGATCCGGAGGCCAACTCGACATGACCGGAGAACAACGATCCCGCTTGCGGCGGAGGGTCCCGCTGCCGCCCTACCGCATTCGTTCACCGAATCGACGCTCATCGACTATGTGCGGGCCCAGCGCGAGGAGTTGCCCAAGCTATCTCCGGAAACCATCCATAGCCGGTCGGCGATGTTGCGGCGCCTGTTCCGGGTTCACTTCCAGGTCGACATGCCGCTTGGTCCTTACCGGTTGTAGCGCGTGGGTGTCGTCCTTGAGACTCATGGCCTGCTGGCCTCTCCTTCTCGTTCGGATGACCGAGCCAAAGAGCTATCGCAGTTATATCGACTCCGGATTGAAAAGGTGCATCGCCGTGGTGTGCGCGACTTGAAAGTGAGGATCGGCGGGATTTCTTTTTTGTGCCTAAATCCGTGCGTGTATAATACGCCAGGATAGGAGGCCGCCTTCATGTTGATACCGAAATCCCTGGAATCCCTCGCCCAAGGCGCGTGCTGATCACCGATCAGATCGCCGCCCTCTCCGACCTGCGCTGTGGTTCCATCACTTCCACCACGGGCCGGTGTGGCAAGCCCAACTGCCACTGCCACCAGCCCATAGATCCGGGGCATGGCCCGAACCTCCGCCTGACCTACAAGGTCAACGGCAAAAGTGTTACCGAATCCCTCCCCGACCAGGCGGCCATACGAAAGGCTGAAAGAGAGATCGCCGAATTCCGCAAATGGCAAGCTCTGCACAAGGAATTCGTCGAGGTCAACGCGCAGATCTGCCAGATCCGGCCACCGGAACCGGACACCCTGTTGCCGGAGGGAAGAAAACGGCCGAAACGATCCGCCAGGAAGTCACCCGCGACGTAGACCACCTGCTGCGGGTCATCTTCAACAGCCGCCACAAGTCCGGACGTCTCGATTTGGAGGCCATCGAGATGGCGGTGCGCTCGGCCATGCATCAGGCTCGGCGCAACGGCCTTGACCGAACTCCTGCAATTCCCGGCACCGTCAGCCGTGGGAACGGGAACCGCCCGCGATTTATAGAACTTCGTTTTGCGGATATAGAGGTAGGGCGGATTCGAGTCCAACTGAACGTCAACGATTTTTAGGGCCATCACTTCGCTGGCACGAAGCCCTGTACTGGCAAGCAAGCCGATGATCGCGTAGGGCGTCAGTTGCCCCAACGAACCGGATTCCCATAGCTCTGAGGTGGCCTGCTGAAGGCGGGCGAGTCGGACATGGCACTAAGACTGGTCCGGGCACTTCGGTGTCGGGAACGCCGGCTTTGAGGTATTCCAGAAAACAGCGCGCATGGATCAGACGCATGCGCTGCCCGCGAAGGCCACAGTAGGCCGCAGCCGCGCCGATCCAATCTACTATTGTCTGCGCGTGGATAGGCCACGAGAAGCCCTGCGCTTCCACATAGTCCAACAGTTCCCGCAGGTTGTGTGCTACCGGTGGAGTGTAAGCCGGGCGAACGACGCAAATTCAGCTAGGCATCCACATGCAACCGCAAGGCAGCCGGAGTCATTGCACACCTCCCGGCCAGGGGAGAGCGACCTGCGCCAAGTTGGGGAGGTCGAGTTTGGCGTAAATCCCGGTAGTCGTGAGCGAACTATGCCTGCGTATCGGGCACTGCTTCTCTTCGCGACCCCGTTGGTCGCAAAAGAGACGCCCGCAGAATTATGCCGGGAAGATCAACCCAGCGAAACTCCGCGTCGGCTCCCCTCCCGGCCTCTCGGCATACCGGCCCACACAGGCTTTTCCGAAAGTTCAGCGCAAGCGAATGAAAATAAGTCGGTTAGCCGGTCTACGGATCACAAATCGGGCCAATCGGGGAGCGCCACAACTTCAATATTAAGATGGTCTTACGAGCGAAAGCGACTGAAGATTGGCCGGATTTGCGGACGAGTTTTGCTTCGGGCCATCGTAAGCTATAGGTATATGTGGATGCACGCGGGCCGCTCGGCGGCCGCCCTCTTCTTTCTCCCTCTGGCGTGGAGCGCCGCGCCCAAGCCGGCGGATTGGGTTCCCGTGCGCTGGCCTTGGCAGGACCCCAAGTCTCTCGAACTGCTCTCCGGCACGCCCGTCAATTGCCTGCTGCTCAAAACCTATCCGGCGGACTTCGTGGCTGCCGCGGCCGGCCGGGACCTGGTTACGCTGGCCGTCCTCTCGCCCGGCGGGGACACCGTCGCCGCGGCCCGCCAGGCGCTCGCTGCGAAGGTCACGGGCATCGTCCTGGAGGGCGATTTCGCCGAGGGCGCAGCCGCCGCGGTACGCGAAGCGGTGGGCAGCGCGCCGCTCATCGAGCTGGTGGCGCGCAATCGCCTGCGCCTGGATTCCACCGCCCCGATCATGGGCACCTGGCAGGGCGTGTGGCCCGGTGTGGCCGTCCAGGAGGATGGCGCAAAGAAGGCCGGCCCCACAGGATCGGTGTGGATCGACACCAACACCGGCTTCCTGCGCGCCCTGCACGCCTGGGGCGATGCCACCCTGTGGATTGCCAATCAGCCGCCGTCAGGCGCCGTGGTGACGGCCTCGCGCTATCTGCAGGCGATCGCCGATGCTGGCATGTCCGGCGGGCGCTGGGTGCTGGCTTTCGATCCCGATTTCGCCCGGCGGCTGCATGATGGCGAGACCACCGCACTGCGCGATTGGCGGCGCATGGGAGAGTTGCTGGCTTTCTTCGAACGCCACGGCGACTGGCGTCACATGCAGCCCTACGGCCAACTGGCGGTGGTGCAGGACCCGGCCAAGGGCGGCCTGCTCTCCGGCGGCATCCTCGACATGATCGCGGTGAAGCACACTCCCGTGCGGCCCATCCCGCGCCAGCATCTTTCGTCCGAAGCCCTGGCCGGCGCCAGCATGGCGGTGAACGTGGACGCCGAATCCCTCACGCCCGAACAGAAGGAGATTCTGCGCAACTTCACGCGGGGCGGCGGAACGCTGCTCACCGGACCGCCGGGATGGAAGGATGAGGGTCCCACGTCCGGCGGCATCACGCTCGATAAGGACCAGCTTGAGCGCCTCAACGACATCTGGCGCGACGTGAATTCCATCGTGGGCCGCCGCAACCTGGGTGTGCGGCTGTTCAACGTGTCGACGATGCTCTCCAACGTGGTGACGTCCGCCGGCGGCAAAACCGTGGTGGTGGAACTGGTAAACTATTCGGATTACCCGGTGAGCGACGTCACGGTGCATTTTCTGGGTAACTATGGGCGGGCCACTCTGCTGACGCCGGAAGGCGCGGAGAAGCCCTTGACAATCTATCCGACCGAAGACGGCGGCGGCGTGGACATCGACCGCGTGGGTGTTTGCGCCGGGATCCGCCTGGAACAATGAGTGAGGGGAAAAGCATGACTCGCAGAGAATGGCTCGCAATGATCGCCGCGGCGCCGCTGGTGAGCGGGGCCGACAATCCACAGGCCGCGGCCGCGCCGGCGGCGCCCGTTTCCATCGCCAAGTGCGCCTCTTACGACGAGGACGTCAGCGCCAAACTGGCCACCATGTTCGACCAGTTGGGGGGCCTCGAACGGGTGGTGAAGAACAAGTCCGTCACCGTGAAACTGAACATGACCGGCGCCCCCAGCCAGCGTTTTCAGGGCATGGCACCGG
The DNA here is from genome assembly GCA_052144935.1 of Bryobacteraceae bacterium. Lineage (GTDB taxonomy): Bacteria > Acidobacteriota > Terriglobia > Bryobacterales > Bryobacteraceae > JOPF133. The sequence continues at coordinate 8,685 of JBKQPR010000279.1, forward strand.
CGGTGACCCACTACACCCATCCCAAGCTGGTGGGCGCGGCGGCGTACCTGATGGGCCGCGCCGGCGCGCGGCGTATCCGTTTCGTGGAGAGCGCCTGGGCTACCGCGGGACCGCTGGAAGACGTGATGCTGGATTCGGGCTGGAACGTGCGCTCGCTGCAGTCGGCGGCCGGGAGCGCGGGCCTCGTGGAGTTCGAAAACACCAACGCGCTGGGCAAGAGCAAGAAATACGCGCGCTTCCCGGTGCCGGGCGGTGCCTACATGTACCCGGCCTACGATTTGAACCAGGCCTACGAAGACACCGACGTCTTTGTGAGCATGGCCAAGCTGAAGAACCACGCCACCTGCGGGGTGACGCTCTCGCTGAAGAACTGCTTCGGGATCATTCCGGCTTCGATTTACGGCGACGATGCCGGCGCGCAGGAACCCAATGAAAGCCCCACGCGCGGCCGGTCGCGAGTGGGCCATGAAGGCCGCCGGCAGCCCTCCGGGTCGGCGCCTCAGGAACTCCATTTCGGCGAAAATCACGACCCCGGATACCGCGTTCCGCACATTGTGGCGGACCTTTCGGCGGCGCGGCCGATCCACCTGCAGATCATCGATGGCGTGGAATCCATCGCCGGCGGGGAAGGGCCGTGGATTCGCGGTATTCGGGTGGTCGAGCCAGGCGTGTTGATTGCCGGGCTGAACCCCGTGTGTACCGATGCGGTGGCCATCGCGGTGATGGGCTACAATCCGCGCGCGACGCGGGGGACGGCGCCTTTCGAGACCTGCGACAACACGCTGCTGCTGGCCGAAGGCCACGGCGTGGGGACGACGGATTTGAAGCGCATCGAGGTGCGGGGAATACCGATCGAGAAGGCGCTGTATAGGTTCCAGGGGTAGGTGGGGCGGCGGGCTGTCTGCGCCGGGTTGACGGCCCTGGGCGACCGCCCGCGGCAAGGGTCCCAAAGCACCGCCGCCCTGTAACGTTCCCGCAACTGCAGAGACGCGGTGCTCTGGTTTCGCTTAGAGGTTCGCAACGCCCCACCACACTCGACGTCAACCCACCACACTCAACGTCAACTGGCGCCGCGACCGGTTTCGGATGGTCCGCGGTACCGTCCTCATTCAGAGGAATGAACTTGATCTCGATTCCCTGTCCGGGAAAAATGATCTGATCGCAGAACCACGTATGATCCTCCTCTCTAAGCACCTCTCCACGGCCGTGCGGCCTCACCCAGACTTCGAGACGAACACCAGGCGGACATTTAATGATGCTCAGCCGTAGCCCCTTCACGAACTCCGGAGTATGGAAGTTGTAGGAGCCTGGCACGTGCACGATTTCGCTCCGCTCTGTACGCACGAAAACCGAATCGTTATCGGCTCTCTTCGGCAGCGATACTTCGATGTCTAGTTCGGAGGTGGCCAATTTGATAGGTTCCTGCGGCCGGGTCTTCGCGGTAGATGGATCAACGACACCTGTCTCCCACTTGGGCAGCCCAAGCGGTTTGCATTCAAACTGATAATCAAGCTCATGGTGAATATTTAGCTTGATCCTCTTGCTCCGTAGCGAGTACAGTCTGTATTCGTGCTCTACCTTCATGATCCACTCGTGCGAATTCAAGCCGTCAATCCGGTCGAACTCAAAGCGGAATCTCACGTCGCGCCGGATGACGGATTTGTGCTCGATCAATTCCTTCACCTCCATCCAGACATTCGCCGTGATCTCTTCGCCCATAACGAAATCGATTACATCGCGCATCGACTCCATTTGCTGCCGTTCACTGCGGTATATCTCGAAGAGCCACGCTACCGCAAAGGACACAAGGAACGCGATGCCTAGGTCATGGGATAGGTCTGGAACGATGAATCCGACATATGGAAGCTGGCCGCCTAACTTCGCGCTGGAGAACACTAGCTAGTTTCTGTCGCGAAACCCGTAAGCTACTGATGCGTTGAGGCTTACTTGCTCCTGTGGCATCCGGGTTCAGCAGTTGGCCCGCTCCGAGCTTAGGGGTCTCTGGCTCGGATCGTCCAC
>JBKQPR010000280.1:0-2606 GCA_052144935.1 Bryobacteraceae bacterium
CGTCCGGTGCTCAGACTCCGACCTTCACCGATGATAGAAAGCCTCGCCGAAACGATACTCGCCAGGGCTGCCAGATTGAAGCCCCTTCAGCCGTGAAACCGCGTTTTCACGCCGGATCCAAGTATTACGTCATGGTGGTGGAGGACTGCGGTATGTACCGCCGGGCGAAGCAGGGTGGCTTCGGGTTTATCAACGACCCGAAGGATCCCGGCATGAAATATCTGCGGGCGCTGAACATCGAAACCGGCGCGATTGCCTGGGAGATCCCCCAGGTTGGGCCGCCGGAACGAAACTACTCGGGAGTCCTGGCCACAGCCGGCGGCGTGGTGTTCTACGGCGAAACCAGCGGAGGCTTCGCCGCGGTGGATGCGAAGACGGGCGCGACGCTGTGGCACTTTGAGGCGGGAAGTCAGTGGAAAGGATCGCCGATGACTTACACGGTGGAAGGCCGGCAGTATGTGGCAGTCGCCTCCGGCGCGAACATCCTTGCCTTCGCGCTGCCGGAAAACTGACCGGCCCTACATTTCCTTGCGGGCCACGCTGTCCGCCTGAAAGTCCGCCAGCCCCGTGCAATGACGAGCGCTGACGCCCTTGGCTTTCATCATCACCAGCGTGGGAACGCCGCTCGCCTTCTGTGACCTACAATCCTTGAGTTCCACTCCCTCCACACTATCGAGCACAAAGGCGGGTCGCCGGTCTTCCGTCATGGTTGCCACGTCGATATCGGTCAGCTCGATCCCCTTGGCATGCCGGATGAAGAATCCATACGCGGGCAACATCCCGAACATGGAAGGCTCGGGATATTCCTTCTCGCGCTCGGGAGTATCGTACGGCTCGCGCGGCGGCACGCCGCCGGAAGCGCGGAAGAAGAACGTATTCACCAGGTCCGCGGGCTGTTTCGCGACCTGATCGAGCGTCAGGCCGCCACGGTAGAGAATCTGGATGCCGCTCAGCCTGACATCCTCGATGTCGTGTCCCGGAATGCCGCTGACGATCGAGCCATACCGCGGATCGGCATTGTAAGCCACTACGTTACTGATGTTGATCCGCTTGATGGAGCCTGGCGCCGTCCCCTCAGGCGCGCGCATGCGGCTGCCCAGGCGGAGGAAGATCGGCGCGTTCGACACATCCCGCATGGTGATATTCGAAACCGAGACATCCTCGATGTGCGACCCATCGACGCTCTCCAGCGCCAAGCCGCGGGAAGTGTCGAACACCACGTTGGAGATCGTGATGTTATGGAAATCGCCTTCGGACTCGGTGCCGATTTTGATCCGTCCCGTGGGGCCATCGCGGTCCGGGGCACGCTGTACCGTGCGCTTGTAAGTGCCGTCCAGCAGAGAGCCGATCTCGAATCCACTGACCAGGCAATTGGTAATCGTGATGTTCTCGCTGGTCCGCGCCGCGCCGAGAGCGTGCGTTCCTTTGAGAACGATGGCATCGTCGTTCGGGCGTTGACGCTGGAATTCGAAATGCGGACGTTGCGGCAGGAATCCACGTCGATCCCATCGCGATTAGTGTCGATCATGATGTTATCGATGGTGAGATTGTCGACGCCGGTTACAAGGATTCCGAAGTGCCCGCCGTTGGCGATCGAGATATCGCGCAGCGTCACATTGTGACAAAGCTTAAGGGCGATGACTTTGTCGCCGCCTGCGCCGCCGCCGCGAGTGAGCGCCTTTCCGGAAATCCGCCCGCCGCCGACGATGGCGATGTTTTCGAGGCCCTCGCCCCAAATCAGGGAGTTATGAAAGTGGCTGTGGCCGGAATCCTGGAACTTATCCCACTGATTCGGCTCCGGCGGATCGTAAGCCGAGGCTTCGGAACTGGCCTCGATCACCGCCCCGCGTTCGAGCCGCAGCGTGACATTGCTGCGCAGGCGCACCGATCCCGTGACCCAGGTACCGGCGGGGAATTCGACCGTCCCGCCACCGGCCGCGGCCGCGGCTTCGATGGCTTTGCCGATAGCTTCCCGGTTCTGCGTCTTGCCATCGCCCTTCGCGCCGAAGGACGTGATATCGAACACGGCCGCGTTGAGCGAAAAGGCGCCTGCGAATGACAGCGCCCATAGCGTAGCAAGTCTGTTCATGTGCCCGCCTTGTCAAAACTGAAACGATCTTTCACAAGCCGCGGCGCACGGCTTCAGCAGGAGAGGCCGCGGGTTACCTTGTCCAACCCCGGCTCGCGCGGCCCCGCTGGGATCTTTGCTCATCCTAGCCGGCGCCCGGTAGTCCCCGGCGGTGGGAGGACGGCCTCAGTCAGCCGAAAGCCGGGCCAGCGGCCCAGCGCACAGTGCAACAAGCTGAAGGTGAATCACCGGAGGCCGAGGCCCATAAAGGGATAGTTAGCGGGCAAGCTAAGGCTGGCCAAAGCGCCAGAGCTGCTGGCCAAAGCGCCAGAGCATGCCCCACCACTGGCTAATTCCCGCGCCCGCCTCGTCCGCCAGCCGCCGCCGGCACGCTGTTCAAATCCACCTTGAAACTTGAGCTATGCGCCTGTACGGCCGGTGGGGTGAGGGCGGAGGCGCAGTGAACCATTTGGGGACCCCAAGAACATTGGGGTAAAACAGTAGTTCTGCCAAGATCGCAACTTCGCAGACCGACCCC
>JBKQPR010000281.1:0-9964 GCA_052144935.1 Bryobacteraceae bacterium
CCGGCTCGGGTGGGACCCCCGGGGGTACGGGAGGGCCCTGGGGCCTGGGGCCACCGAACGGGATGACCACGCGCGTGAGGGGGTGGGGGGGGGGGGCAGGCGATTCGCCGGCCCACGTCCGCTGAGGCAGGCGAACCAACTGCCCCACCGCCCCACCGCGTCAGGTCCTGTCTTCAGGGGAGTGGTTCACGGCAACAGCACAACATCACACGGCCGGAGACCCAGGCTACGCCTTGGCTTCACTCGGCTTAGCCGCCGAGAAGCTCTTTACGGCCGTGGCCTCATCGTCAAATGTCTCGAAGACCGTGTACAGCTTGGTGAGCTTCAGAAGATCATGCACACGCTTGCCGAGGTTCAGCAGCTTTATCTCGCCTCCGGCGGTGGTGATGGTCGTGTGCGCGGCGATCAGCTCACCGAGGCCCGAGCTGTCCATGTGGGTAACCTCGCCCAGGTTCAGAACGATCCATTTGGAACCGCCATCCACCAGTTCCCGAATCTTGGTGCGCAGGGCGCTGGTGGCTTCGCCCAGCATTAGCCTTCCACTGGTATCGATGACGATCACCTCACCATTTTTGTGGGTTGTCATTTTCACACTCATTTAAGGTATTCTCCTTTTCCTGTTATCTTCCCACTTCTGAGCGGGCCGCGGGTGTTTCCATACTCGCACATGAGCCCATCTCGCCGGCGCAATCGGAGGCCGCGCCACAGGCCGAGGCGGCCGTAGGTCCCGGCTGCCGCGGCAACCCATCGGCTGTTGGCGCTCGTGCTCCAATCGCAATGCATAGTCAACTCCGGTTTCACGACAAGTCCACTGTATCGCACTCCGGAGCACGCCGCTGGCGACGCACGCCATCCGGCTGGCATAATTATTGGCGAATTTTGGCGAGTGCTGAAGCTTACCTGGCCCCAGGCGGCGGCCTGGCGCATCCGGCGCCATCACCTCGATCGACGCGCGCCCACCGGCAGTATGCTGGCAGTCGCCAGCCGCCTCTGTGGCCTGCATGCCCAGTTGATGTCCTCGGCCGAGCTGACTGTATGGGCCAGGGTCGAAGACCTCGACCGGCGGGCCGTTCAGCGCGCTCTGGGAGGACCGCACGCTCGTCAAAACCTGGGCCATGCTGGGCACCCTGCACCTGCTTCCCGCGAGCGAGTTACCCTTGTGGCACGCGGCTCTCGGCGCCAGCCCCGGTATCTGAGGCCGGCCGTGTGGCAGAGAGATCTCGGGATCGCCATCGAGAAACTCGACCGCCTGACGGAAGCCGTCGCAGCCGCGCTGGACGGCCGCGTGATGACCCGTGAAGAGCTGGCACAGGAGGTTAGCCGCGGCGGGGTACCCTCCGGGTCCGACGGTCGATCCGCAGGCTGCTTCGACCGCCGTCACGCACCGCTTCCTGGCCGCGTTCCTCGGCTGTACGTTGCGCCTCGCCTGGAAGAGTTGAACCTCAAGATCGCGCCTGGCCGGCTCTACGTTCCGGTAGGATCAAACCCATGGGCGACGCCGCGATCATCGGCCTGATTTCGGACACCCATGGCCTCCTGCGCCAGGAGGCGTTGACCGCACTGAAAGGGTCCAGCCTGATCATCCATGCCGGCGATGTGGGCAAGCCTGGGATCATCGAACAGTTACGCGCTATAGCGCCGGTCGTCGCCGTCAGGGGAAACATCGACAAAGACGCTTGGGCGTCCCATTTGCCGATGACGGCCGTGGCCGAGGCTGGCTCGGTCCTGATCTACGTCCTGCACGACATCCGGCAACTGGACCTCGATCCTGCCGCCGCCGGGTTCCACATGATCGTCAGTGGACACTCGCACAGGCCTGGCCGCACCGAACGCTCCGGTGTCATGTACCTGAATCCAGGCAGCGCCGGTCCCCGGCGTTTCCGGTTGCCGATCACGGTGGCGCGTGTCGATTTGCGCCGGTCGCCGTGGGGTGTCGAGTTCATCGAGCTGCCGGACGGGCGCTAACGATGGCCGGCGTTTCACTGGAGGAATTCTTCCGGCTTCCCATTCGATCCTGCCGCGGGGCATACTAATTATTCGAAGCCGGGTTTCTCGAAGCCAGGTTTCTCGAAGCCGGGTTTCTCAAGCCGGGTTTATCGGAGCCAGGTTCCCCGCATGATCAGAGTCGCACTGCCATTTGGAAGCCGCACGCCGGAAAGCAAGCGCGGTCCCTACCGCCAGGCGCTGGATGCCGCGAAGATTCAACCGGTCGAGAATGCCGCCACACTTGCCGGTCTCGATGGCCTGTTGCTCGCCGGAGGATCCGATATCGATCCCGCGTTATACGGCGCCTCGCGCCAACCTGAGTCGGGTAAACCGGACCACCAGCGGGACAGCCTGGAGATCGCCCTCCTCCACGAGGCCCTGGACCGCGACCTTCCGGTTCTCGCCATTTGCCGCGGACACCAATTGCTCAACGTCGTGCTGGGAGGGACGCTGGTCCAGCACATCGAGCGGCACAAGTGCCCGCAACAGCAGGAAGTCCACCCCATAACGATCGCACCCCACAGCCGGCTCCAATCCATCCTGGGAGTGGACGAATACGTCGTGAATTCACGCCACCATCAATGCGTGGACCGGGTGGCGAGCGGGCTTGTGGTTGCCGCCAGAGCGCCGGACAGCGTAATCGAGGCGCTGGAGTTGCCTGGAAAGCGTTTCGTGCTGGCGGTGCAGTGGCATCCCGAGGATCGTACGGACCGGCTGGACGCCAGGCTCTTCGCGGCCTTCCTGGATGCCATGAACCGTTCCAGCGTGAGTACGGCGTCCGCACCGGCAGACGCCTGTAGACCTTGATACCCGGACGCTGCCGGTTTCAGAACATGCCGGCGCCGGGCGAGCGGCTCAGCACATGACGGGTTTCGGCCTGCCCGTACTCGCCGGCGCGGCAGCAGCGCGGCGTAGGGCTCGTCATCGGCGGCGGCGCGATCGCACAACCCGGCGAGTTCGGGCACGAGGCCGCCGCCGCTACCGTACGCACGATGGTGAGTCGAACTGGCGGCGCGCCTCGTCGTAGCGCGCTTGGAAGAACGCGGATGTTGCGGGGTTGGCCGTCGCCCCGCCAGGAATCCGCTGGGCGAAGGGTTCCAGGAATCGGCCGTATTGGGCCAGTGTAGCGGTGTCGCCGCTGGAGAGCGCGGTTCCGAGGCTCTGGCGCACGAATGGCGAGAGAATCTCGACGCGGCCCGCAAACACGCGCTCGGTGGCCGCGGGCGCGGGATTGATGCTGAGGGGCAGCACGGCGTCCACATTGTGGCGCGGCATCAGGTAGAAGACGCGCATGCCTTCTTCGAACCAGGAGTCGCGCCACGTCTCGATCATCGCCAGCGCTTCCTTCCGATAGAGGCCCATGTCCACCAACGCATTCGCCAGCTCCTGCTTGAGCCGATCGAGGTCGCCGGCAAGCGCGGGCATCTCGATTTGCAAGGCGCCGCTCAACTCTCGTGTGGTGCGGTAGCCAATCTTACCGCCGCGATTCTCAAAGAGAATCGCCAGCGGCAGTGCGCGATCTCCGGTGTTGCGGAGTTCGATCTTGGTATCGTCCAACACCCTGGCCCACAGCGGCACCGGAAAACTCGCGATGCCCCTGTAGAAAATGAGCTTCTCCGATTGGCCCGAGACGGCGATGGGATGGGAGTCCGTGTTGCGAGCCGCATAGTAATGGCTGGCGCCTTCGCCCGTCGGACCGGTGGCCGGCGATCCCGGCGACACCACCACCTGGTTCCACTCGATGTGGCCTCCGCCGGGGGCGCCCCCTGGGCCCGGCAACTGAGCCTGCGTCCCCGGCGGAATCTCGGGGGTTACGTTGGAGGCTTGCGGATACCACTCCGTGATCCAACCCTGCGGGAAGTCGACGCTTACCGAGAGAGTCATCCGCTGCGGGGCATAGAAATAGAGGACCGGAGTTTCCATGCGCACCGTGCTGGTTGTCACCGTTGGCGGCGTCCTGGTGGGCGTCGGCGGGAGAACGCACTTGATGCATCTGTTGCCGAGGTGATAGACGAAGCAGGGGAGGTCGGACGGGCCGGAGAGTGGCGTCCATGCCTGCGGACCTCCGGATTCGCCGGCCACGGAAGTGAACGTACCCCACTCATGGACCTGCAGGCCTGGCTGCGCGGGCGGCGCGCCGTCGGCGCCGAAAACCGGGGCGGCCAGCAAAATCGCGAGAGCGGACTTCAAGAGCTTCATCCCAGCAGCCCTCCTTTGGATTGATTATAAGACGCGGCGGTGGGGTAAACCGTTAACCGATGTCTCAGTTTTGTCAGGCGGAACGGTTCGAGCAGGTGTCGCAGGCCGACTCCCGCCTGCTGGCACGTGTCTTCATTCTCGGCGCTCTGGAATCCACGATCACCCGCGTACCACTCGGGAGGATGCTGGAAGGTCTTCTGATGGCGATCCGGCGAAGGTCCCACATGGGCGGTACATGACCTCCATGCCCGAGAGCCGCCACTCCCACCGCTCCGTCGTAGTCCGTCGCTCTCTTTGCACCCTTGCGAGAGAATGGTTTTTTCCGCGCTTCCTCTGCGTTTCTCCGCGTCTCCGCGGTGGAAAACAGAGCCCCAGCTCCCCGCCCAACCCTCTCAGCTACAATAGTCGAATAGTGTCCGGCAAAACCTTCTACCTCGAAACCTTCGGCTGTCAGATGAACGTGCACGACTCCGAAAAGGTGATCGGCACGCTCCAGGCCCAGGGCTACCAGCAGGTCGAGACGCCCGCGGATGCCGGTCTGGTCCTCTACAACACCTGCAGCATTCGCGATAAGGCCGAGCAGAAGGTCTTCAACCGCCTCCAGCAGTTCAAGCGCGAGGCCGGCAGGGGCAAGGTCTTCGGCGTGCTCGGATGCGTGGCCCAGCAGGAGGGCGAGAAGATCTTCGAGCGCGCTCCCCACGTCAGCCTGGTAGCCGGGTCGGCCAGCTACACGCGCCTCGGTGAAATGCTGGTGCAACTGGAGGCGGGCAACCGGCGGGTCACCGGCCTCAGCCTGGATACGGACGAGACCTTCGATACCCCGTTCACGCGCCGCGACAATCCGCACCGCGCCTATATCACCATCATCGAAGGCTGCGATAAATCCTGCGCCTATTGCGTGGTTCCGTTCACCCGCGGGCCGGAGCGCAGCCGAACAAGCGAGAGCGTCATGTCGGAAGCGCGCTCGCTCGCCGAGCGCGGCTTCACCGAGATCCAGTTGCTCGGCCAGAACGTGAACAGCTACCGCGATCCCTCGCCCGCGGGCTGGGATTTCGCCCGGCTCATCGGGCGCGTGGCCGAAATCCCGGGCATCCGCCGCGTGCGCTACACCACCTCGCACCCGCGCGATTTCGGACGGAGCATCGTGGACGCCATGGACGCCAATCCCGTGTTGTGCGACCACGTGCATCTGCCGGTACAGTCCGGCTCCTCGAAAGTCCTGGCCGCCATGGACCGGCTGTACACGCGCGACGACTACATGCGGCGCATCGAATGGCTCAAGACGGCGCGCCGTCCGTATTCCATCACCACCGACATCATCGTGGGCTTTCCGGGAGAGACCGAGCGGGATTTCCAGGACACGCTGGAACTGTTGGACGAGGTCCAGTACGATTCGCTGTTCAGCTTCAAATACTCGCCGCGCCCCAACACCGCCGCTCTGGCGATGGGCGACCGCATTCCGGAAGAGGAGAAGCAGCGGCGCCTGGTGATCCTGCAGGAGAAGCAGCGCGCCATCCAGATCCGCCGCAACGCCGGGCTGATCGGGGCCCTCCGCGAGGTGCTCGTGGAGGGCCGCAACCAGGCGCTGGGCCAGTGGATCGGCCGCACCTCTTGCAACCGCACGCTCAACTTCACCCACCCCGATACCGGCGAGGCGCTGGTGGGAAAATACTTGCAGGTGCGCGTGACCCGCTCGGGACCCAACTCCTTGGTGGGTGAGAGCGTAACTGTGGTGTAATGTAAGGTGGGGGAGGGCGTCATGGAAGTGGAAATGAAGATTCGCGGGCTGATGATGGATCCCGTGACCAACATGCCCATCGTTATTTTAAGGGACCTGAACGGCAATGCGGTTCTCCCCATCTGGGTGGGCGTGTACGAAGCCAATGCGATCGCCTTGGAAATCGAGAAGGTTTCCACTCCGCGGCCCATGACCCACGACCTGATCAAGAGCCTCCTGCTGGGCCTGAACGCGGCGTTGCGCAAGGTGGTGGTGAGCGAGCTGAAGGACGATACCTTTTACGCGGTGATCTGGCTGGACTGCGAGGGCGAGCTGATCAGCGTGGATTCCCGCCCCAGCGACGCGCTGGCGCTGGCCCTGCGGCTGGATTGTCCAATCTATGTGGACGATTGCGTTCTCAAGTCCTCGAGATCGCAGGCCACCGTCACCGACAAGGTCAACAACGAGGAGTTGCGGCGCTGGCTGGAGGGTCTCAACGACGAGGATCTCGGCCGGTATAAGATGTGACTCCCCAGATGGAAGCAAGCCTCGCCGCGCGCCTGGCTGCCCTGGACATAAGCCTGATGGCCGAGGCCAAGGAATACTCGATCTTCGTCCGCGAAGGCTGCCTGGCGCTGGTCCAACGCAATGAGGCGGGTTTCGCCTCGCTCGGCAGCTCCGGTATGATGACGGAGAACGGCCTGGCCTACCTGGTGTGGCGCGGCGAGCGTCCCCTGCTGGTGGCTAAAGAGAGCGAGCTGCCGGCGGAAGCGTGGCAGGTGGCGCGCATCCGCCAATTCTCCGGCGATCTCAAATCGGCCCTGGGCCTGGAATAATCGGCCGCCGATAAAACAGAAGAGACCTTTTTGTTTTGTCTTATCCGCGTTCATCTGCGGTGTGTCCTCTGGGCCCCGCGGCCGACCTTTCTTTCTTGCGTTTCCAGAGAGGAGTTGCTGCGGCCGCGGTCGCTCCAGCGCCCACCGCCGCGCGTGCGCTCCAGCGCCCACCGCCGCGCGTGCGCTCCAGCGCCCACCGCCGCGCGTGCGCTCCAGCGCTTCACCGCCGCGCGTGCGCTCCAGCGCTTCACCGCCGCGCGTGCGCTCCAGCGGCTCGCCGCCGCCGTCGCTCCGGCGCCTCACCACCACCTGCGCTCCGTCGCCTCGCCGCCGCGTGCGCTCCAGCTCCCGCACGGCCGCGTGCGTGCGCTCCGACCCGCACAGTTGGTACCATAGGCGTAAATCCCCGATTCCCTTACTGACGGGCGCGCTTTTTCATCCATGACCATCGACGAACAACTCACCTACCTGCGCAAGGGGATGGCCGAGATCATCCGTGAGGAAGATCTGCGCGAGCGGCTGGAGTCCGCCGCCAAAGCCAACCGCCCGCTGCGCGTGAAGGCCGGCTTCGACCCCACGGCGCCCGATCTGCACCTGGGCCACACCGTCCTGCTGCGCAAGATGAAGCACTTTCAGGACCTCGGCCACACCGTAATCTTCCTGATCGGCGACATGACCGGGCTGATCGGCGACCCCACCGGCCGCAACATCACCCGCCCGCCCATGACCCGCGAGGCCATCGAGCGCAACGCCGAAACCTATAAGACGCAGGTGTTCAAGATCCTCGATCCGGCCAAGACCGAAGTGCGGTTCAACAGCGACTGGCTGGGCAAGATGCAGTTCCAGGATGTCATCCGGCTGCTCTCCAAGTACACCGTGGCGCGCATCCTGGAGCGCGACGATTTCGCCAAGCGCTACAAGGAAGGCGCTCCCATTTCCCTGCACGAGCTGATGTATTCCCTCGCGCAGGGCTACGATTCGGTGGCCCTGGAATGCGACGTCGAAATGGGCGGCACCGATCAGAAGTTCAATCTGCTGGTGGGCCGCGAGATTCAGAAGGATTTCGGCCAGCCGCCGCAGATCGTGGCCATGACCCCGATTCTCGAGGGTCTCGACGGCGTCAACAAGATGTCCAAGTCGCTCGGCAACTACATCGGCATCGTGGAGCCGCCCGAGGTGATGTTCCGCAAAGTGATGCAGATTTCCGACCACCTGATGTGGCGCTACTACGAGCTGCTGACGGACGTCAGCCTGGCGGAAATCTCGGGGCTGCGGGCGCAGGCGAATTCCGGCGAGCGAAACCCGATGGACATCAAAATCGCGCTGGCGAAGCGGATTGTGGCCGATTTTCATTCGCCCGAGGACGCCGTCGGCGCAGCCGATACGTTCAACCGCGTGGTGCGCCAAAAGCAGATCCCCGAGGATATCCCCACCGTGCCGTGGCCCGAGGGCGTCCCCAAAGAGGGCGCCATCCGCGTGGATAAGTTGCTGGCCAAGGCAGGTCTGGCCGAATCGGTCAGCGATGCAGTGCGCAAGATCAAGGCCGGCGCGGTGGAAATCAACGGCCGGAAGGTCAGGGAGCTGACTTGGCCGCTCCCTGCGCTGCCGCCGGCCGGCGCGGAGGCGCCTGGCGGCGAGACAGCTTCCACGCCGGGGCCACCCCCGGCGCTCCCACTCGCGGGCCCGGAGGCGCCTGACGGCGAGACAGCTTCCGCGCCGGGGCCACCCCCGGCGCTGCCACTCGCGGGCCCGGAAGCGCCTGACGGCGAGACAGCTTCCACGCCAGGGCCACCCCCGGCGCTGCCACTCGCGGGTCCGGAGGCGCCTCCCGCCTGCGGGAACTCCGGCTCCGAGTTGATCGTACAGGTTGGTAAGAACTGGCGTAAGATCGTTCGGTAGATGTAGTATGTCCGGCTTTTCCGAGAATCTGACACTGGCGATAGACTCCCTCCGCGCGCACAAGATGCGCGCCGCGCTCACCGTGCTGGGCCTGACCATGGGCGTCGCCACACTCATCACCGTGATGACTCTGGTGCAGGGCGCCAATCTTTACGTCGAGCAGAAGATCGCCAACCTGGGCGTCAACGTTTTCCGCATCGGCCGTCTTCCCTTCGCCCTGACGGATTTCTCGGTGCTGGCCAAGGCGCAGCGCAATCGCTACCTGTACCAGGACGACATGGAAGCCCTGGTCGAGGGCTGCCCGCATTGCGAGACGGTCGGCGCGTCCTTGAGCAGCAACGTGTCGCTGCGCTACAAGGACCGCCAGATGGACGACGCCACTTTGTACGGCTACACGCCCAGCATGGCGCTCATCGACACGCGCAACGTGGCACTGGGCCGCTACTTCACCGAGTTGGAGGACCGCCACGCCGCCGCGGTTTGCCTGATCGGCGACAAGGTGGTGCAGGATCTCTTCCCCGATACCGACCCGCTGGGGCAGGTGGTCCGCGCGAGCGCCGACGAGTTTATCGTGGTGGGCACGTTCGAGCAAATCGGCTCCGTGCTGGGCCAGGATCAGGACAGTTTCCTGGCCGTTCCGCTGCGCACCTATCTCAAGTTGCGCGGCCAGCGCAACAGCCTGACCATCTCCGTCCAAGCCTCCGAGGCGCCGGGCGCGTTCGACCTGGCGCAGGACGAGGCGCGCCGCATCCTCCGCGCCCGCCGCCACGTGCAGCCAGGCCACGACGACGATTTCTACATCGCCACGTCGGACACCTACATCTCCCTTTGGCAGAGCATCAGCTCGGCGTTCTTCGCGGTGTTCGTGATGATCAGTTCCATCTCGGCGGTGGTGGGCGGCATCGTCATCATGAACGTGATGCTGGTGAGCGTCACCGAACGGACCAAGGAGATCGGGGTGCGGCGCGCGGTGGGCGCTACCCAGTCCGACATCCTGCACCAGTTTCTGACCGAGAGCGTGTTGCAGTGCGTGTTGGGCGGCGGCATCGGGGTGTGGATCGGATTCGCCTGCGCCCTGGCCCTTCGCCAACTGACCTCGTTTCCCGCCTCGGTGCAGATTTGGGTGGCCCTGCTGGGCGTGTTCCTCAGCTCGCTGATCGGCCTGTTCTTCGGGATCTATCCGGCCATGAAGGCGTCTAAACTGGACCCCGTGGTGGCCTTGCGAACGGAGTGATGGAAAGGTGCGTACACCATATTCACCGCGGAGACGCGGAGAGAACGGAGGAAGCGCGGAGGGAAGACCTACTCTTAGTTCTTCTCCGCGCTT
>JBKQPR010000282.1:0-18949 GCA_052144935.1 Bryobacteraceae bacterium
TGCGCTTTCCGAGCCGCGACCGTCAGGGAGCGGTTGCTGCCCCTATTCCCCCACCCGCCACTCAAAGATCCCCACCGCTTGCCGCCCCTCTGCCGCGGCCCGCAGCCGGATGGCCGTGGCGGCAACCGGCGTAAAGCGAACCCGGTTGAATTTGTCCTTCTCCGTCGGGTACGCCGCGACGCCCTCCACGGGCTTCCACGCCGCGCCATCCCACCACTCCAGCGACCACGAGGACGGCAATGCGCATCCTCTTCCCTCCGCATCCGCCACCCAGTAGACCTCCGCCGATCCCATGGTGCGCGCTTCGGAGTAGCGGTATTCGATCCACATCCCACCCTGGCCGCCGCGTCCGCCCCCGCCCTGTGGCCACACAAACCGGGGAATCGAGCGGTCCGCCGAATTCGACGGCACCAGACCGTCGAGAACCGCGGAAGGCGGCTCGAAATGCGAACTCGCCGAAGCCTGCACGATGGGCGCGGGACCGTCCCAGACCTGCGCGTCGGGCCCCGAGCCGATCTGCGGAAACGAAGCAATGCGCAGCCGCGCCGCGCCCATCGGGATGAGCGTGATCTCCTCGACCGGCTGGTCGCTCTTCACCGGCCCGGGCTGCACTTCGCCCGCCATGCCGTTCGGCTCCAGCTTCCATTGCGGGATTCGCCGGCCTTTGGCGCGCAATTCAATGGGGGTATCGTCCACGGCGAAGGGCTGCGCTGCGGTCTTGCCCGTCTTCAGCACTTCGAACGACCCCTCGGGTTGCCGCACATTCAGGACCAGCCCGTAATTCCAGGGCGTGGTGGGGTAGACGTCCTCGGCCGGGAATTCGCCGGTGCCGCCGTCGCGGACCCAGCGCTCCCCGATCTTCAGCGAGTACGTCAGCGGGCCGCGGCTCACCGACACGGTGTTGCGATTCTCCTTCCAGACCTCCACGCCGATCTTCATGGGCAGCGTCAAAACGAGCTTGTCGTGGGCGCTCCAGGTGCGGTCGAGAACCAGCCAGCCGCGCGCGCCGTCCTGCCCCGCGAGCGGCACCAGCTTGCCGTTCAGGCTGACGGCCGGGTTGGCGCACCATCCCGGCACGCGCAGCACCAGCGGGAAGCGCACCGCTTTCGGTGTCTCCACCGCAATCGCGATGGACTCGTCGAAGGGATAATCGGTGGTCTCCGTGAGGGTTACTTCCGTACCATCGGCCACCTTGGCCTTCACCTGGCTGGGCGCATACATCACCGCCGCCAGGCCGTTATCGCGCGTGGCCATCCACAGGTGCTCGGAGAAATAAGGCCATCCGAAGGCCGCGTTGTGCTGGCAGCAGCGGTAGCCGTAAGGGTCGTAACCGAACATCTCGCCGCTGTTCTGAATCATGGGCGCCTTATTGGCGCGGTCGAGCTGAACCTGGTTGGGGCTGGTGATGTAGTGCAGCCCCTTGAGATCCGGGGTCATGGATGCCGGGAAGGAATTGAAGGCGATCTCCTCGGCGCGGTCCGCCCATAGGCGGTCGCCGGTGATCCCCACCAGCAGCTCGTCGCTGAACATCATCTCGGCCCAGGCGCAGGTTTCGGTGCCGTTGCGCGGTCCGTTGAACCCCGGCCGGGCGTTCTCGTCGGCCGCATATCCGCCCCCTGGAACCTGGCCGTAAAGCCGCCGCATCGTATCGTAGTTGCGCACCGTGGCGTTCAGGTAGCGCGCGTCCTTGGACTGTTGGAAGAACTGCGCCGGCTCGCGGAAACATTCCGCGAAATTCACGTTGTGCCAGGAGGCGATGCCGCCCGACCAATCGTCCGTGCGCTCGTGATTGACCCGCGCCAGGTCCAGCAGCCAGGGCTGTCCGGTGCGGTTGTAGAGCCAGTAGATGGAGTCCAGGTTGTCGCCGGCGCGCTGCTTCTGCCAGCTTGCGGACAGAAAGTCTTCGAGCGGAATGGTGGTCTGCCAGCGGAAGTACCTGGTCAGGAACGGCAGGATGCGCGCGTCGCCGGTGGCCTCATAGAGCGAGCGCAGCGCGAACATCATGGTCATGTTGGGCCACAGGTCGAGCATGCGGCTGCGCATACCGTTGACGCGTTCGCTGTCGATGTTGCTCTGGCTGCCGAAGTAGCCGTCGGGCCGCTGGGTCGAGATCACCGCATTCAGCCACTGGTTGGCGCGCTGGATGATGGCCTGATCCTGGAGAATGTAGCCGAGGTCGACGTATCCGCGCAGCCAGTACGGGACTTCTTCCCATCCGAACTTCCCCTGGCCGGCCGGGCTGGTCCATTCGTTGCCCTCGAACTTGCAGAACTGGCTGATCTCTTCCAGCTTGCCCGAAAAGCCCTCCGACTCCAGAACCAACTGGCGCCGCAGCCAGCCTTCCGGGCGCACGCTCCCCAACGGGAGCTTGATGAGCGGGGCCGGCCGAAGCGGCGGGCGATTCCCCGCGTAGTAGCGGTTCGCGCCGGTGGCCGGGCCCAAAGTCTCGACGGCGCGCACCTCCCCGGCGGCCGGCGCACCCCGGCCCGGCTGCGGCGTCTGGGCGGCACACCCGGCGATGGCCAGGGGAACGAGCAGGACGATTCTTTCGATTGAGCGCATCGGAAATCTCATTATCGTCCCGGCCGCCCCTCCGGCGCATCGGTGAGTAAAACGCGGGCCGCGTCCGCCTCCCCGTCGGGCGTCCGCCGCGGCGCGGAACGAACCGGATATGGCACACGGCGCCGCGGCTGAAGCGGCGTCCCGCGTCCGGTGTGCAGGCCCGGAGCCGCAGTAGTTATTCATTCGCTCCATCGCATATGAATTCATCATTGAGGCTGCGCTCGTGGCGTCCTATCGAAACGACCCATGACGCGAGTCCATCCGAATTGGTGAGGGTGTACTCATCCATGCGGACCTTAGGCGGGACTGGTTCGAGCGCGCAGCGGTGGAGCGCTGGCGAAAAGGCAAGAAACTGGCACCACAGTCCTGGATCCAGTAGCTACGGCAGCCAGGTACACCGACTCGGCCACACGACCGCGCATGCGGGCTGGGCGCATTTCTGTTCGACTCGGACGCAACGTCGCCTAAGCGCCAGAGTCCACCCCGCCATTCCGCTGAACTTTAGCGGCGCCCCCAGAATCTTCCCTGTCGAATCAGTGGATTACGCGAACCAAACCGCTGATCTTAGCCGTTTCGGGCATCCGCCATGGACCGCAGCGCCCTATTTCAGCTTGGCGGCCTCCGCCTCAATGGCCTCGCGGGCAATCACCTTTACCTCGACGGTCGAGTGCGCCCGCTCCTCCAGCTTTACCGCGGCCATCTGCGCTTCAAAGCGGGCGCGGAAGGAGGCGTCCAGGCTCAAGCCCGGCTCTACTTCCTCCCACGCCAGAATGCGGTAGTCGCCGGGGGGCAGGCCGCCCACTTTGTATTCGCCATTCTCATCCGCGCTGACATACTTCACGGTGTCATCGCCCGCGCAGACCTGCACGGTGGCGCCAGCCGCCGCCTCTCCGTCCGCGCCGCGCACGATTCCGGATACCGCCGCGGCGTCGGGCGAGAGCACGACCTCCAACAGGCCTCCGGCGCCGGAAGCCAGATTGAGGGCTCCGCCGGTAATGTCGCGCCCGTCGAAGCGCACCGATTTCACATACACGCCATCCGGCAGGCCGTCCAGCTCGACGGAATACTGGTCCGGGACGATGCGCGGGATGCGAAACGTGCCGTCCGGTTTCACCTGCGCGGCCACCGGTTCCTCGCCCTGGCCGTCCGCGGGCGCCAGCATGAGAGCGGGCCAAGGCGAAGGTCTCGAAGGATCTCCGCCCGCCATCCGAACCGTGCCGGTAACCAGGGCGCCATCGCCGAGCGGCACCACTACGTTATCCACGTCCCCTTCGCCCACGTGGACCACCGCGCGCCCAATCAGCGGCGCCGCAGGAGCCTTGACCTCGGCCTCCGGCTGCGCGGGTGAAGTAACTTGGAACGTGGTGGCAAGCATCACCGACCCGGTGGCGATGACATAGCTGCCAGGCGCCACGTCCCTGAATTCGAACAGGCCGTCCTTTCCGGTGACCGCGCCCACCTCCATGTGACCCGGTTCCTCCCGCGCATCCAGCGGAGTCAGCTTCAGATATGCCTGTGTGCCGGCTCCGCCGGTCACCGTGTTGACCGCCTTGCCGCGAATGCGGAACACGCGCGCCAGCCGCATGCGGATCTCGAGGCCGCGCACATCCGCGCCCGCGGCCACATCCACCGGAGACGCCGCACTGGCTTCGGCCACGCTGGGGTAGTAAGTGGTCCCATAAGTCTCGTGTAACTTCAGCCCATCGGGTTGCGGGTCATCGTCGCGATGGGGTTGGGCGGCGCCCAAATAGTAGCGGCCCGGCCCCAGATTGCCGATCACGAAGCTGCCATCGTCCTGCGAAATGGCCGATCCCACCACCTCAAATCGCTTGCGACCTTGCGCCCACCCGGCCCGGTACACCTGGACCTGAGCGTTGGGCAGGATGTCGCCATCTTCGTCCGCCACTTTGCCGTAAACGAAGGATTGCGGCGTCAGCTTGATCGCCAGGTCGTCGCGGCGCTGCCCCGCCGCCAGCTTCAGCGGCGAGCCTTTCAGCAGGGGCTCCCGCGCGCCATAGCTCTGCTCCAGGTAGCCGGTGCGATCGGCATACAGCCAATAGACGCCCGGCTCCACGGCATCGAACAGAAATTTGCCTTGGGCGTCGCTGATGGTGGCGTAATTAGACACACTGGGCGCGTCGCTCACGCCGCCTTCGGCGCCGAATCGCTTGAGCCGCACACTGACCTTGCGCACTGGCGTTCCGGCCGTGAAATGCACCACCTGCCCGGCCACACGGCATTTGCCCGCGGCTGGATCGGGCGCCTGCGCGCGGCCCCATGCGAAGGCCATCAGCAGCATGCCGGCGAATCGGGCTGTGGGCATGGCGTACACTATGCAAACATGATACCAACCTGGAAGCTGAACGCCGCGCAGGTGCTGGGTCTGGCATGCCTGGGGGTGTGGATCGGAGGCTGGTTGAAGCGCCGGCTGCCGCTGCTCGACCGGCTGAATATTCCGGTGTCGATCGCCGGCGGCATGGTCTACGCGCTGGCCGCGCTGGCGTTGCACGGCCGCTACCTCAACCTGGATGCCGACGTAGCGCTGCGGGACCTGCTGATGATCGCCTTCATGACCACCATCGGGTTGAGCGCGCGCCTGCAGCTCATCCGCGAAGGCGGCGCGGGCGTGGTCAAGATGCTGGCCATCGCGAGCTTCGGAGCGGTGCTCCAGAACCTGCTCGGCATGGCCCTGGCGCGCGCGCTGGGCATCGACGCGCGGCTGGGCATTCTGGCGGGATCGGTGGCGCTGTGCGGCGGGCCGGCCACCTCGCTGGCCTTCGGAGGCATGTTTGAAAAAATGGGCGTCGCGGGCGCCACGGCCACCGCCATGGCGTCGGCCACTTTCGGCATCGCGGTGGCCGGCCTGATCGGTGGATACATTGGCGGCTGGCTGGTGCGCCGCCATGGGCTGAAGTCCGGAGCGGCGGAGTTTGCGCCGCCGCTTGTGCCCACGTTTGTGCCACCGGGGGCGGCCGGCGGCGAGCGCCCGGCGCTGCTCTCGACGGTGCTGATTATGGGGGTGGCCATGGGGCTGGGCAACCTGCTCAGCGTGGGCCTGGAACGGCTCGGCCTGATCCTGCCCATTTACATCGGGGCCATGATCGTGGCGGCGGCGATCCGCAATCTGGACGACCGCTACGGTTTCGCGCGCATCTCGCAGCCCGACGTGGACGCGCTGGGCAAGGTGGCGCTGTATCTTTTCATTGTGATGGCGCTGGTGACGCTGCGGCTTTGGGAGCTGGCGCACCTGGCGTTGCCTCTGATCGTAATTCTGGCCGCGCAGGTGGCGCTTTGCTGGCTGATGTGCGTCACGATGTGCTATCGGGCGATGGGCCGCGGCTACGAATCGGCGGTGATGTCGGCGGGCTTCTGCGGCTTCATGCTGGGCATCACGGCCAACGCAGTTGCCTGTATGGAGGAGTTAGTGGAGAAGTACGGACCGGCCCCGCATGCTTTTCTGGTGGTCCCGGTGGTAGGAGCGTTCCTGGTGGATTTCACTAACTCGCTGATCATTACGGCGATGGCCAATCTGCTGCGGTGAACCGGGCAGGCTGCTCCCTCCCATACGCGTTAGAATGAGGCCGTTGGCAAAACGGCCTCGGCTGCGCGAGAACCGGTCTCGGGCTCGCGTGGTTGCAAACTGCCTAACTGCCCAGACCGCCGTTTATCCGGCCAATCGTGATGCCCGCGCACGAGTAACTGAAGTCGAATCTATGAATTAGGGGCGCGTCCACAGATTGGACCGGATAAACGGTTTAATACCGGCCAATCTGTTTGATTCTAAGTCGCTTACGCTGGAAACTGAGGGTGGAACAGATTGGCCGGTATAAAACAGTTTGAGGACCTTGAGCAGCAGAGGTTCGAGATGGCAACTCGTCAGAGTGGGATGTTAACGCCGAGGTGTCATGCACGGTTTGTGGTTGAGATGTCGTAGTCGGCCGCCCGTGACACGTCGACGCGCGGTGAACGGAGACGTGGTACCGTCCTGTTTAGGGCCTCCTAACGCCTTTGCAGCCACGTGAGGTGTCGGTACGCGCTGGGTGATAGGAGAAGCGGAACGGTTCGGAGGGTTCGGAGGGCCACAGCAATTGAAAACACGAACGGCGATACCAGAGGACCTGAAATCCGACATTCTGAGCAAATCGAATAACCGATGTTGCATCTGCCAAACGCCTTTCATTCAGTTCCACCATATTGATGAAGGCCCCTCCAAAAATGATTTCGACAACATTGCCCCACTTTGCCCCAACTGCCACACCCAAACACACTCACACAGTGCGCTAACGGTAAACCTCACCCCATCACGATTGAAGGCGCTGCGGGACCGATGGTACGGCTACTGCGAAAACAGGAAGGATGCATCCACCATCAGCGCAAGCGGACTGCTCCGTCTCAAAAACCTAGTGAACGCATTGGGCCTCGCGGATCATGGCTGGAAGAAAATGTTCTCTACGCTCGATCCGAACTACGCAGACATGAGCCGGGACGAAATCATCAACAGAGTGTTTTCGACTTCCAACCGTGATGACCTGGCCGTGGCCTTGGAAACCGTCAAGAACATGTATGGAAGCAAATGGAACGACGAACGGCTCCTGGCAAAGTTCAAGGCGGTGTGCAACGCATTCGGGTTTGAATTTGAAGATCTGTAAGATCCCCCGGGTGTGAGACTGCGAGACCGCCATCCCGTATAATTTTCTTACCCTCTTATTAGCGAACCAATCGAGGCTGATGGCGCCTTGGCGCCTGCCACTTGGCCGGAAACGCCCGGTTCGTTCGATGTCCCGTACGTGCGAATTCGGCGATTACTTTTATCGAATCCTAACTACATCCCCGGCCTTGATCGAAGCTATCGCGGAAATCGCCGCTGGCGCGAGAGGCGCTAGATCTCTCAATCGGTTGGTCTGTCCACACAGAATCACCAGGGCGATCCTCTTTCCGCTCAGATTTTGTTGGTCCGGAATGTTCTGATCGACGGTAATCAGAACGTCAAAACCGGCCTCTTCAGCAGCTTCCAGGAGGCGTCCGTTTTTCAAGCCCGCCAGGTTGGCGAAGCGGGCGGTTTGACAATCGTGGCCAGGGGACAGACGACGAAGCCGCTCGTCGACACATTCATCGACCAGAAGCTTCATGAGGCGTGCGCCAGCAGAAGTTTTCGGGCCTCCTCCAGAGCCTCCAAGGCTAGAGCGCGCGGAACGGTTGGGAACCCCAGCAAAAAGTCCTCCAGGGTGTCCCCGCCCTCGAGGTATTCGAACAGCGTTTGGACGGGAACTCTCGTCCCTCGGAATACGGGCACGCCATGCATCGTGTCCGGATCTGCGGTGATCGCGTGAGTCACGACTTCATTGTCGCTCAGTTGGCAACTAGCGTTCCACCTCCGCAGCCATCCAACTTGGCCGTATCACTGAAAAAAACCGGCCAAACTCTGCTTGCGCGAGAAGCCTGGCGTAAGTGACTTAAGAGTCAAGTAGTTTGGCCGGTTTTTTCGCGGTTATTCGGTCCAATCTGTGCACGCGCCCCTAGCACGTAGATTCCAGATCAGTTACGCGTGCGCGGGCATCACGATTGGCCGAATAAACGCCCATCTCGCGGAATTGAATCCCGTCCAAGTCGTCCCGAAGTCTGGTTGTGGTACATGACATAGCACGCCGCACAGCAGCGTTCGCGTCCGGCTCCCTATGCTAAGCTGTGGCTATGAAGCTCACGATCGAGCTCGATCGCGAACTCGATGGCCGTTGGATCGCCGAGGTTCCCGAACTGAACGTTCTCCTTTATGGGGAATCAAGGCAGGATGCGATTCAACGGGCACAATCGGCCGCGCGGGAGATTGTTCTAGACCGAATCGCCCACGGCGAGTTGCCACCCGATTCGGCGGATGCCGTTTTCGACATAGCCGCATGAGTTCTTGGCCGGCGACGAAGGCGCGACGCGTGTTCGCCGCCCTGCAACGGATCGGGTGGCGGCATGATCGCACGGTGGGTTCTCACAGGGTCATGAAAAAGGAAGGGTGGGCAGATTATCCGTTCTCGTTCCATGACTCAGAGGAACTTGGCCCCGCCATGCTGGCGAAAATCTCAAAAAAGACCGGTCTTCAGCCCAGCGACCTGTGATTCTGTCACCCACGCGGGCCCGAGCTCGCGTTCTGGGAAGTTACCCCAAAAGCGGGCCGCGAACCTGGATCGCCTGACACGCGGGTCATCTTCGCGAACGGCCTTGTTTTGGTGCCTTGCCGTTCCCTCCAGGGGCCCGGTTGACAGGCGAAAGCGCCTGTCCCACAACTGCGGCGAGCCGGCTCGCATCACTCCGGCGGCCCGGCGGTGATGAACTCGAACACGTCCGTATTGGTGCGCACCAGCATATGTCCGGGTCCCAGCGGTTTGCCTTCGGTCTCGAAAAACACCGCGCCATCGGTGGTGTCGCCCGGCGCCATTTTGGTCTGCACCAGCGCCAACGCGCTGGCCGCGGCGGCGGCCTTCAACCGCGTGGCCGTCATCGCCAAAGCCGCCTGGCGGCGCTGCTCGTATCCGTTGGTGGACTTGAAGTGCGCGTTGCCGTACAGCGCCGCTTCGTAGGTAGTCACCAGCTTGATGACGTCGTTGCCGCTGCCTTTCTGGGTCAGCATGGCCACCACCGTGCGCGCCGGGGTGGCGTGCAATTCCGTGCCATCGCCGCGCACGTAGGTAAAATCCTCCGGCCGGATAAAGTAGGGGCTGGGCGCGCCATTCGAGACGGCCACCTGGACGATGGCGTACTCGTGAATGTGAGTGGACAACTGCGCGAACATCACGGTCACTCCGGACCTGGTCAGAGTCTGAAATTTCAGCCCGTTGGATTCGAACTCGATCACCTGGGCACAGGCCGGGTGGCGGCACAGCGCAAGCGCCGCCATCAGCAGCCCGAGAAGCCGGCTCATGCAACTATCTTACGATACTGGCCCCGGCGGAATTGGGGGAAAAATGACGCTCCGCGACGGGCGGCCGGCGATTGCTCCAAGGCGTCAGCCTGGTGGTAGTGCCACTGGTACCGGACCATTGGGAAGCGTAGTCCGTTGCCTACCAAGGTTAGCCTTTCCTGGGAACGGCGCCAAGTCTACAATGGCCGTTAAATGCGCGCCTTTACGTGGCTCCGGGCCGGCCTCGCCCTTGGCCTTCCGATCGTTGCACTGTGGGGAGCCAGCCCCAGCCAGGCGACCGGAAGCGATGACGACCCGGTGGACGCTTCCTACACCTTCGTGTTTGCCGAGCCCCAGCTCCGCGGCGACGTCCGCTTCCTGCTCTGGTCGACGGGCTTCCAGCAGGGTTCCGAGTTGGCAGGCATCATTCGCACCTCGCTCCACTGCGATTGGCGTCCGGTGATGACGGGCAGGAGAACCGCCCAAGGCACCTGCCGCCGGCTGCTGCCCGCGCACGGCGGAGCGGTCACAGCCACGCTCGACCTGGCGCCTTTGGCGGTGGCGCTCCGCAGGGCCGGCGCCACCGAGGTGCGCTTCAACCTGGCAGCCGTCGGCGAGCCGGGTTCCGCGGGGTCCGCGCATTGGATTGCCGGCGAGGCCGGGAAGACCGCGGATACCGGCAAGCTGCAGGACATTGGCAACTGGAAGTTCCGCTCGCTTGAGGATGGTGAATGGCCGCCCCCGTTTGCCGTGCGGCTGGGCAGCGGATGGAGCCTCAGCCGCCTGTTCATTCCCCTGCTATTCGTGCTTTGCGGGCCTGCCGCGCTGGCGCTGTGTCTGCGCAGGCGAATCGCACGCGCCGCCGCTACACCGGGCAGCGGCGTGGTGTGGCTGAACTGGATCCTGCTGGGCGCGTGGCTGTACTGGATTTCCAAAGTGGGCTTGCAGGACCTGATCGGCTTTGCCGCCGCGATGGACATCGATCAGTGGCTGGTCACCCTGCTCCTGGGCGCCGTGCTGTTCTGCGGTCCCCCGCTGGCCGCGGTAGCCGCCTGCCTGCTGGCGCTTTCCCCGCAAACGTACGGGAAGCGGGAACCGGCTCGAGTCTGGCGGATGGTGCGTGTGGGCGTGGCGAGCCAGGCGCTTTTCGTCGTGCCGCTGGGCCTGTTTCTCATGGGGACAGCGCTTGTGTCGCAGGAATTTAGCGCCGGCCTCTTCAGCGTGCTGGCGGCCTACGCCGCATTCCGCGCGCTGGGCTGGTGCATCTGGCGCTGGACGTCCCGCCGCATCACGGCTCTCACCGGCGGCGAACTGTATACCCGCGCGGTGGAGATCGCGGGCGCCGCCAAGGTGCAACTGAAGGGCCTCAACCTTCTGGAGAACCGCTCCCCCTTGGAAGCCAACGCCTTTGCGGCGGCCGGGGGCCGGGTCTCCCTGACTCGCGGCCTGGTAGAGAATCTGAGCCGGCGCGAAGTGGACGCGGTGATCGGGCACGAGTTGGGACACCTGCGCGGAAAGCACATCGGCACGCGGTTGACGCTGCTGCTCGCCTACCTATTTGTGGTCGGTCCGGCGGCGGAGAGCTTTCTGGTGAAGACGGGCTTGCCGGAATGGGCCCTCGCGCTGCCGATCGTGCCTCTGCTGTACGTGCTGGCGGCCTCATGGATTTCGCAGCGGCACGAACTCAGCGCGGACGCTCGCGCGGTGCGGTTGACCAACGATCCGGAGGGCACCATCGCGGCCCTGGCGCGGCTGGGCAGGTTGACGCAGTCTCCGATCGACTGGGGCGGCATCCAAGGATCCATTCTTTCGCACCCCTCGATGCGCCGCCGGGTGCTGGCGGTAGCGCGGCGATTCGGCGTGCCGGACGCCCGCGCCCTGGAAATCCTCCACGATCCCGATGTCCTGGGCGGCCGGTCCGAAGGCGACGCGGCGCCCGCGGCCGGCTACGCCATTCCCGCGGAGGCGCAGGCGCGCAAGCTGGTATTCACCCCCAGCGCGAGAATGTCCCATATCTATTGGATCAAGTGGTTCTTCGGCGGCAGCCTGACCGGTCTGCTGCTGCTGGTTCACCTGGTCTCTTTGCGGTATGGGCTGGGATATTCCGGCCGCCTGCTGGCTTTCCTGGGGAGCCTGCCACTGGTGTTCTGGATGGCTTTGGCCATAGACGAGTGGTGGGCTAGCCTCTTCATCCGAAGGATGCGGCGCAAGATCGAGAGCGCCGGCGGAACCCCACCGTCCGGTGTGTTCGTCGCGCTGCTCCCCGGAGAGCGCGTGGTTGCGTTTGAAGGCATCTACGCATGGGATTTGGGAAGATTATCGCTGGATGCGGAACGGCTGACTTACCAGGGAGAACACGCACGATTCTCCGTCGCGCGCGCGGCGGTCGAAGCCATCGAAGTGAGGCGCGGCCCGCTGTCGTGGGTTCGAACTTATGTAGTGATGGTGCGGTCGGCCCAGGGGAGTTTCAGTTTGCGCCTGGCGGACCGGGGCAGGTCACGGCGGATGGCGCGGCGCCTCGAATCGCAGATGCGGATGTGGTGGCGCGGCGAAACGGCGCCCATCGCCGCCGCGCCCGAAGCGCTTCCCGCCCCGGCGTTGCCCAATCTTGCTCCGGCCCTGCGACCGCGGCGCGGTGTGGTGTGGCATATCGCCAAGACGACCGTGCTGATGGGCATCGGGGCATTCCTGGTGTGTGCGACCCTGCTGGGCTACACGCAGAAAACCCTGGTGCCCCTGGCGGCGGCGTGCATCTATCTGCTGACGGCAACGCCGGTACTGCTCCGGCGGCGCGCGTGACGGTGGAACACACCACTCCCGGCGATCCTGAAGGCTTTCGCCACTGCCCGCCACCCGCGGAGTTACGGATCAGTGCGCTTCGTGGGTCTGCTCCACCGTGGTTTCGACCGCGCTGTCGCGCAGGCTGAGAATCTGGTTGTGCGCCTGCTGAACCCGCGCCGCCTGCCTCTGCAGGATCGCGCGCACCTCGTCCGCCAGGCTCATCGCCAGGGCCTGCCGGTAGCCTGTCAGGCATATCTCTTCGCCGTGCGCGGCCTGCTCCACGATCTGGCGTTCGTCGTGCCCGCTCAACGCGGCCTTGATCTCGATCCAGCCGGAGTGCAGCGTTCCTCCCACGCCGGATGAGTCGGGGATATCCATTCCCATGCTGCGCCCGGCCTGTAGCAACTCGCCGGCGAACTCCCCGTGCTCCAGCGACAACTGCGCGAACAGGTTCTTGAGCGCGGGCGTCGGCGCCGCGGCGCTCGCCCCGCGAAACCGCTGTTCCGCGTCCCTGCAAACCGCAACTACGTCTTTGATGGCCGTATAGTCAAGCATATTGAGCGTGACGCGCCCGGCGCCGCGGGTTGGTAATATTCCCGACACAGGCCGCGGCGGCGGCGGGCCGCGGTGCCGAGCCGTACAAAGCCACCGTGTCTTTTAACCCCGCCGGCTGGCCTTCAGCTATTGCAAATTGCGACGGCTGTCAAGCCCGGTCACTGCCTGGCAGTCTTTCAGCGCCACGCTGCTGCCATCCGCGGCCAGGATGACCGTGCCGGTGAATTTCCAGCCCTCGGCGTTGGCGATGCTGCCCGCCGTGCGCGCCTCGATCCGGATATTCTTCAGCTCGAAATCCAGGAGCGGCGAGTCCTTGTAGCTCACCACCGAAAACGCCTGGCGCGCGCCGGTCGCATGGATATCGGAAATCCGCACCTTGCGCAAATGCGGCATCCCCTTTTCAGGAGGCACCGGCTCGGTGAGCACGCGCCAGTAATCCGGTGGATTCTTCACGCCTTCGGGCATCTTAGCGTAGCTGAAGGTGGGGTTCCAGTTGAACGTCACGCTCAGCGGCGTGGCGACATTTTCCATCTCCATCCCCTGGATGGTGATGTTTTCGATGGTGCCGCCGCGCGTGCTGGCCGATTTGAACAGGATCCCCACCGGCACCGGGGCGAGTACGTGCGTCCGGTAGACCTCCACATCGCGGATGCCGCCCGAAGTCTCGCTGCCGAAGGTTACTCCCGCCGCGCCGGCGCGTACGGTGTTGTCGCGGATGACCACCTTTTCCGTGGGCCGGTTCACCCGCAGACCATCGGCATCGCGCCCGGCCTTCAGGCAAATCGCGTCGTCGTTGCACTCGATATCGCAGTGCTCCACGGTCACTTCCGAGGAAGAGTCGATATCGATGCCGTCGGTCGAGGGGCCGCGGGCCTCGGGAGTGTTGTTGCGGATCGTCGCGCCATTCACGGTCACTTTGCGAGAGTAGCAGATGTGTACGGTCCAGAAGCCGGAGCGCTTGAGCGTCAGCCCCTGCAGATCGACATCCGCGGACTTGTAGATCTGGATCAGCCGCGGGCGCGGGCAATCGTAATCCACCGCCCAGCGCAGGCCTTTCGGCTCATACTCCTCCCGCCGCATCTTCCAATACCGGTCCCACCACATTTTGCCATCGCCATCCACCACGCCCTGGCCCGAGATTTTTACGCCGGATTGCTCGTACACGTTCAGCAGGGCCGCGGGCCACTGCATCTCTATGCCTGCCACGCGCGTGGGCATGATGGGATACGCCGCCTGATCCTGCACGCCGCGCAGTTCCACGCCCTCGTCCACGCGGAACTCGATGCCCGATTTCAGGAACAGCGAGCCGGTGAGGTAGGTGCCGGGGCGGAAGACCACCGTGCCATGGCCGGCTTTGGCGGCTGCGTCGATGGCCTTCTGAATGGCCGCTGTGTCTACGGTCTTGCCATCGCCCCTGGCGCCGTAATCCGCGGCGCGAAATTCGGCGGCCTGCGCGGCGAGCGCGGCCAGGGCCAGCGCTATGGCCGCGAGATTCGGCGCCAGCGCAACGCACCACTTCTTTAGAATCGGTTGACAGGCGAAAGCGCCTGTCCCACAAGCACTCAAGCCCTTGCACACCAAGGTGGGACAGACGCTTCCGTCTGTCAACCCGTCTGTCAACCCCCGGTCCGGAGGGCGCGGGGCAAGGTGGGCACCCCCCGAGCGGTTTGCTGGACACGAAACAAAAAGAGCGCGCATGTCATCTCCCTTCGATGGCGATCGGTTCGGCGGCCAGCCCTTCGGCAGAGGCGCTAATGATAATTCGCCCCGCGCGGCGGGCCCGCACCAGCGCTACGCACCAGCCGCGATACGCGCGCCTTTCGGCGGCCTGGAACGGTTCGTGGCTGGTGTTGTCGGCGCTATCCACCGCGGCAATCTGGCCCGGCCCTTCCACTTTGAAGGCAATCACCGGATTGGCCGCCGGCACGGTCACGCCATTTTCGTCCACTACCGAGGCGGTGACGAAAGACAGGTCGTCCCATCCCGGAGTCAGCGGGTCGCGATCCGCCGAGAGCACGATCCTGGCGGCCTTTCCAGCGGTGCGCAGCTCGTAAGCCGAGCCCGGCTTTTCGCGATCGTCAGTACAGACCGCGCGCAGCGTCCCCGGCTCGAACGTCACGCGCCACGTGCGCGCCGAGGCGTCGGCAGGCAGCGGTTGCGCGCCGAGCGATTTGCCGTTGAGCAGCAGTTCCACCTGCTCGCAGTTGCTGTACACTTCCACGTTTTCCTGGTGCGCGCCGAGGTCCGCGGGCGTCCAATCGTCAAACAGCGTCTCGGCCGGAATGCGTCGCGTGGCTTCGTAGCCGGGGTCGGTCGGGCTCGCCTGCCGCGCGGCCACACGCCGCACCATGTGCACCATCGGCCTGTCCGACCACCAGCTCTGCCGTTCCCAGCCGATCGGCTTCATGCCGCCGGTCTTGTCCAGCAGCCCGGAATACGAGGCTACCGCGGGCCAGCCCGGCGCCTCGCCCAGGTAATCGATACCCGCCCACAGGAACTGCCCGGCGTACGGCGGGTTGTCGCGCAACGCCAGCCAGGCGCGCCGGTCATGGGTGGTTTCGGTGCCCACAATCTTGCGCGCAGGCTTAGCCTGGTGCGCGGCCAGGATCTCGTTTTCGCGGTAGTTCTGTCCCACCACGTCCAACAGGTCGGCCAGGCCGTTGTCGTAATCGTGGCTCACGTTGGGGCGGAAGAGCGCCTGGGTCACGGGCCTGGTGGGGTCGTTGGCGTGGAACACTTCCACCAGCCCCTGCAGGATCTCGTGCGCCAGTTCGGTCTTGGGCGTGTCATGAATTTCGTTGCCCGCGCTATACAGTATGATGCTGGGGTGATTGCGGTCGCGCCGCACGGTGTCGCGCGTGTCGATGTGCGACCACTCCCGGAAGTACAGGTGGTAATCGTAAGGATTCTTGGCCACCGTCCAGCAGTCGAACATTTCGTCCATCACCACGAAGCCCATGCGGTCGCACAGGTCCAGAAATTCCGGCGCGGGCGGATTGTGCGCGGCGCGGATGGCATTCACGCCGATTTGCCGCAACTGCTGCAAGCGCCGCTCCCAGACGCGCAGCGGCACGGCCGTGCCCACCGCGCCGCCATCGCCGTGCAGGCAAACGCCCTTGAGCTTGAAATTGCTCCCGTTCAGCCAGAAGCCGGTGTCCGCGTCGAAGTGGAACTCGCGAATGCCGAAGGGCGCCACGTGGTCGTCGAGGGTGTCCTTGCCGGCGCGCACTTTCACCAGCGCGCTGTAGAGCGAGGGGTGGTCCAGGTCCCAGATGTCCGGCTTCTGGACGATCAGGTCCTGCTGGAAATCGGCGGATTTCGCCGCCGCCACCGTCTGGCTCTGCGCATCCCCGGTCTTCACGGTCTTGCCGTTGGGTCCCAGGATGGCAATCTCGATCGACACCGTGCGGGGCGCGTCGGATTGATTCACCACGCTTCCCGCCACGTGCACGGTGGCCTGCGCGGCCTCGATCTTGGGTGTGGTGACAAAAATGGAATCCGCCTCCAGGTGCACCGCGTCGGCCATCACCAGCCGGACGTGCCGGTAGATCCCCGCGCCGGCATACCAGCGCGAGGCCGGCTGCTGCGCATTGTCGGCGCGCACCGCCAGCACGTTCGCGTCCCTGCCGAACTTCACGTGGCCGGTCAATTCGTAACGGAACCCGGCATAGCCGTAAGGGCGCTTGCCCAAATGGAATCCATTGATCCACACGTCGCTATTGGCCATCACGCCATCGAACTCGACAAACGCGCGCCGCCGCGCCTGGTCCGCCGCCAACGTGAAATGCTTGCGGTACCAACCGACGCCAGCGGGCAGGAAGGCGCCGGCGCCGCGGGTAGGATTCTCGCGATCGAAGGGCCCCTCGATGCTCCAATCGTGGGGCAAGTTCACGGCGCGCCAATCGGTATCCGCGAATTCGGGCTTCTCCGCGCCCGGCGCATCCGATTTCAAGAAGCGCCAGTCGGCGTCAAACGCCAGCGTAACGCGCGAAGCCGCGCCCAACGGAGCCGCCGCCCAAAGAATCAGTACCCCGGAAACCGCCAACCTGCGCATGCCGATGCCTCCCGGATTTGAGCGCTTGCAATCCGATTATGGCATGGGGCGAGGAATTCTTTGGCGCTCCGGCAGTCCGGCGCAATAGCGGTCCCCCACCGTTCAAACGCCCGCCGCGTCTGATCGGGTCTTCCTCGCCCGAGGCTACCGCCAATGAGGTAGCATAAGGTACTTAAGGGGTCAGCTAGAGGTGGCAGTCTAGAGACACCGCGCCGTGGCGGCCCCATGGCCTTACGACGGTTTCAAAGGGTCGGCGATTCGTGGGCATCATACTATCGAAGAAAAGGATGGGTTAGAGGACAATGGCCCGCCTTGTTGTCAGTGTCCTGTTCGCGATACTCACGTCACTGCTTGCGCAAGCATTTCAGAGTCAGAGATTTATAGCCATTGTTCTCGGATTGATTGCCGGGAGTGTCACATGGGCCTTGAACGCGGCGAAGCTGGCAGTGGAGATCAGGGAACGCTACTATGCGGGGAGGGCGAAGCGCAACGAGGTAGAACTACACGATCGGCGAATCACCCTCCCCACGAAAGAGGAAGTCAGCAAATACGGAGTCCCTTACAAATCCCGGGAAGCAGCACTGTGGCTGGCAATCTCAAAGGCAAGCCGAGAACAGCTCAAGCCGAAGGAGTTCATTTCGGGTACTTCGGAAACAGAAATAGACCGATCAGGGGTCGAGTAAAGACGTGGCACTCAGGCTCGCGTTCCACCCGCCGACGCAGCCGGTTTCAACCCCTATCCATTTAGGGAGGGCGCAGGCTCCTTTGTTGAGGGCTTCACGTTTTCAAGAGTGGGCATCAGCAACTCCTTGAGTCTGCCCCCACCCTCGTCTATCGAAGCGATTGTGTTTCCGGCGCGTTTTGCTTTGACAGCCCACTCGAACAAAGTCAGTGCGTTATTGAAGAGATCTTTCCTGGTCCGAATGCCCGTCTCTTCCATCAGCCTGTCCAACTCGGCCACCTGCTCTGCGGGTAGATCCAACTGAATACGTATCATGGTGTGATATACTCCTGCAAATTGCCGATGTCCTGTACACCTAGCGGCGTACACCGCGCACCGGCTGTTTTTGTCAAAGAAGGTGTCTTATGGCGGCTCATCTGGCGAGCCGTCCTCCAAAAGTCCCTCGATTTTGATGACGGCCTGACGATCGTCAAGCCGCGTCTCGACTACGCGGGGAACGACGAACGTCTTTAAGGTTAAGGGTTCTGCTACGTCCCTCAGTAAAAAGCTGCATCTACCTTCGTCTTCATGACTGGAAATGTACCCCATTTGACAGGCTCCATCCCTACAGTCATGTAAGACACGTAACTCCGCTGCATTACGGCCTCTCCATCATGACTGCTGCGTGTTATTGGTGTGCGCGTTGGCCAATCCCGAAAACAGGATCACTACGGCAAGCGCAAAAAACCATCTGCGAGAAGCTACCATTTCGTTCTCCTTGTGAAGTGCAAAATTGAATCGGTCGAAGTTCTCTTTCAACCTGAGCCTCAAAGTCAACCCTAAAAACCGTTCAGTGAATCCGGGAACTTCTCCGTATCGGGCGGAGAGTCTAAGTTCCATCAGCCGCCAAGCCGGCCAGTGGGCCTTACTGAAGTATTGATCCCGCCGCAGATGCGTTTTTATGTTCTTGTCTTCTGTGCATGCGGAATACGGACGCAAAAATTGGGTCGCTAAAACCTGATTTCAGCCAACCAAACCTCAGTATACGAGTATTAAACGAGGATTGCAAGAGGAATTATCGAGGGGTTTCGGTCTTGGTTGGATCGGGCGTTTTGAGGCTGGCCGGAGTGCTAACAGCTAACAAATGAAAGTCGGCAGCACCCGGTTTCCGCGCCTGGCGCATCCGATTTCAAGAAGCGCCAATCGGCGTCGGAATGCCCTAGCGTAACGCGCGGGGCCGCGCGTCATGGGCCGCCGCCCAAAGAACGAATACCCCGGAAACCGCCAACCTGCGCATGCCGATGCCTCCCGGATTTGAGCGCTTGCAATCCGATTATGGCATGGGGCGATTAAGTGGGCACCGGGCGGGCCGATGCCGTTTGGGGATAATGCAGCGACAGGGGTTGGCAGGCGAAAGCGCCTGCCCCACTTGCCTTGCGACGTGGGG
>JBKQPR010000283.1:0-3956 GCA_052144935.1 Bryobacteraceae bacterium
GTGGCCGCAAGCGAGCGGACCGACCAAGCCGCTGGAAGCCTACGAGGCGCAGTTGTTGATGGCGGCCGGCGACCTTTCCCGGGTGCGCGCCGCGCCCATGTGGCGTCGCGTAGGCGCGCCGAAGTAAATTCCGCAAAAACCGCGTCTTACCCCTTGCGTTCCAAGAAAAACTGGCGCATACTGCGGTCATGGTCGAGTTCAGGTATCGGGGCCGGCGGATCAGTCAGGAAGACATCCTTTATATCCGCGCGCTGGTCGAGCGTTACCCGAAGGAAAGCCGCCGCACGCTTTCGACCAAGCTATGTGAAGCCTGGCAGTGGCGCCAGACCAACGGGGCGTTGCGGGACATGGTGTGCCGTGGTCTGCTGCTGATGCTGGAGCGGGCCGGTCAGATCACCTTGCCGCCGGTGAGTTACGTGCGGCATAATCCGCTGGCAAGGAGAGTCCGGCCGGAGCCGGCGCGAATCGACGCCACGCCCATGGAAGACCGGCTGCGCAACCTTCAGCCGCTGGAATTTGAGCAGGTTCGGCGCACCGCTAAAGAGCCATTGTTTAGCAGCCTGATGGAGGAGCACCATTATCTCGGCTACGAGCAACCGGTGGGCGAACACCTGAAGTACCTGGTATCGGCGCAAGGGCGGCCAGTCGCGTGCTTGGCATGGTCCTCGGCGCCGCGCCACATCGGCAGCCGCGACCGCTACATCGGCTGGAGCGCCGAAGCGCGGCGCCGGAATATCCGCTTCCTCGCGTACAACACGCGCTTCCTGATCCTGCCGTGGGTACGGGTGGAGCACCTGGCTTCGCATATCCTGGGCCGCATGGCGGCGCGGGTTTCCGCGGACTGGCAGCAGATGTACGGACATCCGATTTACTTTCTGGAAACCTTCGTGGATCCGGAGCGCTTCCGCGGAACCTGTTACCACGCGGCTAACTGGGTGTTAGTAGGCAAGACGACGGGGCGAGGCAAGCAGTCCAACAGCTACGTGCCGAACCGGTCGATTAAAGAAGTTCTGGGGTATCCGTTGACGAAGCGGTTTCGCGAACTGCTCGGGGAGGTAGGATGAAGTCCACGAAACGGCGCCGTGTGGATGTGAACCTGGACGAACTGGACCGGGTGCTGGACGAAGCGCGGCAAGCGCCGCTGAGCGAGGCCGATTGCGACAAACTCAAGAGCGCCTTGCATGCCCTGGTGGCGCTGCTGGCGCCGGCGCGGAATACGGAGAAGACCAGCGCCGTGCTGGAAGCGCCGGAGAAGCCGGAAACCGGCGATGGGACTCAGCCGGATAGCTCCCCGCAATCCGGACACGGGCGCAACGGGGCGGAGGCGTTTGGCGGGGCGCGGAAGGTCGCCATTGCGCACCAGAAGTTGAAGCATGGGGACCGCTGCCCGGATTGCGGGAAAGGCAACGTATACGGGCAGAAGGAGCCGAAGGCGCTGGTGCGGATCGTGGGGCAGGCCCCGCTGGCGGCCACGGTCTACTCGCTGGAGCGACTGCGCTGCGGCGCGTGCGGGCAGGTGTTTACAGCGCAAGAGCCGGAAGGGGTAGGTCCGGAGAAGTACGACGAGACGGCCGCGGCGATGATCGCGCAACTGAAGTACGGCAGCGGGACCCCGTTCTACCGGCTGGAAAAACTGGAAGGTCAACTGGGGATTCCCTTGCCGGCTGCGACCCAGTGGGAGGTTGTCGAAGAGGCCGCCGAGTTGCTCAAACCGGTGCGGGACGAATTGATCCGGCAGGCGGCGCAGGGCGAGGTGGTACACAACGACGACACCAGTATGAAGGTGCTCAAGCTGGAGCGTGAGCCCGGTGACGAACGCACCGGCGTGTTCACCAGCGGCATCGTTTCGACCGGGCAGGGTCAGAAGATCGCCTTGTACTTCACCGGGCGCCAGCATGCGGGCGAGAACATCGCCGATGTGCTGAAGCAGCGCGCGAAGGACTTGATCCCGGTGATCCAGATGTGCGATGCGCTGTCGCGGAACGCGCCGAAGTTGCCCGGCGGAGTGGAGATTCTGGTGGCGAACTGTCTGGCGCATGGACGGCGCCAGTTTGTAGAAGTCGTTCAGAACTTTCCCGAGGAGTGCCGGCATGTGCTGGAGATGCTGGGCGAGGTGTACCGCTACGATGCGGAAGCGCGCGGGGTTGGCCTGACGGCGGAGGAGCGGCTGCGGTTTCACCAGGAGCGCAGCGGTCCGGTGATGGAGAAACTGCACGGCTGGCTGGAGGCGCAGTTGGCCGAGCGGAAGACGGAGCCCAACTCGGGTCTGGGCAAGGCGATCACCTATCTGCTGCGGCACTGGAAAGCCCTGACGACGTTTCTGCGGGAAGCCGGATCCCCATTAGACAATAATCTTTGCGAAAGAGCATTGAAACGGGCGGTGCTGCACCGGAAGAACGCGTTGTTCTACCGGACGCTGCACGGGGCCGAGGTAGGCGACCTGTTTATGACGCTGATCCACACCTGCCAGTTATGCGGCGCCAACTCGTTCGATTATCTGACGGAGTTGCAGCGCCATGCCCGGGAACTGATGGCCAACCCCGCGGAGTGGATGCCCTGGAATTACCGCGAGGCTCTGGAACGGCTCGCTACGCCCGCAGCCGCGTAATAGGATGAATCCTGCATGGCCGAAAAGGATCGACTGCGGCCATGGTTGGGTGACACTCAGAAATGCCCGCCAAACAGGCCTTTCCGAAGGCAAAATCCGAACACGTTTTTGGCCAGGCACGGAAGCCGGCGAAAATGTTGCGGGCGGGCCTGTATGCCCGCGTCTCGACCAATGACCAGCAGACTCTGGCGATGCAGAACCGGGCCATGCGGGAGTATGCCGCCCGGCGCGGCTGGACCATCGCTTTGCAGGTTCGCGAGGTGAACTCCGGGGCGGCGCGACGAAAAGCCCGCGAGAGACTCCTGGAAGCCGCGCGCCGCCGCGAGATCGACGTGGTGCTTGTGTGGCACCTGGACCGCTGGGGCCGCTCGGTCACAGATCTGCTGGCAACCCTTCAGGAACTGGAGCATCTCGGCGTGGGCTTCGTCTCGCTGACGGAGGCGCTGGACCTGACCACACCGGCCGGACGAGCGATGGCCGGCCTGCTCGCCATTTTCGCCGAATTCGAACGGGAAATACTGCGAGAACGAACTCGGGCTGGCTTGGCCCATGCGCGGGAGAACGGGAAACGGCTGGGTCGGCCGGCAACCGCGGTCGTACACGCTGCGGAAATCCGGAAACTGCATCGTGCCGGTGTTAGCAAATCCGAGATCGCTCGCCGAGTACAGATCGGGCGCACCTCCGTCCGCCGAATCCTGGGAGCAACGTCATGAGAAGACCCAAGCGGGACCCTGAGCGGGAAGACCGCATCCACAACGAAGCGATCGTCGATGCCGGTCCGGATGAACAGGCAATGAGCTGGTATTACTACTTGGAAGGCAAGATCCGTTTCCCGTTCCGGGCAAGGTGTGTCGCCGCGAGGGCCGTATCGCCGCTCAGGAAAGGTGAAACTGTCGAGGTCTTACGGATGGCCGCTGAGGATGCCTGCGAGCATGACGTGCTTGTGCAAATCCGTTGGCAGGGGCGGAAGATGGCCGTTCCACTCTCGCAACTGGGGGCCATCGGTGCGGACGAATCGACCGACGAAGCCATCGGCGACTGGCACTACTGGGTGGCACAGGGCTACTGCCTCTGATTTACGCACGGCTGCCGAAAGCTCACGATCGTCCAACTCCTGGGCGTTACCGCCAAGGCGGCCGATCATGTCATCCATTCGCTGCGCCGAAAGGGCTGGCTGGAGCGGGCCACCTGGGGGAAATACCTTCTGATCCCGCCGGACCAGGGTCCTGACGCCCTCGGCGATAGCAATCTGCTGGCGCTCGCCAGCCGGATCGCGGACCCTTACTACATCGGCTACGCCTCCGCCGCCTTGCATTATGGGCTGACGACACAGCACCGCAACGTGATC
>JBKQPR010000284.1:0-17034 GCA_052144935.1 Bryobacteraceae bacterium
CGTCCGGTGCTCAGACTCCGACCTTCACCGATGATAGAAAGCCTCGCCGAAACGATACTCGCCAGGGCTGCCAGATTGAAGCCCCTTCAGCCGTGAAACCGCGTTTTCACGCCGGATCCAAGTAATATCGCGCTCGTTGTAATCCAGGAAAAAGGAGGCGTGTTTGTTGATGGAGCCGCCCACGCTGCCGCCGTACATGCGGTTCGAGAAGTCCGGTTTGTTGGAGGCGAAAGGATTCCGCGAATCGAACACCGCGTCGCTATCGTTGAGGAACAGCATGCCGCGCAACCGGTCCGTTCCGGGCTTGGTGAGGATCTCGATCCGCCCAAAGCCCAGCCGGTCGTATTCGGCCGAAAACGGATTCTGGTTGATCCGCACTTCGCGTATGGATTCCTTCGGTGGGAGTTGCCCGCCAGAAAAGCCGTCGATATAAATCTGGCCTCCATTGGGACCGGCGCCGGGTCCCGCCAGAGCCTGCAAGGCGTCGGCGAGATCGTCGGGATCGTCCGGAAGCGCTTGAAGATCCTCGCCGTTGATCACCAGAGCCGTGGCGTTGCTTTCGGGTTCCACGTTGACGGTCGGGCCGGCTTCGGCGCTCACCGAGATTTCCTGCTTTTCGGTGCTCAACGACAACTGTATGGGCAGTTGCACGGTGCCGCCGGCATCCACCGTGACGGTGCGGGAAAAGGGCGTGAACCCCGGGAAGGTTAGCTTGACCGTGTATGGGCCCGGCACGAGGCCGGTGAACGAGTAGCTGCCCTCGGCTTGCGACTGCGCCGTCCTAGTGCTGCCGCTGCCGTTGGTCAGGGTCACGGTTGCCGCGGGAATCACGGCGCCGGAATCGTCCGTCAGCGTGCCCTTCACCGTGCCTGTGCCGGGTTGACCGTAGGCGGGGGTGAGCAGCAATCCGGCGGCCAGAAGAAGAGAAGAGATCCTCGCAATGTGAGTCATAGTATGTTCGCGCTGCCCTGGCAGCCCGTAGTAAAAACATGTTCCCTGACGGCGTGCCCCCTGGTCCCGGCTCCCTAACTCACTGGTGCTTTGGAACTTCTCCGCGGGCTGTTAGGGCCCATACTCTTATGATATGACAGGATGGCGCGCGATGGCCGGTTTGGGTTGCCCTGCCGGAGATCGGAAGAGTGCGATGACGAACATTCCGTAACCTTTGTTACGCATTCGGGCTCGCGATTCTGCCGGCAAGCCCGCCCGGCGAAGACTGCGATAAGATCGCGGTGGAGGCCTCCCACTGTCCGCTCAGGTGACGACCAACACACCAGACGGCTCCCCTGTAAGGCTTTTCAAGTCCAAACAGGACTGGGCTGCCTGGCTGGAGAAGAACCATCGCAAGGACACTGGCGTTTGGCTTCGGCTGGCGAAGAAGGACTCGGGGTTGCGGTCGGTGTCATACGAGGAAGCGCTCGAAGTTGCGCTGTGCTACGGATGGATTGACGGACAGAAGAGGCCTGAAAGCCAACAGACCTGGCTGCAGAGATTTCTTTCGCGTTCCAGCAAGAGCATCTGGTCGAAGATCAACCGGGAGAAAGCGCTGGCGCTGATTGCGAGCGGGGAGATGAAGGCCGCTGGCCTGGAGGCGATCGAGAACGCCAAAAAGAATGGACGCTGGGACACCGCCTACGATTCGCCCGGTGTAGCAACCGTTCCCGGCGACTTTCAGGCCGCGCTGGACGCGAATCCGCGGGCCACGGCATTTTTCAAGACTCTTGACCGGGCGAACCGGTACGCGGTCCTTTGGCGAATTCAAACGGTGAAGAAAGCGGAGACTCGCACTCGGAAGATTGAGCAGTTCATCGCCATGCTGGAGAGGGAAGAGAAGATTCATCCCTGATTGTCGACGCGCCGCAAAAAATCGTGGGTTCCGTGGGATTAACGATCCTCCGGCAGAGCCGGAGGCTTTTCGGTTGCTGGCCCCTCAAAGGGGCCTGATCGCAACCGCTCAAACCACGTGCGCCGCCCGCACAGTGCCGTTGGTCGCGTGCCGTCTCCGGGCGCAACGGAAAGCATATTGCCGGAAACGTCAAACTTCGACTGCCTCCCCGGCAGAGCCGGGGGATCTCCCGACTGATTAGACCGGGCCGACGGATCCAAGACCCCGCACTCGCCCGCTCGCGGGCCTTCAGAGGCGGCTGACATCGCAGAATTCCTGGTACGGAAAATCCGAGCCGAGCCGTTTCAGTTCGGCCATAAAATACTCGTCCATTTGCCTTTGCCGATTGGGGCTAAGCAACTCGGAAGAACCGCCCTGAACGCCCTTGCGCATCATTTTGGTTTTGGTGTGCCAGGGGATCACGTTCCACACCTCGAACTGGTGGTCCACGCTTTGCATGTATTCGAACGAGGACTTTTCACAGACCTGCCGGAGAACGTCGTCCCCCACTCGCACATCCAGGAAATCGGCGACTTTGCGCACCGATCCGGGCAGATCGCGCTTGAGGGATTTGAATGCGAGCACCAATACGTTGGGCCGGCGCCGCTGCGCCCAGTAACCGGCCGTGCTGACGGCCCAGGATCCAAACATGTGAAAGTCGTCGGAGCAGAACAGCTTGAACCATGTATCGACCGATGGCAACGGCAGCATGTTCCGCAAGAAGTAGTAGTTCGAGACAAAGACATCCTTGGGATCGCGTATGACCGTGATGTAGCGGGCGTCTTCCGAGTAGGGAATGAACTCCCAGTTCAGATGGGTCTTGACGACGCGTTTGCCCTCCGGAGAGTTGCGCCAGGGCGACTCGTCTTCAAGAGGAATCGCGTACTTTCGCATCGCCAGAGAGTACCTGGTGTCCGGCCACGCCACTACCGAGTGAATGTGGTCGAACTCGGCTTTTCCATGATGCAGGAGTTGTTGCGCAATTTGCATGGTCCAGTTGGTGCCGCTCTTGCCATAGGCCGCGATGAACACGTCATGCCTGGTTGCGATGTAATTGCCGAACGGATTATGGCCGGCGAGCCTTTTGCGTTGCTTCTTGCGCATGGCCCGAAAGATGCGGTCGCCCCGGCCGAGCTTGTCGAGGCCCCAGACCATCGGCGCGAGGAGGCCGTCAATGACGATGCCCGCAGCACATCGCACGGCCCAGGGGGCTTGCTGACGCTTGAAAGCAGGATCCGCCATGGATTCCTCCAAGTTACCCGCATTGTACTTGAATCGGGCGTGGTTCCCCGGCCAGCCTCGGCCAGCCTCCGCGCTAAAGCCCGCCAGCCGCCTGGCGGCGCCCCGCCGGTAAGTGGTGTTTTGGCATTTCTGCCGCGCGCTGTTACTGGCTGCCCGCATACAGCCGCCGGTAGACATCCGCGTTGCGCAGCACCGCCTGGACATACTCGCGCGTCTCGTTGAACGGAATCGATTCCACAAACTCGGCCGGTTCGCGATAGTCGTTCCACGCCGACCACAGCGCCACGCGGCCGGGTCCGGCATTGTAAGCCGCCAGCGTCTGCTCCCACCGCCCGCCGTTGGCATCCAGCATCGAGCGCAGCACCGACGTCCCGATCCGCAAGTTCGTCACCGGTTGGAACAACAACCGCGTGCTGAAGCCCGCAACGCCCGCCTTGCGCGCGTACTGCCGCCCGGTCACCGGCAGCAGTTGCGTCAAGCCATAGGCCTTGGCGGGCGAGAGCGCCTGCGGATCGAATTCCGATTCCTGCCGGATCAGCCCGGCTATCAAAAACGGATCCAGCCCGTGTTGCCGCGCGTATAACTCCAGCTCCGCGCGGTACGGCAGTGGGAAGAGCAGCTCCCAGAACTTACGGGGCGCGCCATCCATATTGAGGTTCAGATAATCGGGCGCCATGGCCTTCATCGTGTGCAGGGCCTGATGCGGCGAATCGGCCGCGGCGGCCATTTCCATCCCCAGCAGCGCCGCCTGGCCTCCG
Organism: Bryobacteraceae bacterium; assembly: GCA_052144935.1. Lineage (GTDB taxonomy): Bacteria > Acidobacteriota > Terriglobia > Bryobacterales > Bryobacteraceae > JOPF133. Next base: position 3,886 of record JBKQPR010000284.1, read on the forward strand.
TTGCGCGCGCCAAATCGCAGCTCGCCATCCGCCAGGTCGCCCAGGCCCGCGGTGCGCAGCAGGCGCGAGCGCTCGATCCGCGCCGTAGTGGCCCCACTGGCGACCGTGGCCACGGGCGGCGCCTGCGCCAGTTTCACCTCCGCCAGCACTCGATCGGCCGCCGAATCGCCGGCCGCCGCCGCCACTTCCGGACGCGCCAGCCGCTCGCGCGCCAGCATGGAGAAGTAATGATTCTGATAACTCTCCGCCAGCTTGCGATAACAGGCCCGCGCCGAGGCCAGGTCGCCGTTCTGCTCGTAGCAGCGGCCCAGGAAATACAGCGCCGTGCCCGCCGACCCATGGCTTCCGTAGGTGCGCACGTGCTCGCGCAGCAGGTCGCCCGCCTCGCTCTTCCGGTGCAGGTAGGCCTGAAAAGTCACCCGCCAGTGATACAAGCCCGCGTCCGCATCGCCGGGAAAGGTCTCGTACGCCGCCTTGTAGAGCGGCACGAAATCGTCCGGCCGGCCGGTCACCAGAAACCGGTTGGCCGCCCCCGCCATGGCCTTCAAGCGCCACGGCGATTGCGGATATTCCTTGGCCAACCGATCTACCGCCTGCATCATGGCGGCCTCGTCGCCCGCGTGCCGGTTGCATTCCTCCAGGTCGTAGAGCCGTTCCGCGCCGGCCTCCAGGGGACCCACTTCGAGGCCGCTCCAATACGAGCAGGCCGCCGCCGTCTTTCCCGCCAGATAGTCCGCCTGGCCCAACCGGACCAGCGCCCGTTCATGATCCAGTCCGCTGGTCTGGTCCGCCGCGGCCTGAAACTCCGCGCGCGCCCTGGCATACTCCCGCGCATCCAGCAGGCGCCCGGCACGCTGTAGCAACTGCGCCCCCAGCGGCGCCGGATAATCCGCTCCCATGGCATCCTTCAGCGTCAGGAGCGCCGCCGCGGCGCGCGGGGCCGCATCGCCCGAAACATATTGGTAGTAGACCCGCTGGTAGAAATCCGCAGCGTGGCTGCGATCGCCGGCCGCCTGATAGGAATCGGCCAGCGTCAGATCGCCTTCCGGCTGCGGCAACTCCGCGTAGCGCTCGCGCAGCATCCGCACCGATTCCGCCGGCTGCGTGGTTTCGAGCGCCCGCGCTTCCACCACCCACGCCTTCCCCGCCAGCGGCGATCGCACTTCGCCCGCGTGAGCGGCGGCCAATTCCTTCTCCACGCCCTCGGTGCTCTTCAATTCCAGCTTGGCCGCCGCCAGATAGTAGCCCGCGTAATCCGCGATCGGCGGCAGCCGCGCCGCCAGGTCTTGCAACGCGGCAACCGCGCCCGCGTAATCCTTCTGCTCGTAAGAGGCCACGCCGAGCGCCAGCCGCGCCAGTGCGCCATTGGCGTCCTTGGCATGAGCGTTGGCGTACCCCTGCACGGCCGCGCGCCGCGCCGGATTGGGCGATTGGCGCCAGGCCGTCACCAGTGCCGCCAGGGGAGTCTCCCTTGCCCCGGAAGTGGCCGTGGAAGCAGCCCCGGAAGCGGCCCCGGAACCGGCCGGCGCCGGCGCTGGTTTCCCGCGCTGCGCCAACAGTCCCACCGAAGCCGCCAGCCCGAGACCGCTACACCAGAGGACCCGGATAATCCGTGCCGAGCAGTTCCGCATCGTCGTTGGCTAAAGTGCGCACCAGTTCCAGGTGCAGGTAGTCCACCATGCTGGGGCAGGCCATGAAAAACTTCTGGTGGAAGGTGGTGCGCGCCTGGTCGATGGGCTTCTGCAACACGTCGTACAGGTTGCGCCGCGCGCGCCCGCTCTCCACGGCATCGGCTTCGTGCAAGCGCATCTCGGCCGCCTGCACGCGGGCGTAGCGTTGCGCGCGCAGATGAATCTGCTGTTCCTCCGCGGAGAGTTGCTCCCAGGCGGAACGGGCCGGTTTGCCCACCGGGACCGGAACCGCTGAGATCCGCACCAGCTCTGGCGCGGGCGGTGGCGGCGGTGGCGTCAGAATCTCCCATGCCGCCGAAGCCACCTGGGTCACCATCTCCAGCACCGCTTCCTGTCCATCGCCCCACGTGTAGAGCAGTCCCGGCACGCCATCCTTGGTCACCAGCGGGAAGATCGCCACGCGCCCTTCGGTGGGATGGCCCGGCAGGCTGAGCAGCGCCGCGGATACCTGGCCCTCCGCGATCGCCGCGATCACCGGGTCGCGGCTTTCCACGGCGCCGGCCAACGCAGCCGCGTCCGCGAGCGGGATCTCCAGCGAGCGAAACCTCTCCTCGGCCTCTTCCGGTACGCCGCGAATGGGCCCGCCGCGCGCCGTGCCATCCGCCACGCGCAGCCAGGCAGCCCCGCCGGAGAAGACCGCCGCCGCATCCACTAGCGTGGCGCTCAGTTCTTCCCAATCGCCGGACTGCCGGATTCGCCGCACCGCCTGGTTCAGTCGATCGGCGAACTCGCGCCGCTCGTGTTTGCGCAGTTCGGCGACTAACTGCCGCTCACGCTCACGCGAGTTGGCGAACTCCTGCCGCTCGCGCCCAAGCGATTCGGCGAACTCTTGCTGGTCGTGTTCCCGCAATTCGGCGAACTCGTGCCGCTCACGCTCCAGGGTTTCGACGGCCAATCGCTCCCGCTCGCGCGACTCGGCGACCTGCTGCCGCTCATGCTCCAGCGATTCGGCCAACTCGTGCCGCTCGCGTTCCAGGGCTTCGACGGCTATTCGCTCCCGCTCGCGCGACTCGGCGACCTGCTGCCGCTCCTGCTCCAGCGATTCGGCGAACTCGTGCCGCTCGCGTTCCAGGGTTTCGGCGGCCAATCGCTCCCGCTCGCGCAACTCGGCGACCTGCTGCCGCTCCTGCTCCAGCGATTCGGCCAACTCGTGCCGCTCGCGCTCCAGGGTTTCGGCCGCCAATCGCTCCCGCTCGCGCGACTCGGCGACCTGCTGCCGCTCATGCTCCCGCGATTCGGCAAATTCGTGCCGCTCGCGTTCCAGGGTTTCGGCGGCTAGTCGCTCTCGCTCGCGCGACTCGGCGACCTGCTGCCGCTCGCGCTCCAGCAACTCGGCAAACTCCTGGCGGTCGTGTTCGCGCAACGCGGCGAACTCCCGCTGATCCTGCGCGCGCAACGTGGCGAGCTGCCGCTCCATCTCTTCCGAGATCTGGGCGAGATGCTGATCGAGAATTTGGCGCAGGGCCGATTCGGCGGAACTGGAAGCCATCGCTGTTGCTCTATTCTAACAGGCGTCAGGTTGCCGATCCGGATATTCGCGCCGCTTCATTTCTTCCACGCCGTAATTTCCGCCGTCGCCTGCGCCAGTCCCTCCGAAGTCGCCGTCACCGCGATCTTTCCGCTCTGGCCGGTGGTCGATCTCACAATCAGCAGCGCCAGACCATTGAAGGCCTTGCGACGATCGGCGTGGAACGGCTCTTCGGTGGCCGCGTTGCCGTTGTCCACGGCTTCAATGTGGCCGGCCCCGGTCACCTGGAAGCGCACCAGGTTGGCGGCTTCGGGAACCAGGTTGCCGTCTTTGTCCTCAATCCGCACGGTGAGGAAACTCAGATCGTCGCCATCGGCCGCGATCGTGCCGTGGTCGGCCGTGAGCTTCACTTTGGCCGGCGCACCGGCCGTGTGTACTTCGTCCACCGCCACCTGCTTGCCGTTCTGGTAAGCCACCGCTTTCAGCGAACCGGGGGCGTAGGGCACTTGCCACTCGAGCCGGTACTTAGTGAGGAATCTGTGGTCCCGGCTGACGTTATCTCCTACCGGAATCTCGATCGGCTCGCCGAAGCGCTTCTTGCGGCCCAGCGATTTCCCGTTCAGGAACAACTCCACCTCTTCCGCGTTGGTATAGGCCATCACGGGGATTGCCTGCCCTTCGCGCCCCGCCCAATTCCAATGCGGCAGCACATGCACCATGGGCTTCTTTGACCACTGGCTCTGGTACAGATAGAAGCGATCCTTGGGGAACCCGGCCAGGTCCACCATACCGAAATAGGAGCTGCGCGCCGGCCAGTCGGTCTGAACGCTGTCGCGGCCGTTGAAATACGGGGTAGGCTCGCCGATATAGTCGAAGCCGGTCCACACGAACTCGCCCAGCACATTGGGGAAACGGTCCTGCTGGGCGAATTCCGGGTCGGGGCACATGGCCCAGCTTGGGGCGATGATGTCATAGCTGCTGAGCTGCAGCGAAGGATGCTTTTCGTATTTCTCGATGGGCAGATGATAGGTGCCGCGCGAGCTCACGCAGGAGGCCGTTTCCGAGCCGAAAATCACCCAGTTGGGATGCTCCTTCATAATCTGCTCGTAGTGCATGGGCTGGTAGTTGAAGCCGGGCAGATCCACTTCGTCGGCCAGCTTGTTGCGGATGGCGGCCTGCCAGTTGTTGAATGCCGAGGTGGTGGGCCGCGTGGGATCCTCTTCGTGGAAGAAGCCCGTCAGCCGGTGCGCCATGGCGGCTCCGTCGGGAGAATTCTGCTCGGGAATCTCGTTGCCGATGCTCCACATGATCACGCTGGGGTGGTTGCGGTCGCGATGCGCCATGTCGCGCACATCGCGCTCGCTCCATTCGTTAAAGAACTTGCTGTAGCCGTTGGGCACTTTGGGGCGGAGCCACATGTCGAACGACTCGTCCATCACCACCAGCCCCATGCGGTCGCAGAATTCCAGCAGCTCGGGCGACGGAGGATTGTGGCTCGTGCGAATGGCGTTCACGCCGGCGCCCTTGAGGATCTCGAGCTGCCGCTCGGTGGCCCGCCGGCTCACGGCCGCCCCCAACGCGCCTAGGTCGTGGTGGTTGCACACGCCCTGTATCTTGTGCGGCTGGCCGTTCAGAAGGAAGCCCTTTTCCTTGTCGAAGGCGATCGTGCGAATGCCGAACGGCGTCTCGTAACGGTCCACCACTTTCTTGTTTTCGAGCACCTCGCTCACCACCGTGTACATATAAGGATGGTCCATATCCCAGCGCTGCGGATAGTTCACGGTGAGCGTAGTGGGCTGTGTCTGGGAGCCGCCCGCCGGGATGGTCACCGCGTTGGTGTTGCGGCTCACCGGCTTGCCCGCCGCGTCCAGCACCTCGGTCTGCAGCACGACTTCGGCGGCCTTATCGGTGCGGTTGCGCAGTTCGGTCTTGACCGCCACGGAGGCTTTCTCGGCGGATACCTCGGGCGTCGTCACATAAGTGCCCCAGTGGGCCACGTGCAGCGGTCCGGTGATATCCAGCCAGACGTTGCGGTAGATGCCCGCGCCGGGATACCAGCGCGACGAGTGGTCTTCGGGAGTGAGCCGCACGGCGATCGTGTTGGCTTCGGCGCCGTAGTGCAGGTCCGGCGTGAGGTCGAAGGAGAAGCCGATATATCCGTAAGGGCGCCCGCCGAGTTCGTGGCCATTCAGCCATACGGCGGAGTTGTTCATGGCGCCATCGAACTCGATGCTGATGTACCGCCCCTTGGCCGAGGCGGGCAGCGTGAAGGCTTTGCGGTACCAGCCCGTGCCGAAGATCGGCAGAGCGCCGGTGTGCGGGTTGAGTTTGGAATCGAACGGCCCTGCGATGGCCCAATCGTGGGGCAGGCGGACCTCGGCCCACGAGGAGTCCTGGAAATCCGGCTGTTCCGCGCCGGCGGCTTCCCCTTTGAAAAACCGCCAGCCATCGTTGAAAGCGAGCCGGCGTTGGCTACCCACCGGAACGGCGGTGGCCGCGAACAGCGCCGATCCGATTGCGGCGCACAACAGGGCGCCCGAGAGAGACTTGATCATATGGATACCATCTTAATCTCAAGCGCGGTGGGCGAGTTCATCGTTGCCAGCGCCGCGGGTGCGCTTTCCGAGCCGCGACCGTCAGGGAGCGGTCGCCGCCGCCGCCTCCGAGCCGTCCGTCCCGCATTCAATCGCCGTCCCTTCGACGCTTCGGCGGCAGCGGCATTTCGTTGAGGTCATAGCTTCCCGGTGTTGCCGCATCGACTTTGGCCCCTATGGCGGCTCCGTGCCCGCGCACCAGGGGCCAGACATTGGACCCCAGCACGACCAAAGCGAGTTTTCGGCCCGTGAGGTTTTGCTGGAACCTGATGTTTTGATCGGACGTAACCAGCACGTCGAATCCCGCCGTTTCCGCCGCTCTGAGAAGCTCGCGGTTTTCAAGCTGTGGATACCACTGCATCTCGACGAAGGTGCGCACCTCATGTTTGGACAGGAAGCGCTGCACGCCAACCGGAACGCTCTTATCAAAAACGATGCGCAATACGGTGACTCTTGGCGTAAGTCAAAATCGCCTCGATATGATCCGGCGGAACCTCAAACTGTTCCGCGATTTCGGCGACGCTCACCCCATAATCGAAGTTATCGACAATCGCGTTGACCGGCATCCGCGTACCGCGCAGCACGGGAGCGCCGCTCTCGACTCCCGGCTTGACTTCGACGAGCGGGCATTCCGACCAGTCGACTTTTTCCGTCGTAGCCATTTGGCGGCCTCCTGTCCCCTATACTTTCATGTTTTTGTGCAGAAGGCTAGCAACACCAGCTTCAGTCCGGATTCCAGTCCCTTCCAGGCTCCCCCTACTTCGGGATCTCCACCGTCTGGTTCAGCGCCGCCATCCTCCCGCCCGCTTCCTCGACGACCACGCGCACGCGATATGGGCCTGGCGGCGCGCTCAGTGTCAGGGCCGCGTTCACCCCGCTGGCCGTCAGCCGCGCGAAAGTCTCCGCCTTCAAGGCCAGATCCATCGCGCCTTCCTTCGCTGCCACCAGGTTGCCGCGCGCATCCATCAGCGCCCCGATAAACGCCAGCTTCTGTATCTGCCGCCCATTGCGCGCGGTGAATGGCAGTTTGGCGAGATCCACGTGAATCGTCAGCGAAAGCGTCGGATCGCCCTTGTCCGTCTTGCCTAGCCGCCCGGTAAGCTCGACCGGAATCTCCGCCAGCGTGTCTGCCGCCATCGCCTCTTGGTCGAGCTGGCGCTGCGCCCGGTCTGCATCCGCATCTCCCGGTGGCGCGCCCTGTGGGGCCGCAGGCGCAAAGTACCCCGGCCGCGCCTGCACGTGACCGGCAGTGCCCGCCGTCAGCCGCACTTTGAGCTTGTGATATTTGCCCGCGACGCCTTCCGTGTCGGGCCGGAACGCCAGCAGATAGGTGATCTCGGGAGCGGCGCCGAGTTGATCGAATCCGCCCACCAGGTCGTTGCTGTTGTGAAAGAAAAGGCCGCCCGTGCTGGCCGCGAATTCGGCCATCACGGCGTTCAGCGCGTCGTTGCGCGTGCCTGTCGACGTGGCTTCGAAGATGAACGTGGGGCCCGGCAGCAATGCCGTCTGGGGGTTCTCCCCGAACGGCCGCGCCGGCGGCTCAGACCACAAGCCCTTCGCGTCGAGCGCATTGATCACGATGCCGCCGTGGATAGCGCGGTCGATGGCGGCATCCCGCGCCGTGTCCAGCATGCCCGACAGAAAGCCGGTGGAGACCATCAGCAACACGCGCGTCCCCGGCGCCTTCGCCAGCAGCGCCATGGCATTCTCGATGGCATCGAACGAAGTGAGCGAAATCGTGCGCGCCTGCTGCCACGTCTGTTCCGCTTGCGTCTGCACCTCGGCGGCCACAGGATCGGTCCCCCGCATGGCAAGCGTTGGGGCGGCGGCGCTGCACGCCTTGGCTTCCAGGATGGCGGCGCCCAGCGCCGCAGGATCTACATGGTTGGCAATCAAGTAAGCTTGATAGGGCGGAATGCGCGGGCACGCCGATAGGCCGTTCTCGGACATGCGCTGGTGCGCGCGCAGCTTGTCGATGGCGCTGGTGAGCGCGCCGGCATCCGGCGTGAAATCCAGCGTCATACCTTCGGACGCCGCGTAGACCGCGGCACGCGTCCCCGCCTCGAGGCCGTCCTTGACGAAACGCCTGGCCGCGAACTGCGTGCGCTGCAGTTCGGCTCCGCTCGTGTGCAGATCGTCAAAGAAGAGCACGATGGAGCGCCGGGTCGCCGCGGGTGGCGCCGTCGCCGCCGGTGCCGCGATCGAATGCGCTGCCGCGCCAGCCGCGGGCACGGAGACGGGCGCAGTCCCGCGCGTCTCCACCGAGAAGGCCGCGATGGCGCGCGGCCTGCCCTCGTCGAGAATTTCAAAATCGCCGTGCTTCAGCCCGCCCACTGCGCGGCCGTGCGAGTCGCGCACCACCACGTCCAACTGAACCAACTGCGCCTGCGCGGTCAGACGGAGCAGCGGCGGCGTGTAAACGTGCGCGCTGACGCGGACCTCATCCGTCTGTTGCGCCGCGGCGATGAACGCGCACGCCGCGAGTCCTCCCAACCATCTCATTGGATTTGAGTATAGTCTACCGGCCCGATGGAAGGCCGCTGCGATACCATGTTGGGCATGTTCTCCCGCAGAGACTTCCTCTCGTCCGCGGCTTCGTCCGTGGCGGCGGCGGGCGCCATGGCGCAGACCCGCGGCCCCGCCCGCAAACCGAATTTCGTCATCTTTCTGGCCGACGATCTGGGCTGCCACGATATCGGCGCGTGGGGCGCGACCGATCTGAAGACGCCTAACATCGACGCGCTGGCGGCTTCGGGAGCGCGCTTTACCAACTGGTACGCGGCGGCGCCGGTCTGCGCGCCCTCGCGCGCATCGCTGCTCACCGGGCGGTATCCCATCCGCGCGGGTGTTCCATCCAACGGGCCGCCGCTCCGGCCGGGCGAGCAGACCATCGCCGCGCTATTGAAACCGGCGGGTTACGCGACCGGGATCTTCGGCAAGTGGCACCTGGGAGACACGCCCGACACGGTCCCCAACGCGCACGGCTTCGACCGGTTCGCCGGTTTCCACGCGGGCTGCATCGACTATTATTCGCATCGTTATTATTGGGGCGAGCCGCGCACCGTCAATTATCACGACCTCTGGCGCGACCGTACGGAAACCTTCGAAGACGGCCAGTACGCGACGGAGCTCTTCGCGCGGGAGGCCGCCCAGTTTGTCCGGGACAATCGCTCGAATCCGTTTTTCCTCTACCTTCCGTTCAACGGTGTGCACTATCCCATGCACGCCCCCAGGAAGTACGTCGACCGCTTCCCCGATCTACAGCCGGAGCGCCGCATGTACGCCGCCATGCTGTCGGCGGTCGACGATGGCGTGGGGCTGGTGATGCGCACGCTGCGCGATCTTCACCTTACCGAGAACACCCTGGTCTTCTGCTCGGCCGATAACGGCGCCACGCGGGAGCCTCGCGCGGGACTCGGTCAGAAGCCGGCCACAGCCGGCAGCAACTGGCCTTTTCGCGGCAACAAATTCAGCGCCTTCGATGGCGGCATGCACGTGCCTATGGTGGTGAGCTGGCCGGGCACGATTCCCAAAGGCCAGGTGCTGCGGCAGATCGGGAGTCACCTGGATCTTTTGCCCACGCTTTCGACCGCGGCCGGCGTGCCGGCGCCGGCGGACCGCACCATGGATGGCTTCGACGCGCTGCCCATGGCGGTCTCCGGCGCCCCGTCCACGCACGACGCGATCTTCTGGTCCTCGGGCGGGCAGCTTGCCGTGCGCCGGGGCAACTGGAAGCTGGTGAAGAACGGCCGGATCTTTGACGGCACGCCCGATGGCGAAAAGCCGCTAGAGGGCGACGATGCGCTGTTCCTGTCGAACGTCGATGAAGATCCCGGCGAATCGAAGAACCTGCGGCATCAAAACCCCGCCGTCGCCGACGAGTTGGAAACCCTGGCACAACGCTGGCTGGAGAGCGTCAAGAATCCCTGAGGTGGGCAGGCTGGCAGACGCTTTCCCCCAACGGCCATTCCGGATAGCAACCAAGCCGTTCCGAGCCGCGACCCGTAAGAGCGGTTTTCGCGACCGGCACGATACCTCGCGGTCGCGGACCTAGTCCGCGCGTAGGGCTTGAATCACATCCACGCGCGCGGCTCGCATCGCCGGCCACGCGGACGCGGCCACGGCCGCTGCCAGCAATACGCCCGCCGCCCCAACCACCACCCACGCTCCCGGCATTCGCAGGTTCTCGAAATAACTGCCGGCCAGTTTCTGTAGCGCGAGCCCGCACGCCAATCCGGCGCCGATCCCTACCGCCGTCATCGCCGTGCCCTCCGCGATCACCCGTGCCAGCAGATGCCGCGGCTGGGCCCCGATCGCCAGCCGGATGCCGAATTCGCGCGTCCGCGCGCTCACCGAAAATGCCAATACACCCGCCACGCCGACCACCGCAATCGTCAGCGCCACCATGGCGAAGCCGCCGAAAACCATGGCGTTCAACCGGTCCGGCGTCAGCACCTCCGCGCGGACATCTTCCAGCGTCGCGGCGCGCTCTACCGGCTGGTCCACCGACAGGTTGCGGATGGTCCGCGTGATCGGTTTGATCAGGGCATAGGGATCCGAATGAACGTGGACAAAGAGACGCCCGCCAATCATCGGTCCCTGCCCAAACGGGGTATACACAGTCATGGTCGGCTGCGGAACCAGGTGGGTATCGTCGATATCCGCGGCGATTCCGACGATCCGCATGGGCGTCGGCTTCATGCCGGCAAACTTGATGATCGGATCCGTTAAGGTGAGATGCCGGTTGAGCGCCTCCCCATTCGGAAACATCCGCCGGGCCACGGTTTGGCTGACGATCGTCACCTCCTCGCCGCCCTTCCGGTCGAGATCGTTGAAGTCGCGCCCGGCCGTCATCGGAACCCCCAGCGCGGCGAAAAACCCGGGCGACACGATGCGGAATGCGCCGCGCGGATCGTCTTCGGCGGTCGGCCGAACGTAACCTTCGATGGTGAATTGGAAGCCGGGGCCGAAGTTGGCGCCCTCGCGCCACGGCGTGAGCATGCCCATAGCGACTCCGTCTACGCCCGGCAACTGATGTACGTGGCCCATGGCTTCTTTGTAGAAGTCCACCATCTGGACGTCCGTCCGCCCATAGGAAAGTACGGGCACGTTGATGGCGAGCACGCGCCGCGTGTCGATGCCGGTCTGGACCGCCTGCAGCGCCAGCAGCGTCTTGAGCAGCATGGCGGCGCCCGCCAGCAGGACAAAGGAAGCGGCGATCTGGGTAACCGCGAAAGCCCGCAGACGCCGCGTCCCGCCGCCGGTCACCCGCACGCTCCCATTAGACAGGCTGATGGCGTTCGGCCCGTCGCCGGAGGGGAGGCGCGGCACAAACGCCAGGAGCGCCGCCGCCACCAGCGCCAGTCCGGCGCCGACCCACAGTATGCTGGAGTCGACCGTCAGATCCAGGGCGCGAACCGAGAAGCGGGACGCGTAGCGCGCCAGGATCGCCACCATCGGCCGCGCGCTCAACACCCCCAGCGCCGCTCCCGCGCCGCAGAGCAGGAGGCTCTCCGCCAGCAGGACGCGCCGTAGCGCGGCGGTGCTGGCCCCCAGCGCGGCCCGAATCACCAGCTCGCCTTCGCGGCGGATCGTCCGGGCCAGAATCAGGTTGGCGACGTTGGAACAGGCGATGATGAAGACCAGGCCCGACGCGGCCAGCAGCACCCAAAGCACGGTGCTGGCTTTGGACGTGATCTGGTCGCGCAGCAGCACCGCGTTAATGCGGAAGTCGGCCTTGGCGGGGTAATCCCCGGGATACTGTTTTACGATGGCGCCGTGGGCCGCCCGCAGCTCGGCGCGGGCCTGTTCCAGCGTCGCGCCGGGGGCCAGCCGGCCAAACAGGTCCGTCATGCGATGGATCCGCCCCGTCACCATGGTCGCCGACAGGTGGTGTGGACTGGTCACCACGTTGGCGATAATCTCGGTTTCGGAGGGATACGGGATGGATGGTTCCAAGACTCCGACGACGGTCGCTGAACGCGCCGGCCCGAACGATTCCAGCCTGACGACTTTTCCGAGCACCGACGGGTCGCTCTTCAGCGCGGTGGTCCAGAAGCGATACGTCAGAACCACGGCGCCGGCGGCGGCCGGGCCGTCGTCCCGCATATCGAGCAGCCGTCCCAGCACCGGATGGAGACCCATCACTTCGAAATAGGTGCCGCCGACCACTCCCGCCCGCACCTCGCGCGGCTCGCCCAGCCCATTCATGGTGAAGCCGATTTCGGAGAAATCGCCGATCTCGCTGAACGATTTAACCCGCTGCCGCAGGTCCTGCATCTCCGGCACGGAAAAGTTGGCGTTCTCCACGCCCATGCCCCGCGCGCTTTGCCGAATGTAAATCAGCCGGTTTTCGTCGCGATTCACCAGCGGCCGCAGCAAAACCCCGCGGACCAGCGTGAAGATCGCGGCATTGGCTCCGATTCCGAGCGCCAGCGTGAGGACCACCGTAATGGTAAGCCCCTTAGCGTTGGCGAGCGAGCGGACGGCGTACTTCACATCACGCCAAAAGATTCCGGCAGCTTCACGTAAATCCAATTGTTCTGCGCTGATCCCAGTCATAACCGGCCTCCCTTCTTCGACTCCGTCACGGTAATATCGTTCGACACCGGCATTTTCGACCAGCCGGACCAAAAAAATCTGGCGCTCACCCAGTCTCCTTGCGAAGCCATACGCGGTGCCGCCTGCCCATGTTCCACTAGCATACAAATTTACGTGAAATCGGCCGGCGCCGGCAAGCACCGCGCACCCCGCCGATCGACACCCTCCGGCCGAACTCCCAACCCGGCCCCGCCGTCGGAAAACCCGCTACCCCAGCGAACTGACCACCCCCGCCCACCCCAGTGATCGGACCAGCGCCGGCTCTCGCCGGAATCCGTAAATTGTTTCGTTTCCGCGGCTAAGTTCCTCTATAACGTGACCTGGAAACCCCCTGGCCGGAGGGCGCTCTGCCGGGCGCCCGAGTTCCCCTACAAACTGCCGGTAGTCCTCAGCGCCATGGAAGTCACCGAGTTCTTTCGGCACGTCTGTACCATTCGCTACCGGGCCGCCTTGATGACCGCCTATGGAGCCGGACTGCGGGTCTCCTAAGTGGTGGCCTTGCGGGTCGGCGATATCGATTCCCAACGCATGGCCTGCATGAGGCGATGCTGATGCAGGGGAAGCGCATGAGCCTGCCGGTAGGCTGGGCCGTAACGAACTAGGCGCCGTCTGCTGGCCGGCTTTCCGGCGCCGCGGAACCGAGCAAACCTTAACAATTCACAAACTTCACCAACTTTTTGCTTTTCTCCAACTCCCGCCATTCCAACCACTTACCACCACACGCCGCATTCTCCCCTGCCGTCCTCCGCCTGCCCGCCGTATACAATGTGGCTTGGGGAGGGCTCCGGGAAAGCGA
>JBKQPR010000285.1:0-36182 GCA_052144935.1 Bryobacteraceae bacterium
AGCAGCGTGCGGCGCGCGGGACCGGTTTTTGAGCGGTTGCGATCAGGCCCCTTTGAGGGGCCAGCAACCGCAAAAGCCTCCGGCTCTGCCGGAGGATTGTTACTGCCTAAGACCTGGCTGAGCGGACGACACTTATAACTGGAAACCCGCGTGCTTATATCCGGCACGCACCTACTAAGGAGCCTGCAATGCTCTGCCGTTCCCGTTCACTGGTGATTCTGCTGCTCTCGGCCGTGGCTGCGGTAGCACAATGGGGTCCGCAGGATCCGATCGATGCCGCCATACAGGACTGTTATCGGTTGCGCGGTGAAGGGAATTACGATGCGGCGGTGGCGAAACGGGAGGGAGCGCGCGCCCTTTTCGACCGGTCCCGGTCGACGCACCGCAGTTTGTCAACTGGTTAAATGGTGTTTCTCAGATGTATGAGCAGGCGGGAAAGACCGCCGAAGTGCGATCGATTCTCGAGGCGGCCCTCGCCCGTGGCACCCGCTCCCGGATGCGCATCCCATGCGGGTTATGCTGCTCAACATGCTCGCCGGCAGTTGGTAGCGTGACGGTAGTCTCCTCAAGGCGGCGGCATACTTGGAACAGGCGATGGCAGTGATGGACGCCGTGCCCTTCGCTGCGTATCGCAGCGGTCCGAGACCGGACGCCACGTACATCTACCAGCAACTGGCGAACCTCTACCGCCAACTCGGCCGCCCGGAGGCGGCGGACGCCGTAGTGGCCAAGGTGCAAGCGCACTTCCGCAGCAACCCCTCCGCTCTGGCTTCCTTCTATTATGCAGCAGGCCAATTGGAGGAAGCCGAGGCCCTGTACAAGCAGTTGGCCGACCAAGCTCGCAACCCGCAGGATGCGATCAACGCTCTGCAATCGTTAGCCAACGTCTACCAGCAGGAAGGACGCGCGGACGATGCGGTCGCCACCCTGCAACACGCGATCGCCGTGGCACAAGGAGCAGGGCAGGGCCAGCAGGGCCAGGCCTCTTGGCTGCGCCAACAAGTCGCCGGTTGGTTGCAACAAGCCGGCCGGAACGACCAGGCCGATCAGACCTACCAACAGTTGCTGTCCGATCCGGAGGCGGACCAATACCAAGCTGTCACCAGTTATGCCAGATACCTGAGATCGACCAAGCGAGCCGGACAGGGTGCAAAGCTTCTGACCGATTACCTGGCCAGCCATTCGGATCTCAACCCAGGGCAGGAGGCGAGTGCTCTCGATTTTCTGGCCATGATAGCGGATGACCCCAAGCAGGCCGAAGAATTCCGGCGCGCCGCCGCCGAAAAGTGGCCCAGGCCGCTAACCCTGGCCCCGAACTCCATCGGGGAGGATATCGGGGCGGCAGAGACAGCAGCCAGTGAAGGGCGGCTCGATGACGCTTATTCCCTCAGCTTGCATGCCATCGATGCCGCGCCTATGGCCCGTGACCGCGACCTGATCGCCACCTGGGGACTCCGGCAGGTCGCCAATACCATCGCCAACAAAGATCCAGCCAAGGCCACCGAGATTTATCAACGCGTCCTCGCCGCTGCCGAGGGATGGTCAGCCGATACCATCCAACCGCTGAGCCACGCCAGCGAAGCCTACATCCGTTTCCTGATGGGACAGGCAGACCGTCGGGAAACCGTTCGTGCCGCCATCGAGCGTTACGGGGGCGTAATCGCCTCCGCCCACGGCGCGGATGCGGGCGCCCGAGCGATCTTGAACCTGACCATCGACTCCGCGCGCTTCCCCAATTCACTGGACAGGGCCATATTCCCGGCTGAGGAGCGCCTTCGGCTGGAAGAATCCCTCAGCGGAACCACCAGCCAACCCTACCTGAACGCGCTCAGAACTCTCGCCGAGCTGTACGGAGCCACCGCCGATCGTGCGCAAGCTTTGCCTTTACACCGCCAGACAGTGGCCATCGCCGACCTGACCGCCACGCGCAATGACCCGCAGCCCGCCTTGAGCCGCATGAATGCCGCGCTGGCGTTTGCCAGCCAGCGCCAGTTCGACGAAGCTGAGCGTCTGGCCAGCGAGGCTTTTGCCATGGCGAAGAGTCTGCGGTCTTCGTGGCTAAACCAATTGACGCAGCAGCTCGACCAGATCCGATGGATGGAAAAAACCGCCCAGTAACTCCCACGCGCCGCATATGGGAAAATGAGACTTAGTGATCGTACTCGACGGTATCTACTACGCGGCAGCCCTGGCCGCCGGAGGCGCGCTGGCCGCCTGGCTGGCAGGCCTATGGTTTGGCGCGCCGCTGTGGGTGCTGGCGGCCTTCTGCCTGTACTTCTTCCGCGACCCCGAGCGTGCCACTCCCGAAGGGCCGGTGGCCGTCTCGCCGGCGGATGGCAAAGTGGTCGCGGTCGTGCCCGAAGGCCCCTCGACGCAGCGCGTCAGCATCTTTCTGAATATCTTCGACGTACACGTGAACCGCGCACCCATCGCGGGGACCATCGCCGGCGTGCAGTATCGCGAGGGCCGCTTCCACGTGGCCCGCCGCGAAGCCTGCTCCAACGAAAACGAGCAGAACGTGGTCACCGTACAGGGCGACGGCAACGTGGACGGCTCCACGGACGGCCCCGTGGACGGCTCCACGGACGGCCCCGTGAACGGCTCCACGGACGGCTCCGTGGTGGTGTTCAAGCAGATCGCCGGGTTGATCGCCCGCCGCATCGTGTTCCGCAAGCGGCCGGGCGACCGTGTGTCCGCGGGGGAGCGCGTGGGCCTGATCAAGTTCGGCTCGCGCGTCGATGTGCTCTTCGGCCCGGAATGGGAGATCGCCGTGCGCCCCGGCGACCGCGTCTCGGCCGGCTCCAGCGTGATCGCCCGGCGTCTCGACCGAGGTGCGCCCGATGGGGCTTAGGGAACGCCTGGAAGACCCGCGCTCGCCGGACCGCCGTCCGCGCCGCGCGGCCTACGTGCTGCCCACGCTGTTTACGGCGGGCAACGTCTTTTTGGGCTACATTTCCATCATGCGCTCGTTTCGAGGCGCCATGCTGGCATCCTCCGGAGGGTTCGGGGCGGCCGAGAATTTCGCGATTGCGGCCCAAGCCATCGGCGCGGCCGTGTTCCTGGACGGGCTGGATGGCCGCATCGCCCGCATGACCAACACGGTCAGCGATTTCGGACGCGAAATGGATTCGCTGGCCGATGTCATCAGTTTCGGCATCGCGCCGGCGGTGCTGGCCTTTGCCTGGGGCGTGCAGTTTGTCGATCCGGGTTTCGGGGAAGGCGTGCGTGGCGAGCTGTTCAACGCCGGCTCCTTCATCGCGTTTCTGTTTCTGTTGTGCGGTGCCGTGCGCCTGGCGCGCTTCAACGTACAGAAGAACCCCATCCCCAAGAATCCCGGCCGGCCCGACCGCAAGTATTTCGTGGGCCTGCCCATCCCCGCCGCCGCCGGCATGGTGGCCGCGGTGGTGTATGCCTTCGACGCCCAGCCGCTGGCCTGGTGGCCGCTTTCGGTGGCTTGGCTAGCCCTGCTGGCCCTGCTGGGATTCCTTATGGTGAGCACCTGGCGGTATTACAGTTTCAAAGGCATCGGCCTGAACCGCGCCTACTCGCCGCTCATCCTTATCCTGCTGGGCGCCTTCATCTACCTCATCAGAAACTATTCGCGGGCCGTGCTGCTGACCATGGCGACGGCTTACGTGGGCAGCGGAATTGCGATTCGCATTGGCGGCGTGGTGCGGCGGCGCCTGCGCCCGCACCCTCATCCCCCCGCTCCGGAGCATCAAGTTGGCTAATTCTCCGATTCCTTTTGCCCTGGTGGGCAGCGAGACGCTCATCGGCCGCGAAATTCGCGATTTGGTGAGCACGTCCGCGCCGGGCTTCGATCTGCGCCTGATCGAGACCGGCGACGCGAGGCCCGGCGCCAAGGACGGCGTCCCGTCCCTGCCCGTGGAATTGAAAGCCAAAAGCCTGTCCGGCGCGCGCGCGGTGTTTCTGGCCGGATCGCCGGAAGCCAATCGCAAGGCCATCGGGCTGGTGGATGGCGAGATCGCGCTGATCGACCTTTCCTTTGCCGCCGAAGAGCGTCCCGACGCGCGCTTGCGAGCCCCGCTGGTGGAATCCGGGGATCCGCCGGAAGAAGGCGACGCCGAGGGCGATGCCGGGGACGATACCGAGGGCGAGACCGCCAGCGTGCACGTGATCGCGCATCCCGCGGCCATCGCCCTGGCGCTGTTTCTGCGGCGTCTGCAGACGCACGACCCGGTGCGGCGCTCGGTCATCCAGGTCTTTGTCCCAGCCAGCGAGCATGGAGCCTCCGGAGTGGAAGAGCTGCAACAGCAAACCATCAGCCTGCTGTCGTTCAAGAACCTGCCGCGCGCAGTCTTCGACACGCAGGCCAGCTTCAACCTGCTGGCCAAGTACGGCGAGGAGGCGCCCATGCCGCTGGAAGAAACCGAGCTGCGCATCGAGCGCCACCTGGCTACTCTGCTGGCGCTTCCCGGAGATGGCGAAGGTGCGCCGATGCCCTCGCTGCGCGTGCTGCAGGCGCCGGTCTTTCACGGCTACAGCTTTTCGGCCTGGGTGGAGTTCGACGGCAACCCCGGTTTGGAGGCGATCGAGAACGGTTTGGCGACGGCGCATATCGAAGTGCGCGGCGCGGAATTCGAACCACCCACCAACGTGAGCCAGGCGGGGCAGGGCGGCATTGCCGTGGGGGCCATCGCCGAGGATCGCAACGATCCCGCCGCCTGCTGGTTCTGGCTGGTGACCGACAATCTGCGGCTGGCGGCCGAAAACGCCGTGGCCGTGGCGCGGGAGTTGCTGTGAAACGCGGATTGGGAAAGGAGACAGAAGTCAGGATCCCATGGGTCTGCGACCCATCGAACCGGATGAAGACGCGGCGGGCACTGACAGGGCAATTTCGCCGGCTATTCTCCGCGTCTTCAAGGGAGTGCCCCATGGGCCTGCGGCCCACCGAAGGCGATGAAGACCTGCGCAAGAACCACTTTACGTATGACCGAGTGGCAGACGTGGCGCAGGCTCTCAGCCGGGGTGCCCTCTGGGCCCGTCGGCACTCCTGCCGACGCTGGTTGCCCCAGGCCGCAAGAGCGTCGAGCGGAGACTCGACGCGGCAGGCTGAGAGCCTGCGCCACAGCGGGCGGACTGTGAAAGTTATTCTCGCGCGGAGTCTTAGGCCGTCTTCAAAGGGGCGGTTTTGGGGGCTGCCGGCGCTGGCACTGCTGGCGTTGCTCATGGCGGCCTGCGGCTATCATGTGGGCGGCCACTCCGACCTGATGCCGGCGACCATCCGGGTGATCGCCATCCCACCGATCGCCAACAACACCGTGCGCCCCAAGCTGCCGGTGCTGCTGGCCACCGGCATCACCCGCGAGTTTCACGAGCGCACCAAATACACCATCGTCACCGACCCCAACCAGGCGGATGCCGTGCTCAAAGCCACCATCGCCAAGTTCGTCAACTTCCCGACCATCGCCGACCCGGCCTCGGGCCGCGCCACCGGGGCGGGCTGCATCGTGACGATGAATCTTCTGCTGACCGACCGGCACACCGGCAAGGTGCTCTTCTCGCAGGTAGGTGTGGAGTTCCGCGAGCGCTACGAGATCTCGATCGATCCGAAGACTTACTTCGATGAAAGCGACACCGCCCTGGAGCGCCTCAGCCGGGATGTGGCGCACAGCGTGGTGACCGCCATCCTGGAGAAGTTTTAGGTGTCCACGCCGGCGCAGTTTCTGGCGCGCGTGAAGAAAGCCGGTGCGCCCGCGGCCGCGTTGCTGCTGGGCTCCGAAGCCTACGAGCGCCGCCGCATCAAAGGGGCGCTGACCGCACTGTATCCCGAAAACGCCATAGCGCAGCACGACCTCACGGAGGTTTCGCTGGCCGAAGCCCTGGACGACGCCAGGGCGCTTTCGCTGTTCGCCGCCGAACGCCTGATCTGGGTGGTCAACGCCGAGGCCGCCTTGCCGCGGGTGCGCTCCACGGCCGATGCCGATTCCGATAGCGAAGCCGAAAGCGCCGGCGACGCCACTCCCCTCAACCAGTATCTGAAGGACCCCACCCCCGGAGTGGCCGTGGTGTTCGAGGCCAACCGCTTCGATTTCGAAGGCGAGGACAAGCGCAGACTGGAGCGCGTGCGCAAGTTCTACGCCGCCATTCCGGAGGTGGTGGAGCTGCGCAAATTCTCCAGCGCGGATGCCCGCCGCGAAGGCGAGGCGCTGGTGGGGCGCGCCGGATTCCGCATGGATGAGGAGGCGCTCGATCTGCTGGTGGATTCGCTCGGCGCCGATATCGCCCGCATTGCCGTGGAGATCGAAAAGCTGGCCCTCTACGCGGCCGGCCGGCCGGTGGGGGTGGACGACATCGCCGCCCTGGTGCCCGACGCGCGGGCCGGCAACGTCTTCGCCCTGGTGAATGCGCTGGGCCGCCGCGACCGCGCCCGCGCGCTGGAAATTCTCGACGCGCTGGTCCGCGAGGGCGAATACCTGCCGCTGGCGCTGGCCTTTCTCTCCACGCAATTCCGCATGGCTCTCGGGGCGCGCGAAGCCGGCCTGAAAAGCTCGCAACAGATCCAAAGCCATTTCATGAAACTAGGCATGCAGATGTGGGGATCGCGCGCCGACCAGGTCTACCAGACCGTGGCCAAGTTCGGCAAACCGCAACTGGAACGCGCGCTAAGGGTGATTTACAAAGCCGACCAGGGCCTGCGCGATGCCCGCCCCGACGACCGCATCGTGATGGAGCAGTTCATCCTGGAACTGGTCTCCGAGCCGCGACCGTGAGGGAGCGGTAAGCGCGCGGCCAAGGCGGCCTCAAAGACTGCCCGCCCCATCCGGCAGGAAATTAAGCGGAGAGCGCCTTCACGCGGAGGTGCAGCTTGGACTTGTATCGCGCCGCGGTGTTCTTCTTGATGACGCCGATTTTGGCCGAGCGGTCGATCATTGAAAAGGTCTTCGGCAGCATTTCCGCCGCGGCTTTGGCGTCCTTACCGGTGATGGCGCGCCGCATGGCGCGAATCTGGTGACGCAGTTCAGTCTTATGCTTCCGATTGAATTCCGTGCGCCGCTCGGTCTGGCGCACCCGCTTGAGCGCGGAATACGTATTGGCCATCTTGAGTAGATCGAATCCTTACAGAATCTTCGAGTTTCCAGGATAGCGCATCGCCAGGGCCGGCGGCAACCGGAGGGGTGGCGGGGTGGCGGCGTAGACCGTCATGCGCATGCCGCGGACGCACGGCTTGCCGCCCATCTTCCCAGGCTCGATGGCGATGATCTTCCGGTAGTCCAGGCTTCAGCCGCGCAGGCCCCACATCGAGATTATTAGAGCCGGTTGCGGTCGTCCACGCCTCGCCTGACCTGCGAGAATTGTGGTTCGGAGAAAACATGTCCAATTCGCGCCGGGATTTTCTGAGCTGCGCCTCGGCCGGTCTGATGGCCGCAGCCGCCTCGTGCAGCAAGCCCACGCCCACACCTGAGTCCGCCGCGCTTCCGCCCGGAGCGCCGCCGGCGTTCGGAACCGCGCCGGACGTGGGACCGGCGGTCTCGCCTGCCACCTTCGCCGAAGCTGAGAAGTTGGTGCAGTTCTCGCTCAGCCCAGCGGAGCGACAGATGGCGGCCGCCAATTGGCGCAAGAGCATGGCCCCGCTTTACGAGCGCCGCACCGGACCGCGCAAGTTCGCCCCGCCGCCGTCCATCGCCCCGGCCACGCGCTGGGATCCTGTGTTGCCGGGCCTTCAGGCCGGTCCCGCGCGCGAACGCTTCCTCCGCACCGCCGCCGGCGTGCCGGACCCCCTTCCGGCCAGCGACCAGGACATCGCCTTCGCTCCGCTCTCGCGCCTTTCCCGCTGGATCGAAACGCACCAGCTCACCTCTGAGCGGCTCACCCGCCTCTATCTGGACCGCTTGCAGCGCTTCGATCCCAAGCTGCGATGTGTCATCACGCTGACCCGCGATCTGGCCCTTACGCAGGCCCAACAGGCCGACCGCGAGATCGCCGCCGGACACTATCGCGGCCCGCTCCACGGCATCCCCTGGGGCGCCAAGGACCTGCTCGACACCGCCGGCATCCCCACCACCTACGGCGCCGAGCCGTACCGCAACCGCGTGCCCGCCGAGGACGCCACCGTCGTGAAGCGCCTGCACGATGCCGGCGCGGTGCTGGTGGCCAAGCTGAGCCTCGGCGCGCTGGCCCTCAACGACATCTGGTTCGGCGGCCAGACCATGAATCCGTGGCTTCTGGAGGAAGGGTCGTCCGGGTCGAGCGCCGGCCCCGGTGCCGCCACTGCCGCGGGATTGGCGGGCTTCACCATCGGCAGCGAGACCGGCGGCAGCATTGTCGGCCCGTCCATGCGCTGTGGCGTCACCGGATTGCGCCCCACTTACGGCCGCGTGCCGCGCACCGGGGCCATGACCCTGTGCTGGTCGCTCGACAAACTCGGACCCATGACCCGCGGGGTCGAGGACGCGCTGCTGGTCTTGCAGGCCATCTCCGGCCCCGACCCCGGCGACGTCTCCAGCGTGTCCAGCAGCCTCGATTTCGACGCGTCGGCGCCCGTCGCCGGCCTGCGCGTCGGCTACATCCCTGGCTGGATGAAGGAAAGCCCCGCCACCGATGTCGATCGCGCCGGTCTCGAAACCACTCGCAAGCTTGGCATGGTTCCGGTCGAGGTGTCCCTGCCCGACTGGCCGTACGATTCGCTCGGCCTGATTCTCTTCGCCGAGGCCGCCGCCGCATTCGAGGAACTCACGCTCGCGGGCGGCCTGAAGGAACTCAAGGCGCAGGTTCCGGATGCGTGGCCCAACCTGTTTCGCCAGGCCCGCTTCCTTTCCGCGGTGGACTTCGTGCAGGCCGACCGCTTTCGCCGCAGCGTGGCCCAGGAAATGGCGCGCATTTTTTCCCAGGTGGATCTGCTGCTGGTCCCCTCGTTGCGCGATGAGATCCTCACCATCACCAACTTCACCGGCCATCCGTCGCTTACACTGCGCGCCGGCTTCGTGGAAGTCTCGGAGGCGCGCAGCGACTGGGCTCCCGACCCCGCTCACCCGATGCCCAAGTTCTCGCCGCCACGGCGCGTGCCTCACGGCGTCACGCTTATTGGACGCCTCTTCGACGAGGGAGTGCTGGGGCGCGCGGGGATGGCTCTGGAGCGCGCCATGAATGTGGCCGGAGAGCGTCCGCCGGGATTCTGAGCGGTGCCGAGACGCACGCGGACCGCGGCTACCCACCCGCCGCGTTCCCGGCCCGCCGGCGCACCCAGTGGCGCACCAGCTCATATTGCGGAACAGCGGTCGCGGACTCCTTCGTAATCCGAATCAGCCCGCGGCGGTTGAGCAGTCGAATGCCGCCCTGTACCGCCGATTTGGACAGGCCCGCGAGCTCCGCCAACTGCCGCAGGCTGACCGCAATCGACCTCCTCGGACCGGTAGAGCTTGACCCAAAGGACGATGTAAATCAGAAATGCCGCCGGCGACCGGTCGTGTCCGGCGAGGTCCGGCAGCAGGACGTCGAGCACGTAGTCGTCGATCGGAACATGGTCCATAATTACTATAGTTTTAACAATTATAGACGCTTGCAATCCGCCGGCGGCCGGAACACAATGTCACGGAGGGCAATCCACCATGATTAGAGGCATCAAGTTCGCCAGCATTCCGGTCACGGATCAGGATCGCGCTTTGGCCTTCTATACGCAGAAACTCGGGTTTCGGCTGGTCACCGATCAGCCCTTCAGCGACGATCGGCGCTGGATCGAACTGGGCATTCCGGGCGCGGATTCGCGGATCGTCCTGTTTCGCTTCGACGAAGGCCCGCAGCCAGGGAGCCAGATGAACGTGACGTTTTGGGCCGATGACGTGGAAGCCACGGCGCAGGAGCTGAAGAACAAGGGCGTACAATTCGTGATGGAGCCCAAACGCGAAGACTGGGGCACCGCCGCGGCCTTCCAGGACATCGACGGCAACTGCTTTGTCCTGAGCTCCAAGTGCTGAGTTCGAGTTTGGTTCACCATTATGTTATCCACCTTCGAAAAACTGAACCTCAAGGACCACAGGCAGATCGTGGTCCTCAACGCGCCTGAATCGTTTGAGCCTGAACTGAGCGCGCTTCACGGCGTCACCGTCTTGCGCAGCCTCGATGGGATCAAGGAGATCGGGTTCTCGCTGGCGTTCGTCACAAAGCAAAAGGAAGTCGACGCACTTGCAAAATCGATCGCCGCGAAGGCCAAAGGCGACGCCGTAGTGTGGTTCGCATACCCCAAGGGGACTTCCAAACGGTACCAATGCGAGTTCAACCGCGACATTGGATGGAAAGTTCCCGGCAAGTTGGGATTTGAGCCGGTGCGCAGCGTGGCGATCGATGAGGACTGGACGGGCGTCCGCTTCCGGCGCGTGGAATTTGTCAAGACCATGACCCGCGCCAAGGAGTGGGCACTGACGGCCGAAGGCAAAGCGCGGGCGGCCCGGCGCTAGGGAACCACCCCCTTAGCTCGGTTGGCAGGCGGGGTGCCCTTGGGGCCCGCCTGCCCCACTTCCCCTCGATAGACGTTGGGGCTTGACAGCCGGCGCCGTGCCGTGCCATACTCCCCTCGTGAGACGATGGGAATGACACACAAGCCGCTCGAGATTCTCCCGGGAACCCTGGACATCCTGATCCTCAAAGCGCTCCACCGCGGCCCGCTGCACGGTTACGCCATCATGCAGGCCATCAAGGACCGCTCCGATGAAGTCCTGCAAGTCGGCGAAAGCTCGCTCTATCCGGCCCTCCAGCGCCTGCTGCTGAACGGTTGGGTGAAGGCCGAGTGGGGCGCCTCCGAAAACAACCGCCGCGCGCGCTACTACACGTTGACGCCGGCCGGCCGCAAACAACTGGCCTCGGAACGCGCCGATCTGGAGCGGATGATGGCCGCCATCCAAAAGGTTCTGCAAACCGCCTGAGAGGACGTATGCGCAAACTGCTGGGCCGCATCCAATACCTGTTCCGCCGCAACCGCATCGAAGCCGACCTGGCCGAGGAGATGGAGTTCCACCGCCAGATGCTGGCCCGCGACTTCTCCGACCGCGCCGCGGCCTCGCGAGCCTGGGGGAATACCACGCTCGCCCGGGAGGACGCCCGCGCCGTATGGCTCGTGCCGTGGATCGAAAGCTGCTGGCGAGACCTCGCCTATGGCGTCCGCGGCCTGCGACGCGAGCGTGGCTTCACCGCGGTCGCGGTGACCGCTCTGGCGATCGCCATTGGCCTCAATGCCAGCCTGTTCACGGTCTTCAACGCCATTGCCCTGCGCCCCTGGGCGGTCAAGGATCCCGGGCGCGTTGTGAACGTCCTGCGGATTCTTCGCAAAGGGCCCAGGGCGGGTAGCGGAGAAGGCTTCGGGGTCGCCGAGTGGCGCTATCTTTCGGAGCACTCGAAGGCTTTTACGGGCCTGCTGCTGACGCGCAACGGCGAGCCTGTCCAGGGCGAGACGGGGCCTCTGCGGCTCACGTGGGTGACAGGGAATTATTTCGCGGTGCTGGGCGTGGAGATGGCGCGCGGGCGCGGGTTCGTGCCTGAGGAAGACCGGCCGCTCGCGCCCGAAGCCGTCGCGGTGCTGAGTTACACAACGTGGCGGAACCGGTTCGGCGGCGATCCGGAAATCGTGGGAAAGACCGTGCGGTTGGACGAGATTCCGTTCACGGTGGTGGGCGTGGCGGGGGAAGGTTTCACCGGCACGGACCCGAGCCGCGTCGACCTGTGGGCGCCGTTATCCGCGCGCCGGGTGTTGCGGCCGCACGATGCCGACGTGCTTCCATTTCTGACCGACATCCACTACTGCTGCTCGTCGATGGCGGGCCGCCTGACGCCGGGGTACACGCGCGAGCAGGCGGCCGCCGAGATCGCGCTGCTGGCGGACCAGGCGCATGCGCCGCTGCCGCCGTCTGGAGAGGCCGTGGTGGCCTCGGGAACGGCGCTGCTCGAGTCCGTCGCACCCAAGGACAAGGGCAAAATCGTTCCCGCGCTGGCCGCGATGTTCGCTGCCATGACGCTGATTCTGCTGCTGGCCTGCGCCAACGTGGGAAATTTGCTCCTGGCGCGGGCGGCGGCGCGCCGGCAGGAGATCGCGGTGCGGCTCTCGCTGGGGGGCAGCCGCGCGCGCCTGGTGCGGCAGTTGCTGGTGGAAAGTTTTGCCCTGGCACTGGCCGGGGCCGCTACGGGGTTGGCGATCGCGTGGAAGGCTCCGGCGGTCCTGGTGGCGCGGATGGTCCCCGAAGTCGGCATGGCCCTGAATCCGGATTGGCGGGTATGCGCCTATACCGCGGGACTCGCGGTGCTGGCGTGCCTGGTATTCGGGCTCGCGCCCGCCTTGCAGGCCACCCACGGAAGGATCGCCGGGGCGCTCAAGCGGGAAGCCCCGCTGAGCTTCTCGCGCGTGCCCTTGCGTAGCGTGCTGCTGGCGGCGCAGGTAGCCATCAGCGTAATCCTGCTGGCGGGCGCCGGCTTGCTGGTGCGCGGCCTGCAACATGCGCAGCAGCAGGACCCCGGCTTCCGCGTCGAAGGAGTAACCGTGGCCGCCCTGGAACTTCCCGCCGCGGAATACAGCGGGAAGCGCAGCCAGATATTCACGGCGCAACTGTTAAGTGCGCTGTCGGAACCAGGCGTGCCTGCCGCCGCAATGGCCACCCAGGCCCCCATGGCGAGCTCGCGCTCCTGGACTACCGTGCGGCGCACGAGCGAGCCGGCCCACCGCGACCGGCTGATACAGATCTACCAGGTGAGCGGGGCGTACTTCCAGATTCTCGGCATCCCGCTGGTAGCCGGCCGCAACTTCACCAGCGGCGACACCGGCCGGCAGGTTGTGCTGCTGAACCAAACGGCGGCGCGCCAGTTGTGGGGCGGCCAGGAGGCGGTGGGCAAGACCATCGAATCCAATAACAAAACCTGGCAGGTGGCAGGCGTGGTGAAGGATGCCTACACATCCGATTTGAACACCGTCAACCCGACGCTGTACTGGCCCATTACGGGGAGTTTTGGCGTTCCGAAACTGCTGCTCGGCGATTCGAGCGCCGCCGCCAGGGAGCGTGTCACCGCCATCGTCCGCGGGCTGGAGCCGAAAGGCCGCGTCACGTTTACACCGCTCAGCGACAACCTGCGCTCGCAGCTCGCCCCCACGCGTTACGCCGCCACTCTGGCCGGCGCGCTCGGCCTGCTGGCGCTGGCCCTCGCCAGCATCGGGATGTCCGGCGTCTTCGCCTACATGGTGCGCCAGCGGACACGCGAAATCGGCCTGCGGATGGCGCTGGGCGCGCACCCCGGCCAGGTGGTCCGGCTGGTGCTGGCGTCCAACCTGCGCGCGCTCGCCTGGGGTCTGGCCGCGGGTCTGGCAGGCGCCTTCGCTGCCACGCGCCTCTTGCGGAGCATGATGAACGGCGTCAGCCCCTTCGATCCGCTGGCCTACGCCGGAGTCTTCGCGCTCTTGATCGCCGCCGCGGCTGCCGCCAGCGCCCTCCCCGCCCGGCGCGCCGCCCGCGTCGACCCGGTTACCGCCTTGCGCTGGGAGTAGTGGGGTAGGCTTCAGCCTGCCAACCCGTATCGGCTCACCCGGCCGTCATACAATGACCAGATGATTCGCGTTCTTGTCTGCCTGCTATCCGCCGCGGTCTTACTCCCCGCCCAACGGCCCGCGCCTTTCGAAGTGGTGGAGGCCACCATCGCGCAAGTGCACGACGCCATGAAGGCCGGCCGGCTCACCTGCCGCGAGCTGGTGAGCACTTACCTGAAGCGCATCGAGGCCTACGACAAGAACGGCCCCGCCCTCAACTCGATCGTGATCCTGAATCCGGAAGTGGAGAAGCAGGCCGACGACCTGGACCGCCGCTTCGCGCAATCGGGACTCACCGGACCGCTGCACTGCGTGCCGGTCATCGTGAAGGACAACTTCGAGACCAAGGGCCTCCAGACCACCGATGGCGCGCTGGCCTTTGCCGGCTACCTTCCGGACAAGGACGCTTTCGAGGTGAAGCGCGTGAAGGAGGCCGGCGCCCTGGTGCTGGCCAAGTCGAACATGGCCGAGTGGGCCTTCAGCCCGTATGAAACGGTGAACTCGATTCTGCCGGGCTACACCAAAAATCCCTACGCGCTGGACCGCGTAACCGCGGGATCGAGTGGCGGGACTGCCGCGGCCGTCGCCGCCAGCCTCGGACTGGCCGGCTTGGGCAGCGACACGGGCAACTCCATTCGCGGCCCTTCCTCGCACCAGGCGCTGGTGGGCATTCGCTCCACCATGGGACTCACCAGCCGCGCGGGCGTGATGCCGTTGAGCCTGCTGGCCGATATTGCCGGGCCCATGGCGCGCACGGTGGAGGATGCCGTCAAGGTTTTTCAGGTGATCGTGGGCGAGGATCCCGACGACCCCGTGACTGCCGCGGCCCCCCAGCATCTTCCGCAGGACTATGCGGCGTCACTCGATCGGGATGGCCTTCGCGGCGCGGTCATCGGGGTGCTGCGGCAGGCCTACGAGCGGCCCACCACCGACCCCGAAATCGTGCGTGTCTTCGAGGCAGCGATCGAGGATCTGAAACACGCCGGCGCGACCATCGTCGATCCCGCCACCGTAGAAGGCCTCGACGCCATCCAGCGGCCGCGGGGCGGGGGTGCGTGCATGGGCTTCAAATACGATCTGAACCGCTTTCTGGCGGCGCGCAGCGACCGGGTTCCGGTGAAAAACCTGGCCGAGATCGTGAAATCCGGCCGCTTCCATCCGAACAATCAGCGCCGCCTGGAGACGGCCGAAAACGGTCCCGAAAACGGTCCCGATTCGCCCGCCTGCCAAGCCGACACAAGCTATCGCGAGCAGGTGCGCGCGGCCGTCGTCAAGACCATGGACAAGCTCAAGCTGGATGCCTTCATCTACCCCACTTGGAGCAATCCGCCCCGGCTGATCGGCGACCTGAACACGCCGCACGGCGACAACAGCCAGTTCTATTCGCCGACCACGGGTTTTCCGGCGATCAACGTGCCGATGGGTTTCACGCGCGGCGGCACACTGCCGGCGGGCATGACAATCTACGGCCGGGCATGGTCGGAGGCCAAGCTGCTGAAGTTCGCTTATGCCTACGAGCAGGCCACGCGCCATCGCCGCGCGCCGGCCAGCACGCCACCGCTGCGTTGAGCGGGCGGCCCGAATTCACCGCGGAGACACGGAGAAAACGGAGAAAGCGCGGAGAAAACGATTCCTTTCTTGCCTTTCTCCGTGTTTTCTCCGTTGCCTCCGCGTCTCCGCGGTGAACATGGCGCTGCCGCTCAAGCCCAAAGCCGCGCTAAGTCATCGGCCTGCTCTTCTTCAGAGTCGCCTGGATCTTGGCCGTCAGCGCCTTGGTCTCCTTCGTCTCCGGAACCGAGTGCAGCGCATCCAGCGCCTCCTGGCACATCATCTGGAGCCGGTTGGGGAGGTCGAGCTTCTGCGGCCCCCAGAGCGCCGACAGGTCATACAGCGCCTTCGCCGTTCCGTACGCGAACGTGGCCCGCGGCACCGTTGGCTCCCCTGCCTTGAACAGTTCCAGGGTCTTGGCCGCGTCCTCGGGGGCGCCCAAAAACCGGCTCATCGCCAGCACGACCCCGCGCTGGAGCATGGCCGTCTCCAGCAGGTCCTTCTCGGAATCCTGCATCAGCATCCCTTTGGCGACTTTGTGGATTCCGGCCGGCTCCGCCATCGAACCCGTCGGATACTCGCACGCCAGCACCACATTGGGTTCCTTGTCTTTCTCGAGGAACGCGTGAATGTTTTCGGCGAACTCCAGGGCAGCCGCGCTGGAAAGGCTCCGCGAGGCCGAAACCTGTTTGCGAAATGGCGTCGGATCGGCCCGGTTGGCGCGCGCCCCCGCTTCGTAGTTCTCCGCCAGATCGAAGTATCCCTGCGCCAGTCCCGCCGAGATCACCGCCGCCAACGGCCGCGCCCGCGCCGTGAAGTCGTTATCCGTCTGGATCAGTTGCACCAGGTTCTCACTGGTCTTTCGAAAATCGCCGGTGTGATAGGTTTCCTTGGCCGCTCCCCAGATAAACGCCGGGGTTCCCGGCTCCGGCGGCCTCGGCCCGCTGGAACAGGAAGCACACGCCCAAGCCAAAACCAGCGCGCTCCACAAAGCTACTCGTGTCCGCATTTCTTTCACGCCCCCATAAGTACTATAAGTCCGAATTATCCGGAATTCAATGCCACAGTGGGAAGGTTTATCGAGATCGCTCACCAGCGTCGTGCGGCTGGGCCCCTGTCAATCCAAGTCGAAAACACGCTGAACGACCGGCTTTCCATACTCCGCCGCTCCTGTGTGGACCACCAGGTTTGGCAAAATACGGGCGACTCCGCCGCTGTGAGTATGACCGCAGAGCACGGTGATCGAACGTTGCGGGTGCGCGCGGGCGACGGCGATCAGGCGTTCTCCCACGGCCCGGCAGGCGAAATGCGGGAGGTACTCAGCGTTGGAGATCCGTCCCTCATGCCAGCAGGCCTCGCGGAACGGCGGGACATGCGTGAGAACGATTACCTGTTGGTGCGACGCGAGGGCTTCGGTGGCGCGGCTCTCGATGATCGCGGCGGCTTCGTCTCCGAGCGCATTCAGCCTCTCAAAGAGCAACTGTCTGTCGAAGCAGCGCAGTTCCTGGATCAGCAGGTAATCGTTGAGCATCACCTCGGACTGGAAGAAATTGCCGAGGCGCCCGTCGGCCCAGGAGTCGTGGCCCACCAACGCCGCCGTCGCGGTCAACTGAATGACACCCGTCTCGGACAGCTAGTGCAGCCTCGGGGAAGCGGCGGCCAGGCGCGATACGGTGGCTCGGGTAGCGGCTATCGAACTGCGGTAGAAGTCATGGTTGCCCAGTACGAAATAGATCGGGACGCCCAGCGCGGATTCGATCTCGGTGAGGAACCGAGCCACCGAATCGGCCTCGCCGATGTCACCGCCGACCAGCAGTGCGTCCAGTTTCTGCCCGGCGAGATTTGCGTACCAGCCCGCGCGATCGTGTGGCGAAACGAAGTTGAGATGGATATCGGTGAGCCAGGCGATTCGCAATCCGGTAGTATACAGCCAAGAGCACGCGCCGCGCCCGTCCCGGGGCACCTCCTGGCACGGCGAACGGCGGCACTGCGCTTAAGTGCGCGCTACGCTGTCAGAAGTGGCCGCCCCCATGCTCTACTGCGCGCCCGCCGACGTCGTGTTCGCCGAGGGCCGAGTGTGCGCCAACAAGCTTCCCGATGTGGCGCTGGCCTTCGGCGGCGTTGTGGCGGCGCGCTCGTGAGCGGCTCGCCGGCGCGCTTCCTCTGTCGGCATCCGAGGGCATGCTGGAGGTCTGCGCGGCGCTGATGCGCGAGCAACCGGACCTGCGGTTTCAGACGCACCTTAACGAGAACTGCCGGGAAATCGCGGAGGGGCGCGCCGCGTTTCCCTGGGCCGGGAGCTACCTGGCCGTCCATGATCGTTTCTCGCTCGCCGGTCCGCGCTCCGTGTTCGCCCACGACCTGCATGTATCGGACGCCGAACTTGCCCGCCTGGCAGGGTCGGGAGCGTCGGTGGCGCACTGCCCATCGAGCAACGCCATGCTGGGCAGCGGCATTTTTCCGATGCGCCGCCACCTCGCGGCCGGCGTCCGCTTCGCGCTCGGCAGCGACGTTGGGGCGGGGATCGGATTCGGCGTGCTGAAGGAGGCGCTAGGTCCGCGACCGCGAGATTCCGTGCTGCCGGGAAAACCGCTCGCTGATGCTCGCGGCTCTGTTCCGAGCCATCACCGTGAGGGAGTGGTTCCGGGCAAAAGAACAAAATCTCGCGGTCGGAGACCTAGAGTGCTACATGGTGCGCGCCTGCTGCCGGACGGCATGCCTCTCTCTGCCGCGCACCTGCTTTATCTGGCCACCCGCGCGGGCGCCGAAGCACTGGGGTTGGCCGCGGAGACGGCGACTTCACCCCCCGGCAAATCGGCCGATCTGGTTCGCCTGTGTCCCGCCGAAGGGACACCGCCGGCCGCGGCGGTGGAACGCGCGGAAAGCCCGGAGCGGCTGCTCGGAGCGCTGATCGCTCAGGCCGGCGCAGAGAGCGTGCGGGAAGTGCGCGTGCGCGGGGAGGTGGTGGGGATTTGAGGGGCTGCCGAAAAGGGTCGCACCGGCCGGGCGGCCTGATCAATCCTTCTGAATCATCACCTCCGTCGATTTGACAACCACTTTTACCGAATCGCCCTTCTTCAAGCCGAGTTCTTCGGCGCTATTGCGCGTAATCACGCTTTCGATGACGTTATCGCCCACCTTGACGACCACGTGCGCCATAATGTCGCCGACCTGAATCTCCTGGATGATGCCAGGCAGTTGGTTTCTTGCAGAGAGTGCCATGCAACCTTTGTATCAAAATCCGGCCCATCTGGCCTATTCACGAGCGCGCACCGCGTCTTCCTCCGCGTCTCTTGCGTCAAGGTTTTCCTCGCCCCTGCCAGGGGTTGCCAAATCTCGGATCGCGGCGAACCTCTTCGTCCGTCAATGACTCGAGAAACGCAATCAGATCCGCGCGGTCTTCGGCCGACAGCGAAAAGCCGCCAATCAGATGGTCTTTGTTCGGATTATCGCGGCCGATTCCCGCGTTAGGCCCGGATTCGATCGTTCTGCCTCCCGCGGCGTAGTGATCCAGAACGCCTTGCAGTGCCGCAATGCTGCCGTCGTGCATATAAGGCGCCGTGATGGCGATGTTCCGCAGCGTGGGAGCTTTAAACTTTCCAACGTCGGCGGCAGCCTTGGTGAACTCGTATGTGCCCACGTTGGGAGCCGGATAGGAGAGTGCGCCGGCAAGATTGTAGAGCCCGCTATTGTGAAATTCGATCTCTCTGCCGGCGTTGCTCTCGGAAACCGTCGCATCGCTGAAATTGAATCCGCCGTGACAGCGGAAGCACTTCAGGTGGTTGTTGAAGAAGAGGATTTCCCCGCGCTTGGCCGATTCGGATACCGCACTGTCGTCGCCGCCGTAATGATAACGGTCATAAGGCGAGCGCGCGGAGATGATGCTCCTCTCGAAGCTGGCCAGCGCCTTGGTGACGTTCGTCACGGTGAAGCGGTCGGCGTCGCCGGGAAACGCGCGCTCGAAGAGAACCCGGTACTTGGAATCGGAGCGCAGCATCGGCAGAAAGCCGTCGCCTTCCCGCAAGCCCAGCTCGATAGGGTGATCTCCGAACATCGGAATGAGGGCCTGGTCCTCGAGTTTCTTCAGTTGCGGATTGTTCCAGGTGAGTGCCGCGCCATATGCCACGTTCACCAGGCTCATCGCGCTGCGGGAATGCAGTTCGCCGGTCGCTCCTGCGCTCACCGCGCGGCCATCGGTGAATGCCACGTCCTGTTTGTGGCAGCTCGCGCAGGAAGCCTTCCCGTTCGCCGACATGCGAGTGTCGTAGAAGAGATACCTGCCCAGCTCCACCTTGGCCTCGCTCATCGGATTATCCGCGGGTACGTAAGGCTTCGGGAAGCCCTTCGGCAAATTCCACTGGTACGCCTGGCTGGAATCCGGCGCTGCGGTAGCAGTCCTCCGGTCGGGTATCGCGAGCGCCAGCAGGGCAAAAAGCAGCGGCGCCACAAGCAGCTTGATCCTACGCACGGCAGCTATCCCTCATTTCCGGAGCCGGACCAGTTCGAGAGTTTCGAGCATCCGTACCGAGCGCGCGCCCGCTTTGTCGTTGGGACAGACCAGCCGGAACGGGCCCTGATACCCAAACAATGGCTTTCCATCGCGCTTGTCGGCCACCAGGATCGGCTCATTCGCAAACTCCGGCGCCACCTCCGCGAGTGTGAAGACCACCTGGTAGCCGTCGTGCGCTTTGGCAAGCACGTAGCTCGCCAGAGCCTTGCCCCGCAACTCTTTCTCCATGGGCGCTCCCGCCCGCTTCAGAATTTCGCGAAGCGGAACGCCTTCGTACTCCACTTTGGTCCCGTCCGCGTCCGGGATCGCCACTTTCTCCCGAGGCATCTTCAAGAGGTCCTCGGCTTTCAGCACCAGTTGTGACGGAAGATCGCCGCCGACCGTCAGGGTTGCGGGAGCCGTTGGCGGTTGGCCGGCCTGACCGTACGCCAGCGCGGCCGAAAGGCAGGCCGGAAGAAACATGCGAAACATAAGGCTTGTACGCTGCATTTGTCCTCTATAGAAGACAGTGTATATGATAGGGGCGCCGTCGTGCTTCAGGCGCCGAAACCGTTTTGGGCATCCGCACCGGATGATGCGCTATGCGACCCCCTTGCGCGCCCGTGTCACAACGGCACCACTTGGTATATACTCGCACCATGCGCAAAACCTGCATACTGATCGCGATGCTTGCGACGTTCGGCGCCCTCGGAACGGCGCAGGACGACGCGCAATATCAAACTTGGATGAAGTCTGTACCTCCATCGGTGGGAGCGATTCGCAACGCTGCGGACAATGCCGCGGCTGCCGCGGCTGCCACCAAACTTGCCGACACTTTCGACAGTGTCGCGGCGTTCTGGAAGGCGCGGAACGCCGGCGATGCCGTGAAATTCGCGGAAACCGCGCGCGATGCGGCCAAAGCGATCGCGGCGGGATCCGGAGACAAAGCCGACAACTTGAAGATGATCCAAGGGACCTGTGGCGGCTGTCACTCGGCTCATCGCGAAGGAACGGCTCCGAACTTCAAGATCAAATAGCCCGGTTGAAAAATCGCATCGCGGGCCTGGAATAGTCTGCTGGCACACCTGCTCACGATCCAGCGCAGTATTGCGAGGTCAGCAGCGTGCGCATTATCAGCCAAGGGTTTGCCCGAAGGAGGCAATTGACACGAATCGTACCGCTACGGCTCTTGGTGGTTTCACTGGGATTGGTCCTTGCGACCGGCCCGGTTTCCTCGCAGATGCCAAAGCCTCAGCCGCTGACGCTGCCGCTTGAATGCCCGAAAGGAGATTGCCCCTTGCTGCATGGGGCGCCCCAGACGACGGGAATGCGCAGCGGTTTCGTACGCCTGATGCCTGGTACGACAGTCGGCTGGCACACGACCGGCGCGAACGAAGAAGCCCTGGTCATCCTGCACGGCCAAGGCGAGGCGCTGATCAACGGCCAGGCGAAACGGGCGTTCGCCGCTCCAGCGCTTGCCTATATCCCGCCCGCGACCCGCCACAACGTGGCGAACACCGGAAAAGAGGCGCTTGAGTATGTGTATGTCGTGGCGCCCGCGAAGCAGCCGTAAACTCTCCGGCAGTCTGCCCCGCGGCGGGCCCTTGTCTCGCCCGTCGCCGTTACGGGGAACCGCCGGCCGGCCTTTTCGCGCGCGCCAAAAACAGCACCACGGCGGCCAGACCGGCGATGCTCGCTACGATCGGCCCGGCGTTCAACCAGATCCACGCCTGTCCGCGAGGCTGCCGCAGAATCCGTTCGCCGTAGCGGGCCACATAGTAATCCACAATCTGCTCTTCGGTCCTGCCCTCCGAGGCGAATGTGGCGATCTCGTCGCGCATCTCGCGAGCCACAGGCGAGTCATGCACGGCGACGCTCTGGCGCCAACAACAAGGAGCCAGGAAACGGTCCTGAATCCGGCGCACGTCGTCTGCGGGAGCCAGCAAACATAGCGCCACAAGCGCGGCCGGACCAATCATTTGACCAGCTCCTCATAGCGGGCGTTGACGAAGTCCCAGTGGATGACCCTCACAATCGCCTTGAGGTAGTCGGCGCGACGGTTCTGGTATTTGAGGTAGTAGGCGTGTTCCCAGACGTCGATCCCCAGGAGCGGGCGCTTGCCGGTGAGCAGCGGATTGTCCTGGTTGGGAGCGGAATCCAGAACCAGGTTCTTCCCCTGGTCCACCGAGAGCCAGGCCCATCCGCTTCCGAACACGCCCAGCGCGGCGGCCTGCAGCTTGTCCTCGAACTTCTCCTGGCCGCCGAACGACCGGTCCAAGGCCGCCGCCAGCTTTCCCGCCGGTTTGCCGCTCTGGGAGGCCGCGCAAAGCGTAGGCCAGAACAGGGAGTGATTGGCGTGCCCGCCGCCCTGGTTTCTGACCTGCGTTCGAATGGCTGCGGGCAGTGTGTCCAGGCGTTGCAACAGCTCCTCGACACTCAGCCGCGACAGTGCCGCATCGCCGGCAACAGCTTTGTTCAGGTTGTCCACGTAAGCCTGGTGATGCTTGTCGTGATGAATCTGCATCGTCTGTGCGTCGATATAGGGCTCCAGCGCGTCGTACGCGTAGGGCAGTTTCGGCAGGGTGAAGGGAGGCTCGGCGGCGGAAGCCGCGGCGGCGGCCGTGCCGAGCGTGGCAAGCTCTAGTAGTGTTCTTCGCGTCATCATTTGGGATCCTTTCTTGATGCGTTCATTTGTCCCCGTTTCTGTGAGGCCAACTCCCGCGCACGCGCGAGCTGGCCGGGCGTCATCTCTTTGGCCATCCGATCTCGCAGGTCGGCGGCGCTGTCGAGGTCGGCGGCGGCCAGATCCAGCCAGACGTATGCCGAAACATAGTCGCGGGCCACTCCATCGCCGTTAGCATACATCAGAGCGAGGTTTTGCCCGGCCGCGGGATGGCCGGCCTCGGCGGCCTTGCGGCAAAGCCGAAAGGCTTGGAATGGGTCGCGTTTCACCCCGCGGCCCTGCAGATACATCATGGCCAGGTTGGTCGTTCCTTCGGGATCCTCCTGCTTCGCCGCCAGGCTGTACCAGCGAACGGCCTCGGCATCGTCTCGCGGAACGCCCTGTCCGGTTGCGTAAAGTGTACCCAGGTTGTTTTGCGCTTCGGCATCGCCCTGCTCGGCGGCTTTGCGATACCAAACCGCGGCCTCCTGGAAATCCTGTTTGACGCCCATTCCGTTCTCCAGCAGCCAGGCCAGATCGTATTGAGCCGGGCCATAACCCTGCGCGGCGGCCTTGCGGTAATACCGCGCTGCCTGGATATAATCGCGCTGAACTCCATCGCCCTCGGCATAACGGCGGCCGCGGCGGTAATCTTCCTCAGCCTGGTGGGAGACGGCCGCGGCGCCCTGCGGCTTCGGTTGATCGGCGGGTGCGGACACCACGCATGCCAATGCGGCTACTACCAGTCGAAATTTCTTGTCGAAGATCGTCATTTCTGTTTGCTCTCCTTGGCCGCGCCGGGGGTTGCCGGCGAATCCGTCCGTAAATTGTCAAGAACGTAATCAGCGCCCTGCCGGCGCACCGACGCGACGATGTTTTGTCCCGGCTTCAGATTCTTCAGTTGTTCCCGATCCGGCACCAGGAACTCCATCGCATACGGAGCCTTCATGGCTCGGATCAGCCCGGGAACTTCGTCGTGGTAAAGGGTAACCGCGCCGGCGTCGGCATATACGTGGACCACTTGACCGTGCACCGTGTAACGCGGCGGCTGCGGCGAGGGCCGCGCTGCCGGCGTGGAGAAGGGGTCCGAAAGGCTGGGATCCGTCAGCAGCGTGCGATCCGTCAGCGCCCTCAGGAAGGCCAGCACATCCTCCTTCTCCTGCGCGCTCAGCTCGAATCCCTTGACGAACTCGCTCTTATTCAAGTTCTCCGAGCCAACTCCGGCATTGGGGCCGATCTTGATCGTCCGGCCGCCAGCGCGGTAGTGATCAACCGCCCCCTCCAGCGTCCTGATGCTGCCATCGTGCATGTAGGGCGCGGTCACCGCGATGTTGCGCAGGGTGGGAGCCTTGAACTTCCCAACGTCCTCCTCCTGGTGGGTGAATTCGTAAAGCCCCAGGTTCGGCGGAGGGTAGGAAAATTTCCCCTTCAGGTTGTAGAGGCCGGTATTGTGAAACTCCACTTCGGCAAAGCCCTTGTCCAAGTAGTCGACCGTGCCAGTGAGGTTGAAACCGCCGTGGCAATGGAAGCACTCCAGGCGCTCGCTGAAGAACAGCGTCTCGCCGCGCTTGGCCGATTCGGAGATGGCGTTGGGGTCGTCGCCATTCCGGTAGCGGTCGTACGGGGAATCGCCCGACAAGATGGTTCGTTCGAAGCTGGCGATGGCTTGCGTAACCGCGCGCACCGTAAACGGATCGGCTTCCGAAGGGAAGGCCGCGGCGAACAGCTTACGGTACCGCGCGCCGGACTTGAGCCGCTCAAGCAGCAGATCCTCCTTGCCCGTCATGCCAAGCTCGATCGGATTTTCGCCGAACATGGGTACCAGCGCCTGCGCCTCCAGCGTGCGCAACAGCGGGTTGGCCCACGTGAGCGCGGGGCTGTACGCCACGTTGACCAGGCTCATCGGTCCGCGCGGATGAAGCTCGCCCGTCGAGCCGCGCCCGCGCGCCCGCCCGTCGGTAAAGGCCCGCTCCTGGCGATGGCAGGTGGCGCACGCCTGCGTCTGGTTGAGAGACAGCCGCTTGTCGTAGAAGAGGTACCGCCCCAGATCCACCTTTTCTTTGGTCATGGGATTATCGGGCGGCACGTTGGGCAGCGGAAAGCCCGGCGGAAGGTTCCACTCGTAGGGGCCGAGCTTGGCCCGCTCCACGGCCTTCTGATGCGCCCGGAGTTGCCGGACATACTGCACCAACTCCCAGCGTTGCGTCTCATCCAGTTGTCCGGCGAAGGGCGGCATGTACTGCCCCGTGCCGTTGCCGATGACCCAGAAGATTTCGCCGTCGCGCATGGATTCCATCAGGTAGCCCGCAAAGTCGGTCGGGCGTACCGGCAGTTTGCCGGCGGCAGGAGTGCGCGCTTTGCCATCCGCGCCATGGCATCCGGCACACAACCGATCATAGACGGGCTGTGCGGCGGCAGCGTGTTCCGCGGTCGCCGGCAGTGGCGATTTCAGCAGCCGCGCCTCGGGTGGCGCGGTCGAATGTCCGTGCGCGTCATGAGCGTGACTCACCGCGCGCGCGAGACACAACACGATCACGAGAGCTCGCATACCAGTCTCAATTCCCCGCTCCCGAGGAGGATTTGGCCTCCGCCGCACCGCCCCTGCGGAAAAACGACTGCTTACCGGCAGGCTTTCCGGCGAACGGCAATCCCAGGTTGGAGAAGATTCCCGCGCAATCGCCATCGTCCGGACTGGACATGCATCCGGCGGCGGTCTTCTCCTGATTGGTGTCGATATTAGTGTCCTTGAGCAGCGCCGCCAGGTCGGCGATCACGACATCGGTGGTTGGATCGAACCCGGCCAGCTCGATCTCCGGCCGGTTCGGCGCGCTACACTGCGCCGGAGGCGCGGTCTTGACCTGGTTCGGCGTGCATCCGGTGCTGCCCAAGTGGATGACGTAGCCGCGCGGCATCCCGGTGCTGGAGAAATCCAGGCGCGCGAACTTGCGTCCTGCGTTCCAGACCCACGAAAGGGCGGTGAGGTTCAGCGGAGACGGCTGCGCCGTCAAATCCGTGTGATTCTTGTTGAAAGGAACGCCGAGCGTGAAGCGCAGGCCCGTATAGTGGCCCTCGGGAACCGTGCCGGTGATCCGGTCGTTGACGTCAGGCGTGCCATTCACGCAGCCGCCGGTCGCGTCCTCGAAATCCAGCAGCGCCAGGTCGTCCAACTGCCACTTGCCATCCTGATCGAGTTGCACCGGGACGGCTTTGCCGGCGTCGTCGATCAGCGTGACATTGTGAATATAGAACCGGAAATCGCGCGGAGAGAGCTTCGATGCGGTCGTGCCGATCCCCGAATATGTCCGGCCGCAAGCGAACTTCTCGCCGCCCACCATAGCCTGAAAACGGACAGCCACCTTTTGGTCGGCCGCCCATGCGCCGCTTCCGGTAATCACCAGAGCCGCGAGCAAAAACGAAAATGCCTTTGGGTTCATATAAATCTCCTTTGACGAATCAAATGCAAAACCGCACACCGGCATACCGCCGGGCGCCGGGATTAACGAAACCGCACCAGGGTCAAAGGGAGGGAGGAGGTCTTGCGAAGAGGGCAAACCCGGCATCGGCCGGGTAGGGCCGCGGGCCGGAGCAAGGTTGGAAGGCTGCTGTACATGTAGCGGGACCGATGTTCACCAATCCCAGAACCATGGCTGCCAGAAGCGGCGCGGGCCGGCCGGGTTGCTGGCCGCAGCCTTTCAGACAACCAGGCGCGGCGGTCCAACTGGGACCGCTCTCACTCGCCGAAACTTTGGATCGGCGGCAGCAATGTTGCCCTTTCTTACAGCAGCTCAGCCCGCAATCGGAGCTGGCGGTTTGGAGAGGAATGCCCCACAGGAACGGCGCCAGCAGCGCAAACGGGAGTACCCCGGCCGCAATCGCGCGACACGTACGCGCGGCGTTCTTCGAAATCGAAATGGCCGGGGGCAGTCTCACAGGATTTGGCCTTACGGAAGGCGGCGCATCTCGATGGCCCCGTTTTGCTCCCAAGCGGCCAGCACGCCGCCGTCGGGCAGAGCGCAGAGGGATGGAAACGTCCCCGCTTCGGAGAGCACTTCTACCTTGCCATCCTTCCAGGATTCCACCTTCGGACCGTTTTCCCAAACTGCATACGCGCGGCCTCCGCTGAGCGCCAGCGCGACATCCTTGCCCACGCCCAGACGCTGTTCCGGCTGACCAGGTTCGTCCAGGAAGACATCTCCGTCGCGCCGCCAAGCGGTGACGATGCGCCCGCCCGACACCGCCAGGCCGCCTCCATCCATGGGGCAGGCGTTGAGCTTCCACGTGCCGTTGCCGAGTTTCCGAGGCGCCGAAAACGTCACTCCATCCGCCGAGGACGCCAGGTACATGTCCCGCGATCCCTCCAGCGCATTGCGCCACATGACCAGAACGCGGCCCGCCGCGTCGATCGCCGCCGAGGGATGGCAGCATTCGCAGATGCTTCCGCCGGGCGATTGATAGACCGCGAAGTTCTTCGACCAGGTGGCGCCGCCGTCGGTGGACCGCGCCGCGTAGAGCTTCGTGCCCTTGGCGCCGCGGTGGTCGAGCCACGTCGCGAAGAGCGTGTCCTTCCCATCCGATGCCAGCGCGTGCAGGCCCTCGGTCGCCGAGGCGGGAACGTCGTTGATGGCCTTGCCGGCCGACCAAGTCTTACCGTCATCCTTCGAGCGCCAAACGAACAGGTCGCCATCCGAAGGCAGTCCGTGCGCGTGACCGCCTTCCTCCGCCTTATTGCCCGTGACCGCCGTGATGACGATAGCGCTTCCGGCGAACGCGATCCTCGGGCCGCGATGACGCGTCAACGGCAGAATGCCCGCCTCGGCGACTTTCAAAGGCGCCGAAAACGTCTTGCCGCCGTCATGCGACGCGCTGAAGTAAATCGTCCTGCCGGCGCCGAATGCAAGCGCCACGGTGGTCGCGTTGGCGGCCATTTGCGGCTCCCGGTCCGGCGCTTCCGGACCCATGGGGCCCAGGTGCACGG
Source organism: Bryobacteraceae bacterium (assembly GCA_052144935.1). Classification (GTDB taxonomy): domain Bacteria; phylum Acidobacteriota; class Terriglobia; order Bryobacterales; family Bryobacteraceae; genus JOPF133. Next base: position 27,194 of record JBKQPR010000285.1, read on the forward strand.
CCAACATCGCGAATACAAGCAATGGGTTCATCGTTTCCTCCTTAGAATCGCAACCGGAGAGCCAGTTGCAGCGACCGCGAATCGTTGACCGCGGTGATCTGTCCGAAAGTCGATGACGGATTCGTTGGGTATGCCCCCGTGCCGAACACGCCGTTCAGAGTCACGCCGTTGACGTGATTGGTAAGATTGAATCCTTCCACCAGCGCCTCCATCCGGAGCCGCTCCGAAATCAGAAAACTGCGGCTCAGGCGGGCGTTCAGATTGAAGGTGTCGAACCCCGACCCGGCGTTGCGGTTGATGAAAACGCCGTTGATCGTGGGCCTAGCGCCGGTGCCCTGAATGGTATTGGCCCCCGTCGTGATGTTGAACGGCAGCGCCGAGTAATACTGCACCATGGGGGTCAGTTGAAAGCCGTGGCTGAGACGCTCCCAGGTGGTGCTTCCCTTGGTCATCGGGGAATGAATCGTGCCCTCGAAAACCAGGCGGTCCCGCTCATCGTCGTCCGCGCGGCTGTAATCTTGCCAGATGTTGAAATTGTTGATCGGGGCGCTGAAGAAAAACTCGCTCACATTATCCAGAGCCTTCGAATAGGTGTAGGAAACGCGGAAGCTGCTCCATTGCGAGGGCCGTTGCACAAAAGAGATGTGCAGACCGTCGTAGTGAGAGTCGGCCAGCGAGGAATACTGGCTGTCGTTGCCGTAATTCGTGTTCGGCCGGCATCCGTTGTTGGTTCCCGCGGCGGTGCAAGTGGGCACGTTCTGGTTGACGGAAATGATGAGATGCAGTCCCCGCACGTGCTGATAGCCCACGCTCAGCGTGCTGTGCGCCCCAAGCTGCTGCTCGATCTCGAAGCTGCCCTGCTCCGAATAAGCGTGCTTCATGTGCGGGTCCATGGTGCTGAAGTTGAACAGGACTCCCGCCGGCAGCGTCAGGCTGCTCAGGATGTTAGGAAACACGGGCGCGCCCGTCTGCCCGGGCGACAGGCTGATGCTGATCTGGCTCAGATCGCTGACGATGGTGGTGTTATCCGCCGAAAGCAGGGCGTTGGCCAGCGGACGCAGCGGGATGCGGTCATAGAAGAGTCCGTAGCTGCCGCGAATCACGGTCTTCCGGGAAGCGAACGGCGTCCAGGCGAACCCGCCGCGCGGCGAAACGTTGTTGGTCTGGGTCGCGATGCTGCGCAGAAACTCCAGATCGTAACGGAGGCCCAGGTTGAAGGTCAGCCGCGGGCTGGCCTTCCATTCGTCCTGCGCGTAGAAACCGATATTGGGATTGGTCTGCGCCACCACGCTGTTGGCAAACGTCTGCGTGAAACCCGAGCTGTTATAGGTTCCCGTCAAAAAGTTCGCCAGCGAGGAAAAGGCATAGCTGCCGCGATACGTTCGCGGGAAGGTGATGGTGTCGTCGTTGTAGAGGAAGTCCGTGCCCACGCGGATCGCGTGCGCCCCCACCTGGTAAGAAAGGTTGTCCGCCGCTTCTCCCAACCTGTTCAGCCGCGCGGTGGGCGATCCGGAAAGCGTGCCGAAAGAGGCCACTCCGGAGATGCTGACGGCCGGGCCGATCTGGTCCGAAGGCGGCGCCTTGAGACTGCTGTCCGTGAACTGTCCCCTGGTTTCGTTCACCAGGTGCGCGGAAAGCGTGGCAATGTTGCTTACAGCCACGGTCTGGTCGGTGTCATTCAGGTTGGCGGAAGCGCTGGGCGCGCTCAGTCCGCCCGCGCCCCGCGAGTTGATCGCGTTCACGTGGTAGAGACTGTAGCGCGCGCTGAATTGGTCCCTATCACTGAATTGATGATCCAGCTTGGTAAACACGTTGCTATTGTGCACCGGGTTCGAATAAATGCCGGTGGAAATCTGCGGACCTGGATAACCCACAGCGATCAGCCTCGCGTTGATCGCCGCCACATTGGCCGGCGAAATGGTGGTGAGGCCGGATCCATTCAATTCCCGCTCTTCGAAGTTCGCGAAGTAAAAGGTGCGGTCGTGAACGATCGGCCCGCCGAAGCTGGCTCCATATTGCGCCTCGGTCAGCGGGAGCGCGATCTGCGCCAGCGCGTTGGCGGCATTCAGTCGCTGATTGCGGAAGTAGCCGTACAGATCTCCGTGCACCGTGTTGGTCCCGCTCTTGGTGACGACGTTGATGTATCCGCCCAATGCGCGCCCGAACTCGGCCTGCCCCCCGGAGGTGACCACCTGGAATTCGTTCACCACATCCAGACCATAAAATGTTCCCGTCAGGCCGGCCGCATCGTCGTTGTTGGATAGACCGTCGATGATGAAGCTGTTGGAGAAATTCCGCTGGCTTCCGATCGAAATGCCTTGCCCTGGCACCGCCGAGGTCTCGGCGAAAAGCTGATTGGCCGCCGTGTTGGTGGGAGAAACGCCGGGGATCAGCAGCGCCAGGTCGAGGAAGTTGCGTCCGTTGAGCGGCAGGCTCCTCACCTCGGCCTGCGAGACCGTCCCGGCAATTTGCGTGCGCGCCGTTTCCAGCAGGTCGGCCTGGCTGCTGACCGTGACCTGGCTTTGGGACGTCGCAACGCTGAGTACGATCGGCAGTTCGAAGGCCGACCCCAGGCCGACGTTCACTGAGCGCGTGGCTTCCGCAAAACCCGGGTGCTGGACCCGGATTTCATATTCCCCCACGCTCAGGTAAGGGAAACGAAACCGGCCATCCTTGTCTGTCAGCAGCGTGCTGCCGAGGTTGGTCTCGACCTGGCGCGAAGTGACTTTAGCGCCTTGAATCAGCGCGCCGCTGGCGTCCTCCACACGCCCGCTAATGCTCCCATATTGAATCGATTCCTGCGCGGCGGTAGTGAGTGCGCCCAGCGACAGGAACGTAAACGTCATTAGAAACTTCAAACTCACGATTCTTCTCCTCCTTTTCTTCTGGACAGCCGGATTGCAACCTTGGTTGGACTACTGGACGAAGAAAGGAGGAGGTCTTTCGAAAAGCGCGAATTCAACGCCCGGCCGGCTCCATGCCGAACGCCGGTGGCTGGGGAGCGCGGATTCGGGTAAGGCCGGACCGGCGAGGAATCCGTCCGCGGCCGGGCTAAAGCCTGGCGAACCGGCCAGCCCGGGAAACTGTCCACAGTCTTTCGCGCATTCCGTTCCGGAGGTCCACCCAGGGCCTTGAGGATCGTGTCTGTGGCTGGATCGATGGCAACAGGCTCTGCCCCCTTTGCAGCAACTGATCGCGCAAGGCGGGTCGTTGGTCTGCAGCAGGAGGACAAACCCTTGGGAGAATGGCGCGAGTAGAGCGAGCGCGAGAACCCCCGCCGCCACCGGACGGACTCCACGTTCGAGGAGGTGGAATAGCAGGGACTTCGCCGGATTGTTGCGATTAGGGATCAAAGTTCTTCAATTCCCGACGCTGGAGGGCCATGGGCCTCCCGCATCCGTACGCGGAGCAGTTACGCGAGCGGAGAAGAAGGTGGGGGCCGTTGCTGGAGAGCGTGGTCGGAGAGCCGCCCCGCCGCGGCGGACTTGCTGCTGCGCACCGTGCTGAGAAGCCCGGGTGGCGGCGCCACGCACCGCGAGGAAGGCGGCACAAATCCACTTGCGCTGATGCCGCCGAATGTCAGCCCGCAATCGCCGCCGCAGGATTGGCTCGAAAACGCCGGGCCGGCCGGCGGCTTCGCATGTGCCTTGCAACAGCACTTCGCGCGGCTTCGGCAACAGGACTGGATGGACGGGCTAAAGGCGCCCGCCGCCAGCGGCGCCAGGGAAGCTGCCGACACCAGCACAGCCAGACACGTAGCCATAATGCCGCGCGCCAAGCAGAGGGTATCTTTTCTTCCCAGCATCTCTTGGAGAAGAAGTATACCACGCGCAACCCTCTCACGCCCGACCAGGGGCTGTGGTACTCGATCACATCGGCGTTACACTTGAGCTTCACGTGGAACCGGAAATCCTCTATTCCCGAATTGACCGGAACGGCGCGGTGTGGGCCGAGATCACGCTCAACCGGCCGGACAAAGGGAATGCGCTGACCATGCGCATGCTCACGCAACTGGCGTACATCCTCGCCGAAATCGAAGCCAACCGAACCCTCAGGGCCGTGGTCATCCGCGCTCGCGGACGGTTCTTCTGCACGGGTGGCGATATCGAGGCCTGGAGCGCGCTCTCGCCGCACGACATGGGGCGCGACTGGATTCTCCGCGGCATCGAAGTATTCGATCGTCTGGCTGCCTTGCCGCAACCGGTGATTGCCGTGCTCTCCGGCCATACGCTGGGCGGCGGATTGGAATTGGCTCTGGCCGCCGATCTGCGCATCGCCGTCCGCTCGGCGAAGTTGGGATCGCCCGAAGTGACTCTGGGAATGATCGCCGGCTGGATGGGCGTCCGCCGCCTGGCGGAGACCGTCGGCGTGGCGCGGGCCCGCCATATCACCCTCTTGGGCGCTCCCATCGCTGCCGGGCAGGCGCTCGAGTGGGGACTGATCACGGCGCTGGCGGAGGATGCCGCCGATCTGGAGCGGCAACTCGGCGCGTGGCTGGAAAGGCTCTGCGCCAATGGGCCTTCCGCCATGGCTTTGACCAAAGGCATCCTGGCAACTATGCACCAGGACCTGCGCCATCACCATGCCAGCGCGGTGGCCGAAGCCGCGGGCACGGAAGAGTGCGCGGAAGGCGTCAGGGCCTTTATCGAAAAGCGCAAGCCGGTCTTCCCCAGTCGGAACTCGGCATGAGCACCGCCCAATTTATGGACGCGCCGGGCGCGGCGGCCATAGTCAAAGACGGTGACACCGTCGCCATCAGCGGCAACGGGGCCGGCATGACTTCCGCCGAAGCAATTCTCGCGGCCCTGGAGCGACGCTTCCTCGAAACCGGCCATCCGCGCGACCTGACCCTGGTCCATTCGCTTGGGCTGGGCGATCGCGCTACGCGCGGCACCAATCGCCTGGCTCACGAAGGCATGCTGCGAAAAATCATCGCCGCGCACTTCACCTGGTCTCCCAAAATGCAGCAGCTCATTCGCGACGAAAAGGTGGAAGCCTATTGCCTCCCCGGCGGCGTAATCCAGCAGTTGTTGCGGGAGATCGGCGCCGGCCGCCCCGGCCTGTTCACCTACTCGGGATTGGGGACCTTTGTCGATCCTCGCCAGGATGGCGGGCGCTGCAACCGCCGCAGCCGGGAAGAGTTGGTGGAGTTGATGCACATCGACGGCCAGGAGGTGTTGCGCTACAAACCGTTCAAGGTGGATGTCGCCATCATTCGCGGGACCTATGCCGATACGCGCGGCAATCTGAGCCCCGAAGAAGAGGCCATCGACATGGACATCCACACCATCGCGCTGGCCGCCCGTAACAGCGGCGGGATCGTGCTCGCCCAGGTGCGGCAGGTCGTCGAAGCCGGGACTTTGCCTGCCCGCAGCGTGCGCGTGCCGGGCATCATGATCGATGCCATCGTCCAGGATTCCAGCCAGCAGCAGTTTTACGATCTCGGCTACGACCCGACCATCAGCGGCCGGCGCAGAGCCCATCTCGGTCCACCGGCCGCGGCCGCCCCGCAGAAGCTGGAGCGGCGCATCATCGCGCGGCGCGCCGCGCTGGAATTGCGCCCGGGCGCTTCGCTGAATTTCGGATTTGGCATCCCCGGCGGCATCTTCGACGTGATCGCCGAACAAGAACCCCGAACACAAGGCGCTTCGGGAGGCCTGTGGATGAGCGTCGAGCAGGGGGTCCACAACGGGCGCATGCTGGATGACCGCCTGTTTGGCGCGGCGCGAAACCCGGACGCCATCCTGCCTTCCATCGAGCAATTCGATTACTACAGCGGAGGCGGAATCGACATTGCCTTCCTCGGCGTGGGGGAAGCCGACTCCTCGGGCAACGTCAACGTATCGCACCTGGGCGGCAATCTGATCGGGCCGGGTGGTTTCATAGAGATTGCCCAATACGCCAAGAAGGTGGTGTTCTGTGGCACCTTCGATGCGCAGGGCTCGAAAATATCGTGGTCCCAAGGCCGCCTCACGGTTGTTCAACCGGGAAAAGTGCGCAAGTTTGTGAGAAAGGTCGAGCGCATCACCTTTGCCGCGGATTACGCCAGGAAGCATGGACAGGAAGTGCTTTACATTACCGAGCGGGCGGTCTTCCGTTTGCTGCCGGACGGCCTCGCGTTAATCGAGATCGCGCCCGGCATCGACATCCAGCGCGACATCCTGCCCTATATGGAATTCCGCCCTTCCGTGTCCGCGGTCGAAACCATGCCGGTCTCCGTTTTCGAGTAGCATATGTGGGGCAGGCGCTTTCGCCTGCCAACCCCATGCCTGCCAACCCCATGCCTGCCAACCCCATGCGCCAACTTTCAGTGGCCCAAAGGCACGCACGAGACCGTGCGAGCTACACCGTGATTGCGCGCACTTCGTAGTGCATGGCAACCGGCTCGACCCTGGATAGCAGCCTTCTCGCCTCCGGCTCGAATATGGGAACTGTGTAGTCGTCGCCGGCGAACCGCTTTACCGCCTCGATCGAGTCGAACAGGTGGACCACCACAAACTCAACCTCATTTGGCCCATCGCTGCGCAGCACATAGCCGCCTCGATAGCCTTGGACGCTTTTCAGACCGGGGAGCACTTTGCTCGTCAAGAGAGCTTCATAAGCGTCCGCGTTTTGGACTTCGGTCCAGCCTCGCCAGTGCCGTGCGATCACACATTCACCTTAGCCGGGCCATCACCCGCCGATAGCCTTCCTGCGCCTCGCGGTCGTCGGGCTGCAACCGCAAGGCTCTTTCGTATTCGGCCGCGGCCTGCCGGGTCTCGCCCGAGGCCTCCAGGGCGATGCCCAGATCGGAGTGGTTCGCGGCCCGCTCGGGCTGCAGAGCCACCAGCTTCTGAAATTCGGCGATGGCCGCGCGCGGATCCTTGACCAGCAGAATGTTTCCCAGATTCTCGTGAAAAGCCGGCGCGCCGGGCTCGTATTCGACGGCCAGCCGTTCTTCTTCCAACGCCCGGTCGAAATCCTTGCGCTCCACGTACGCGCCGGCCATCCAGTTGTGCAGCCAGCCGGAAGTGGGCGATTGGCGCACCGTGACCTGGAAGAGCGTGAAATCGTCGCGCCAGTCGCGATTGCGCGCGACCGCCTCGATGGCGCAGCCCAGCAGAAGGGCGCAGCCGGCAGCCATAGCCCATGCCGGCTTGTGGCTTGCCAGACGATCCCAAGTCCACGCGGCTATCCAGCAGAATCCGGCGGAGGGCAGGTATAGGTAACGCTCGGCGAAGACGTTCTGCCCCACCCCCGTCAGGTTGAAGGCAGGCGCCAGGCCGGCGGCGATCCAAAAGATGCCGTACGCCAGGAGCGGCGTGCGGAACCGGAAAAAGGCCGCGGCTACAGCGGCCAGCGCGGCCGCCGAGATCACCAAGGCCGACGTAACGCCGGCGGTTGGATGGAAGATATGGAAATAGTTGAGATTCGCCGGGAACAACAGTCCGCCCAGGTACTGCCCCGCCGTGACCACCGCGCTGAGAGCGAATTCCACCGGGCCCAGGTGGAAGAACGCCTGTTGTCCGGGAGCCAGGCTTCCCAACGCCGCCCGCCGCATCGCCAGGTAGACAACCAACGTGGCGGCCATCGCCGCGTAGAGATCCCGGTTGCGCCGGAACTCCTGCCAGCCGCGCCCACGGCAGAAAAATCCGAAGCCGGCATACAGCGGCAGCAGCATCGCGCCGGTCTCTTTGGTCAAGAGCGCCAGCAGGTACAGGCCGCAGTGCCCGGCAATCCGGAGCCCGCGCGGCGCGTCATCCTGGCGGGCCAGCCATAAGACGCCCACGAGCGCCAGCGTGGTGACCATCAGGTCCGGCAGGGCGGCGATCCAATCGATCACTTCGGAGTGGATCGGATGCACTGCAAACAGCGCCCCCGCGGCCAGGGCGATCCGGCCCGTCCCGAGACGCCGAACCAGGAGATACAGCAACACCGTATTGACCGAGTGCAGCAGGACCATGAAGAGATGAAACGCGGGGGCACGGAAGCCGGAGCATTCGTACAACGCCAGGTAGACCAGGAACTGCAGGGGCCGGTAATAATTGCCTGGACTGCCCGCGATTCCCAGAATGGACCAGACGCCCGATCCGAAGATGCGCGGAATGTTGGCCGGGCTGGTGATCAGCGGGTTCTTCAGAAGCTGGATCTTATCGTCGCTGACGAAGCCGTTGGAAAGGCTGTTGGCATAGGTCGCGATCCCCAGCGCCGCCAACGCCGCGGCCTGTGGCAGCCATTCCGGCCACCTTCGGCGTGGTTTAGGCACGGCCGGCCGCCCCGGCTTTCGTTTAGCCATGAAGCCCACAGGGTAGCAGAACCGCCGCGCCACGCCAACGGCGCTTTGGCGGACTTGGCGGACCGTTCCCCCCTGGTTCCAGCGGGATTCCGTGGCCCCGATTCCGTGCGCTGGCGTGACCATCGCGAGCCTGGAAAAGCCCGCATGATGCCGCGGCCCGCGCAGGGCGTAGCGGGCCGCGGATGAACCCGATGAACGCAGACGGCTTTTTTTTCAGCGTCCTACCAGGGTTTCGGACGGACCCTTCCGCGGCTCCGACCTAAGAGCACGCGGACCCAAGTCTCCTGCACCAGGTCTTCCCCCGGTATTGATCGCGATCCACCACCTCACTGATCGGGGCCGCATCGGTTTGGCGCAAGACCACGCGCAATCCGGGCAGTTTCGCTTTTCGTCGCTTTGGCGAACGGTCTGGCGTCTGCCGGCATACACCCCCCGGTAGGCATACACCTCTGCAGAGGGATCGGCACGCCCAAATTACGCATTCCAGCCCTCGGAGGCCCTTCCTCCGTGTCTCCGGGGCGAGCCCAAGGTCTGCAAGCGCCCGGATCTGCGTCTCTCATAACCCCTAGCGAGGAGATTGGCCGGACAGCGTTCATTTACTGGCCAATCGTGACCTACTTTTTTCCCGCCGGTTTCCTGCTACCGGCGCCAACTGCTGCGTCAGTATGAGCCACCCTTCGGCCAATAGCAAGGCGGCTCGGCCACCTCTGAAGC
>JBKQPR010000286.1:0-33297 GCA_052144935.1 Bryobacteraceae bacterium
TGTTGGCTCTTGCTGCGGCTGACCCGCGCAATTTCTACCACACGCAGCTTGACGCTGCGCGAGCGGTCCCGCAGTTGCGTACCCGCTCCCTCGGCAACTTCGTTCACCTTCTTCATCACGCGGATCACGACGCGGACGCCATCGCCCAACAGACTGCTGTCGGTGGGGTGATGGATGTTGGTTTCCACCACCGTGCAATCCACGCGCAGCTTGCCGAACTACCGGCCGCCGCATTGGCCGAAAGTCCAATCTATCGGGGCGGCGAACAGCTTCAGCCATGGCAGCGTTCTTTCGTCACGATTTTTCTGAAGCACCGGGAAACCTATGGGAAGGCCCGACTGCTTCTGGCGGATGAAGTGGGCGTGGGCCCTCGCGTCCTTCAAGAACCTCCCGGTTTCCACAACCGTCATGGGAGCTTGGTCCCCGTATCTTCAATGTACGCAATATCTGCGCATAGGAATCAAACGCCAGGACGCGAGTGACTGAAGAAGACGAGCCGCTCTCCCGGATTTCCGATTACTGCTCGCTGGGAGCCTCTCTTGTGGCGCCCGCTGCCGGGCGGGCCCCGCCCGACCGGAAGCCCGCCCACTCCGGCCCCGTCCGTTGGTATGATCGTGTCGGAGGTTCTTGTGGCTGAAGATCTGAATCGCCGGAATTTTCTGAAGGCGGCGGCACTGGCGGCGGGGCCGGCCGTCATCACGGCGCGAGGCGCCAACGACAAAGTCAATATCGGCTGGATCGGCGTGGGCACGCGGGGCTATGCGGCGCTGGATTGGCTGCATACGGCAGCCCCCAACGACGTGAAGATCACGGCCATCTGCGATACCTACCAGGGCTACATCGCGCGCGCGCTCGACCGCATGCAGACCATCTGGGGCAACAAGCCGGCAACCTACGTGGACTATAAAAAGCTGCTCGACGACAAGTCGATCGACGCGGTTTACATCATGACGCCGGAGCACCTGCACCACGACATGACCATCGCGGCGCTGCGGGCCGGCAAGCACGTGTATATAGAAAAGCCGCTGGCTCACACCATCGAAGAGGGCTTCGACATCGTCAACGAGTGGAAGAAGGCCGGCAAGATCGTGCAGGTGGGCACGCAGAACCGCAGCTCGGCGCTGTACAAAAAGGCCAAGGAGCTGATCCAGCAGGGCATGGTGGGCGACGTGCATTTCGTGCGCGCCTTTTGGTACCGCAACGGGTTGCCCAACGAGCCTTCCTGGCGCTACGTGATTCCGCCCGAAGCCACGCCGCAGAATACCGACTGGGAGCGGTTCCTGGGCACTGCCCCGCAGCGCGATTGGGACGCGCACCGCTATTTCCAGTGGAGGCTCTATTGGGATTATTCGGGTGGCATTTCCACCGACCTGCTGGTGCACCAGACCGACATCGTCAACTTCATGCTGGACAAGACCGTCCCGCACACTTGCATGTCGTCCGGCGGCATCTATCGCTGGACCGATAAGACCGACGACCGCGACGTGCCCGATTGCCTTAGCGCCATCTACGATTATTCCGACAAGCTCCAGGTCAACTACAGTTGCTATCTGGGCAACGAGTACTTCGGGTATGGCGAAGAACTCTGCGGCAATGAGGGCACGATTCGGGTGATGAACCGGCAGGATCTCTATTTCGAGCCGGAAACTTACAACGCGCGGCGTCCCGGCGCGGCGGACCGGGCGCCGGCCAACATCCAGGCGCGCAAGGCCATCCACCTGAACGGGCGCGCCGATTTCAACGAGAGCGACGGCGCCATCAACCATTTCCGCAACTTCATTCAGGCGATTCTGGGCAAGGAAAAGGCGATCGCGCCGCCGCCCGTGGGGCAGCAGGCCGCGATTACGGGCCACATGGCGACGCTGTCGTACAAGAATCAGAAGAAGATCGTCTGGGACGACGCCGCCGACAAGTATCACTTCGTGTAGCGCGGCGCCGACTCGCACACCATGGCCGCCGTTGCCGCATCTGCCCCGCCGCCGGTCGCGCGGGTTTCGTCACGCTGGATCATCGGCCGGCGTGTGGACCTGTCGCTGGTGATCGGCAGCGCCGGGGCGGGTTATCTCTACCTGCTGCTGTACACGGCGTGCCACGTGCCCATCGGTCTGCTGTGGTGGTTCTGGTCGGTGGGGTTTGACGGCACTCACATCTTCGCTACGGCCTCGCGCACCTATTTCGACAGCGAAGCGCGCCGGCGCCAGCGCGGGTTGCTGTTCGGCAGCCTGGTGTTCTTTTTCGCGCTGGGTCCGGCGATGGTGCTGGCCGGATGGAAGGGCTGGCTGTACCTGCTGGTGGGGGTGTGGGCTTACTATCACGTGATCCGGCAGCACTACGGCTTCATGGTGCTCTACAAGGTGAAGAACCGGGACCTGGCGCCGGCGGACAACCTGCTGGACCGCTGGTTCCTGGGCGTGATGATGGTGGCGCCGCCGTTCCACCGTTTCTTCATCCACCACCCCGAAGAGCTGGGGCTGCCTTTTTCGCTCCCGCGCGCCGAGGGTGCCATGTGGCTGCTGGTGTCGGCGACCGGCCTGATTTACCTGGCGCGGCAGTGGATGCGTTTTCGCGCGGGCCAGCCGATGGACTTACCGAAGTATCTGCTGTTCGTGGCCATCGTTCCGCTGCACTGGCTGACCTTCGCGTTTATGAGTTGGAAGGCCGCCGTGCCGACGGTGACCATCGTCCACAACCTGCAGTACCATGCCATCGTTTGGTTTCACAACCGGAATCGCTACGGCGACGCGGGAAGCGCCGCGCGGAACGGCCGCATTCCGGCGGCGGTGAGCCGGAGCCTGTTGGCTTACGCTTTGGTGGGCCTGTTGTTCAGCGCGCTGTACCGCATTCCGGGATTCCAGTTGGGCAACGTCTCCGATCTGGCGTTCGGATTTTTCTGCGGATTCGGACTGACCCACTATTACCTGGACAGCCGCATCTGGCGCGTACGGCACGACCCGGGGTTGCGCCAGGCGCTGCAGTTGGCGTAGGGTTTTGCTACCCAGGGGCGAGCGGTGGTCCAAGAAGTGGACTAGGTCTATCGGACGGACTACCATGTAAGTATGCAGCTCAATGTCCACGAGGCGAAAACCCAGCTTTCCCGCCTGCTGGAAATGGTGGAGCAGGGCGAGTCCATCGTGATTGCGCGCAACGGCAAGCCCGTAGCGGAACTGGTGCCTTGCCGGAAACGGGGAATTCAGTTCGGCTCTGGCCGGGAGGATCCCGACGTGAACCAGGACGCGGTTGCGGGCGATTGGTGGAAAGCCATGTCGGATGAAGAGGTAGAGGACTTCTTCGAGCGCCGTTGAGTGTACCTGCTCGACACCCACGCGCTTTTATGGGCCAGTGCCAAGCCGGAACTCCTTTCGAAGACGGCTGCGTCCGTGATCGAAAAAGGGGAGATCGTAGTCAGCGCCGCGTCTCTTTGGGAGTTGAATCGTCAAGAGACAAGGCGGATGCGCCGATCAACGATCCGACAGCATGGTGGCGCCGGCATGTCACGATTCCTGGGGTCACGGTGCTACCGATCCACGCGTATCACATAAAGCACCTTGAGACCCTGCCTCGGTTCCATAAGGACCCCTTTGATCGGATTCCGATCTGCCAGGCGATCCACGAAGGCTTCGGCCTGGTCACCAGTGATGAGGCGATGCGGCGGTACCGCGAGTTCGCCGGCTTCGTGTGGTAATAAGGATCCCGCGCGGACGCCCCTACTTCGCCGCTGCGATCGAGTCCACTTTAATGGTGTTGGTCTTCTCGTCCAGCGTGCCGGTGACGGTCACCTTCTTGGCGGCGAATTTGGCCGGCGCCTTCTGGTCGCTCAGCGCGTAGGTCTTGGCGCCATCGTACAGGACGTACTTGCCGCCCATGGTCTTGATGCATTCGGTGACGCACTTCTCGTCCGTCCCCATCTTCATGTCTTTATGGTCGGCCTTGGTGCACATGTCATCGGTGATCGTGCCGGTGAAAGTCTGCCCGGCGCCAAACATCAGAGCCGCCGAAGCGGCGAAAACAGCCAGCGTCCTTTTCATGGGATTCTCCTGTGGTTCTTTCGATTGTAAGCCAGATCGTGTGCCGGCGGGCGAAGCACTGATACACTGAAAACCGTGGGGCGCCTATACAGCCGTGCGGAATTACTGCGCCAGCGCACTCTGTGGCGCGAGCAGGCCAAGCGGGTCGTGTTCACCAACGGCTGCTACGACCTGCTCCATCCGGGCCACATCCGGCTCCTCGAACAGGCTCGCTCGCTGGGCGACGTTTTGATTCTCGCGCTGAACTCCGACGCCAGCGTCCAGCGCTTCAAGGGGCCTTCGCGGCCGTTGCTCGCTGAGGACGAGCGCGCCGAGCTGGCCGGCGCCTTCGAAGCCGTGGACGCCGTCACGCTGTTCGACGAGGACACTCCCCGGGAACTCATCGCGGCCGTCTTGCCGGATGTGCTGGTGAAGGGCGCCGACTGGTCTCATTTCATCGCCGGTAAAGAAGAAGTGGAGGCCGCCGGCGGCCAGGTTTTGACGCTCCCTTTGGAACCCGGCTATTCCACAACGAATCTTGTAGAAGTTCTGCTCAGCAAGCAACCTTGATACATCCTGCCGTTCGCGACCTGTTTCTGGACTTGGGAAAGCACCCCAGCTTTCAAGAGGCCCTGCGCCGTCTGGCCGCGGGCGCCGGCGCGTCGCTTTCCGGACTGACCACCACCGCCAAGGCGGTCTATGCGGTGCTTCTCCGGCAGTCGGCGGGCCGTCCTCTGATCGTTGTAGTGGATGGCAACAAGCAGGCCGAGGCGCTCTGGGAGGGGGTCCAGACGTTTTACAAACTGCTGGCCACCGACGAGCGCGATGGCGGCCCGCAACTGCTGCCCGCGCTGGATGTCGTACCGCTGCAAAATCTTTCGCCACATGCCGAAATCTGCGAGCAAAGGGCTATCGGATTGTGGCGTCTGGCCACCCAGAGGGTGCCGATCACCATTCTGCCGGTCGCCTCGGCGCTCTTGCGTATCGAGCCGGCGGAATTCTACCGGCAACTCGCACTGAAGCTGCGGGTGGGCGAGGAAGTGCCTTTGGATGAGGTGATTGCACATCTCGAAAGCATCGGCTATGAACGCCGGGAGCCGGTCGAGATGGTCGGCGAATACTCCGTCAGAGGCGGCATTCTGGACGTCTTTTCGCCGGAATCGCCCAAGCCGGTCCGCATCGACCTGTTCGGCGACCAGGTGGAATCCATTCGCCGGTTCGATGTCGAATCGCAGCGGTCGGTCCTCAAGATCGAGGATTGCACACTACTACCGTTGACGGAGTATCAGAAATCCCGCCAGCTCCTGCTACGGCTGGGCGAGCTGATGCGCGAAACCGGCATCCCTGGCCGCGATCTGCCGGCCCCCGGCGATCCCTTTCCGGGGTGGGAACTGGTGGCGCCCATGCTCCGGCAACGACCTTCGTCGGTTTTCTCGTTGCTGGACCGGCCCATGGTGGTCTGGGACGAGCCGGAGCAGGTTCACGGCGCCGCCGAACGGTTCTGGAAACGGCTGGACCAGATCCCCCGCTCACCGGCTTACGACCCGGCGCAGATCTACTTCCGCTGGGAAGAACTGAAAGCGCAGGCCGAGGCGCAGCCGCAGATCGACTTCAAAGAGCTGGAGATCGCGTGGGCCGCGGACACCGAGGGCAGCCATTTGCACATCGCCTCGCGGCCCTCGCTGGCGTTCCGCGGGAACATGCGGGTGGCCATTGCGGAGGCTCGCACGTTGGTGGAAACCGGCAACCGGGTGGCCTTCTTCGCTTCTTCTACGGGTGAAGTAGAGCGCGTGGCCGATATCCTCAACGAATACCGAACCCCTTACCAGCTCGGCCTGGAGCAGTTTGAGTCCACCCCCGCCTATCTGGCGGAGCGGGCCTACATGTCGGTAGCCGCAGCCAGCATCTACCTGATCAAGGGGCTGATCCGCCGCGGCACGGTTTTTTCAACTGCTAAACTTGTAATATTTGGCTCGGAGGATCTCTTTGAGACCTCCGAGCTGGTAGCCCAGGCGCCTTCCGGGAAGGCTGCGCTGGCCACTTTTTCGGCCGATCTGATCGACCTGAAACCAGGCGACTACGTGGTGCACTCCGAGCACGGCGTGGCGCAGTACCTGGGCCTCCGCGAAATCTCCCAAGGCGAATCCCAGGGCGACTACATGCTGCTCGAATACGCCGGCGGCGCCAAACTCTACGTCCCCCTGCCCCGCATGGACCTGGTCGAGCGGTTCCGCGGCGCCGGGGAGTCCAAACCGGCCCTGGACCGCATGGGCGGCGCAACCTGGACCCGCACGAAATCCAGGATCAAAGCCAAAATGCGCGACATGGCGGACGAGCTGCTCAAGCTCTACGCCTCGCGAAAAATGGCGGAAGGCTTTGAATTCTCGGCAGATAGCAACTGGCAGCGGGAATTCGAGGATGCCTTCGAATTCACCGAGACGCGCGACCAGTTGAGCGCCGTCAAGGAGATCAAGCGCGACATGGAGAGTCCCCATCCCATGGACCGCCTGCTGTGCGGCGATGTCGGTTTCGGCAAAACCGAGGTGGTCATGCGGGCCGCCTTCAAGGCTTTGGGCGATGGCAAACAGGTCGCCGTGCTGGCGCCTACTACAGTGCTCGCATTTCAGCATTTCGAGACCTTCAAACGGCGTTTCCAGCCTTTTCCCGTGCGCGTGGAGATGTTCAGCCGCTTTCGCTCCCCCAAGGAACTGAAGGCCGCTCTGGCCGACCTGGCGGAGGGCAAGGTGGATCTCGCCATCGGGACGCATCGGCTGCTCTCGCAGGACGTCCAATTCCGCGACCTGGGGCTGGTTCTGGTGGATGAGGAGCAGCGTTTCGGCGTCAAGCACAAGGAAATGCTCAAACAGCTCAAGAAATCGGTGGACCACATCAGCATGAGCGCCACTCCCATTCCCAGAACACTACACATGTCATTGTTGGGCCTGCGAGATATGTCGGTGATCGAGACTCCGCCTAAGGACCGGCTGTCCATCCATACCGTGGTGGCACCATTCCAGCCCGAGCTGATCCGCTCCGCGCTGGAGCTCGAATTGGCCCGTGGCGGGCAGGTCTATTTCCTGCACAACCGCGTCGATTCCATCTGGACGCGGGCCAGCATGATCCAGGAGTTGTCGCCCGGCGCCCGCATCGGCGTAGGCCACGGGCAAATGGGGGAGGCCGAACTGGAGAAAACCATGCTCCAGTTCATGCGCCATGAATTCGATATCCTGGTCTGTACGACAATTATCGAAAATGGCTTGGATATCCCCCTGGCCAACACTATGATCGTGGAGAATGCGGAGCGCTACGGCCTTTCGGAGCTGTACCAGTTGCGCGGGCGGGTAGGGCGCTCCAACCGCCGCGCCTATGCTTACCTGCTGGTCCCGCCGGATACCGAACTGACCGAACTCGCCCGCAAGCGCCTGGCCGCGCTGAAGGAATTCAGCGATCTGGGCGCCGGCTTCAAAATCGCTGCCTTGGATCTGGAGCTGCGCGGCGCGGGCAATTTGCTGGGCGGAGAGCAGCACGGCCACATCAATTCGGTGGGCTTCGATACCTACGTGCGCCTGCTGGACGAAACCGTCCGCGAGCTGAAGGGAGAGGAGATCGTCCCCGAAGTTCACTCCGCGCTCAACCTGGGGCTGGATATACGCATCCCGCCCGATTACATTTCCGACGAAAACCAGCGCTTGCGCGCCTACCGGCAGATCGCCAATGCCGTCAATGCCGAAGCCCGCGACCGTGCCGAAAAGGAACTGGAGGATCGATATGGCCCAGTACCCGAGGCCGTCCACAACCTCTTGGAATACTCGGCGCTTAAAACGATGGCCCAGGAAATCGGCGTGGAGGCCGTCGACCGCCGCCATAACTTATTGAATATAAAGTTCCACCAGGCGACCCGCGTGGACCCGGCGCGGCTCATGGCGATGGTCGGCAAAACCAGGGGCGCGCAGTTCACTCCGGCAGGCGTATTGCTATTGCCATTGGACGGCCAGGCGGGCGCGGGAGAAATTCTGCGTTTCCTCTCGGCCAAATTGGAGCAGCTCAAAGCATAGGGAGGGGGCGGTGAAAAACCGCTCCCTCACGGTCGCGGCTCCGTAAAGGACGGTCGCGGCTCCGTAAAGGACCGTCCCAGCTCGGCAAATCCGCTGCTAAAATAGAAGAACCATTATGCTTCGCAGGCTTGTAGTACTCATGGCGGCGACTTTGCCTGTCGCCGTGGCGCAGAATACGCGGGTTGTGGAGGAGATCGCCGCGAAGGTCAACGGCGACATCATCACGCGCGGCGAACTGGAGCAGACCAGGAGGGACGTCGAACAGCAACTGCGCGCCGAAGGAACGACCGGCGCCAAGCTGAACGACGCGGTGCGGGCGTATTCGGCCAATGCGCTGCGGGACCAGATCGATCAGCTCCTGTTGGTGCAGAAGGGCAAAGATCTCAATATCAACGTGGACGGCGAGGTGACGCGCGAGCTGGCCGATATGCAGGTGGCCAGCAAGATCACCGATCCCGACAAGTTCCACGACGCCATCCAACAGCAGTACGGCATGACCTTCGACAATTTCAAAGACAAGATGAAGCGCCAGTACCTGGCGCAGCGCGTGATCGGCCAGGAAGTGGGCTATCGCATCCAGATTCCCGACGCCGAGCTGCAGAAATATTACGAAGACCATAAGACCGAGTACGTGCGCAAGGAGCAGGTCTTCCTCAGCCAGATTCTGATTTCCACGGAGGGCAAAACGCCCGAGCAGGCAGCGGTGGCCGAGCAGAAGGCTAAGGACATTGTGGCGCGCGCCCGCAAGGGCGAGAAGTTCAGCGACCTGGTGCGCGACAACTCCGACGACCCGGAGACGGTCCGCACCGGCGGCTCCCTGCCTGCCTACCAGCGCGGCATGATGGAGAAGTCCATGGAAGACGTGGTCTTCAAGGAAAAGAAGGGCTTCGTCACCGATCCGTTCCAGACCCCCCTGGGCTTCGTAATTCTGCGTATCGACGAGCGGTACGAAGCCGGCCAGGCCACCTTTGAGGAAGTCCGCGGCGAAATTCAGGACCGCATGGCGCGTCCCAAAATGGAGCCCAAGATCCGCGAATATCTCACCCTCCTGCGCCAGGAAGCGTTCCTCGAAATTAAAGAAGGCTACACCGACAGCGGCCAGGCGCCCGGCAAGGACACCCGCTGGCACGATGTGGCGCAATTGAAGCCGCAGACCATCACCAAGGAAGAGGTGGCCGCGCGCACCAGGCAGCACAAGAGGTTTATGAACCTCGTGCCCATTCCGGGAACCGAGAAGCCGATACTCGGGTCCGCGCCCGCGGCTCCCGCGGCGGCCAAGCCGCAAGCCGCTCCGGCGAACACTCCGCCGCCTGCGGGCACCCCGCCGGGCGACGCGCCCGTCAAACAATGAAATCTCCTTATGTGAACGAAGTCGAGGCGAACAAGGTCATCACCACCAGTTTCCTGGTTCACTCGAAGGAGATTCGCCAGAAGAAGACCGGCGAGTTCTATCTCTCCCTGCTGCTCGGAGACCGCACCGGCGAACTCGACGCCAAGATGTGGGACAACGTTACCGAGGTGCTCGAAGCCTTCGACCGCGACGATTTCGTCAAAGTCAAAGGGCTGATCCAGGTGTTTCACAACCGGCCGCAGTTGACCGTCCACAAGGTCCGCCGGATGGACGACAGCGAAGTCGATTACGCCGATTACTTCCCGTCCTCCAAACGCGATCCCGACGAAATGTGGAACGAGCTGCGGGGCGTGGTGGCGGAGATCGCCAATCCGCACCTGAAGGCTCTGCTCACCCGCATGCTGGACGATCCCGATGTGGCCCTGCGCTACCGGCGCGCGCCCGCCGCCAAGCAGATTCACCATGCCTACCTGGGAGGGCTGATCGAGCACGTGCTGTCGCTTTGCGCGCTGGCCCGCCTCATCGCGCCGCACTATCCGCAGATCGACGCCGACCTGCTGCTGACCGGCGTGGTGCTGCACGATATCGGCAAGATCTACGAGCTGAACTATGAGCGCGGCTTTTCTTACTCCAGCGACGGCCAGTTGCTCGGCCACATTTCCATCGCCTTGCGGATGGTGGCGGAAACGCTGCGCGGCCTGCCCGATTTTCCGCCGCCCCTGCGGTCGCTGGTGGAGCACATGATCCTCAGCCACCACGGGCACTTGGAGTTCGGCTCGCCCAAGCTGCCACAGTTCCCCGAAGCCCTGCTGCTGCACTACCTGGACGATATGGACTCCAAAATGGAGTGCATGCGGGCGCTGATCGCCCACGACCGTCAGGTGGAGGGCTGTTTCACCACGTACAGCCCGGCGCTGGAGCGCGCGGCTCTCAAGAAAGACCGCTACTTGAATGGCGTGGCCCCGCCGGAGCGCAACGGCGCTGCCCAGCCGGACCGCAACGGCGCCGCACCGACAGACCGCGCCAAGCCCGCCGGGGCCAGTGGCGCCGCCTCGCAGGAGCGTGCCCGACCCGCCGCCGGTCCCGCTGCAGCCGAAACGCCCGCCGCCCCGCCGGAGCGTACCCGGCCCGCCGCCGAGCCCCATGCAGCCGCCGAAACGCTCGCCGCCTCCGCGCCGCTAGTGGCTCAGCCGGCTCTCGCCGAGCATCCTTTATTTGCCGCCAAGCCCGATTCGCCGTTCGCCGATAAGTTGAAACAGGCGCTTCTGCCCGCCGGCTCCAAACAGGAAAGCTGATGCCGAAACCCGCGCGCGATGTCCCCCCACCGCTGGAGTTGGAGTGCCTGAAGGCCTTGTGGTCGCTTGAGGAAGGCAATGTCAAGGAGGTGCAGCAGGTGGTGGCGCAAACCCGGCCGCTAGCCTACACCACCATCATGACGGTGCTGGACCGCCTGGTGCGCAAGGGCAAGCTGACGCGCCGAAAACAGGGCCGCGCCTTTGTCTATTCGCCGGTCACCTCGCGCGACTCCATGCGCCGCGTGGCCATACAAGAGTTGCTGGACGGCTTCTTCGACGGCTCCCAGCAGGCGCTCCTCCACTTCCTGAAAGATGGGACCGCGCAGGCCGCCGCCGCGGTAGTCGGAGGCGCCCCGCAAGTCCCCGCCCCGCCGGAAGAGGACACCCGCATCGACACGGTGCTGCTGTAGGCGCGCAGGCCGCTCCCTGGGGCGCTGGAAGGCACGGGCGGACCCGGCGATTGGCCTGAAGGATCCGGCTGCCGAACTGGCAGCCATGTGAGCGGGCAATCGACCAATTGGCATTCCACAAGCGGCCCAAGCCTGATAGTATCAATGGCTATGCTGATCACTGCCGCAATCCTGGCGATCTTCGTCTATGGAATAATCGCCGCCATGTTGGGCACCATACTGCCCGACATCTCCCAACGGTTTTCGCTGACTCCCAAGCAGAACGGCAACATCGCATTATTTCAGGCTGTCGGATTGATAATCGGATCGTTCTGTGTCGGCCCGCTGATGGACATGGAAGGCAAGCAGGTCGGAATGCTCCTCGGGTTGGCGCTGGTGGCGGCGGCGCTGTTCCTGCTGCGCGGGGCAGGAGGGTATCAGCCGGTGGTGGTGGCGATGACGCTGCTGGGCATCGGCGGCGGCATTGTGGTGACCGCGGCCAACAGCCTGAACCCCGATATCCGGCCGGATAACCCGGCGGCGCTCAGCAACTTGCTCAATCTCTTCTTCGGACTCGGCGGCCTGGTGACGCCTCTGGTCAGCGCCAAACTGTTCCAGCAGAAGCCGCGGTCGCTCACCCTGTTTGCCGCCACGCTGGCGATTCTCGGTCTGCTGGCCAGCGCCGTGGCGCCCTTCAAACCCGCCACCGGGCAAGTCTCGTTTCAATTCTCGGCCGTGGGCGGCTTGCTCACGAATCCCCACCTGCTGGCCCTCTCGGCGATGCTGTTCCTCTACGTGACGTGCGAGGTGGGCGTGTGGAACTGGCTGGTCCGCCACCTGATTGCGCAGGGCGTTCCCGAATCCAAGGCCCTGACGATCCTTTCTCTGGGCTTTGCACTGGGCCTGCTGATCGGACGCATTGGCGCCTCCCAGATTCTGGAACAGGTGAACCCCAAAACCGTGTTGAGCGGAGCGGCCGCTCTGATGGCCATCACCAGTTTCCTGATGCTGCGCAGTTCCAGCCCAGGAGTGGCCCAGGCGCTGGTGTTCCTCGCCGGCCTGGCCATGGCCCCGGTCTTCCCCACAGTGCTCGGCGTGGTGGGCAACGATTTCAAGAGCGGATCGGGAGCCACTGCCATCGGCATCGCGGTGACATTCGGCTGGCTCGGACTGGTGGTCAGCTCGCCCATCATCGGCGGCATCGCCGGGGACGACCCCAAAGGATTGAAGAAGGCGCTCCTGGTGATTCCCGCCGCTTCGCTGATCATGTTCCTGGTGTCCTTCGCGCTGTAGAGCACCGCTTGCCCGGGGGAGTGCCGGGCGCGCCCGCTGCCAGGGGGTTCTCGCTGGCGGCCATTTCGGGCCATGCGCGAGTGCTTTAGCCGACAAGCGCCTGCTGGGGGTGCCCTCCGGGGGCGCCCTCTGGAGGTGCCATAAAGCGTTAGAAATAAAGCGTTAGAAATGAGCCCGACAGGACTGCGGCACTTCTACGCAAGGGCGTTTTGCGTCAAATGACGTGACTGGGGACTTATCGGGAGTAATGGCGTTTCAGGGCTGGCCCCCAATCAGCCGCCATCACCTTCGACCGCCGAGGAGGTCGAGGATGGCTACGTCGCCTCCGAAAACCATCTCCGATACATCCCCTGCTCTAATGTAGCCAAGGTATTCCGCCACCTCCCGATCAGTCAGCTTCGTTGCGGTTCGAACGCGAGAATATTCGAAAACGCGCTCAAGCTCTCTCCTCGGGCCGTGACGACTCGACCGCCAGCTTTTCGCGGCACAGCGCCGTCACATCGGCCGGACGAAGGTTGCCTTGCGAGATGAGTTGCTCTTCCACGGGAATGCCGGCGCGCTCCAGAGCCCGCAGGTAGCCCTGCACTCTGCGCCGCTCGTTCTTGAGGGCGAGCGGGCCCGTCACGACGGCGATCCGCCGCAGCCCCATGGAGATGAGGTGATTCACGTCCATTTCCGCGGCCTCCGTATCCTCTACGGACACGGTATCCACGGGCACGCGGTCCGGAATCCGGTCCAGGCACACCACCGGAATACCGGCGTCCAAAATGCGCGAGATCTGGCTGATGGGCGTGGGCGAGGCGGCAACCACCAACAGCATCCCCTCCACCCGCTGCGAGCGCAGCAGCGAGAAAAGTTCGTGTTGCCTGGCACCATCGTCGTCGGAGTTCACGGCAATCAACCAGTAGCCCCGTTTCCGCGCCGCCGTTTCCGCGCCGCGAATGACTTGCGGGAAGAACGAAATGGTCATGTCGGGAACGATGATTCCCAGGGTGCGCGTCTTGCTGGTCTTCAGGCTGCGGGCGACGTGGTTCGGATGATAATTCAGCTCGCGGATCGCGGCTTGCACCTTCAGGCGAAGCTCGTCACTGACCGGAACCGATCCCGTGACGACATGGGAGACGGTCCCCACCGACACGCCGGCTACTTCCGCGACTTTCTTGATGCTCGGCATAAGGCATGGTCAGACGACTCCCACAGAAGCTGTAAGAAAGCGGTTGGCAGGGTTGGCAGGCGGAAGCGCCTGCCCCACATGCCCGACCTAGAAATTCTTGATCCGGATGTTCCGCGCCTCGACCTTCTCTCCCGCCTGGGTGACATGTAACTGGATGCCGATCAGCCCATCTAACTTGCGATTGGCCTTGTCGTCATCGATCAAAACGCTCATCACGTGACCGTTGATCAATTGGATCAGCGTGTTGCCGCGCGCTATGACCTCCATGTCGTTCCAATCGCCGCTCTTGATGAAATTCTTCAACTCGGCGCCGTCACCGACGGATCCGACTAATGCCGATTTCTGGCCGTCACCCACATAGGTGAAGTTACCGCGATTGGCAAGAAATCCCCGGGCGCGCTCTTCATAAACCTGACCGGTGTAGCGCTCATCCGCATCGATGTCGGCCTGATAGCCCTGCATCACCCATTTGGCAACGTCCGGCCGTTCGATACTGCGGTATTGTACGCCGCTGTTGCCGCCGGCGCCGGTGAGGCGATATTGCAGTTTCAGGTCGAAGTCGGCTGGCTTGCCATCGCGCCAGATGCAGAAAATATTCTGCTTGGGCATATGGCCGGGCCGCGTTTCAGCCACCATAGCGCCGTCTTCCACGCGCCAGAAATCCGGATCGCAATCCCAGCCCTTCAGGGACGATCCGTCGAAGATGCGCTGGAACCCCACCTCTTCGATGGGCTGCTGGCCCGGCATGCCTCCGCGCCCGCGTCCGGCGCTTGGCGGTGCGCCTTTCGGCGCCGCGCCGCGTCCCGCATCCTGGGCGAAGAGTCCGATCAGGCCGATTGAGAAGACCGTGGCCGCACAGGCCACAGTGGCGCAGGCTCTCAGCGTGCAGCGTCGAGACTCGACTCGACGCTCTTGCGGCCTGGGGCAAGGAACGTCGGCACGAGTGCCGACGGGCCCAGAGGGCACCCCGGCTGAGAGCCTGCGCCACGGCGGCCATGAAGTTATTCGATCAAACGTTGGCAACGGCATCAGATCCTCCACTTGCGCGCGCCGAATCGGCGGAGCGCACTTGAACCCATCTTCGATTGGCGGCCGATTGCAGCACCGCATCGGTCACGTAATCGGTCTGCAATGCGTCGCGGAAATTCGGCGACGCGCTCTCTAGTCCGGCAGCCGCGGTCAGGAAGTCGGCAGCCTGGTGAATGAAGGTATGTTCGTACCCGATCTGCAAGCCCGGGACCCACCAGTGCTTCATGTAGGGATGGCTGGCATCGGTGATGTGAATGCTGCGCCATCCGCGCAGGCAGCCTTCATCCCGGTGATCGAAATACTGCAGCCGGTGCAGGTCGTGCAGGTCCCAACCGATGGAAGCATGCTCGCCATTGATTTCGAGCGTGTAGAGCGCCTTGTGGCCGCGCGCGTAACGGGTGGCCTCAAAGGTGGCCAGCGAACCGTTGTGGAAACGGGCCAGAAACGCGCTGGCATCGTCGATGCCGACCGGCTCGACCTTGCCGGTGAGATTGTGTTTCCGCTCTTTGATGAAAGTCTCGGTCATGGCGGAGACTTCGTCGATGCCACCGTTCAGCCACAGGGCCGTGTCGATGCAGTGTGCCAGCAGGTCGCCGGTCACGCCGCTGCCGGCAACGCTCACGTCCAATCGCCACAGCCCCTCGCCTCCCTGCGGCAGGTCGCTCGACATGGTCCAATCCTGCAGAAACTTGGCGCGGTAGTGAAAAATCTTCCCCAGGCGGCCCTCGTCGATCAACTGGCGAGCCATCATCACGGCCGGCACACGCCGGTAGTTGTACCAGACCATGTTGGGTACGCCGGCCGCTTCAACGGCCTTGGTCATGGCCTCCCCTTCAGCACCGTTGCGTCCCAGCGGCTTTTCGCACATCACCATCTTGCCTGCCTGCGCCGCGGCGATGGCGATCTCCGCGTGCGTGTCGTTGGGGCTGGCGATGTCAATCAGATCGATCGAGGGAGAGTCAACCAGTTTTCGCCAATCGGTTTCCACCGACTCATACCCCCACTTCGCGGCGAAGGCCTGCGCCCGCGCGGCATTCCGGGCGCAGACGGTCTTCAGGACCGGTTGGTAAGGAACGTCGAAAAAGTGGCTCACCTGCGCGAAGGCGTTGGAATGGGTCCGTCCCATGAACCCATAGCCGACCATACCGATGTTGAGTTGCTTCATGTCTAGCCAACCGCGGTGGTTAGATTCGCCCATCCGTGCGCGTCGCGTACCGCGATCATCACGCGCAGGATATCCTGCCAGGTTTTCGGGTCCAGCATCACGGAGTTCGGAAACATGCAGCCGTCCCAGCAAATATGCTGGAAAGCACGCGTGGGCTGTCCGTCGTCGCCGCGCATCCACGCGCCGGCGTCCCGAACAATGTCGAGCTTTCCGTGGGGATCGGTCGGCTGGCAGTGCCGGCCGGTTCGGTCGTGAGAGCCGGAGCCTTTGACCGTGCCATCGTTCTGCGCCACGTGGAAATCGATCGTCCAGGGCCTCAGCGCGCTGGCCATCCGGCGATAAGATTCGGCAAGCTGGTCCGAATCGGCCCAATCGAAGCCATCGGGGAGCAAGCGGTCTTCCGGCTCGTTGTATCCCATAGTGAACAACATGGTGTGCGCCATGTCGGCCTGAAAGCCGAGCGTCTGGGGCCGGCCCACCATTTCCAGCAATTGCACGTTGCGCCGCCAACTGTGCATGCCCGCCCAGCAGATTTCCCCTTCGGCGGCCAGGCGCTCGCCAAAGGCTTCCGCAATGGAACAAGCTTCGCGGAAAGTGGTGGCGATCCGTTTGGTGTTGGTCTCCGGATCCTTGGCCCACTCTTCGACGCTGGCGGCTGAATCGATGCGGATAATGCCGTACCGGCGAATCTTGAGGTCGCGCAGTTTTTGGCCGATGCGGCACGCCTTGCGGACCTGAGTTAGAAAGCGGCCGCATTCGGTGTCATCCCCCATGGCGGATCCACCGCCCGTGGCGGGCCAGACGGGCGCCACCAGCGAACCCACCCGCAGCCCGTGGGCGGCAATCTTTTCGGCCAAGCGGGCGAGATCGTCGTCCGAGGAATCGATGTCCGTGTGCGGCAGGGAAAGAAACAAGTCCACACCATCGAACCGGATGCCGTCCACTTCGGCGGCGGCCGTAAGATTCAACATGGTATCCAGGCCGATGGGGGGCTCCGAGTCCGGACCCTTGCCGACCAGCCCCGGCCACATGGCGTTATGCAGCGCCGGAAACGGATTCGTTGCGGTGGTACTCATACGCACTCCTTGGTGTCGGTGACGCGCCGGGAGGCGGGCGCCTGTGGATTGCCCGGTCCGAAGTGCTTCAGAAACACCAGGTTCTCCGCATCGCTCCGGTTGGTAATGGCGATCCCATTCCGGGCCGCGTCCGCCGAAACGAATACTTCGTCCTTGGTCATCTGTCCGTAGCGGATCAAGGTTGGCGTTTCCACTTCATGTTTGCCCAACGTCCCGTAACCCTGCACCAGGATCGTGCCGTAGGCAGCCGCGTCTTTGACAACTACGCTACGGCCCGGGAACACGGTAAGTTCCTTGGCCGAGTAATGCGGGGTTGAAAAGACGACCCAGTTCTCGATGTAGCCCGCCTCCTTCATCTCTTCGGCCGGGGCGGCCGGCTGCGGTTCGAAAAACCGGTGCCTGGCGAACTCCGGATCCGTATTGGCTTCCCAATCGAGCATGTCGAGCAGGTAGTCCAAGTCGTGGTGATGCTCGGGCGGAACGTCCTTCACCAACAGGTCCCACGGTACCGTGCGTCCTTCCACCAGCGATTGGAACATGGCGAACACGTCGGAGTTGACCTGGGGCTCATAGGTCACCAGCGAGCCGGGCGCATGCAGAATGCCGGGATTGATCTGCCAACCGGTGCCCGGTTTCAGCTTGTAGGCGCGCGAGTGGTAGAGGATCCCGTTGTCGCCCTCGTTCCAACGCTCCAGGCACCGGCGCACATGGTCGCGCGTCGTGCCGGGCTCCAGTCCCATAAACGTGTAGGGGAAGTTATTGTCCTTGAAGTTGTATTGCGGTGGAAAGTAATACGCTTCCGGCTTGCCCTTTTGTCCCACCCTGGCGGCGAACTCGCCGGTCTGGTGAAGGTGATGCGGAATCGGTCCCAGATTGTCAAAAAACTTACAAAGAAGATTCCAGCCGCCTTCCTTCTCCATCACGTCCTTGCCCAGGAACAGGTCCCCGGCGGTCTCGATGGCTTCCTTGAGCAGAACCTTCTTGCCACGGAACTCGATGTAACTCAGGCCCTCATCGGGCGCGGTAAGCGGTCCGTTGGCAGCCTTGGTGGTGGAGGAGAACCATCGCTCGTCGATGCCTCCGCGGTGTCCGCCGAGAATGTACAGGTCGCGCGGGTCGAGCTTGAGCCGCCCTCCGGGCATCAGAAAGGATCTGGGCACCCAGCAGGGCGCCAGGCGTACCACGCCTTCGCCTGCCGCCAGCGCTTCTCGAGCAACGCCTGCCCGGGATGTCGACGCGGGAACGGAATCCAAAAAAACACCAGCGGTTCTTTCTGCCTGAGGGGTCATATGCTCTCTGCCAACTCCTTCCTCTACCTCGATGGGATGTCAAGGCTCCTCACATTCTAACGTCTTTTTCCATGACCGGCGGCCCTACCGGCGCGCCACAGCGTTGTCTCGGTGCGATTCACTTTCCAGACAACGGCGTCACACGGTTTGCTGCGCAAATGGTATGACGCCGTGCTTACCCAGAGGCTGTGATCCCGCAGCACGGCCGGGAACGGAGTAAACTAACCGGAAGGGGCCGCTGAGCGGCGTGGAAAACTATGACGCGTGGGATGAAAACAAGATTTTGCCTCGTGGCAGTTTCTCTTGGCTGTGTCCTGGCCCGGGGGTCGGATTGGCTTACGGATGGCGGCAACCCGCAGCGGACCGCCTATCAGAAGGATGAGAAAATCTTCTCGCCGGCCAGCGTGAAGAACACCAGGCTGCTTTGGAAGCTCAAACTCGATAATGAGCCGCGCCAGATGCATTCGCTGTTTCCGCCGCTCATTATCGAACGCTTGAATACCCCGGCCGGACCCCGACAGGTGGCCATCGAAGCCGGCGTCTCGGACAATATCTACGCCATCGATGTCGAATCCGGCCAGCTCATTTGGAAAAAGCACTTCACCAGTACCTACACTCCGCCGGCCAACGGCGGACGGGGCGGCGGAGTCCTTTGCCCTGGAGGGATTACGGCGACCCCGGTAGTTGCCCCGGCCGCCACCGCGGGCAAGTACACCGTCTATGTGGCGTCGTGGGACGGCATGCTGCATCAGTTGAATGCGGCCGATGGCGAGGACGTTGCGGCGCCCGCCAAATTCATGCCGCCCAACGGAAAGCCGTACGCCCTCAATCTCTGGAACAACGTGATCTACACCCACACCGCGCAAGGCTGCGGCGGAAACCCGAACGACGTCTATTCGTACGACCTCACCACCAACAAGGTCGGGTCGTGGGGTCCGGCGGGCGGCGGCATGTGGGGACGCACCGGACCGGCCATCAGCGCCAACGGAACCATGTACACCGGCACGGGTGACGGCCGTTGGGACCCCGAAAACGGAACCTATGGCGACGGCATCATCGGCGTCCAGCAAAACCCCAAGACCAAAGCATTGGAACTGGTGGACTATTATGGGCCTACCAATGCAGAGTGGCTGGTGAAGCGCGACCTGGACATGCAGGTCACGCCGGTGATCTTCAACTACAAGGGCAAGGAATTGATGGTGGACGCCGGCAAGGAATGCCGCCTCTACCTGATGGACACCGAATCGATCGGTGGCGACGACCATCGGACGCCGCTCTACCGGTCGCCCCTTCTGTGCAACGAGGAAGTCAATTTCGCCTCGGCCGGCATTTGGGGATCGCTGGCGAGTTGGGAAGACGCGAAAGGAACCCGCTGGGTGCTGACGCCGATCTGGGGTCCGAAGCACTCGGGCTTCAAGGCGCCGGTCGAATACGGTGAAGTGAAATATGGCGCCATCATTGCGTTCAAGGTGGAAGAGAAGAATGGCAAGTGGCAATTGACGCCGGCCTGGATGTCCCGCGATATGAACCGTGCCGAACCGCCGGTGATCGCCAACGGGGTGATCTTCGCGTATGGGAACGGCGAAGATACCGACCAGGCCTACCCGGACACCGGCTTGGAAGACACGGCCGCGAAGCGTATTCCAGGTTCGACCCATGCGGTCTTATACGCGCTCGATGCGTTGACCGGCAAGGAACTGTGGTCGAGCGGCGATCAGATTACCTCCTTCAACCACTGGAGCGGTCTTTCGCTCGCCAACGGGCGGGTCTACATCGCCACCTTCGACAGCACCCTGTACTGTTTCGGGATCAAGAAGTGAAGGCGTTGGCGAGAATGCTGCCTGTTTTCGCGCTGGCCGGTTTGCTGGCGGCACAGACCGGCGAGCAGCCAGACATCCGGCAGTTAGAACGAAGGCTGGAGGCGCAGCGGCGCCTTCTGGTGGACTGGGCGGGACTGACCCGCTACGGCAGCGAAGACACCGAGATCCCCGCTCCCAAGCCCGGCGAAAACCGGGTAGTGTTTCTGGGCGACCAGATCACGGAACGATGGGGCCAGGGCCGGACGCAGTTTTTTTCGGGTAAGCCGTATTTCAACCGCGGCATTGCCGGCCAGACTTCGCCGCAGATGCTGGTACGCTTTCGACAGGACGTGATTTCGTTGCGGCCCAAGGTGGTGGTGATTTCGGCGGGTTCCAATGACCTGGCGGGGGCCACCGGGCCCGCCACCGAAGGAACCATTGCCGAGAATTTCATGTCCATGATGGATCTCGCCAAGGCGCATGGCATTCGCGTGGTGCTCGCCTCCGTCACTCCGGTTTGCGATTTCTACAAGAAGCAGACCGGGATCAGGCCCCAGGGGAAGATTATCGGTCTGAATGGGTGGATCAAGCAGTATGCGGCGGATAGCGGTTCGGTGTATCTCAACTACTACGCGGCACTAGCCGAGGGCCGCGATTTCAAGAAGGAGCTGACCGGGGACGGTCTGGTTCCCAACGACGCCGGCTACGACGCCATGGCTCCGCTCGCGGAGCAGGCCATCGGGCAGGCGCTGGGGAACAAATGATGCAGGTTCGAGTGAGAAGCTGGCCGGGAATAGCAATGCCAAGGCTCGGCGCAAGAATGGCCTCACAGTCGGCGGCCACTCAGTTGAAGGCAAAGCTATTCTGCGAGGTTGCTGGCGTTATTTCCTGGCAGCGAGTGAGAGGGGAGTGCATTTTATGCGGCAAATTTCGGCTGCTCTACTGATCCCAATTGGATGCGCCGTGCTGTCTACGGTCGCGCACGCGCAGTTCGGAAGGGGTGGCAGCGACTGGAGCACGGCTGGTTTCGATGCGCAGCGCTCGTCCTGGGTGCGGAGCGATGCGAAAATCTCTATACAGAGCCTCTCCAAGCCCGGCTTCGCCCTGACCTGGAAGATCGGGCTGGCGAAGGATTCGAAAGATGGCGTTTTGGCGGCGCCGATGCTCCTGAATAGCTACATCGGCTACCGCGGCTTCCGGTCGTTTGCGTTTGTCGGCGGCACTGGGGATAACGTGTATACCGTCGATACGGATCTGTCGCGCCTGGAGTGGCACAACCACTTTGTGCAGACGGTGGCCTTGACGCCGGGCTGCGCAGTGTCGAGCGTTCCCGCTGTCGCGCGGCCGAGTGCGGCCGGCTTCCCCGCCGCCCCCGGCCCGGGGCGAGGTGGCGGCGGACGCGGCGGGCCCGCTCACGGCGCAGTCGGGGAGCCGAGTGAAGGAGCGGCTGGCCTGGCGCAGAGTGCCGCGGCCCGCGCTGGCGGCCCCATGCCGGTCCCCGGTGGTCGTGGCGATGCGGGACGCGGCAATGCCAATCGCCGCGCCGCCAACTCTATCTATGTGCTGACCAGCGACGGTATGTTGCGTAGCGTCTTTCTGGCCAATGGCGAAACGTCGGAGGACGCCGTCAAATTCCTTCCGCCCGGCGCCGGCGCGCGCGGTCTGATCCTGATTGGCAACGTGGCATACGCCGCGTCCACGGCGGGCTGTGGCGGCGCCGGCGGAGTTTCCGCGCTCGACCTGGCCACTAAAGAGGTGACCAGTTGGAATCCGAACGGCGTCACTGTCGTTGGCGCCGCGGGACCCGCGGTGGGCCCGGATGGAACGCTGTATGTTTCGAGCGCCGGGACTTCTCCTGGCGTGGCGGCGCTCGAAGCCAAGACGCTGAAGCAGAGAGATTGGTACACATCGAGCGGGCAGGATCTCTCGTCCTCTCCTGTGGTCTTCCAATACAAAGATAAAATTCTGATGGCGGTTACGTCGAAGAATCGCAAAATTATCCTGCTCGACACACAGTCCCTGGGCGGCGCGGATCATCAGACGGCCCTGTTCACCGCACCGATGGAGACGG
Source organism: Bryobacteraceae bacterium (assembly GCA_052144935.1). Classification (GTDB taxonomy): domain Bacteria; phylum Acidobacteriota; class Terriglobia; order Bryobacterales; family Bryobacteraceae; genus JOPF133. The sequence continues at coordinate 21,991 of JBKQPR010000286.1, forward strand.
CGGTGGAGGCGCTTTCGAGTTGGCAGGACGCCGCCGGCACACGATGGCTGCTGGGGGCCACGGCCAGTGCCGTCCGCGCCTGGAAGCTGGTGGACAGGAATGGCGGGCCTGCGCTGGAAGCCGCCTGGGCCTCGCCGGACATTGCTTCACCGGTCACGCCGATCATCGTCAACGGAGTGGTGTTCAGCGCATCCAAAGGAAGCCCATCGTCCCCGGCTGTGCTGTACGCTCTCGATTCCGTCACCGGCAAAGAACTGTGGAACAGTGGAAAAATAATGTCCTCCTTCATCGCCGACGGCGGCCTTTCCGCCGGTGGCACCCAGGTATTTGCAGGGACGGCGGATGGCACGCTGTATGCGTTTGGTTTTCCGATCGAGCACTGAGATGAAACGGAATCATTTATCCATTGCGCTCTTCGCCGCGTCATGGCTCGCGGCCACCGCCTGGGCCCAACTGCCCGAAGGTCCGGGCCAGGCCGAAACGCAGGCCATTTGCTCGCAGTGCCACGAACTGGCGCGGTCCATATCGCTGCGCCAGGATCGAGCCGGCTGGCAGGCCACCATGGACAAAATGGTCACGCTGGGCGCCAAGGGGACCGACAAAGAGTTCCAACTGGTGGTCGACTACCTCGCCAAGAACTATCCCGGCGAAGACATCCCGCGCATCAAGATCAACGAGGCCAAGGCCATCGACCTGGAGTCTGGCTTGAGCTTGCTGCGGTCGGAGGCCCGGGCGATTATTGCATACCGCGATAAGAACGGTCCCTTCAAGTCACTCGATGATTTGAAAAAGATTCCCGGAATCAACTTCGCCAAGATTGAAGCCAAGAAGGACCGCCTGGCTTTCTGATCCCGTCAGGCACTAGGAGAATCGCTCATGACACTTCCCCGTTCCGTATGCGCAGCCGGTTTGATCGGTCTGGCGTTGAGCCTGCCCGCCGGCGTCTCGGCACAGCAGGGGCAGAGCGGCCCACCGCAGGCCGCCACGCCGCCGGCCGCACAGCCAGCCGGTGCTGGAGGGCGAGGTGCCGGCCGGGGAGGCGGCTTCACCCAGCCCGACCCGATCGACTTCGCCGACCACACCGGATGGACGTCCATGTTCGACGGCCAAACCCTCAACGGCTGGGAGGGCGACACCCGCATCTGGCACGTGGAGGACGGCGCGATCGTCGCCGAATCCACATGCGAGAAACCAACCGGCACCGTCTACCTGGTTTGGCAAGGCGGTCAACCGGCCAATTTCGAGATAAAGGCCGAGATCCGCGGCGAAGGCCCTCAAATCAACAGCGGCATTCAATACCGCAGCTTCGTTCAGCCGCCGCCCCAGCCGGGACCGGGAGGTGGCGGCCCGGGACGTGGCGGCCCGGGACGTGGCGGGCCCCCAGGCGGAAGAGGTGGACGCGGTCCGGCGGGACCGTGCCCAAGCGGTCAACCTCGCGGCACGCCGGATCGCGAGGGCAATGCCAAGTGGAACCTGGGCGGTCCCCAGTCCGACTTCGATGGCACCAACCAATACACCGGCCAGTATTACGAAGGCGGCACCAACCGCGGCATAGTGGCCTGGCGCGGCCAGATGGTGCGGACCGAGGAAGGCAAGAAGCCCCGGCTGCTCTCCCTGCTGGGAGACCGCGACGAACTCGGCGGCTACGTCAAGATCAATGGCTGGAATCAGCTCCACATCATTGCGCGGGGTAACGAGCTGATCCACTCCATGAACGGCCACGTGATGGCGATTCTGATCGACGACGACCCCACCAAGTTTCGCAAGGACGGCCTGGTTGGGTTGCAGATCGAAGGTACCGGCAAGGTGAGCTTCCGCAATCTCTGGATTCGAATCCTTCCTTAAGCAATGCCCGCAACCACATTTCACGGCCGCCGCGCACACACCATCGAAAATGACGACCTGCGGGTCACCGTCCTCGAGGGAGGCGGGCACATCGCCGAAGTCTTTCACAAAAAGATCGGGGTGAGTCCGCTGTGGATACCCCCGTGGCCTTCCATCGAACCGGCTGCATTCCACGCCGCCTCGTATGAGGTGTACGGTTCCGGCGATGAAGCCAGGCTGCTCGCCGGGATCATGGGCCACAATCTTTGCCTCGACATTTTCGGCGGCCCGTCGCCGGAGGAATCCGCCGCGGGTCTCACGGTGCACGGGGAAAGTTCGGTGGCGTCTTACGACATCGGCGAGCGGGATGCCGGTTTCGAAATGCGCGCCACCCTGCCTTTGGCGGGCCTCACCATCGAACGGACCATCCAACTGCGCGGCGAATACGTGAGGATCCGCGAAACGGTCCGGAACCTCTGCGCGTTCGATCGCGTCATCGCCTGGACCCAGCACGTTACGCTGGGGCCGCCGTTTCTCGAAAAAGGGGTCACCCTGTTCCGCACCCCGGCAACCCGGTCTAAGGCTTTCGAAACCACGTTCGGGGCGCATGACTATTTGCGACCCGGCGTCGACTTCGATTGGCCCATGGCGCCGCGGGCGGACGGTGGATCGGCCGATCTGAGGATCTTCAGCGGTGCCCAATCTTCCAGCGCATTCACCGCTCACCTGATGGATCCCCAACTTTCGGACGCATTCTTCCTCGCATTCACGCCGCGATTTCATCTGACGTTCGGCTATGTCTGGAAGCGAGCCGATTTCCCGTGGTTGGGAATCTGGGAAGAGAACCTGAGCCGCGGTTTTCCCCCGTGGAACGGGCGGGCGATTGCTCGCGGTATGGAATTCGGCGTTTCTCCAATGCCCGAGACACGCCGCCAGATGATCGAACGGGGCCGGCTTTTCGGCGTTCCCGTCTACCGCTGGCTGCCGGCCAACGGCCGGTGCGAGGTGGAATACTGGGCGCTGGCCCGCGGTGCGGATCGGGTCCCCGAACGCCTGGAGTGGCCGGGGGAGTAACCAGGGCGGGTATCCGCGTGCAGCCACCCAAAGCGTCCGCATGGAGACCGGTCCGAAACCGGGTGGCAAAGACCGGGCCGATTTTTTCCATTACACTGATCGAGTGGCTCGCATGAATCTTTCTACTTATGAATCCGCGGCGCTCATGGCGGCGACGCTGTTCGCGGCCGGATGCGGGCAGACGAAGCCCCCGGAAAAGGTGGCCGAGCCGGCCAAGCCGGTGGAATATTTTCATGTGGACCCTGCTACCGCGGCGACCGTGCGCGGGACCGTCCGATTCACGGGGAAGAGGCCCGCTCGCAAAACCATCGATATGAGTAACGATCCGGCCTGCGTCGAGGCGCATCACGGGAGGGCTTATGACGAATCGGTTGTCGTGAATCCCAGTGGCACTCTCGCCAACGTGTTCGTCTACATCAAGGGCGGCCTGGAAGGAAAACAATTCGAAGTGCCGACGGCGCCGGTCATACTCGACCAGCGCGGCTGCTGGTTTCAGCCTCGGGTCTTGGGCATACAGACCGGCCAAACGCTGCAGGTAACGAACTCCGACCCGGTGACGCACAACATCCACCCGCTGCCGCAGTTCAATCGCGAATGGAACCACAGCCAGGGGCCGGGAGAGGCCCCGCTGGCGCGAAAGTTCCCCAGGCCGGAAGTAATGATCCGGGTCAAATGTAACATACACAGTTGGATGCACGCATATATCGGCGCCATCGACCATCCTTACTTCGCGGTAACTGGCGCTGACGGGACTTTCGAGATACGAAACGTGCCCCCTGGGGAATATTTGATCGAAGCGTGGCAGGAAACCATGGGGACCCAGGAACAGAAAGTAACCGTGCCCCCAGCCGGCAAAATCGAGACCAGTTTTGCATTCAAAGGAGAATAGTCCGTGACCAGTCTGAGATATCCGCTTCTTACCGCATGTATGGTGGCTTTCTGTACGGGCTGGACGGGCTGTTCAGGCCCGGCGCCCGTCCAAGAAGCCGGGAAAAAGGCTCCCGAGGATTCGTCGGCGTTCCGGATCTACGTCACCAATGAAGCGTCGGGAGATATGACCGTGATCGATTCCGCAACCTACAACGTGATCGCCACAGTTCCGCTGGGCAAGCGCCCGCGCGGAATACATGCGAGTCCCGATCGAAAGACCATTTACGTGGCTCTCAGCGGGTCGCCCATCGCGGGTCCGGGGGTCGACGAGAGCACCCTTCCACCGCCCGACAAGACTGCGGATGGAATCGGTGTGTTCGACGTGGCGCAGAATAAGGTTGTTCGGGTAATCAAGGGCGGGTCCGATCCGGAGAACTTCGACGTCAGCAAGGATGGAACTACGCTGTTCATCTCCAACGAAGACGACGCAGCCGTCAGCGCAGTCGATATTGCGTCCGGAACAGTGGTCAAGTCTGCGAAAGTGGGAGAGCAACCCGAGGGCGTCAAAGTGACCCCGGACGGTAAGCTGGTCTATGTCACTTCAGAAGAGACCGGGACGATTTCCGTATTCGATCCGGACTCCGGTAAGATCGTCAAGACTTTCAAGGTTGGCCACAGACCCCGCTCGGTGGCGTTCCTGCCCGATGGCTCAAGAGCTTATGTCAACGCCGAGAACGACGGCAGCGTGGTGGTGGTAGATTGCCTGAAATACAAAATGATTGAGACGATACCAATCGGCAAGCCCGGTGTAGTCAAGCCGATGGCAGTGCTGCTCTCACCGGACTCGACCAAGCTGTATGTAAGCACCGGCCGCGGCCATCAAGTGTTCACCATCGATACCGCAACCAACAAGGTCGCCGGATCTGTCGAGGTGGGCCCGCGTCCTTGGGGTATCGCCCTTTCGCCCGATGGCAAGACTTTGTACTCGGCCAACGGCCCTTCGAACGACATTTCCGTCGTGGACGTCGCCGCGAACACCGTCGTTAAGAGAATCAAAGCGGGTGCCAGCCCTTGGGGCGTAATTGCGCTGGAACGCTGAACCGTCGGCCGCCTCTTGACGCGGAGACGCGGAGGAAGACGCGAAGGATACAATACAGTTCTTTGTTTGCTTCTCTGCGTCTTCCTCCGCGTCTCCGCGCCTCCGCGTCAAGCGTTTCCCGGCCAGGCAGACCCCCTGGAATGCGATATACTCACCTCCCATGAGGCTATTTCCGCTCCTTTTGTGTCTTCCGCTCTCCGTCCTGGCGCAGGACGAAGCCCCGCAAGGCGGCCGGGGCGGCTCCCAGGACCCCATTAACACCGGCACGTTCGCCAGCTTGCGCGTCCGCAATATCGGGCCCACTTTCGTCTCGGGACGTGTCTCGCAATTCGCCGTATTCCCGGACGACTCCTCCCATTACCTGATCGCCGAGGCTTCCGGCGGCGTCTGGGAAACCCGCAACGACGGCACTTCCTGGACTCCTATCTTCGACAGCCAGGGATCCTACTCGATCGGTACCATCACCATCGATCAGAAGAATCCCTCGATGACTGTGCTGGAGTTGCTCCGGCTTCAGGTCTCCCGCAAACGCCAGCGCCAGCTCCGGCCCTACCAGGCTGACCATGCGCCGCAACTCGCGCAGCCAGAGCTGGTAGCGCACCTGCACCAGCGGCTCCGGCTTATGCGGGCCCTGCACTCGCGCCTCGGACACCAGGCTCACGAAGCTGGCCAGCAGTAGCGCCAGGTATTCGCGGTCCGGATGGCCGAAGCTGGGGATCTGTTTTTCGATCTCGCCCAGCAGCTTCTCCGTCTGCTTGGGCGTGCCCTCCAGAATCGTAAGCAGGTTGCGGAAAGGCGTGGCTTTTGAGCGAGAGACCCAGGCAGATCCACCAATCGTTCCCCGATCTCCTGTCCCAGCCACAGCCGGTGTTGCCCGCGGACGTAGGCCTCCAGCGTTTCATACCGCAGCGGGTCCAGTTCTGCCTTGCGCTCGTGCACGGGCATCTGGACGTACTTGATCAGGCAGCCCTTCAGGAACTCGTCGGGCGCCAGTACGGATTCGCCGATGAGACCATCCTCGCCGAAGGGTTCGCCGAACACGCGCGTGGCGTAGTCGGCCAATTCCCGCGCCATATCCGGACCGCCATCGCCCAGCGTGGCGGATGTCCCCACGCAAACCAGTTGCCCCCGCGGAGCCTTCCCCCGCTCCTTCACCCGCCGGATGAGGCAGGCCAGGTCCGCGCCATGCGCACCGTCGAAGGTGTGCATCTCGTCCACAACCAGCTAGCGCAGGGTTTCCGGGCCGTTGTTCCTCCACAATGGAAGGTCGGCCGAACGCACCAGCTCTTCGCGCCCTCTGACGTGTTTCCTAATGGCGTCAACGTGGACAATCGGCTCAGGTTGGCTCTCCTGTTTTCCAAAACCGCGTCTCCTTCCGGGCGTCAAGCCCGAAACAAGATACATGGTTTATGGTCTACAGGTGGGGCCAAATCAGAGCATCGAAAGGGGCCAATTCAGAGTAGCGAAATCATGCCGCGCAGAGCGCATACGCGCGTGACCATGCCAAATTGTCCCGCTGCCGGTATCTCTTCTGGCAGTCCCGCTCCTTCTACTCCCGGCCGCCGCCACATTAACGGCAGCGCAGCCGGAACCCCCTCACGTTTCGCGCTTTTGAATTCCCGCACGCGCCCGTTGAACGTTCGCTTCCATTCGTGAATCTCAAGCACGATGACGGGATCTTCGATTCGAACCAGCCGCCGCATTTCAGCCGCCGTGTAAACGGTTCCTCTCGGCTCGTCGAGTAGAGCGGCATCTTCTTCATCCGCCACGAGCCAGAAGCGCTCACCCAGCACATCGGACCACAGCTCAATCGCCTGTCTTCTAAGAACAGCATCCGAGGGTTGGGCAACCTCTTCCCCTCGTCGGTGACGGAATGGACCACGTACTTGCCGTCGGGCGAGATCGCTGCAGCAGCGGCTTTCCCGGAGTCGGTCAGCCGCGTGATCTGAATGTGCCGGAAAGGCCCGGCGGGACGCTCCGCCGGCCAGCGGTACCATGCGAACGCCGCCAGGGCCGCAAGCGTGGCGAAGCCCGCCGCCCACAACCAGCGGCGCCGTTTTGCCGGAGCCGCGGGTGTTTCTGGCTCGGGTTCATCCAGCATAAGACGGGCGTCGCCGATGTCGCGGAACCGCTGCTTCGGGTCTTTGCGGAGGCAGAGTTCCAGCAGACGGCGCACCCGCGCAGGAGTCCCCTTGGGCAGCGCGTTGAAATCGGGCTCGCGCGTGAGCACGGCGGCGATCACGTCGGAGACGTTCTTGCTGTCGCCGAACAGCATCTTGCCGGTCAGCAGTTCGTAGAACACCACACCAAACGCCCAGATGTCGGCGCGCTTATCGACGGGCTCACCGCGCGCCTGCTCCGGCGACATGTAGGCCGGGGTCCCCAGGACTGTGCCTTCTATCGTCCTGGTGACATCGGTTTCGGGATCATCCGTCATCAGCTTGGCCAGCCCAAAATCGAGCAGCTTGGCCACGCCCTTCCCTGTCACCAGTATGTTTCCGGGCTTGAGGTCGCGGTGTAGAATCCCCCTCCCGTGGGCTTCTTCGAGTGCGCCGGCAATTTGGAGAGCGAGCTTCACGGCCTCTTCCACGCGCAGTGGGCCCCGCAGCGGCTTGCCCTCGACGTACTCCATGACCAGGTAATCCGGACCGACGTCATGGACCGTGCAGATGTTCGGATGGTTCAGCGCGGCGATCGCGCGAGCCTCTTGCTCGAAACGCGTCGTGTGCCGGCCCTTCAGCCGCTTGATGGCGACGGTCCGGTCGAGCCGCGTGTCGCGTGCCTTCCACACTTCCCCCATGCCGCCCGCGCCAATGGGCCCAAGCAATTCGTAAGGGCCGAGTTTTGTGCCGGCAGAGAACGGCATAAATGATGCAACTAAGTGTACTAGATCAAAGAGCGGATTGTGCCCGGATCACGCCTGACGCGGTGCGAAACGGGCCCGCCGCCCCCGCGGATGGGCGCTTTCGCCCTCGCTCGTATGGCCGCTGCCATCGCGCAGCGGGCTGGACGCCGGCTGAAGCGGCAAGTCTGGTTCGGCCTGGCGGCCGGGGGCCGGGCAGTGATCGGAGAAGCCGGCGCCGCCGGCGGAGATCCCGACGCCGTTTCTCAGAGGACAACCAGAGTGCCTGCCAGCACCAGGAGTGGGCCACCAAAGGCGTCGCCTCGGGCGCCGCCGCGCGAATTGGCCGCTCCCGGTCCGCGGTCGCATGGCCCCGCCCACCGCGCAGCGGGCGGGCCGCCGCGATGAGACGGCACGACTGGTTCGGCCGGGCGGCCGGCAGTGACGCCGGGCAGCGATCGGAGAAGGCGGCGCCGCTGGCCGAGACCAGCGAGCGGCAAGGTCGCTACCTCCGTCCGGGGAAACTCGAAGATGGCGACTTCATGCTCGCAGCCCTGGCGCGGCAAGACCGGTTCGCCAGGGGCGTGGCATAGGTGTGGTGTATTATGTAGCCATTATGCGACCATCGGCGATCCTCGTTCTGTGCGCTCTTGCCAGTGCGCAGTTTCCAAAGACCTCTCCAATCATGACAACCTTTGCGGACATCCAGCTCCGGTTGGCGCAGAGCGATGTTCTTCCCGTTGCTGGATCAACTAGGGAGTTTTTTGAATCACCCTCGATTGTGACCAACGTAGCCGATCCGTTAACCACCTGAACGCGGCTCTGCTCGGGCTGGAGCGGCAAGACGGCTTCGGCCTGGCGGCCGGCAGTGGCGCCGGGCAGCGATTCGCCACGCGCCCCCCATGCCGGCATCGTCATGCGCGCCGCCTGGCGCACGTCGGGGATCGCGGCCCGCCAGCCACCGCGGGGACCGCGGAGCCGTCCATCAGCTTGCCGCCGCGCGAGACGCTCTCGGCCCGCTGCCGCATGGTCGCCGCCCCCCCCGCGGCGGGCGGGAGGCCGGGCTGAAGCGGCGAGATTGGCTCGGCCTGGCGGCCGGGGCAGGGGCGCGGGACAGCGATCGAGAAGCCGGCGCCGCCCGAGACCACCGCTGAACTGGCTCACCGCCGCCGCTGGCGCCGCCGCGTGGCCCCCGCTCTCGGCCCGCGGTCGCCGGGCCGCCGCTCACCGCGCGGCGGGCGGAAACGACAAGAGGGGTTCGGCCTGGCGGCCGGCAGTGGCGCCGGGCAGCGATCGGAGAAGCCGGCGCCGCCGCCCGACACCCTACGCCGTCTATCACGAGGACAACCAGCCTGCCCCACCGGCACCGCGAGAACGCCACCAAAGGCATCGCGGCCGACGCGCGGCCGCGCGGCTGGAGCATCTTATCAATGATTCGGGGAACATTAACAAGGCTTTATGATTTTTTGCTGAACAATATGCTATTCCCGGTTTTACTATCCAATGGATGGGTAACCGCAGGAGCCGCAGATCTCGCCGTCGGTCCGACCAAAGGAATCGGAGTCCTCAGAACTCACCCCCATCGGCGAGGATCGATGCCCTGCTCGACCAGGTTCGGAAGATCGATCTGGCCGGTATCGCGGACGAGGGGGCGCGCGCCATCGTCAGCCTGTTGCTGAATTTAGTGGAAGATCTGCGGGCAGAACTGAAGAAAGCCCATCAGGAGATCGCCTATCTGCGGGGCGGTTAGGATGGGACCGGGGTGGGGTGGGAAAGCCAGGAGACAAACCCGGAAGTTCACCCTCACAGCAGGCCCATTCGTCGGAGAAAGAGCGGAAGGAACCCAACAACGAACCAAGCGGGCGAAACTCAGCGAGATCCAGATCGACAAAGAAGTAAAGCTGGATCTGGATCGAGCGACCCTTCCGCCGGATGCGGAAGACAAGGGCTACGAAGCCGTGGTGGTGCAAGAGTTGCGAATCGCCACCGACAACGTGGGGTTTCTCAGGAAGAAGTACTACTCGGCGTCCCTGGGCAAGCCTTTTCTGGCGCCGATGCCGGACGGCTACAGCGGCGAGTATGGGCCGAACGTGAAGACGTTGTGCGGATGTTCTCGCATCTGTGTCATATGACCGAACCGAAGATCGGCGAATGGTTCGCCAACATGGGGATGATGATTTCCGCGGGTCAAAGTCTCGCATTTCCTGACGGAGGGCCACGAGGCCTTCCATCGGGACAAAGACGAGATCGTGGACGCGGGGCTGAGCAGCAGCCCCTGGCAGCACGCGGGCCACTTCTGCGGTACTGCCACGTTTCGGCCAGTTATTGCATCAGCACGCTCCCACTCGGAAACGTTGCCGAAAATAAGCGGGGTTGCTTGAGCCGCGCGTAAAGGAGCGTGATCGTCAGTTGGCGGCCGGGCGCTCGATGCGCTCCACGGTGTATACCGGCAAGATGTCCTCTTGCCGCTTCAGTTCGAGACCGAGTTTGCCCAGGACCGTGAAGATTGTGGGGAGGCCGGCGAAGGGGTTCACGGCCGGGGTGGCGTTCGGTGGCGGAGGGGGCAGCCGCATGGGGGCCCAGCCTTCCGTGTTTACGGTGAACAGCCCGCTGAGCGCCGTGAGGTTCACGACTGGCAAATCCGTCCAGTTCCCAATGTAATGGACAAGGTCGTCCATATCTATAGCTTTTGCATTCAGGGGATGGCCCAAGCCGCCAACAAAGTTATGGCAAGCTTCCGGGTCGGTCTCAAAGGTGCAGTCCTTCTCGGCAATGGCTGACTTCTGGAGCTTCGGACCTCCGCTGGCTACGGTAAGAGCATAAACTGACATCGTTTTATTCTCGACCCGCATCACGAGCCTGAAACGATCGGCGAGCAATCCGCGGATCATGTGCTGAATTCGGCTTCGCACTTCGCTGTCCTGAAGACTGGGAGGGATGGCGTTGGCGGGCGCTTTCGCTTCGATATCGTACCTCTCACGAAGGGTCCAGTCGGGAAGAGGGGAAAGACGCGGCGAAGGGTTGACCGGCACGTCGTAAGCGTAACTCAAAAGCGTAATCAGAGGGACCGCACTCGCAATCAGGTCACCGTTAGGCAGCACTTGCACGCGCGCGTTGCGCGGGTCGGCCGAGCGAGCAGGCTTTATGGTGATCGTTGCAAATGCCTGCGACTGAGCGACGGTAGGCAAAGCCACGAGCAAGTATACGACCGCTTGCCTGAACACGGACATAATCCACCCTCCTTAGCAGGATTCGACGGCTGTAACGCAGAGTTTGTTCCCGACATACCGTTCCCTACCGGGTACGGTCCGGCATGTCCGGCATGCTAGCAGACATTCCCGATGCCACGCTGAGTTACCAGCCTACCCGCGTTGGAGTCGCCATTTCCTGGTCAATGGACTGCGGCCGATGAACGGCGATTGCCGAAACTGACTTGCACCGGGGACCGCCGACAGCCAAACAGGCGATTCTGTCCAGTTGGTCGTTTTAATACGGCCAATCTTTCATGGAGGCTGTCTGCTGGACGAAGCCCTCAAGGTCCGATGGATAGGCTTTCATTTCTTCTTTTCGTTCGAGCTGTCTTACCAGAGAGAGTCCC
>JBKQPR010000287.1:0-16936 GCA_052144935.1 Bryobacteraceae bacterium
TTATTCTTTGAACCTCCTCTTGCTTACCCCACCTCTTCACGGTGGGGCCGGCTTCAGCCTGCCAACGGCTCCCTGTGGGGCAGGCTTCAGCCTGCCAACGGCAGGGCTGCGATCGCGGGCCGCTCCGAAGCGGAGCCGAGTCGGGTGGCGCCGCGCCCAAAGGCACGCGGGAGCGGTGGCACCCGAACCGCGAAATCCGAAAACGCGTAAGCCACCCCTTTCCTATCCCACTTCTTCATTGGCCCGCCGCAGCAAGGCGCGCATATAGGCGATGCAGTAGGCGGTTCCCGCCCGCGGCAGCCCCCGGTCGCCGGCCAGGCCCGGTACGTGGTCCGGCTCCACGGCGCCCGAGAACCCAACCTCCCGCAGCGCCTTCATCACCTGGTACATGTCCATATAGCCGTCGTCCGGGAACGTTTCGACGAAGTGCGGCAGAGGTCCGGTCACGTTGCGGAAGTGTACTTCGAAGATTTTGCCGCGCCCGCCGAAATCGCGAATCATTTCGAAGACGTCCTTGCCCATGCGGTCTCCACCCTCCGACCACGTGCCCACGCAGAACGTCAGCCCCCAGTTCCGGCTGTTGCCGGCGATCTCCTCCGCGCGCCGGTACCCGTCGTAATGCGTGAATAGCTTGGCCACGCCGTTCATCTTGGCCACCGGCGGATCGTCGGGATGCAGCGCCAGCTTCACTCCCGCTTCTTCGGCTACCGGCAGCACGGCCTTCAGGAAGTACGTGTAGTTGGCCCAAATGTCGTCCGCTGAATACTCCCGGTCGAATTGCCGCTTCTCCACGCGGTTGCGGAAATCGTCGAGATCGAATTCCCGCGACGTGTACCCGCGGTGCTCCACCATCTTGGTGGTATAGGTGTTGGCCGGATGGAAATCGTACGAGGCGATCGGGATTTCCAGCTTCCCCAGGTCGCGCAGGAACCGCTGGTAAGTCTCGATGTCCCGATCCCGCCCCGGCTCCCCCAACTGGACCTTGCGCGACCGGTACGAATAGTGAACCCCCGAGTAGATCCGCATGCTGAACTGCCGAAATCGCTGCTGGGCCGCCCGCAGCGTATCCAGCGTAACTTCGCCTTCGCCAAACTCCAGCCGCACCCATTCCAGGCCGATCTGCTGCAGGAATCGCAGGTCGTCATCGGTGATGGTTTTGGCGTCCAGGCGATGGCACAGCTTGGCATTGCGGGCATCGGACTCCGCAATCCTGGGGGACCGCTGTTGCGCCGCCAAACGCAGGCCGGCCGCCGCCAGCGCGGAGCGGAGAAACTGGCGTCGTCGCATAGACCCCACATTATTGCAGCCGGAGGGCGGCGTCAAGCCGTATTCGGCCGGGGGTGCTTTCACGATCGCGGCTCGGTTAGGCTTCGCGCTGGCTCGGCGTGCGTTACAGAGCCGGTAGACATGCTATGGCAGGTGCCCGATTGGTTTCCTGGAGTCCGAGGCGTTAATTCGGCGTCCGAATCCACAAGCCGTTCATCCCCGCGGCCGTGAGTGGTTGAACCGATCCATCCGCGGGTTCCTCGAGCGAAGACCGCATGACTCACGTCCGACAGCAAGCGGATGCCCAGGTTGGGTCACCAGATCACTGGGATCCCATATCGGGCGAGATCGCTATCGCGGGTCACAAGGACAAGGTTTTCGGCGAGCGCCTGAGCCGCCAGAATCCGGTCGAAGGGATCTTTGTGGATGTCGGGAAGACCAGCCAGCGCGCGGATGTGCGCGATGCGAATCGCCAGCGTTGGGATGCGCGATTGGGTGACATACTCATTCCACCAGGGAAGCGGATCGGCAAGCAACGCACCGGGCTTGCGCGCCTTCAGGACCAGTTCCCACAGGTTGGCGACGCTCGCGGTAAATGGAGAAGTGGCGAGCGCTTCCCTCGCCTCCATGCCGAGTTCTTCCGGCTTCGATAGCGCCCAGACGAGCGTGTGAGTGTCGGTTAGAACCTTCACCGCCCTTCGATCCAATCCTCTGCCTCGGCATCGGTCACGGGCCGCCACCAGTCGTTTCCGGCGGGCACCAGCGGCGCCTGGCGTGCGATGCCAAACGGAAATCCGGTCGCTTGCCGCGCCGGAACAAGTTCGGCCACCGGGTGACCGTGGCGGGCAATCACGACCGTTTCGCCCTCTTCGACTAGTTCGAGCAACTGGGAGAGCCGGGTTTTGGCTTCGTGCACATTGACCTGCATGCGGTTATCTTAGTTCACTACATTAGCTAAGTCAAGAACTCGTTGTTCGGCTTGTTCGGCTCCCACGGCAAGCGGCGGCCAACGGGGCAATATCGGAATCCTGGCGATCAGACCCTGGGGCAGGCGGGGTCGGCAGCCAGCAGGAGACTCGCGCCCGCGAGCGCGCAAAGGAGCATGCGTGGGATCATGTTATCCATTGTCAGGGGAACTCCCTACACTTTGATCTGCATTATCTATTGACTTATGTTTGTTCATTGTCTATCCTGTCTGTAGATGGATTACGGAAAAATGCTCGCCGAGACAAAGGCTCAACTGGATTTGCTTCAGAAATCCAAGGCACAAATCGAAAGCCAACTGTCGTCGGTGAGGTCGCAAATCGACGCCCTGACAAAGACGTACAACGCCATTGCCCCACTCGTTGGCGTCAGTCCTATTCCCAACCTGACGGCAATGATTCTTGACGCCGGGCTTGAGGCTCTCAAGGCAGTCGGTATCAGTGCTGCCGTTCGCTCTGTGTTGGATTCGTCGCCAGATGAGAACTTCACGGCAGCTACCGTGAGGGATCGGCTCGCGACACGGGGATGGGTCTGGGGAGAATATGCCAATCCTCTGGCGACAGTACACGCAACACTTGTGAGATTGGCTAAATCCGGATTCGCCAAAGAAGATGTCACTGGCGAAGGTAAAAAGTGCTTCTCTTCCGCCAAGAGAAATCGCGGCAAATGATAACATCCCCGCTGGTAGCGGAAACTATCAGCGCTGAATGGCTTCCTTCTGCGGCCAGACCGCCGCCAAGCGAAAATCAAAAAAGCCCGCCAGCCAGCGGGCCTTTTCCCTATCTGCCGGGGTGGCTCCCCGGAGAAAGGAGAGCAGGAAGCCTATGATACTTCCCACCAACGGCGCACTACAGCCCAACTGTGGCGCACCGAACTCGAAACCGCCCAAGCAACCAATGAGTCTTTGGGAATTTATCCAAGGGACTGCGGTGGTCGCGGGCCTGGCTGTCTCATTGCGCCAGATCTGGAGCCGGTGAGACGAAATGGGGTGTCCTTTGCGGGCACCCCATGCCATAATTGTAGAGTGCTGATGGCCGGTATATTTGGCTTGGGTACTCCTCAGACCATAGTGCTGATGGCCGCTATGGTCGTGTTCGGAGTCGGTGTGCTGTGGGGACGGTCGAAGAAGCGGTTCTCCCGCTACTGCCCGAAGTGCGGACGGGGACTCAGCCAGCCTGCCGATGCGCCATGCTGTAGCTACTGTGGAGCGCGCCTCCCTTAACGGGAAGCCAGCCCATTGCAATTTGCAATCAACACACATTTAGCGTATCACCCGCAAACTGAAGTTTTTTCTTTACTGGACGCTCGGGGTCAAATCGTTCCCCTGCGCAATTCCTGCAATCGGCGGCGAAAACTACCTCTGGCCAGCGCGATTGGCAAGGACTCCGACAAAAACCATGATGACCGCTCCAATGCAGGCGTAAGTGATCACCTGGTGCTGCGCCTGCTGTGCCAGAGGAGCTAAGACTCGGTTGATTCCATGAAGGTTCGATCCACCCGTGAGAACTATGTCCAATGTCGGCTGGCGTCCCAGTATCGGTATAGAAGGACGGGTCAGATAACCAATGATAGCACCCACGAGTAAACCAAGGATGCCATATGACAAGAGTGATGTTTGGGAGTGGGGGCGGTCGGTTTGAGGGGCTTTACGGACGGCGGTGCCACAACCGATGCAAAATCCGGCGTGATCGGGTATCGAATGTCCGCATTGCGCACAAAACATACTGCCTCCGGGCGGCAAAACTAGCTTTCCGATTCTTCAGTGTATGGCGGCATACCACACAAGCGAACCCTGCCTTTCGTCAACTGAAATGTGATGCCAAAGGTCAACCGCTTCGCAAGACCACTAAACCTCTGCCGCCACAAGTTCCGCCAGCGTCCACATGTGATTTGTAAGACCCGTTGCCCGAAGAACCGGAGCGGCCCGGCACGAAGTCCGCTGACGAAGAGGAAACATTTGAATAACGTCACGCCCCAATCACTCGCCCTCATGACCGACGACGAATCGCTGGCCGCCGCCGCGCCATACGTCCGGCAGCTTCTTTTGGGTGGCCTCATGCGCAGGATACCCAATTCGGACGGCGAGAGTTTCACCGTGTACTTAGCTGCCCCAGAGGATGAAGCCACGGCGGCCCAACTCGCTGAAGCGGTGCGGTCCCTGCCCCCGATGCTGGTGTTGAAGGACGAGATAAAGCACTGAGCCTTTTCAAATCGCGTTGCAAGCGCGGCAGTTTTCCCGTATGGTGAAGGCATGAACGTGAATTTCACGCCCGAGCAGGAAGCGCAACTCGCGCAAATCGCCACCAAGGCCGACACCGACGCCGAGCACCTGGTGAGAGACACTGTTTTGCGCCTCCTGGAGCAGAAAACTCAGTTACCGGCCGCCGCACCCGAATTGCCGGTCCTGCACCTCGGCGCAATGAAGCCGCTTCACCGCCGCGACATCTGCGACGATGCCCGTTGAACTGCCGCCGCCGGAGTGCGTCCGCAGTTGCCCGACCTTTATTTAGCTGTTTTCTTCAAAGATCGACACACTGTTTGGCCGTTGTTGCGGCTTGCTCTGCTAGTTCATTACATAGCCTCGAGGTGCCGCTGGTACAGGGCACCGGCGTTCTCGCTCACCGCGTGAATCAAGGTGGATACGTCCGCACAAGCGCGCGCTAGGTGAAGAAGTGAGCTTGCCCCTTCTTTGGCACCAAATCACTTGACTCACACAGTTTTGCTAAACTGTTGAAATGTCAGGCCGCAGCCTTTTTAAAGAATATCAATCGGCGATTGCCGGTTTTGGAATTGGCATCCCCGCTCTGGGTCTGTCGGCATTCGAGATTTACATACAGGTGGATCAGATCCGCCGCCACGGGGGTCCCGACTACATGGCTCCCGTGACGCCTCTGTTGGCTTGGATTGCAATCGTTGTATCCATCGCCATGGCGCTGTTCCTAAACGCTCGTTCTGTCATCCATTACCGAAACGAGAAGATCCGATTAGGATCGGATCTCGAAGAACTACACAAGAGAAAGGAGAAGGAACACGCTGAGGCGATCACGCAAGCCAAGATGCAGGCGATAGAAGAGTATCTCGCGAAGCAGACAGAACGAAATGCAAAGCCTCTTAAGAACATAGGAGAATTCGCTGCGTACTCAGCGGTCAAGGACTCTATCAACCAACTTAATTACTGCCAAAGAGTTGGTCTCAGGGTCCTTTGCATCGGTGCCAAATCAGAATTTGATTTCACTAATCACATGTCCAGTTTAGGATTTCGCCAGATCATGGAATCCATAGTCAGGCCACTGAGAGAATCGTCACTTGTGTTGTACTCACCTCCACGCCCCCCCGAAGAGACTGAGGACGGCGTTGGAGTTGGAGATGGAACAATATTGAGCCGTCTGGAAATCGATTCGGCGAAAGCCAAGTATGTGTGGGAAGTGCTGGAGGAACCGGAGTACAGAATCTATTAATGACCGTCTGGTTTCTTTCGGCGTAATGGAGCGCACTGACAACCTGTTTGAGTAGTTTTTCAAATTCCCGATATCCAGGTGGCTTTTTAGGTTTAGAAATCAGCGCGGGGAACCCCGAAACCGGTTTCCCGGGGTGCTCATTGCCAGTGTGAATCGGATGCGGCAACGTGGGGTAGGCAGTCCTTCCGTTACAACGAGCGTCACGATACGGATGCTCAACGCTTCGCCAAAGTGCTGTGCGGTGTGCGCGGAAAGCGTCTGACGTACGATGCGCTGACGTGTCAGGAGGTGGGGTGATGTCGGAGCAAAGCGCCAAGGCAGAGGCCGAGGAAAAACAGTTCGCCGCGCCTCCAGCGTCGATCGCGGCTCCCCGGCCGTTAGCAAACTTCGCCCTCCTGCAAGCCCTTTCCTTCCAGCCACTTACCTTTGCCGCCCGACTGCCAGTCGCCTCCTGCATGCTACACCTCGGATGAAGGACAACGCATGTCAAAATCCAACATCTCTGAAAAGCAACGCACCGCTAACCGCGCCAATGCCGCCAGATCCACCGGCCCGCGCACTCCCCAAGGGAAGGCCCGCTCGGCCCAAAATTCCCGCAAACACGGCTTCGCCGGGGCCGTCTTCGGCGTTGTCCGCCTCGAAGAACTCGACGCCGTCTCGAACCTTAAAGCCGACCTTGTCTCCGTCCACCACCCCGCCAACGCCCAGGAACTGTTTGCCCTGGAGCGAATCGCTCTCGCCCAGCAGGCCCTCCTCCGCGTCGCCCGCCTGGAGGCCGGCCTCTTCACCTGCGCCCTCGACCGCGCCCTGGATCCTGATTCGGATGCTCCCACCCGCCCCATGTCCAATGCCCTCGTCTCCGATATCGACGTCCTCCGCGCCCAGAACCGCAACCTCGCCCTCGCCGATAGCTTCCGCCAGATGGTCAGCCAATCCGACGCCTGGAAGCTGTTCTTCCGCTACCCGTCCCAGACCGAGCGCGACTACCGCCGCGCCACCGAGGAATTCGACCGCGCCTCAAAGGCCTGCGCGCGGAATTACCAAACGAACCCATTTTCGAGGCTCAACCCGAATCCCCTCAGCCGCTTGAGCCGCGTCCAAACGAACCTATCCCGCCCCCGGACACCGAGACCCCAGGCCAGGAACCCGATCCACCCGACATCGCCGCCATCCTCGCGCAACCCCCCGATACGCCACCCCACCTCCGCCTCCGCTTCCCGGCTCGCCCGTTAGACAAGTACCCTCCTAAATCGCCTGAGAAGGCCGGCCTCTGTGATCCCGCTCGCCCCATCGGTACCCCGTCCACCGCGAAGTCGGACCCCGGCGCCACTCCGCCAGCCGAGCCGTCCGCGAACAACCCCTCACCCAACGGCCGCCCGGAAAAGAGGTAATATGACTCAAAGATCCCAAAGGACACCGTCTACCTATGAAGATCCATTTTGCCGCCCTGGGGAGCGCGCTTCTGGCGCTGGCTCTCGCTTCCTCGCCCGCACTGGCCCAAACCAAGCCAACCAAGAAGGGTAAGGCCGCCACTCCGGCCGCTGCCGCCGCGCCCGCTCCGCAGAAGCAGGATGAGGAGTACACCAAGCTCATCAAGGAATACCTGCAGGATCCCCGCATCTCGACCGAGTTGGTGGACCATATGCCGGCGTCGGACACCGTGCCGTCACCCTTGAAGTTCCTCGGCCGGATTCCCGGCAAGCCCGGCGAGCTCACCTACGCCCATGACATCCAGCGCTACTACGAGGCGCTGGCCAAGGCATCCCCGCGCGCGCGCTTCTGGAAGATGGGGACCACCGAAGAGGGCCGCGACATCGTGGTGCTGGCCATTGCCGACGAGGCTACCATCAAGGACCTCGACAAGTATAAGGACATGGCCGCCAAACTCGGCGATCCGCGCAGGATCTCGGGCGAACAGGCCAAGGAGCTGTTCCACACCGCCAAGCCCATCTACTGGATCAACAGCGGCATCCATTCGCCCGAAACCGGCGGGCCGGAAATGCTGATCGAGCTGGCCTATCGTCTGATCGTCGAAGAAACCCCGTTCATCCAGCAGATCCGCAACAACGTCATCACCTTCATCACCCCGGTGCTGGAAGTGGACGGGCGCGAGCGGGTGGTGGACGCCTATTACTACTCCAAGAAGCACCCCGGCGTCAGCCGCAACAACCTCATGATGTACTGGGGTAAGTACGTCCAGCACGATGACAATCGCGACGGCATGGGCCAGTATCTGCAGATGACCAAGGCCTTCACCAAGGGCATGCTGGATTGGCACCCCACCGTGCTGCACGATCTGCACGAGGCCCAGTCTTACCTCTACGTCTCCACCGGAACCGGGCCGTACAACGTGACGCTCGACCCCCTCCAGATCGACGAGTGGTGGTGGCTGGCCGAGACCGAGATCATGGAAATGGCCAAGCGCGGCGTGCCGGGCGTATGGACTTACGGCTATTACGATGGCTGGACTCCCAACTACCTGTTCTGGATCGCGCTCACGCACAACTCCTTCGGACGTTTCTATGAGGTGCAGAGCTACGGTCCCGACGTGCAGGAGAACCTGCAACTGGGCGGGACCACTACCAGCCGGGAATGGTTCCGGCCGAATCCTCCGCTGCCCTCCATCAAGTGGGGACCACGCAACAATACCAACATCCAGGAATCGGCCATGCTCTTTGCCTTGAACCAGGTGGGCAAGACCCGCGAGACGTACCTGGAGAATTACTACATCAAGAACAAGCGGTCCATCGACAAGGGCAAGGAAGGCAAGGACAGCCCCACCGCGTGGATCATCCCCGCCGGACAGCGCCGCAAGGCGGATGCCGCGGACATGGTCAACGAGCTCCGCCGGCAAGGCGCGGAGGTGCATACCGCCACTTCGGCGTTCAAGGCCGGCAACGTGGATGTGGCGCCGGGCGATTACATCATCCGCGCCGACCAGCCCTACCGAACGCTGGTCGATATGTACACCAGCGTCCAAAACTTCCCCACGCCCAACCCGAGTCCCTACGACGACACCGGCTGGACCATGCAGTACATGCGCGACGTGAAGCTCGTGGCGACTCACGAAAAATCGATCCTCGATGCGCCCATGACGCTGCTCACCGCGGATGCCAAAGCCGCGGGCGGCGTGGATGGCAGCGGTCCCGTGCTGGTGGTGGAGAACACCAGCGACAACAATCTCATGGCGTTCCGTTTCCGCAACACGTCCGTCAAGATGATGGCCGCCGAGGACGATTTCGACCTGAACGGCCACAAACTCCGTGCCGGCGCGCTGATTATTCCCAACGCCGACCGCGCCCGGCTGGAACCGATGTTGAAGGAGCTGGGACTGTCGGCCTGGGCGGTAGCGTCCGCGCCGCCGGTGAAGACCCACGATCTGACCGTGCCGCGCATCGGCTACGTGCATTCCTGGTCCCGCACGCAGGATGAAGGATGGGTGCGCGCCGCGCTGGATTACTACAAGATTCCGTATACCTATTTCGGCGACAAGAACCTGAAGGATGGCAACCTGCGCGCCAAGTATGACGTGATTATCTTCCCGCACACCGGCGGCAATCCGCAGTCCATTCTGGCCGGCGTGAACGCCGCGCAGCCTATTCCCTATAAAAAGAGTGCCGATACGCCGAACCTCGGCGGCATGGATTCCTCCGACGATATCCGCGGCGGCATGGGCATGGAGGGCTTGCAGGAGTTGTTCAAGTTCGTCGAGGAGGGCGGCGCAGTGATCTCGGAAGGCTCCACGGCTGCGTTCCTGGCGGAAGCCGATTTGGCCGGCGGCGTCACCGTGGAGCAGCCCGCCAATCTCTTCGTGCGCGGCTCCATTCTGCGCGGCAAATTCGCCGATCTGAAGAGCCCTATCGCTTACGGCTACGACAGCGGCGATCTGCCGGTCTACTTCAACCAGAGTCCCGTGTTGAATGTGGCCGCGGCCGCAGCCGGCGGCGGTGGCTTTGGCGGCGGCTTTGGCGGACGCGGTGGTGGCGGCCGTGGCGGAGCCATCAACGGCGGCGCGGGGCAGAACGTGTTTCCCAACGTCGCGCCGATTCATGTTTCTCCGCTGGACCCGGCCGACGCTCAGGCGCAAGCCGAGCCGCCCGCGGCCGCCGGACGTGGTGGCAGGGGTGGCCGCGGCGGCGGCGGTAGAGGCGGCCGCGGAGCCGCTGCGCCAACGCCCGATGCGGGTGGTGCGGCGGCCGCTGGCGGTGGTTTCGGAGGATTCGGCGGCGGCGGTGGCTTTGGCGGTCGCGGAGGCGGCGGAGGCGAGGTGCATGCGCGCGTCGTCTTGCAGTTCCCCACCAATGCCGATGACATGCTTCTCTCGGGGACGCTGGCCGGCGGCGATGCGCTTTCCGGACGCGCCGCGGCCGTGGATGTGTCCATGGGCAAGGGTCACATCGTGCTGTTTGCGATTCGCCCGTTCTGGCGCTGGCAGACGCAGGGCAATTTCATGCTGGCCTTCAACGCCATCATGAACTGGGACCACCTGGACGCCGGCAAGCCGGCCCCCGCGCCCCCCGCGGCCACCGTCCCAGCCGGAGGCCAGTAACTCAAAGCTCCCGGCAATCGGCCTCGGCAACCGGCCTCACCTCGCGCAAGCGCTGGGCATCCTGCCCGTCCGGCCTGCTCGCTCCGTGGTGGGGCATTGTTTTAGCTTGCCTGGTTTTTTCGCGTTCTTCTCCGCGTCAAGCGCTCCTCCGCCGCTCAGAACCCCATAATCTGCATCCCCGAGTCCACGAACAGCACATTGCCCGTCACGCCGCGGCTCAGGTCGCTGGCCAGGAACACGGCCGCGTCCGCTACTTCGGCCGGATCGGTGTTCCGGCGCAACGGGGCCCTCTGCGGAGCCACTTCCAGCACGCTCGAAAAATCCTTGATGGCCCTCGCCGAGGCGGTCTTCACCGGACCCGCCGAAATCGCGTTCACCCGGATCTTGCGCGCTCCCAGATCCTCCGCCAGGTACCGCACGGAAGCTTCCAGCGCCGCCTTCGCCACTCCCATGACGTTGTAACCGCTCACCACCCGCGTGGACCCCAGATACGTCAGTGTGCTCAGCGACCCGCCCTCCGTCATCAGCTCCGCCGTGGCCCGCGCCACTGCCACCAGTGAATACGCGCTGACGTTCTGCGCCAGTAGAAACCCATCGCGTCCGGTCTGCAGAAACGGCCGCGTCAAATCCTCGCGGTTGGCGAATGCCAGGCTGTGCACCACCGCGTCCAGCCGTCCCAATGGGCGCAGGCTTTCCGTAAGCGCCGCGAGGTCCTCGTCCTTGGTCACGTCACAAGGCAGAATCGCCGCCACGTCCAGACCTTTCGACAGCTCCTCGATGGCCTCTTTCTGCCGCTCGCCCAGATAAGTCAGCACCAGCCGCGCCCCCTCGCGCGAAAACGCCTGCGCGATGGCGTAAGCCAGGCTCCACTTGTTGGCGATGCCCAGAATCAGGGCAGTCTTGCCTTCCAGTAACTTGGACATGAAGTTCCCAGTTTACCGCGAGGAGAGTAAGGGGCAACTCAGCTTTCACCGCGGAGACGCGGAGAACACGGAGACGACGCGGAGAGAACACATTCTTGTTCTTCTCCGCGCGTCCTCTGCGTTCTCCGCGTCTCCGCGGTGAAAGCGGAGCCCCCCTTATCTCGACGGAGCCTTCAGCGCGGCGCCCTCCCTGATCTCGTCCGTGGCGCGCCGCACAACCATGTCTCCGGCATGCAGGTTGCCCATCACCTCGACCGAGTCGCCGTCGGCCGCTCCCTTCTTCACGTCCACCCACTCCGCGCGGCCGTTGCGGTCGCGCACCACGAAGGTGCGCTCGGTGGTCGTCACTACGCTCGTCCGCGGCACGAAGAGCGCGGCCCCGGCGCGGTGTACCGGCCACTTCACCGAAGGATACATGCCGGGCGCCAGAGTATTGTCGCGGTTGAGAACGTCCAGTTCGACCGGCTCGGTGCGCGTCTTGGGATCGAGCGCGTGCGAAATGCGCGCCACCTTGCCCGAGTAAGCGCGCTCGGGAAACGCCAGCACGTGGAACTCGACGGTGGCCCCGTTGACGATGCCGCCGGCCACCTCCTCAGGCACCGCCACCACCAAGCGAAGCTGCGAAACCTGCTGCAGGACCAGCAGCGCCGGGCCGTTTCCGGCACCCACCAGGGCGCCCGGATGTACCAGCCGCTGGGTCACCACGCCGCTGAACGGGGCGGTGATTCGCAGGTACGCCTCCAGATCTTTCAGCGCTCCGACGGCCGATTGCGCCGCCTGGCTGGCTTGCTGCCGCGCGCGCACCACGGCCTGCGCGGCCTCCACTTGCTTGGCGGCTTGAATGAGTTCGTTGCCCGCCACGGCTCCGGGCGTTTCGGCGGCCTTCTTCAGGCGGTCGCTGGTGCTTTCCGCGGCGGATAGTTGCGCCGCGGCCTGCAGCCGTTCGGCTTCCGCCGCCTGCACTTTGGACTCCGCTTCGGCGATCCGCGCCTTCATCTCCGGCGCGCTCAACTCGGCCAGCAGGTCGCCCTCGCTGACCTGGCTGCCGCGATCCACCAGCACCCGCTCCACGTATCCCGGCACCTTGGCATCCAGCGCCACGGTGAGAAACGGTTGAAGCTCTCCGGGAAGTTCGATGGTTCGGGAGACCGGCCTCGAAACCACGGCGGTAAGCTCGGTGGTTTGGGCCTGCGCGGCGAGGGTGAGGCAAAAGAACGCAAGCGCCGAGATGAGTCTCGGCGCGGCAGGCTGAGAGCCTGCGCCACGAAGCTGGCCGTTGTGGCGCAGCCTCTCAGGCTGCTGCGCCCACACTCGTGTGGGCGCTCTTCGGGCGCGATGATTGCTTACTTCTAGTCTGCGCACGGGCGCGGATTTCATTCTGGCTACTGTCTCCCGACTTCTGTCTCCTGGCTTACCTCGGTTCATAATATCGGCTCGATGGATCCTCGGGATTGAGCGAGGGCGAATGGGCGGCGGCGCCCGGCTGCAAAATGGCGTAGATGGAGGGCAGCACCGTCAACGTGGCAAAGGTGGAGAGCGCCAGCCCGCCAATCACCGCGCGGCCCAGTGGCGCGGCCTGCGCGCCGCCCTCTCCGAAACCGATCGCCATCGGGACCATGCCGGCGATCATCGCCGCCGCGGTCATCAACACCGCCCGCAAGCGCCCCGCGGCGCCCTCGCGCGCGGCATCCAAAACAGACCGGCCTTCGCGCCGCGCGGCTTCCGCGAAGGTCACCAGCAAGATCGAATTAGCCACCGCGATCCCCATCGCCATAATGGCGCCCATGAACGACTGCACATTCAGGCTCGTGCCCGACAACTTCAAAATGCCAAGTACTCCGCAAAGCACGGCGGGAATCACCAGCACGATGGCCAGCGCCAGCCGGACGGATTGAAAACTGGCCGCCAGCAGCAGGAAAATCACCAGCACCGCCAGCAGCAGGCCCACGCGCAGCCCGGAGAGCGTCTGTTCCAGCGCGGGGATCTCGCCCCGCACTTTCACGCTGACGCCACGCGGCGGCGCGCCCGCCCCGGCCAGCGCCGGCGCCAACTTTTGAGCCGCCTCCCCCAGAGTCAGCCCGTTGAGATTGGCGGTGAGGCTGACGACGTGCTGGCCGTTGTAGCGCTCGATCAACCCCGGAATGGTTCCCATCTTAAGGCTGGCGAGATCCCGCAGCTCAGGCTCGCCGCCGCCGCCCCCGCCCTTCATCACCGGAAGCTCGCCCACCTGCTCCTCGCTCTGGATGCGATCTTGCGGCAGCTCCACCTGGATCTGGAAGGCGTTCCCGGAGGTGGGGTCCCGCCAATAATTCGGCTGCGTGAATCGGGACGACGAAGTGGCCGGCGCCACCGAGTGAACCACGTCGGACATGGTGAGGCCGAACTGTCCGGCGCGGTCCCGATCCACCGCGATGTCGAGCGTGGGATAGTTCATCTCCTGGGCGAATTGCAGATCGCGCAGAAACGGCAGGCCGGCCATCCGGACGCGCACCTTCTGCGCGTAGGCGTAATCGTCCTGCAGGCTCGCGCCCTGCACGGCGACCTCCACCGGCGTGGGCGATCCGAAGCTCATCACCTGGCTGACAATGTCGCCGGCTTCGAAGGAGACTTGCAGTCCCGGCAGCTCGCGCACCAGGCTGGCGCGCAGTCTTTCGCGCAGAGCCTCGCCGCGCGGGGCATCGGGTTTGAGCGCCACCTGCACCACCGCCTCCTGCGGCCCGCTGGTGAACAGGTGGATCAAATCCACCGGGTAACTCGAGGGTATCAGGCCCACGAAGTCGCTGGTGATTTCCACGTTGTCCGGGCCGGCTTCGCGCCGGATCACATCGAGCGCCCGCAGCACGATGCGCTCGGTTTCCTCCAGCCGCGTTCCCGTGGGCGCCCGCAGGCGGAGCCGCAGCAGCGGCGCGTTGGCGTCGGGGAAGATCTCCGTCCCGATGCGCGGCAACAACAGATAAATCAACCCAGGCGCCATCACCAGATAGAGAAGAACCAGCGGCCAGCGCAGGCGCAGCACCAGGCCCAGGTAACTTTCATACCACCGCCGGAAGCGGCGCCCCTCCCCGCGGCGGCCTTCCTTCATCAGCCACACCGAGAATACCGGAACCAGGCTGCTGGAAAGGAGGTACGACGCCATCATCGAAAACGCCACCGCCAGCGAGAGCGGCACGAACAGTTGCCGGCCGGCCCCCGTCATAAAGAAGGACGGCACGAACACCGCCAGCACGCAGCACATGGAGAGCAGCCGCGCCATGGCCGTGCGGCTGCACGCTTCCAACACCGCGCGCGCCCGCGAAACGCCCGGCAGCATGCGGGTGTGGATGTTTTCGATTTCCACCGTGGCTTCATCCACCAGCACTCCCACCGCCAGCGCCAGGCCGCCCAACGTCATGATGTTGATGGTCTGGCCCGTGAGCCACAGCAGGATCACCGCGCTGAGCAGCGCGAAGGGAATGTTCAGGACAACGATCAGCGCGCTCCGCCAGTCGCGCAGGAAGATCAGCACCATGAGGCCGGTGAGCGCCGCGCCCAGCAGCCCTTCGACGACCACGCCGCGCATGGAGTCAGTGACGTAAGGCGATTGATCGAACTCCAGCCGCACGTCCACATCTTCGGGAACCGCCTTGCGGAAATCCGGCAGCGCCGCTCTCACCGCGTGGATCACCGCCAGCGTGGAAGCGTCCGCCCGCTTGGTCACAGGGATGTAGACGGTCCGCCGCCCATTCACGTGCGCGTAGGCCGTGACCAGATCGGTGCCGTTTTCGATGGTGCCGATATCCCGCAGATAGACGGCCGCGCCGGAACCCGGGCGAATGGGCGTGGAGAGCAACTCCGAGAGGTTGCCGCCGAGCGCTGCGTTGGTTCGCGCGATCCGCTCGATCTTGCCGGTCCACATATTTCCCGAGGGCATCACCAGGGTCCCCTGGCTCACCGCGGCGATGGCTTCGTCGGGCGAGATGCGATATTGCCGCAGCTTGCCGGGATCGAGCGTGATCACGATGGTCCGCTGATTGCCCCCGAACGGCGGCGGCGCCGAAACGCCCGGCAGCGTGGCGAACAGCGGGCGCACGCGATTGATGGCGAAGTCCTGCATCTCGCCTTGGGTGCGCGCGGCGCTGCTGAACACCAGCAGACCGACGGCCACGCTTCCGGCATCGAAGCGTGTGATAAACGGCGGCACCGTTCCCGGCGGCATGAAGGCGCGGGCGCGGTTGACGTAGCCGACCGTTTCGGCCATCGCCTGGCTCATGTTGGTTCCCTCGTGAAACACCAGCTTCATGAGCGCGGCGCCCTGAATGCTCTTGCTCTCCACGTGGTCGATGCCGGTGATGTACAGGAAGTGATACTCGTAGTAGTACGCCAGAAAACCTTCCATCTGCGCCGGGTCCATGCCGCCGTAGGGCTGGCAGACATAAATCACCGGCAGATTGAGGGTGGGGAAAACATCGACCGGCATCCCCTGGATCGCCAGCACACAGCCCAGGCCGATCGCGACCAGCGCAATGACTACGCTGATGGGTCGTCGGAGTGCAAAGAGAATGAGATTCATGCGCTACACGCTACCGGCCGATATAGCCCTTATGGGGGTGCTGGAGAAGGCAAATATGTCAACGATTGTATACAATAATAGGCCCGCAGGAGCGGGCGTGCCACGTCGAGGCAGGCGCCTTCGGCAAACTCTTCACAAAGGTCCTGCGATTCATCGAACTGCCGTTTTCCAAATTTGGTGACAAGACACGCTGAGTCTAATTCCATGCCAAACGGCCGTCAAGCAGCCACCTGCTACGCCACCGGCAGCGTGACCTTGAACGTCGTGCCTTTTCCCTCCTGGCTGTCCACTTCCAGCGTCCCGCCGTGCTGCTGGACGATGCCGTAGCTGACGCTCAGTCCCAAGCCGGTCCCCTTGCCCACCGGCTTGGTCGTGAAGAACGGCTCGAGGACCTTGTCCAGGTGTTCCTTCTTGATGCCGCAGCCCGTGTCGGTGACTTCGATGCCGATCCGGCCGTCCTCGGCCGACGTGGCCAAGAGCAGGGTACCGCCGTTGGGCATGGCCTCGCAGGCGTTGAGCGAGAGATTGATCAACACCTGCTGCAACTGGTTCTTGTCGCCGAGGACCTGGGGCAAGGGCTCCGCGAGCGCCTCGACGAGCTGGATGTCCTGCATGGCGTCGCGCTTTCCCAAGAGGAGGATCGTCTGCCGCACCAGGTCGTTGATGTTGACTTGCGTCTTGACCTGCGGCGTTTCCCGGGCGAAGTCGAGCAGCCCCTTGACGATCTCGCGGGCCCGCTTGGTTTCGCGGATGATCAGATCGAGGTCCTCGCGGTCCTGGGCATCCAGGTTCTCCTTTTCCCGCAACAGGTCGGCGAAGGCCAGCACGCCGGTCAAGGGATTGTTGATTTCATGAGCCACGCCGGCGGCCAGGCGGCCCACGGAGGCCAGTTGCTCGCTGCGGCCGACCTGCTGCCGCGTGGCATGTTTGAGCAACTCCTCGCGCTCCTGGACGGCCTGGGCCATGCTGTCCACTGCGCGGCACAACACGCCCATCTCGCCCGGCGGCAGGATGCCCACCCTTGCGGAAAGATCGCCGCCAATCACCTTCTGGGCCATGGCTGCCACGCGGCGAATGGGACGCAGCACCAACTCGGTCGTCAGCAATAAAAGCGCCAGGCTGACCAGGGTCGCGCCAATCACCAGCGTCAAGACCACGCCGCTGATTACGTTGCACTGATGCGAGAAGGGGGCCTGCAGCAGGCCCA
>JBKQPR010000288.1:0-36527 GCA_052144935.1 Bryobacteraceae bacterium
CGCCCCTGAACCAAAATCCGGGGCTATTTTCATAGCCCGCCATTTTGTGACCACCACCGAGCCCACCTATCTCTCTAATCTGCTGATTCACCGCCACTTCGGCGTCGTCGAAAAGTAGTCACACCCAAATGCGATCGTTTTTCTTCCCGGCTTCCGAGTCTGAGGGAGCCGTGGCCGGTGGGAGCACAACATCACGCGGTCGGAAGAGTCTGTCATTCTATGGCGCGGGTACTTCGGCGCGCGCTCCTTGGTGCGCGAATTATGCGGAAGGGACGTGGCGCCGGTTCATATACTACTTCGGCAGGAGCGACAACACGCCTTTGCTGGGGCTGGGGATGACGTGCGCCGCGATGAGGCGGCCGAGGCCTTCCACCTTGGCTTTGCCCGCGTCCACGGCCGCTCGAACCGCCGCCACATCGCCCTTGATCAACACGGTGATGTATCCGCCGCCCAGCTTTTCGCGGGCCAGCACCTCTACCGCGGCGGTCTTCAGCGCGGTGTCGATGGCCTCGAAGACGGCGGTGAAACCCTGGGTTTCGATGAGACCCACGGCAAAACTGGACTGATCGTTCATATGGTTCTCTGGTATCCGGACGGTTGCCTGTTCGATGAGGGGACTGAAATCCGGCCCGGCCTGGTAGGCGGCGGGCGAAAGCTCCGATGGGCCGGGGATGACGTGCACGATGATGGGCGTCTGCATGGCGCCGGCCGATTCCTCGGCGGCGCGCGCGGCGGATTGGATGTCCCCCAGCCGCCCGTACAGCTTCATGCAAACGCCGGGACTGTCGTTGAGCTCGGTTTCCAGCACTCGCACGCCGGCGCATTTCTCCATGGCGTCGAGCACCACCATGGCGGGCGACCAGCCGCCGATCTCGATGAGCGCCAGGGATTCGGTCAGAAGACACCCCGTTTTTCGAGCTCGTGCATGACTTCCAACACCACTTGTTCCACCTTATCTGCGCCAATCTCGCGGATGCGCGGCGCGCACCCGGACGCGGGGCGGTCCACCAGCTCGAAATCGGCCAGAATGCAATGCAGAACGGAAGTCAGGGCGGTGCGGTCGGAGCGCTGGGCGCTGGTTTGGGGCTGCCGTCCGCGGCCGAAACGAAAGCCGCGCAGCTCGGCCGCGGCGCGGAACCCGTCGGGAAACTCGAACGGGTAGAGCATGGCGTCGAACAGCTCCAGGATGCGGTACTGCCATTTCATCGCCTCGCCGTAATTGCCGGCGCGCGCGAGGTCGTACATCCGGCGGGTCACTTCCGGCACCGCGTTGCTGGAGGCGTGAGTGCCCCCATCGCACCCGATCATCATCATGGGGACCAGCACGGCCTCCCACCCGGTGAGAAACGAGAAATCGGGACGCTGGGGCCGTACCGCGGCGATCATCCGCATCATGAAGGCCACGTCGCCCGAGGAATCCTTGATGCCGATGACACGGGGAAATTCGACCGCCAGCCGGCGGATGGTGGGCACGTCGATGGGGCTGGCAAACATGGGAATGTTGTAAAGCGTCAGGTCGATGGGCGAGTTTCGCGCGATCTCGGCGAAGTAGGCGTACACCGATTCCGGAGTCAGCTTGTAATAGAATGGCGCCACGATGGCCACCGCGCGGACCCCCAGTCCGGCATATACCTCACAAGCGGCCAGGGTCTCTTTCACGTTGGCCTCGGCGGCGCCGGCAAGGATGGGAACGCGGCCGCCCGCCTGATCCGCCACCACCTCCACCAACCGCCGCCTCTCCTCCGGCGTGAAGCGGGTGAACTCTCCCGTCGAACCATTCGGATAAAGACCGTGCACACCGCGCTCGATCAGCCAGGAAACAAAACGGCGCAGTTCCGGTTCGTCGATCCGGCCGCGATCGTCCAGGGGGACCAGGAGCGGCGTAAAGATGCCTTCGATCTTCACCAACCCACCAGGATACACGGTAGGCACGTCAATCCAGCCATTCGTCGGAAGGGTCGAACTTGGGCAGCGCCACGATCAGGACCTTCATCTCGCCGATGGCGCGATGACGCACGCCGGGCGGGATCACGATGCAGATACCGGGTTTCACGGGGAGAATCTCATCGTCCAACTGCATGCGGGCCCCTGGCGCGCACTCCAGAAAATAATAGGTCTCGGTGAGCCGTTTGTGATAGTGAAGTTTGGCGTCGGCGGTGATGGAAGTTACGTGCACGGTGGCGGGATACTCGGGGACGTCTTGAAACGCGCGGCGGGCGGTGCCGCAGGGGCATGGAACTCCGTCGATATGTTCAAAATCCGCGACGCAATACCGCCTCCGGGCGCCCGCCGGATGCCGATCCATGGGTCTATCATAGCGGACTACCGGAGGCTGGCGTGCGGCGCAGGCACGGATGGTAGAGTCGAAAACCGGATTGAACCTTCACCGGGTCACATTGGTTGCTCCGCGCTTCAGGGCGCCAACCTGGAGCGGGCCGGCGCGGCATGGACTGCCCCATCCGGTAACCTTTTCCTAGCTCACGAGTATAAGGAGTATGTTCTACGACGTCCGGCTCGCCCTGCGCCAGTTGGCGGCGGCCAAGGGTTTCACGATAACCGCCATGGCGACACTGGCGCTCGGAATCGGGGCCAACACCGGGATCTTCACGCTGATCGACGCGCTCATGCTGAAGTCGCTGCCGGTGGCCGACCCGCAACGCATCGTCCGGATCGGCGATGGCGATAACTGCTGTGTCCTCGGCGGAACGCAGGAGGGGCGCTACTCAGTGTACTCCTACGCCCTCTACCGGTATCTGCGGGAGCACACGCCGGAATTCGAGGACATGTCGGCGTTTCAAGCCGGCATCCACAAAGTCGGAGTGCGGCGGGCGGGCGCCAACGCCTCCGAGCCATGGGCCGATCAATTCGTCTCGGGGAACTACTTCACGCTGTTCGGACTGCGCGCGTACGCGGGCCGCCTGATCGCGCCCTCGGACGACGTTGGCGGCGCGGCTCCGGTGGTGGTGATGAGCTATCGGGCGTGGCAACAGCATTTCGGATCGGACCGGTCGATTATCGGCGCGGCATTGATCGTCGAAGGCGCGCCGTTCACGGTGATCGGCATTGCGCCTCCGGGCTTCTTCGGCGCCGCCTTGCGGCCGGATCCGCCGGACTTCTGGATGCCGCTGGCCACCGAGCTGACGACCCATGGAAAGAACGCTCTCCTGGATCACAAGACCGACCACTGGCTCTACGTTTTCGGGCGCGCCAAACCGGGGATCCAACTGGCCCGCGTGGAGGCGGAGGTCAACACCGAACTGCGCCAGTGGCTGCTCGCCAACGAGCCGCCGGCCACGGAGAGGGACCGGCAGAATATCGCGAAGCAGCACATCTCGCTCGCGCCCGGCGGCGCCGGCCTGGCCGAGATGAAGGACGACTACCAGCGCGATTTGCGGCTGTTGCTGGGCATCACCGGCCTGGTGCTGCTGATTGCGTGCGCCAACCTGGCGAACCTGCAACTGGCGCGCGGGGCCGCATCGGCAGCGCAGACGTCCATCCGGGTGGCCCTCGGCGCGCCGCGGTCCCGGCTCATCCGCCAGGTCCTCGTTGAGAGCACCGTGCTGGCCGTGGCAGGCGGAGTCCTGGGGCTGGCGGTGGCAGAACAGACCGCCAGGCTGCTCCTCCGCCTGGCGTTTCATGGCGCAAACTATGTCCCCATCGACCCGACGCCTTCCCTGCCGGTGCTCGGATTCGCGTTCCTTCTCTCGGTGGTGACCGGCGTCGCGTTCGGAATCGCGCCGGCGTGGTCGGCTTCGCGCGCCGATCCGGCGGCGGCGCTTCACGGGGCGGGGCGATCCGCCAGCGGACGCTCGACGCTCCCCCAAAAGACGCTGGTCATCCTGCAGGCGGCGCTATCGGTGACGCTGCTGGCCGGCGCCGGACTGATGGTCCAGACGCTGCGCAACCTCACCGGCCAGCAGTTCGGCTTTAAGCTGGAAGGCTCCGTGGTGGTGGATGTGAACGCCGGGTTCGGCGGCTACGCGCCGGAGAAACTGGCTTCGATTTACGCCGGGATCGACCGGCAGTTGCGCCAGATTCCCGGCGTCCGCCATGTCGCGCTGGCGTTGTATAGTCCGATGTCGGGCAATAACTGGCAGATGAACGCGACCTTGGAAGAGCGGCCGCAGCAGCGGGGAGTGTCGCCCTCCTGGGACCGCGTCAGCGCCAGTTTCTTCGATGCCATCGGCGCCCATATCCTGCGCGGCCGCGGGTTCAACGACCATGACACGCCGGATGCGACGCACGTCGCCGTGGTCAACCAGGCCTTCGCCGGCGCCTACTTTCCGAATGAAGATCCGATCGGCCAGCGCTTCGGCCTGGGCGGCTTCGAGCATCGCGCGGATTACCAGATTGTGGGCGTGGTGAACACCATCCGCTTCCGCGCTCCGCGCCGGCCAGGCACCCCGATGTTCTTCCTGCCGATGCTGCAGATGAGGAAGAGCGAGTGGGAGAGCAACTTCCTGGCCCGCTCGAATCTGATCGGGGAGATTCTGCTGCGCGTTAGCGGCAGGCCGCCGGGACTGGGGCCGCGCATCCAGCGCGCGCTCGGCGCCATCGATCCGAACCTGACCATGCTGAACGTGTCGCCGATGAGCGAACAACTCGGGGAGCTTCTGGCGCATGAGCAGCTCATCGGGACGCTGGCGCAGGTGTTCGGAGGTCTGGCGCTGCTGCTGGCTTCGGTCGGGCTGTACGGCATCACGGCCTATTCCGTGGCGCGGCGGACGAGCGAGATGGGCCTGCGGACGGCGCTCGGCGCCACGCGCGCGCAGGTGGTCCGGCTGATTCTGGGCGGCGCCCTGGCGCAGGCCGGCGTAGGAATCGCGGTAGGGATCCCGGTGGCGCTGGCGGCGGGGCGGCTGCTGGCCGGCCAACTCTACGGAGTGAAGACGTCCGACCCGGTGATTCTGGGAATCGCGGCAGTGGTGTTGGGAGCCTGCGCGGCGGTGGCTGGAGTGGTTCCCGCGGTGCGAGCCAGTAGCGTGGATCCGGTGCGGGCGCTACGGGTGGATAATTAGGGCATTAAACCACGCAGGGCAGCGGGGGCGCGATGCCTTCATTTCCTGGGGACAGCGCCCGTGGCCTGCCGGCGACCGATCCAGGCACCCATCTCGAACCAATCGAGGGTGGCTGGCGTGTTTTCTTCCATAAACGAGCCGATTCGGGACATCAATGTCCCGATTTTAAGGGGCTTCTGTTGAAAACAAAAGAGTTAACCGAGGGCGCACGGGACATCATGTCCCGAGTGCGCTTTCCTCGGGCAAATTCGCTCTCGCGAAGGCCTCCCGAAGTCACATTGTATCCGGCGGGCAGGCGGAGGGCGGCGGGGGAGAAGGCGGGGAGTGGTGGTAAGTGGTTGAAGCGGCGAGAGTTGGAGGGAAGTGGAAAGTTGGTGAAGTCTGTGACTGGGATGGGCGGGGGTGTTCAGTTCGCCAAGGTGGCCGGTTTTGCTACAGGGGGCGGGCAGGCTCTTGCGCTTCCGGCCGTCGACCGGCGCGGGCCACCGCGTCTTCAGCGGGCCGGCGCTGCGGCCGGTTCCTTTGATCCGGCGCAGTGGGCGAGCGCCAATATCACGTGCTTGCCGCGCACCAGCGGCTTGAGTGAAGGGCCAGATAGGGGAAACGCGCGGGCAGCTTTCGCCGCTCGCGCGCTCACGGACTCGTCGAGGCGTCAGGCAGCAATTCGCTCAGTAGCCGGAATAGACGCTCGGATAGCAAGGGGCCGGTCGCCAGTAACCGTATCCGTCATAATAGCCGCAACCGGAACCCGAATAGTAGCCCCAGCCGAACGGGATGCCGATTCCGATGCCAAAGTAAGGACGAGCCCAGAAGCGTCCACCGTAGTAATAGCCTTGGCCGGCGTAGAACCGGCCCGGGTAGTAACCGCCCGCTCCACGGGAGTATCCGCCGCCGTAGTAGCTACGGCCCGCGTAAGGTGCGGCATAGCTGCGCACCCCACCGGAATAGCTGCGGCCCGCATAGGCCGGGGCAGAGTAGCTGCGCACACCGCCAGAATAACTACGGCTCGAATAGGACGGAGCAGAATAGCTGCGTCCACCGCCGCCGGAGAACGAACGGCTGGCAAAACTGCGCCCAGAGGACCCACCATGTCCCCCGCCGCGCTGGGCCAATGCGGCCGTAGGGCCAAGCAACACCAGGAAAGCGCCAAGAGCAAGCGTCGGCATCACGGATTTGAACGTCACTGTCTGCACTGTCCGATTGATGAGCATGAGAACCTCCAATACTTCCGGCTTTGTAATATGCAAACCACGCACCAATCCACAAGCCGTTGAAATTAACCAGCTTATGTCATAGCGAGTGCGAGACCCCTGGCTGAAAACCACCGCTTGGGGTGCATCTCAGCCAGGTGTCCGCCAAAGCTGGCGCCGCCGATCCCGGTGTACATCAGCCCGGTCTGTCACGATGGCAACCGGGACTGCCTGCCACCGGGAGCATGCCCCCAAGCCGTCGCGGCCGGCGGCGCCAAAGTCCGGGCGCCGTGCGCTTTTTAGGCGCCGTGCGCTCTTTAAAGGGAAACTACGTCATGAGAAAAAATCGGTTGTTTGGATAGGGATTCGCGGGAGTGTTCGTGGCATCCCTGTTTGCGCTGGGCGCCCAACCGGCGCCTTCGGTGGTGGCGATTGGCAGGGAATGATCGAGACGGGCACAGGCACTCTCAAGGTCGACCTTCACATTGCAGCTCGCAAGAATGACACGTTTACGGCGACGCTGGACAGTCCCGATCAGGGCGCTAATGGCATTCCGATCAACCTGGTCCACTACCAAGCGCCCGAGTTGCATTTCGCAATCGAGCAGATGGCCTGCAGCTACGATGGAAAAATCAGCGGCGACGGCTCGGAGATCACCGGCCTGTTCAGGCAAGGTGGCGGCTCCGCGTCTCTCGACTTCAAACGCGTGAATTAGCGAACTTTCCCGCCCTGGGGGCCCATCAAGCGACCGAGCGCACCCCCGGGGGGTCGGAGGAGCACCGGTCTTGCCAATGCAATCGGGCCAGACTGACCGAACGAATCACTTCCGCATGGTCGAAGGGACGGGCCAGCACATCGTAAGCGCCTAAGTTGAGCGCCTCGGCCCAAAGATGCTCATCGGCCAGATGCGAGGTAACGATCAGGCAAGGCGGTTCGGACAGGCAGGCAAACTGGGCTAGCAGCTCCTTCCAGGCTTCCGGCATCCGATCCCGGTCGCACAGGACCACTTGAATGCGGTCCCGGCGCAGGGCGGCCAGAGTCGCGGCGACGCTGGCCCTGGCTTGAATTGCCCAGTTGCAATCGGGAGCCAGCGGACACTCGGAGCAAACCATCAGCTTCCGCAAGAAATCAAGATCATGCTCGACGAAACCGACCATCACAACGGTGGCGGTGAGAGGAGAGTCCGTTCCGGCTCCCCCTCTAGGGGCACAGTTCATAGAACCTCCATCGGCGCTAAACGCCGGGTGAAGAACGTGCTTGTCTTATCGGCTAGATTTCCCCCGAGACTACCTGGGCTGAGAGAGAAAAGGCAGTTAATTACCCTGTTAGATCGAAATATAGCTTTGAAGACCTGATTTGTCAATAAGAAAAGTACGGAAAACATGTCCCTTCTCAACCTCCAATTCTTTTGAGGAAAGTGTGGGATTTCCCCTCAGATCCTAACTTAACTAATGTGAAGGCCCTAATTTATGAGGGAGGGCGGCGCGCGGAGGCGCCACGGCTGCCTTGACCGCAGTGTCCTCGGAACAGGCGGCACGCCGGCGGCGCTGCCTTGTGGTGGCCTGCGTGGCCGGGCAAGGGATGGGCGATGGCCCACTGGCGCCAACCACAGGCACTTGTGCGGGACTACAATATTCCTTCCATGCTTCTTACCCGCCGCTCGCTTCTCCGACAGGCCGCCGCCGCTCCCTGGTTTATCCGCCGGATGCTTTCCGCGCCGCCCAATGGCACCCTGCGCCTGGCAGCGTTCGGCGGGGGCAATATGGCTTTCGACACCCTCGATGGCATCGCCACCCATCCCAAGGTGACGCTGGCCTGCGTCGCCGAGGTGGATTCGGCCCGTCTGGATCGGTTGAAGCAGAAGTATCCCGGCGCGCGGGTCTACCAGGACTGGCGCAAGATGCTGGCCAAGGAGCGCCGCCAGATCGACATCGCCTGCGTCGGCGCACCCGACCATATGCACGCTCCCATGGCGGTGAGCGCCATGAATCTGGGCCTGCCGGTATACGTGCAGAAGCCCTTGGCGCACGATCTCCACGAGGTGCGCACGATGACTACGCTGGCCCGCCAGAAGGGCCTGGTCACGCAAATGGGCATCCAGATTCATTCGCGCGCCGAGTACCGCGCGGCCGTGCGGATCGTTCAGAGCGGCGCCATCGGAAAAATCTCGGAGGTCCACTCCTGGAGCAACAAGACGTGGGGCGACACGGCCCTCATGCCGGATCGCTCCGATCCCGTGCCACAGTCGCTCGATTGGGACCTGTGGCTGGGCGTGGCCACGCGGCGGCCTTATATCGAGGGCTACTATCACCCCGTCAACTGGCGCAAGCGCATCGATTTCGGGACCGCCACGTTCGGCGACATGGGCTGCCATATTCTGGACCCGGTGTTCGCGGCGCTGGGGCTGACGGCGCCTTTGTGGGTGCGGTCGGATGGCGCCGCGCCGGGACAGCACAGTTGGGGTCTCGACAATACGATCCACTATGTCTTCCCCGGAACGCCCTACACCGAAGGCGACCAGGTGGCGGTGAGCTGGTACGACGGCGAACGGCGCCCTCGCGCGGAGGTGCAGGCGCTCGTCGGATCGCGCACGCTGCCCGGCCAGGGGTCGATTTTTATCGGCGGCAAAGGGGTCATGCTACTGCCGCACGTGGCAGCGCCCGCGCTCTTCCCGGAAGCGCAGTTCCGCGATTTCCCGATGCCGGAAACGGAATCCGAAGACCACTATCATCAGTTTGTCGACGCCGTGCTGGGCGGTGGGAAGG
Source organism: Bryobacteraceae bacterium (assembly GCA_052144935.1). Lineage (GTDB taxonomy): Bacteria > Acidobacteriota > Terriglobia > Bryobacterales > Bryobacteraceae > JOPF133. Next base: position 8,974 of record JBKQPR010000288.1, read on the forward strand.
CCTCGGCGGGGTTCCACTACTCCGGGCCGCTTACCGAGGCGGTGCTGTTGGGCCCGTTGGCCACGCGCTTTCCCAACACCACGCTCCAATGGGACGAGGACAAACTGAGATTCAAAAACTCCTCCGCGGCCAACCGGCTGATCCGCCGCAAATACCGGCGGGGCTGGAGAGTCGTGGGCCTGAGCTGAGGAGAATCGCCAGACGCCTCACCAACCGGGTTCCGGCGGGGCACGAAAAGTGGACCGTGGATATCGTCAAAGGCATGCAGTTGAGATCGTCCGGCGGCCTCGATGGCCACAACCGGGGCTGGATCGCACGGCCTTCTCTACCGGCGACCGTTGCCCAGGCCGCAAGAGCGTCGAGTTGAGACTCGACGGGCCCAGCGGGCACCCCGGCTGAGAGCCTGCGCCACGGCTGCGGACTGGGAAGTGATTCTTGCGTGTGAGACAGGAAATTCTCCTCCGCGTCTCCGTGCCTCCGCGTCAAGACTTCGGCCCCCCATGCTAAGATTAGGCGATCGATGAGAGATTCGATCTCACGCAAGGCTGTTCTGCTGGCGGTGATTGTCGCGGCCCCTCCGGTTCTCGTACTCTACATTTTTGTCGGCAGCGCGGCAGTCCGGCTGGCGTCGCTCGCGGCGGGAATCGGCCTTGTGCTGGCCGCCTGGCTGTTCGCGCAATCGCTGATCCGCCGCATCCACTACCTGACCTCGTTTGTGGATCGCCTGCTGGACCAGCGGGCTCCGCGCGCACCGTTGAGCGCCAGCGACGATGAGTTGGGGGATCTGGCCCGCTCGCTGTTCCGCGTGGCGCCGCAGATCGACGAGCTTTTCAACCGCCTCACCACCGAACTGTCGCGCCGCGAAGCGATTCTCGCCAGCATGACCGAGGGCGTCCTGGCGGTGGACGCGCGCCTGCATGTGACATTTTGTAATAAGGCGTTCCTGGGCGCGATCGGGGATCACGGGGCCGCGGAAGGCCAACCGCTGCTGAAAATCGTCCGCGATCCGGACCTCTTTCAGATTCTGAAGCGGGTGGTCGATTCCGGAGAGACCGTGACCCAGCGGCTCCAGCTTCCCGCGGCCGAGACCCGCACGTTCGACGTGCATGCCGTGCCGCTGACCGGAACGAATTCGCGCGGCGCCATCGCCATCCTGCACGACATCACGCCCACCGAGCGCCTGGAGCGCGCCAAGCGCGATTTCATCGCCAACGTATCGCACGAAATCCGGACCCCGCTGGCCACCATCCGCGGGTACGCCGAAACGCTGCTGGATGGAGGCCTGGAAGACCGCGAAAACCGCCGCAAATTCGTCGAGATCATTCAGGCCAACAGCGTGCGTTTGAACAACATCGCCGCCGACCTGCTGACTCTCTCGGAGCTGGAGGCGGGGCGTCCCGAGCCGCAGGCCGGAGTGGTCTCGCTCAGCGAAGTTCTGACGGGCGCGATCCGCGCCGTCGAGCCGGCCGCCAGCCTGATGGGCGTGCGCATTCTGGCCGATCCGATTCCCGACCTGCGGCTCTCCGGCCACCGCCTTCGGCTGGAGCAGGCCTTTCTCAACCTGCTGGATAACGCCGTGAAGTTCAACAAGAGCGGCGGCGAGGTGCAGGTCAGCGCCGTTCAGCAGGCGGACGGGCAGATCCAGGTTCGCATCGCGGATACCGGGATCGGGATTCCCTCCGGCGATCTCAACCGCATCTTCGAGCGGTTTTATCGCGTGGACAAAGCGCGCTCCCGCCAGGTGGGAGGAACCGGCCTGGGCCTTTCGATCGTCAAGCACGCCATCGAGCAGATCCACGGCGCCATCGACGTCGAAAGCCAGATCGGACGGGGTTCTACTTTCACGGTGACTCTGCCGCAGAGCTGAATCGGGTTGGCGACTCCTTAACCTATTAGTCATCGAATCCTAACACTGCTCGCGTATTCTCGTCCTTGGCTCTCATACAATGGAGTGATTCGGCTCGGGCCCGAGGTGTGTTCGATCTCCGCGCCGCGTTGACGGCCGGCCCAGCGGAGCCGAACCGGCGTGGTATTGCCTTTGGAAATCTCAAATCTCAAATCCCATTTCAACGAGGATGGACCCTAATGATTCGATCGGCAGCAAGACTGTTTGCGTCATCGTGCCTGGCAGTCGCCCTGGCAAGCACAGGCTGGGCCACAGATCCCGCAGCACCCCCCGAAGCTCCGGCGGCCGCCCCGACGGCGGCCGATATCACCAAATTGAAAGAGCAGGTGGAGGAGCAGCAGAAGCAGTTGGATAAGCTGCGCGCCGCGCTCGACGCGCAACTGAAAATGCTGGAGCAGGCCGCGGCGTCGGCCTCCGCCGCCCCGGCGGCCGCTCCCGCTGCGCCGGCTCCCCCAGCCACGGACAAGAAGCCCTATGTCGGCGACCTGACCGCCTCCACAACGCCGATCGTGCAGCCCGAACCGGCGCGCGTGTCGAGTTCCCCGTACCCCGGTCCCGCAGCGGCCCGCGCGCCTTTTGGCGTCCCTTACAGCTCGCCCTCTCCGCAGACCGATGAGCCGCCCTCACCGCTCAGTCTTCGCATCGGCGATTCCTATCTGACCCCCGTCGGCTTCATGGATATGACCGCGGTCTTCCGTAGCGCGTCCGAAGGCACCGGCATAGGCACCAACTTCGGCTCGATCCCGTTCAACAACAGCTTCCCGAACGCGCGGCTCACCGAAACGCGGCTGAGCATCCAGAACTCGCGGCTGGGCGCGCGGTTCGACACCAAGGTACACGGCGCCAAGGTGACCGGCTACTGGGAGTCGGACTTCCTGGGCAACCCCGGATCGAACAACCTGTCCACCACCAGCAACAGTTACGTCTTCCGCATGCGCCTCTATTGGGTGGATGTGAGGAAGGACAAATTTGAAGTGCTGGGCGGCCAATCCTGGAGCCTGCTCACCCCCGGGCGTAACGGTATTTCCCCGCTCCCCGGCGACCTCTTCTATTCGCAGGTTGTGGACGTCAACTATAGCGTGGGCTTGACCTGGGGCCGCATTCCGCAGTTCCGCTTCGTGTACCACCCATCCGGCACGGTGGCGGCTGCCGTTTCGTTTGAAAATGCCGACCAGTACATCGGCGGCTCGGGCGGCGGTGGCAACCCCACGCTGCCCACCGCTCTGCCCAGCACCTTCGTCAACCAGTTGGACAACGCAGCCAACTACACCCAAACCCCCAACCTTATTCCGGACATCATCGGAAAGCTGGCCTTCGATCCCAAGACCGGTCCGCTGCACCAGCACATCGAGATAGTGGGCCTGTATCGCGAATTTCACACTTACAATCAGAACAACAACAACCACTACAATTCCGCCGCGGGCGGCGCGTCGGTCAACATGAATTTCGAGCTGGCCAAGAACTTCCACGCCATCGTGAACACCTTCTGGAGCGATGGCGGCGGCCGCTACCTGTTCGGCGGCATCCCCGACCTGGCCATCCGCCCGGATGGCAGCATCTCCCCGATCCACGCCTATTCGACGCTGGACGGCTTCGAGTTTAACCCGGCGGCCAATACGCTTCTGTACACCTACTTTGGCGAAACCTACGGTGGCAAGGACGTGATCGTCGACAGCACCGGCAAGCCGATCGGCTACGGATTCACCGGCTCTTCCAACGGCAATAACCGCAGTATTCAGGAACTCACTTTCGGCAGCACGCAGACGCTGTGGAGAGACGCGAAGTGGGGAGCGCTGCAGTTGATGTTCCAATACGCCTGGTACAACCGGTATCCCTGGTACGTCGCTACGGGACAGCCCAAGGACGCCCACAACAGCACCATATTCCTCAACTTGCGCTACTCGCTCCCGGGCAGCGCTCCAAGCATCAAGTAACAACCATTTCAGACGTTAGTAACCAGTTTGTAACAATCGAGTGCGAAAATCAGAGGTATAAACGATATGAAGAAATTGCAAGTTCTCCTGCCGGCGATGGCGCTTCTAGCCGCCACCATTCCCGCCGGCAACGCGCAGAGGATCAACGCGGCGGGAGCGACCTTCCCGGCGGCGATCTACCAGAAGTGGTTCGACGAATACCACAAGTTGCATGCTAACGTTGAGGTTAACTACCAATCGATCGGCTCCGGTGGGGGTATCGCCCAGCTCACTGCCGGAACGGTCGATTTCGGGGCCTCGGATATGCCGATGACCGACCAACAGATCTCGAAACTGACGGTTAAACCTCTGCATTTCCCGAGCGTTCTCGGCGCAGTGGTGCCCAGTTACAACATTCCCGGCGTTACCGCAGAGTTGAAGTTCACCCCCGAAACCCTCGCGGGCATCTACCTGGCTAAAATTACAAAGTGGAACGATCCGCAATTGGCCAAGGACAACCCGGGTGTTAAGCTTCCCAACGAAGACATTGTCGTGGTGCACCGCGCCGAGGGCAGCGGAACGACCTTTGTGTGGACCGATTATCTGTCCAAAATCAGCCCCGAGTGGAAGAGCAAGGTAGGCGCCAACTCCTCGGTGAGCTGGCCCGTCGGGTTGGGAGGACGCGGGAATGAAGGGGTTGCGGGTTTGTTGAAGCAGACTGCCAACTCCATCGGTTACGTGGAGCTGGTTTGGGCGATGCAAAACAAACTCACCGTGGGAGTGGTCAAAAACTCCGCTGGGGCCTTCGTCAACGCAAGCGTAGAGTCGGTGACGGAGGCTGCGGCAACGACGGCGAAGGCGATGCCAGAGGACTTCAGGATTTCGATCACCAACGCCCCCGGGAAGAAAGCCTTCCCGATCTCGAGTTTCACCTATCTGCTGGTGCCCAGCAAGATCGCGGATGTGGGTAAGGCCAATACGATCAAGGAGTTTCTGAAGTGGATGCTGGCGGACGGACAGAAATTCGCGCCCGCTCTGTACTACGCCCCCCTGCCGACGCAGGTGGTTGCCAAGGAAGTTAAGCAGATCGCGCAGATAAACGCTCCGGTTGAACAGTCGAAGAAGAAGTAGCGCGTTTACGCAGCAGAAACAATGGCAACTTCCTTAGCTGCCGAAAGACCCGTGATACAGCGACGAACCCAGACGGGCGACATTGTCGCCCGCTGGGTCGTCACCATATTTGCCGCCAGTATTCTCGTCGTTACTTTCCTTCTCGTTTACCAGCTTTGGAGCGCCTCGGCGCTCTCCCGCCACAAGAGCGGTTTTGGCTTCCTGGCATCCACTCAATGGAACCCCGTGACGGAAGAATTCGGAGCCCTGCCATTTGCTTACGGTACGATGGTCACTTCGATTCTGGCGCTCCTGATATCGGTGCCCTCAGGCCTGGGCGCGGCGATCTTTCTGGCGGAACTGGCTCCGGCGCGCCTGTCGAATGCGCTAACCTTTCTGGTGGAGCTTCTGGCTGCGATTCCGAGCGTGATTTACGGGCTGCTGGCCCTCTTCACAGTGGTGCCTTTGATGCGAATGTACATTGAGCCGTTTCTGAAATCGGCCTTCGGCGCCTTGCCCTTTTTCAAGGGGCCTGCATATGGTGTTGGCTTCCTCACGGCGGGCATCGTCTTGTCGATTATGACCATTCCGTTTATCATCTCGGTGTCGCGCGAATCGCTCCTGGCCGTGCCGCGGGAGCAGCGGGAAGCATCCCTGGCGCTGGGCGCCACCCGCTGGGAAACCACCTGGCGAGTCGTGGTGCCCTATGCGAAATTGGGGATTTTTGGCTCTATCTTCCTCAGCCTTGCGCGCGCCTTGGGCGAGACCATGGCAGTGACCATGGTGATTGGAAACGATCCGAAAATCAGCGCGTCACTTCTCTCGCCTGGTTACTCCATCGCCGCCGTGATTGCAGGCGAGTTCTCGGAAGCCACCACACCGGTTTATCAGGCCGCACTGGTTGAGCTTGGGCTGGTGCTGTTTTTTCTTACGGTTATCATTAACGGGGTGGCTCGCCTGCTGATCCTGGCGACCAGCCGGAAGGGATCGCGGAGATGAGCGACAAGCGGCTGCTTTGGCGTAAGGCTGTCAATTCGGTGATGCTCACGCTCACCGGCGTTTTCACGGCTGTTACCGTCTCCATCCTCTTTTTGATTCTGGGCTACCTGGTATACGATGGCGGGCGATCGCTCGATTGGAATTTCTTTACCCAACTGCCTCGCCCGCCCGGAGAAACCGGTGGCGGAATGGCCAACGCGATCGTCGGGAGTGTGCAGATTGTCGCAGTTGCCGCTTTGATAGGGCTTCCCGTGGGATTCCTCGCGGGCGTCTACCTGTCCGAATTCGAGGACAAAGGGTTCGCTCCTCTGGTGCGATACGTTGCCGACCTGCTGAACGGCATTCCGTCGATCGTGGTGGGCCTTCTCGCCTGGAGCCTGGTGGTGGTTCCCACAAAGACCTTCTCCGCTCTCGCCGGCTCGATCGCGCTCAGCGCTATGCTGATACCCATCGTGACGCGTCAGACCGAGCAGTTCCTCCGCGAAGTCCCCAATTCCCTGAGAGAAGGGGCGCTGGCGCTCGGCGCAAACAAGTGGAAAATGGTGGCTACGGTGGTAGTTCCGGCCGGCAGCAAGGGCGTGTTGACGGGCATGATCCTCGGCGTAGCGCGGATTGCCGGCGAGTCCGCTCCTCTCCTCTTTACGGCTTTCAATAACCAATTCTGGAGCGGATCGATCACCCAGCCGACGGCGTCACTGCCGGTGATGATCTACTTCCGGGCTATATCGGGTTACGAGGACTGGCACCGGCAGGCCTGGGCGTCTGGACTGGTGCTGATCGCTCTCGTATTGGTCGCCAACATCGCGGCCCGCATGGTATTGGCCCGAGGCATTTCCGTTCCGCGAGCCTAGAAACGAGGCTTCCATGAGCACCGTACCGAAATCCCCGGCACCCAGCCAGATCTCGAAAAGCGGAGACACTTCCGTGCCCACACCGACTCCCGATGCCACGCCCAAACTCCGGGCCTCCAACGTGAACTTCTTTTACGGCTCCTTCCAGGCGTTGCACGATATTTCACTGGACATGCACGCCAACTGCATTACGGCGTTGATCGGCCCTTCCGGATGCGGCAAGTCCACGTTCCTGAGGAACCTCAATCGCATCAACGAGACCGTCCGCAACGGCCGCATGGAGGGCAAAATTCTCCTCGATAACGAGGACGTGCAAAGCATCGACATCACCAGCCTGCGCCGCCGCGTGGGGATGGTGTTTCAGCGCCCCAATCCCTTCCCCAAGTCGATCGCCGACAACATCGCCTACGGCCTGAAGATCAATGGCATGGCCTCCCGCAGCGAGATGCGCGACCGCGTGGAGCACTCGCTCAAGCGGGCGGCTCTTTGGGAAGAGGTCAAGGATAAGTTGAACGAATCGGCCTACGCTCTTTCGGGCGGCCAGCAGCAGCGCCTGTGCATCGCGCGCGCGCTGGCGGTCGACCCGGAGGTCCTGCTGCTCGATGAACCCTGCTCGGCGCTCGATCCCATCGCCACCGCCAAGATCGAAGAGTTGATGTTCAATCTCACCGATCAATGCACCATGGTCATTGTCACGCACAATATGCAGCAGGCCGCCCGGGTGGCCGACAACACCGGCTTCTTCCTCTTGGGCAAGCTGATCGAGTACGATAAGACCGACGTGATTTTCAAGAATCCCTCGAAGCAGGAAACCGAGGATTACATCACCGGAAGATTCGGGTAGACGAAGCCATGTACGCCCTCCGCCTTCAAGACCGTCCGCGCTTCGCCGGAAAGGAGCCACTGCCATGCGTCACTTCACAATCGAATTGGAAGAGCTGAACCAGAAGCTATTGGAGATGGGCGGGCTGGTGGAATCCGCCATCCACCGCAGCGTGCGGGCCCTGGTGGATCAGAACCGGGACCTGGCCGAGCAGGTGATTCGCGACGAGCCCCGCATCAACCGCATGGAGATGGAGATCGACGGCATGGCCACCCGCCTGCTTGCCCTGCGCCAGCCGGTGGCCCGCGATCTGCGATTCCTCACCTCCGCGCTCAAAATCAACAACGACCTGGAGCGCATCGGCGACCTGGCCCAGCACGTGGCCGAGAGGGCGCTTTCCTTGATGCATCATCCGCTGGTCAAACCGATGACGGACATCCCCAAGATGGCGTCGCTGGTGCAGTCGATGCTGCTCAAGTGCCTGGACGCGTTTGTAAACTCGGATGAACACCTGGCTCGCTCGGTGCTGCTGGCCGACGACGAAGTGGACCGGCTGCGCGACGCGGTGTACGCCGAGCTGCTGGCCACCATGCAGAGAGACCCCGGAGTAGTGCCCGCCGCGGTGGATTTGATTTTCGTGGCGCGCAACCTGGAGCGCATCGGCGACCACGCCACCAATATCGCCGAAGACGTGGTCTTCCTGGTCAAGGGAATCGACGTGCGGCATCACGCCGAGCAGGCCGAGAAGGTGTGAGGGGCATGGCTTGCAGCAGCGTCAAGTTGCGCCAGGCCGGGTGACACGCATCGGCGGCGATCCCATCCGAGGTGAGGAAGGTCTACAATTACCGGCAGGAGAGGATTATGAACCGAACGGCTTCGCTTTGTGTGACGACCCTTGCCGCAGCCGTGCTTCATGCGCAGGGACATCCGCGGCTAGATGAGCTAAAACGCTTCCCTCCGGATATCGGTCCAGCCACAGTCACCGTCACCGGCGTCGGCGGTAAGAGCGTTGACCTCACAGCGGCAGACCTATTCAACCTCCCTCAACACACCGTAAGAACCGCCGATCACGGAACTCCGGCCACCTTTGAGGGCGTCCTGCTGGCGGACGTGCTTGCCAAAGTCGACCTGCCGGCGGGCGAGAAGTTCCACAGCACAGCGGCGGGCTACTACCTGGTGGTGGAAGCCACGGACGGGTATCGGGCCGTATTCGCCTGGGCGGAACTGGACTCGACTTTCATGGACAAAGCCGTGTACCTGGTGACCCACCGGGACGGCAAGCCGCTCCCGGCCAATGACGGTCCATTTCAATTGGTGGCGCCGGGTGAGAAGCGCAACGCCCGGTGGGTGCGGCAAGTGACGGCGCTGACGATTCGGCAAGCGAGTTAACCCGCCCCGGCTGTTTCACGTGAAACACTTTGCCCCTCCGCCGGCGCGTCCCGCGTGTTGGCGGTCCTCTCCGTCCTTCGGCCGCCGCGCCATGCCATCGACAAAGCCGATCAAGCCGTTCAGCTTGTTCTCGAATTCGGCCATGGCCTCTCTATGCCTGGTCATCCAGCGCTCGTTCTGCTCCAGCCACTCACTGTGGCCCTTAAACACTTCCGCCTGGCGCGCCTGAATGCCCGCCATTACCACGACCGTCTCCTGTAGCTCCTTGATCGCACCCTGCATGTCCATACCGAAGCTCTCTTAGCCAACCTTCAGGTGCGCACCGGCGTCCGCCCGGTTTCCCAGCGGGGCCTGCGTTTTACGGGCCCCGCGTGCTACCGGTCCTCGTCGTCCTTCGGCCGCCGCGCCATGTCATCGACAAAGCCGATCAAGCCGTTCAGCTTGTCTTCCATCTCGGCCATCATCTGGTCGTGTCTGGCCATCATTTGCTCGTGCCTGGCGACGGCCTGTCTATGCCTGGTCATCCAGCGCTCGTTCTCCTCCAGCCACTCCGCGTGGCCCTTGAGCACTTCCGCCTGGCGCGCCTGAATGCCCGCCATGACGACAACCGTCTCCTGTAGCTCCTTGATGGCAGCCTGCATGTCCATACCGAATAGCTTCTCTTAGCCAACCTTCAGGCGCCGGCCGTCTTCGCTGCTACTGAGCGGCGGCTTCCGGCGCTGCCGGCGCCGGCGCGGGTGCCGTCTTCTTGGCCGCTTTCTTAACCGGCGCTGCCTTTTTGGCTGCGGCCTTCTTAGCGGGTGTGGTCTTCTTGGCGGCTGGCGGCGGGGCCTTGGTTGCCTCGGCCCGTTTCAGCGCCCAGCGCCGTTTGGTGGCTTCGGAGATGGCCTTCCGGCCGGCGGCAGAGAGCCTCCGCTTGGGCTTGGGGGATTCTTGCTTAGCAGCGGATTCGGCCGGCTTTCTGGACTCAGCCCACCTCTTTCGCTGTGCCTCGGCAATCCGGGCGCGGCCGGCCGCATTGATCTTTCGCCGTTTGCGCCGCGGAGTTTCCGGCGCGGCGCCGGTTTCCGTGCCGCCGCCGGATAGCACCGTCCGGAGTTCGGCAATCCTGGTGTCGATGTGCCGCTTCTGTTCCTCGAATCCGAGAATGGCGGCGGTGACGATATCGTTTGTAAGTTTCTGTGTGGGCATGTCAGTCTTCCCTTTCTACGGTAGCTCATTGTAACCGATAACGGCTTGGCAGTCCTAAGAGCCTTGACGGTGGTTGGTTAGTTGCTATCGGGCGCCTGGGCGGCGCTGTTGCCGTTTAGGAAGCGGTCGAACCAGTAGCACTGCCAGTTCAGGCTCTCTACCAGGTGCTTGGGTTCTCCGGTGCGCGTCAGATTGTGATTCTCGCGGGGGAAGATCACCAGCTCGGCATTCACTCCGTAATGGCGCAGCGCGCGGAACCACTGTTCGCCCTGTTCCAGCGGCACGCGGTAATCGTTATCGGAGTGCAGAATCAACGTCGGCGTCTTGACGTTCTTGGCGTACTTCAGGGGAGAGGCGTCCCAGTATTGATCGAAGTAGTCGAACAGGAAGCCCTTGAAGTCGTCTTCGTGGCCGTAGGCGCCATCGCGCGTGCCATCGTCGCTGATGAAGTTGGAGACGCTGCGCAGGGTCACCGCGGCGGCGAAACGCGTGGTGTGCCCCAGAATCCAATTGGTGAGATAGCCGCCGTAACTGCCGCCGGTGACTCCCAGGCGCGCGGTATCGATCCAGGGATTCTGCTTGAGCGCGGCGTCCACGCCGGCCATCGCGTCCTGATAATCCATACCGCCCCAGTTGTTCACGATGCCGCGTTCGAACTTCTGTCCGTAGCCCGTGGACCCGCGCGGGTTGCAAAAGAAGACCGCCCATCCCTTGGCCGCATAGACCTGGAACTCGTGGTACCAGTCCACTCCATACTGGCCCGCCGGCCCGCCGTGGATGCTGAGAATCATGGGGTACTTCTTGCCCGCCTCCCAACCGATCGGCTTCACCAGGAACCCGTCGATATCCCAGCCATCCGTGCTCTTGTAGCGCAGCCTTTCCACTTTGGCGGGTTCGATGCTCTCCCACAGGGCCCGATTCAGGTGCGTCAGGCGGCGCTCGCCGCTGCCGTCGAGGGCCGCGGCATACAGGTCGTCCAAATGCTCGAAATCGTTCGCCAGGTAGGTCATCACGCCATGCTTCTCATCCAAGTCGAATCCGCGGACGGCGCGCTCGCCGGTGGTCACCTGCGAAAGACGGCGCGCCTTCAGATCGATGCGGAAGACGTGCGTCTGCCCCTTCACACCGGTCTCGAAGCGCAGCTCGTTCGGTCCGGGGCCCCACACAAGGTTCGCCGGAATCAGGTCCAGCTCGTCCACCGCCAAAGTCGATTTCGCTCCGCCCGTGGACGGCGCCAGATACAGCTTGGGAAATTGGCGCCGCTCGGTTTGTCCGGCGAAGACGATCTGCCTGCCGTCGGGAGACCATCGCGGCATGGTGTCTTCAAACTCATGGTCGGAGATCTTAGTCGGCGGCCCGCCGTCGGCGGCAACCACCCAGACGTCTTTGTTGTGTCCTTCGTCGTACTCTTTGCCGGTGCGGTCGGAAACGAACGCGATGCGCGAAGAATCGGGCGACCATTGCGGGTCGGTATCGTTCCAATCGTCTCCGCCGGTGATCTGGCGACCATAGCCGGTGGCCGCATCGAGCACCCACAGGTGGCTGCGCTTATCGTCATACCACCCGGTGTCGTTGAACTTGTAGGAGATGTGCGCATAGTGGCGGACGTCGCTCTTGCGGGTGCCGGGAGTCACGTTGTCGCTGGGTCCGCTCCGGCTCATCGCCACGAGGCGCTTCCCGTCGGGCGACCACTGAAACGCGCCCGCGCCATTTTTCAAGTGCGTCAGCGCCACGGCCTCCCCGCCATCCAGCCGCAACAGGAAGATCTGGGGGCGCGGCGCTTCGGCTCCCGCAGCCGGGTCCGCCGCCGGAGCGCTCCGCGTGGAAAGAAAGGCCAGCCGCGCGCCATCGGGGCTCCAGCGCGGCGAAGTGGAATTCACGCCTTCCGCCGTCAGGCGCCGCGGCGCCGATTTCCCGTCGATGGCGACAACCCAAATGGCATTTTCGCGCCGGTTCTTTTTCTGGTCGATGGTTGTGACCACATAGGCCACCTGTTGGCCGCTGGGCGAGATATGCGCATCGCCGATGGATTCAAACGCAAAATAGTCCTCGGGCGTAATCCCGCGCCGCGCGGCAAGCCCCGGTGTGGCGAGTGCCGGAAGAAGTATGCCGGAAAGCAGACAGCGATATAAGGTCCGCATGGTCACCTCTGGTTCCAGTCAGTATACACTCAAACTCTTGACGCGGAGGCGCGGAGGAAGACACGGAGAAGACTTGCGATTCTCCCGCGCCTTTGATTGATGGCGGGCGGCGAATTCGAATTGTACCCAGAGCTATCCAACGGACGCGCTTGGTTGTACACTGGCTCGGGGCGGGTAAATGCAAATCCCGGCAATCTGCCTGACGCCCCAATGGCCGGGTGATGGTGGATCCCGCTACGGCACGTTCACCGGGCGGCGGCGCCGCACTCAAGATTTAATAGGGAGGATCTTATGGAATTCCGGTTTTCGCGAAGAAGAATGATGCAAGGGGTCGGGGGCGCCGCCCTGGCGCAGTCCATCCCGGCGGCGGTCGCCGCACCCGCGCCGCGAACCTGGCCGATTGAAGAGGGCCCGGACACGCCCAAGATCTGCCTGTCGCCGGGGGACGGCGGCGGGCCGCTGCCCGCCGGCTTACAGCCTTCCGCTTCCACTGCGCCGGCCGGCGCAGCGCCTCCCGGAGCGGCCCAGGCGGGCCGGGGACGAGGCGGCTTCGGAGGCGGGTACGGCGGCTTCCTGCCTCCCAGGACCGAGGCGGCGCCGGAACCGGCCGCGGAAGCTGCGCCGGGCGGACGAGGGGCCGGGGGTGGCTTCGGCCGCAATCTTCAGGCCAGCTACCAGCGCATCCGGCAGCTCGGCGTGACTCACCTGCTGGGCGTAAATGTAGGCGCCTGGACCGAAGACAGCATCCGCAGCGCGATTCAAAGCGCCAAGGCGGCCGGCCTGGTAGCTTACAACGCCATGATCAACGTCCCGCCCAGCGTCCTCTATGGCAGAGAGAGCCGGGCCAAGGACATGGAGCCGTTTATCGCCTCCATCCAGGCCGCCGGGAAGGCGGGACTACCGGTGGTCGAGTACAACTTCTACGCGCACCGGGCCATCGAGGGCTATTACGAGACCGTCGGCAGGGCCAAGGCAGGCTACACGGGCTTCGATTACGAGATCGAATTGCTCATCGATGAGACTGGCCGCGTGGTCCAGCCGATTTTCCGCGACGAAAACGGCCACATCGCATCCGAGACCCTGGCGGCCTTCCCGAACGCCCGGAAAGTGAAGTTCAAGGACCTGCCGGCGCTGGAAAATGAAGGCGCGCATAATCTGACGGAGATGTGGGCCAACGTCACCTACTTTCTGAAGGCCGCGATTCCGGCGGCCGAAAAGGCGGGCGTCCGCATGGCCCTCCATCCCAACGATCCCCCGGCGCCCATCAGCCGCGGATCCGAGCAGATCATGGGAACGGTGGCGGGCTGGAAGCATTTCATCGAAATCGTCAGCAGCCCCTCCAACGGCATCACCTTCGACTGCGGAGTGACCCGGGAGATGGGCGACGACCCGGTGCAGGTGGCCGATTACTTTGCCAGCCGCAAGCGCATCAACCACGTGCACTACCGCAACGTCCGGGTGGTCAAGCCCTATGAGAAATACCAGGAGGTGTTCATCGACGCGGGCATGGGCGACATGTTCGGGGTGATGAAGGCGCTGGTGCGCAACAAGTACAACGGGACGATCTACCCGGAGCATCCGCGCGCGCTGGACGCCGACCGGGACCGGGTCGCGCCAGGCGGCCGCATCGGCGGCTACCCCGGCGGCGGGGGATACACCGGGATCACGTACAGCGTGGCGTACACCAGGGCTATGATGCAGGCGGCCCTGGAGTCGGTGTAAGGCAGCCAGGGGAGGGATGCGGCTCGCCGGCAATGTGAGGGGGGGGCACGCCAGCCGGTCTTTCCCACCCGCTAGGGAATTTGAGTAAATGGCCCAAAAATCGACGCGCCCGCCCGGCCGTAAAGGCGCCTGCGCCACGCCGGCCCGCCGTCGCAGAAGGAGAACGTTGCATGATTCCGAACGATTCCATAACCCGCCGCGGTCTGCTGGGCCGGGCGCTGGGAGCGGCGGCCCTTGCTGCGGCGCTCGACTCCGCCCGCCAGTCGGTTGCCCAAACCACGGAGCCAGCGGCGCGTATCCGCGATTCCTTCGACTTCGGCTGGAAATTCCTCAAGGGCGATGCGCCCGGCGCGCAGCAGCCGGGATTTGCGGACGCCAACTGGCGCAGCCTCGATCTGCCGCACGATTGGAGCGTCGAAGGCCCTTTCTCGCAGAATGAGCCCACCGGCGGCGCTGGCGGCTACGCCCCAACCGGTATCGGCTGGTACCGGAAACGCTTTCGCGTCCCGGCGTCGTACAGGGACCGCAAGGTGTCCATCGAATTCGATGGCGTCTACCAGAACAGCGAAGTGTGGGTCAACGGGCAATACCTCGGGAAGCGGCCCTTCGGTTACATCAGCTTCGCCTACGACCTCACACCACACCTGAACCTCTCGGGCGAAAACGTGGTGGCCGTGAAAGTCGATAACTCCCTCCAGCCGAGCTCGCGCTGGTATTCCGGCTCGGGCATCTACCGGCACACCTGGCTGGTGGCCGTGAATCCGGTCCACGTCGCCCATTGGGGGACGTTTGTGACCACGCCACGGGTCGCCAAGGAGGCGGCCACCGTCCATGTGGAGACGCACGTGCGCAACGAGAAAGCGGCGGCCGCGGCGTGCACGCTGGTCACGGCGGTGGTCGATCGCGAAGGCAAAGTCGTCCGGACGGCGGAGGTCTCGCAGGAAATCGGGCCCAACGCCGAATACCAGTTCGGGCAGTCTCTGGTGGTGGACAAGCCCACCCTCTGGAGCGTGGCCACGCCGTATCTTTACAAGGTGCGCAGCACGGTGCGCGTGGGACCGCAGGTAGTGGACGAGTACGAAACCCCCATCGGCATTCGCGAAGCCATCTTCGATGCCGACCGGGGGTTCCTGCTGAATGGCGAGCACGTCAAATTGAATGGCGTTTGCCTGCACCACGACGCGGGCGCCGTGGGCGCGGCCGTGCCGGAGCGCGTTTGGGAACGGCGGTTCGAGATACTCCGCGAGATGGGCTGCAACGCCATCCGCACCAGCCATAATCCGCCGGCGCCCGAGTACCTGGACCTCTGCGACCGCATGGGATTCCTGGTCATGAACGAAGCTTTCGACGAATGGAAGGCCGGCAAGGGACAGGTGCGCGGCAATGGCTATTCGAGGATCTTCGACGAGTGGCACGAACGCGATGTGACGGATTTTGTCCGAAGGGACCGCAATCATCCTTCCGTGGTGCTGTGGAGCTGCGGCAATGAAATCCCCGACCAGCTCAGCGAACACGGCCTGGAGATTCTGCGCGAATTGCTGGCCATCTTCCATCGCGAAGACCCCACCCGCCCGGTGACGGCCGGCTGCGACCAGATCGCGGCCGAACCGAGAGCCGCCTCCGCCGAGTTTCTGGGCATGCTGGACGTCGTGGGATACAACTACGCCGACCGTTGGCGCGAGCGTCGCGAGCTGTACTACTCGATCGACAAGGCCGCGCATCCCAACTGGCGCATGATCGGGACGGAGAGCAGCGGCATGGGCGGACAGCGCGGCGACTATCGCGGACTGTTGCCGCCCGGTGGGGCAGGCGATTCGCCTGCCCAGGCCGCGGTGATGGCGGGCCCAGGGGGCGCGCCGGCCGTTGCGCCGGCCGCTGGCGGTAGACGCGGGGGCGCGGCTGGAGCCGGGGACCTTTCGCCAACTTCGCCGGGGCAAGCGGCGGGCGGCGCGGCACCCCCCATGATCGCGCCCGCGGCGGGCGGCGGCCGCGGAGGCGGCGCGGGCAGAGGTGGGTTTGGCCGCGGCGGCGGAGGCCGCGGCCTGGACACCGAGGAACTCTGGCGATTCATGCGCACCCACGATTACGTGGCGGGTGACTTCATGTGGACGGGCATCGATTACCTGGGCGAAGCCGGCGGCGCATCCAGGGGGTCGAGCGCCGGGTGCATCGACAGTTGCGGCTTTCCCAAGGACGGCTACTACTTCTACCAGAGCCAGTGGACCGAAAAGACGGTGCTGCACCTCTTCCCGCACTGGAACTGGAAGGGCCGCGAAGGCGTCTTCCTGCCGGTCACCTGCTACACCAATTGCGATAGCGTCGAGCTGTTCCTCAATGGCAAATCGGTGGGCGTCAAGGGCTTCCTTTTCCCGCGATACGGCATGCAGGGCCGTTACGGCCAATACGCGCCATCGCCGGCGGGAGCCGCCCGCACTACCAACGATCTGCACCTCTCCTGGGATGTGCCCTACGAACCCGGCACGCTCAAGGCGGTCGGGATGAAGGGTGGGAAGGCCGCCGTGGAAGTGGAGATCTCCACCACCGGCGACCCGGCCGCGATCAGCTTCTCGGTGGACCGCGACGCCATCCGCGCCGACCGGCGCGACGTGGCCCACGTGACCGTGAAGGTGGTGGACGCCCAAGGGCGCTTGCATCCGGATGCGGACAACCAGATCGCGTTCGAGATTCAAGGCGAAGGCCGGCTGATCGGCGTGGACAACGGCAATATGGCCGACATGGCGGCGGACTTCAAAGGCAAGACCAGGAAGGCCTCCCACGGCATGTGCCTGGCGATGGTGCAATCCACCGCCAGCGCCGGGCAGATTCGCGTGACCGCCACCTCGCCCGGCCTCAAGACGGCCACGGTGACGATAGCGGCGACGTGAGGGGGGCGGGCAATCCCGCCCTGGGATCCCACTCGGAACGCCTTGCCGGCGGCTCTTTCGCGGCACGCGCGAATTCTCGCACGGGGCGCGTCGCCGCCCTGGGTGTGCCGTCTGGGGGCGCCTCTGGGCCTGCCAGGATTTGTTTCGGATGGGCGGCGGCTCGCGCGCTGCCGCAATTTTTCTCAGTTACAAGAAAGCCCGCGGATGGCGATAAGTAATGTAGCGTATGAAGTCCATGGTCCAGGCGAGGGCCACTTGCCGCACCGCACGAGACGAGGCCCTCTGCCGAATTCGGGTCTTCCGTCCGGTGGCCATCAAGTTGTTGTCGTTGCTGACGAAAGGGGCCCCGGACATACTCGAGGTAGCGGATCTGATCGGTTCCGATCCCGCCTTCAGCGCGGAAATCCTCATAATGTCCAATTCGGCGGCATTCGGGCTGCCCAACCGTGTGAACACCGTGCATAAGGCCATTATCATTCTGGGCACGGAGCGCACCCGGAAGCTGGTGGCGCGCACCGCCCTTCAAGGCATGGTTCGGGGGATTCAAGAAGACGCCTGCATCGAGAACTGCTGGATTCATAGCCGGGCTTCCGCCGCACTGGCTGCCTGGCTGGCGCCGTACTACCAGGTTCATCCCGACCGGGCCTACACCGCCGCCCTCATGCACGATATCGGCCGCCTCGGCCTGCTCTCGGCTCACGGCAGGCTCTACGCGGACCTGTTGGAGCGGGTATCGGGAACTAACGAAGCCCTGATGGACGCGGAGCGCATCATGTTCTCCATGGATCACTGCGAGGCCGGGGAGTGGTTGACCAAGACTTGCGGCCTGCCAAAAGAGTTCCAGGAGACGGCCTGCACGCATCACCATAAGGTCGACGGGGTGCTTCGCGACAGCAACGACCTGGTGGCCTGCGCCTGTGCCATGGCCCAAGCTTTGGGGTTCCGAGCCGCGCCGCAGGTGGAAGGCCAATCGCTCGAAATGCTACTGGAACGCGTGCCAAGTGTGACGCACCTGCCAACAGACGTTTCGGCCGCCGACCTCTCCCATTTTGTCAGCAAGGAACTGGAAATCTGAAGGCACGCCACACCGGCGCCGGCAAGGGCTCCGAGCGAGGACGAGCCAAACCGCGCCTTGCTCATGGCGCGCCGGAATCGGCAGAACGGATCGATCCATCCGAGCGGACCTCCCCGGCGGCTTCACAGGCGATCCCGTCACGCGTTCCTCCCGGAAGGGCGAACCGGCATCGCCGCGGTCATATTCAGCTCGTTCATCCGGCCATCCGCCGTGGCGGATTGTTTCGGGAAGGCGCCGCCGCTTTGAGGCAGTTGGTTCAGGGCAGCGAGGGTGTCGCGTAATCCTGGCCGAAATTCTGGTCACTGCCCCATTTGATACACGACTGTCTGGCGCGTGAGACTGCCCGTGGCCTCCTCCGTCAGACGAATTTCGGCGAGTTTGGAGAGCACGCGGCTCAGACTGCCAAGGTTTTCCGAAAAGAATGAAGGCGCCCCGGTCCCTCCCGGCCGCCCGAAATCTGCATTTCCAGCGGGCGAAGTGAAGTCGAGCGCGGCCATCACGCGCTGGTAGTTGGGGCGTTCGCGCAAATGGCGGAAACCGGCGGCGTAGGTGACGGCAGCGGCGGGCGCCTCGGTCCCGGCCCGATCCAGCACCGCCGCGAGCAGAGGCGCGTCGTTACTGAGGAACAGCAGGCGGCCGCGATTGGCCAAGATCAGGCTGGCCAGGCCGTCCATGCGTTCGACCGGATACCGGCCGGCCGTTCCGCCGGCCCATTCGGCGCCGAGCTGGGATGTGGTCCACAATGTTCCGGACGCCGCGGTGAGCGAAGCGCGAACCGATCCCGGATCCCAATCTTGTCCGGCCTCCAGAACCATGACCGACGGTATCTGCAAAAACGTTCCGGCGCCCGGCGAGCTCGATTGCACTAACAGGAGCGCGCGCCCATTGGCTTTGTCGACCATGGCGCGCACGGCAGCCACGGAATCGGAAATGCCGGGGCCGGACGGCAGCGGCTGCTCGTCGATGCGGGTTTCCAGATCGCCTTCGCTGCCGGCGCGGATGTCGAGCGAAACCGCGGAGGGAGCGTAGCGCGAGTCGGGCGAGACCTGCGGTTGGGGCGCGATCAGTTTCTCCACGATCGCGGCGGCCGCATCGGAAGAGTCGTCAACCAACCAGGCTTTGTACAGGCCGGCTTCGGGTGGAACCAGCGCCAGCAGGCCGGAGACCGAGGCCGCCGCGGAGCCGGAAGCTTCGGCGGCAGGCCCCGCCGCGTCGGGCACACGCAGGAAGATCCTGCTCTCCGTGAAGTTGCCGCCGGCGCGTCGCACGTCTACAACCCCGGCCCAATAGCGGCGGAGCGTGGAGGCGTTGCGCTGCACCCAGTAGGAACGGAAATAGCTGCTCTTGACGAGCGATTCGAGGTTCATGACGAGTCGCAATTCCGCTGGATTCGACGCACTGGGGCGCTCCTGTAGGCTTTTCTGTGGGATTCCCACCGCATCGCGATACCACCGGTCGGAGGCGACACTCGGCTTTCCACCGCCGGCGAGCAATTCGAGCGATTGGGCCACCAGATCGTCCCTGGTAGAGAGCAGCAGGTAGCCTTTGGCGAACGCAAAGGCGACGGTTCGTTTGGATGCCGCGTCCTGGCGCAGGTAGAAGGACACGCCCCCGGCCTGGCGCTGCTCGAACTTATCGCGGACGGCCCATAGGGAACTCTTCATGAAGTCGGCGTCGGCCACGCGGCTGAGGTACAGGAACTCGACGTCGCGAATCCCGTAGAGCGCCAGCGCGGACTCCTTTCCGGCGATCTCGATGACGCTCTTGAGGTCGGGCAGGAATCCGGCCGCCGCGCCATACTCGCCGTACACATCGTGCATTTTGCTGAAGAGGTTGGAGCGGGAAAACACGTCGTAGTTGGCGCTCTGCAGCCAATCGGTTTTGACTTTGGACGCATCCCAATCGCGCAGCAGGCCGCCGAAATCGGGCGCTTCCAAATAGAGCAGCGCGCCCGAGGGCATCAGAGTGGCCAGCGGCGGCGCCGGCGAGACCGTCTGGAGGTACACATATCCGGCGACCGATAACAATAGGACGGAAAGCAGCACGGCTTTTCTCATGGCGCACTCCTGGTAATTCGCGGGCGTACCACGTGCTCCTGCTCGATCGCGTTCTTGATCACCGGCTGGTGTGCGGTGTTGGTGGCGCGGCGCCGCTGTTCGGCGGTGACAGCGTCCAAATGGCGGACGAGCGCACCGCGCCGGGCATCGCTTGGATTATCCGGCCGCAGCGCGATGGCGGCCTGGAGATGATTCTGCGCCGCGTTCAGATCGTCGATGCGCTCGGCGCCTGCGGCCAGCGACTCCGCAATCGAGACGCGCTCGTCATCGGTGAGGAGCGGCGGCGGCAAGACAAACGAGGCCGCCGACGGCTGGTACGGCCTATATTCGCCGCGGCGATTGTAATAGGACATGGCCGGGTTAAATCCCATCTGCGGCTGCGCGCGAAACTGGTCGAGCGCCAGAGCGAGATTGTCGCGCTGCAGCGCAATCGCGGTGCGCAGCGCGCCGAGGCGGACACGCTCGCCGGTGGGCGCGATGGCCAGCGCATCGAGCCAGAGCCGCAGCTTTACCTCGGGACTCGCTACCGCTCCCGAAGCATCGATGCGCGCTTCCACCTGGTACGGCTTGGCGGCGGTGTCGGGAGTCACGCTTCCCGAAGACAACAGCGCCAACTCGGTTCCGGAAACGCCGGCGACCGGGCGCGGAGCGTGCATCCGAGCGGCCTCCGCACGCAGTTTGTAGGCCGCCTGCGTGTCGGCGACCGCGGCGGCGAGCAATGGTTCGCGTTCGGCAGAGCCGGAAGGCAAGGTGCGGGCGAGTTGCACCTTGGCCTCCGAATCCCAAGGCACCGATCTGACCCGCCTGCGGATGAAGTCCGCCGCTTCCGCGGTTTTTCCATACTTGCCGAGCAGTCCAGCCGCGGGCAGCAAAGTGTCCGTGCCGTCTTCCAAAACCAAAACCATGCGGTTCAACAGCGCAAGGGCCGCGGCCGTGTCGTTGCGCTGGAGCTTCACTTCGGCCAGGCCCAGAAAATTCCCGGCTTCCAATTGCCCGTTGCGCAACTCGCGATCATAGAGGAATTCCAGCACCCGACGGGCGCCATTCTCATCGCCATCGCGCCGCAGCATCAGCGCGCCGGTCCGCAGGCTTTCGGGCGGCGGCGCGGATTCCGGCTGCGAACCATATCGCGCCAGGAGCGAATCGAGGGCGCCGGTTTTCGAAGCCAGCCGGATCTCCACCTCGTCCCGCAACTGGTCCCTCTGCCAGCGCGGCTGGGAGCCTGTGACGGGGGGAATTTGACTCCATTCGGCCGAGGCGCCCTTCACGTCGCCGGCGTCCAGAAGCATCGAAATCAGTTGCAGGCGGACAAATACCGCCCGGATCGCGCGGAATTCCCGGTCATCGCCAAAGGAAGTTTCGGCGCGCCGGGACAATAGCGTCACCAGATCGCGCTGCAGCGAAATCCGCTGCGCGCCGGTGATGCCGGGAGTCCGCATCAGCGCATTGAGAATGCTCTCGGGATCTTCCATCGTGCGGGCCAGTTCCACCAGCCAGCCGGTTCCCTCGCCGGATGCGATGGAGGCGCGGGCGGCCGGCTCGATCAGTTCGTTCAGCCGGTACTCGCGATTGCGCTGGTAATAATCGCCCAGCAGATGCGCGATATCGCCGCGCAAGTCGGCAAACGCATGGCGCTCTCCGATATCGGTGAAGGTTTCCGCCACGCGGCCCCAGAACGGTTCGGGAACGCGCACGCCGCGGCTCTGAACCCGCAGAAAAGTGGCCAGCGCGGATTTCCAGCGCGCCACGGCATCCGCGTGCCGGCCTTCGGACCAGAGCACGCCGGCGATCCGGTCGTGGGCATCGCCACGGTCCGGATCGAGTTCCAGCGCGTGTTCGAACTCGGTAATCGCCGTGGCGCCCTGGCCGGCCTGGGCGTACGAATCGCCCAGCGTCAGGTACGCGTCCGGATCGTCGGGCTCCGCTTCCAGGTAGGCGGGCAGCCATCCCTCGGCCGCCGCGCTCTTGCCAGTGGCAAGATAGTCGCCGTAGCGCGCGCCGTAGTAGAACCAAACCGAGCCGGCGATGATGTTATCGGGCTTGAGCGGCGTGCGGAGGCGCTCGCCGATGGTTCGCGTATCCAGCGCGGCTTGGAAGGCGGCATCGATGGCGGGGGAATGGTCGTCGAAATAGTGGCCGGAAAGAGCGGTATACGCCCTGGTCCACACCGGGTCGAGTGCCCGGCCGCGGGCCTCGACGGCCGAGTAGGCCAGGGCGGGAGTGCCGGCGGCGATCGCCAATTGAACGGCGCGGTTGCGGACATCGGCTATAGGATTGCCGCGGACAATCGCCAGCAGCTCGTCCGGTTGCCGCGCGACCATCAGGGCGAGGTAGCGGTCCGATAAGTTCCCCGAGAGGCTGTTCCGCCCCAGCGCCTTCCGCATGACGCGCACCTGGCTATCCAGGTCGCCTGCGTGGATGAATGCCTGCGCGGCTTGATCCAGCGCGCTCCCTTCCACGGACTGCCCGGGATTGGCCGCGGCGTACTCTTCCAACTGGCGGCCCAGTTCGCCGTAGAGACCGCGCTGCGATTGGAGGGTTACGAAGCGCTGATCGACCTCGTGGGCCGCGGCGGTCATGGATTGGCGCCGCCAGCGGGCTTCGAGATCCGCGAGCCCGGCGGTTTCGAGGAGCGTCAGAAGCGTGGAGTCGCGAGTCAATCGCGGAAAGCCCGCCGCTCGCGAGACCAACGCCTGCTCCAGGCGGGCCTTCTCTTCCGGAGTGTACATCTCGGAAATGATTTCCCCGGTAGACTGCGCCACCTGCTGATCGATCGCTGGACCGGCGCCCAGGTGCGGCAGGACCGCATCCATGCGCCGCGCGCGCGCCATGATGCGCGCGTAAAGCACGGGACGGAAGACGTCTTCCTTGAAGAGATCGTCGCCGCGCAAATTGGCGGCGCGCCCGGCAAAGGTCACGGCATCGGGCAGAATGTGCCAGGTTTCCAGGTGCCCGGCAATTTCAAAATCGGCGTCGGCGGTTTCGGCGCGCGTGCCGATGATGGCGGTCTTCAATGCGTTCACGGCTTCGGACGCCTGCCCGGAGCGCGCATGCAGCTCCGCGACTTTGATCATCCACTGCGGATCGCGATAGGTCAGCTCATAGAGACGGCCATAGCTCTTAATGGCATCGTCGAACCGCATCAGGCGCTCTTCGAGGCGGGCTTTGGCTTCGAAAACGTCGGCGCGATCCGGCCGCGCCTTGATGGCGCGCTCGTAATCGGCGATGGCCGCCGGAAAATCCTCGGTCACGGTTTCGATCCGGCCGAGCACGATGGGCCAGCGATAATCGAGCGGCGCTTCCGTGACGGTTTTTCGATAGAACGCCAGGAGACGCGCGGCCTGGTTGTGCGCCACGGCATAAGCCGCGGCTTCCTTGGTGAGCGCTTCGTCTTCGGGGTAGCTATCGATCACCTCGATATACTGGTCCACTGCGCCGGCGTTGTCGTTCAAGCGGTCCAGCGCCGGGATCAGGCTGCGCCGGATGGTGGCGATTCGCCCGATGCGCTCGGCCGGCGTCAACGGGGATTGTTTCAGCCGCTGGATGGTGGCGAGCTGGTAATCGCGAAAGCCGCGATCGTCCTGCGCCTGGAGGTACGTATCGGCCATGGCTGTGAGGTATTCGGCGCGGAGAGGATCCGCCGCGAGCAACCCGGCCAGCAGCGTGCGGGCGCGATCGAACTGGCGCGCTTCGGTGGCGATGTGCACCGACTCCAGGGTGAACTGAGCGGCCAGATCCGCCCGAGCGCGTTTAGCGGCTTCGAGCAAAAGGTCGATGGCTTCGGCCGGCTGTTTATTGCGGACATGAAAATCGACCGCGCCGCGCACCACCCCAAGAATCAGAGGATGATCGCGATACAGGTCAGCCACCACGCGGGCCGCTCCGGCGATGTCCTGCTTCGATTCGAGACGGCGCGCGCCGGCCAGCGTGAGGCGCATCTTGTCGACCGGATCGCTTGTGATGGCGGTCAGACGCTCGCCGGCGCGTTCCTCGATGGCGTCGAACCCCAGGCGGCGGGCGGTCTCCTGCAGTTGGGCCAATTCCGTGGACGACTTCTCCACATCCACGCGGGACCGCAACAGCGCTTCGAGATCCGCGCGGCGCTGCTGCGATTCCAACACGGAGATGCGCAGCGACACGGCCTGGGGCGAAGGATCGGAGGCCATGGCGGCCGCGGTTGCCCGGTCCACCAAATCGCGTGTCTGCGGCCGCAGCGCCAGGCGAAGCAGGCGGCTGTGCGCGCTGTTCTGGCCGTCGACGGCGCCGGCCGTGTACTCGCGCACGGCGCTCGTGTAATCGCGCTTGCCTTCGTAAATGGCGCCGGCCTGATAGGCGAATAGAGCAGGATCGTCAAACTTCTTGCGGGCGGCGGCGATCCAGCGCAGCGCATCGTTGTAGAGGTAGTAGTCCCAGTAGACCGTGGCCGTATCCAACCAGGCTTCCGAATTGCCCGGTTGCGCCGCGGGCATGCGTTCCCAAAACGTACGAGCCCGGCCGAAGAGTTCGCGATCGGCGCAAATGTCGCCCATGCGCGCAAGAATGCTCTGGTCTTCCGGGTGGGCGCGTTGCTCATAACCGGCCAGGGTGACGGCGATTTCGGTGTCCCGCGGGTCGTACGCCGCCAGCGAGCGGTAAAGGGAGGACGCCTTGCCGGCGAACTCGTCCTTGCCGGGATAGGCCGCGGCCAGTGCGCGCGCGACCGGAGCGGCGGCTTCAAAATGGGAGAGCCACGCTTCCGCCTCCACCACAAATTGGACCGCCGCCGGATTGGCGGCCAGCGCCTGGTCGAATTGTCCGTTCACGATCGCCGGATTGGCGGCGCGGATCTCGGCCAGCTCGGGATAGAGCCGCCGCTGCTGAGCGAGCTGCTCGAAGAGCTGCGAGCGCAGTTGCGGGTCGTAGAACCAGTATTGCCGCAGCAGGCGCTCATAGGCCGCGCCGTTGGCAGTCTCCGGGCGCCCATATGCCGCCAGCAGGTTGCGTACGAAGGCCAGGTCTTCGGGGAAGCGCTCGTGCGCGTACAGGTTCAACTGGAGATAGAGGGCGGCATCCGGATGGGTCTGGGAGACGATCTCGTTGAAGTAGCCTTCCAGTTCGCTGCCGGAGAATACCGCGATGACGTCGCGGCTGATCTTCTCGAGAGCGCTCCGCTCCTGCCGGCGCAAATACCAGCGGGCGAGTTTGTGATACCAGGAGCGGTCCGCGAACTTGGCGATGGCCCTGGTATAGATATCCTCGACGTCGCGCGCCGTGCCGTTCTGTTCGAGGAACTCGGCCAGCCGTTGGTAGAGGCCCGGATCGTTGGGGTTGCGGTCGACCTCCGTGCGGTATACGCGAAGCGCGTCCAGCGGGCGCTTCAAGGCCGCCAGGCGGGAGAGATATTTGTTCAGCACCTCGACGTATGCGCCGGAGCGGGGGCCGGTGGGCGCCGGGTTGCCGGGTGCGCCGCCGCCCAGTGCCGCGGCCGTCCCCGGAATTTCCGGCGGGGCAAAGGGCGGCCCGCCGGCGTTGGGGCTCCCCACCGTGCCGCCTAACGGGGAAGCGCCTGGATTACCGGGGAACCCGCCGCCCGGATTGGCCGGCGGGCCGGCGGATTCCGGATTGGAACCGATAGGCACGCTGGAAGCCTTGGCCGCCAATTCACGCAGCAGTTGATCGTAGAGCGCAAATTCTTCGCTGGTGCGGTTGGCGCGCGCCAGGGCATCGGAAACTTCCATGGCCACCGGGACCCGCGACGCGCCGGCCGGGAAAGCCGCCAGGTACTCGCGGCCGGCGCGAATCACGGTGGCATCGTCGCCGTACGCGGCGTAGGCTGTAACCAGCGCCGCGCGCAAGGAATCGCGGTGCTCCGATCGCGGGAAGCGCTGCTCCAGCAGGGTCGTCAAACGGGCCGCGGCGGCGCGGTGGAAATAGGCGGTCGATTGCTGGTCCTGGCGCGCATATTCCCAGCGCGGCCCCGTCCCGTTCAGAATCAGCGAGAGGATGCCGTTCAGAAAACCGGGCGACGGATCGATGGTGGCGATGTCCTTGTAAAAAGAGAGGTCGCCCGAACCGAACTGGATGGGCAGATTGGCGTTGGTGAGCAGTAACTGAGCCAAACCATACAAGGCTCGTTCTGTTTGCGGCCCGGCAGCCGGCGGAACGCTGTAGAGCGCGTAGTAGAGGCGCGCCGCCTCGTTCACATCCGGCAGCCACTCGAACAGTTGCGCCAGGGTCAGCAACTCGTCGGCGGTCCATCCGCTCGGCGAGCCGGGCTGGCCGCCGGACTCCTTGGCGATACGGTACTCCAGCAAGACGCGGCGCGCGGCGGGGGAGTTATTCTGGGCTCGAAAATAGCGGAACAGCCGGGCGGTGGCATCCAGGTCGGCGGGGTTCGATTCCAGCGCCGTGCGCGCCCGGCCGGCAAACTCGCGGAGCTGTCCTTCCTCCTCCAACAGCTTGAAGTAGGCGGCGGTCAGCTCTTCGGGCCAGAGAGGCTGGAAGGCCCGGTCGTAGAGCGACAGGGCAGCGGCCGGCGAGCCGCGGCGGACTTCCAGATCGGCGCGCATCCGCAAGGGCTCGAAGGGGTCATGAAAAGCGCTCCCGTAGCTGGCGATCTGGGTTTCGGCGGCGGCGAATTGGCGGCTGGCGGCGAGGTGTTCGATCAGCTTGCGCCAGGCGGCAGGCTCTTTGGGATAACGCGCCACCCACGCGCGGAACACGGGATCGGCGACGGCGGCCGGAAGAGCTTCCCGCTCGGCCACGCCAGCCATGCGGTCGAATGCCTTCCAGCCGCGCTGCGCGGAGGCCGGTTGGAGCGGATCGTCGGGCGCGGCAGCCGCGGCGGTCAGCGCAGCGAGTTCGTCGCGCGGCCGGATGCGCCGGTGGTAAAAATCCGCCAATTCGATTTGCGCGGCGTAACGATCGGGCGCGTTTGCGGCGTTCGCCACGTAGCTCTTCCAGTCCGCTTCGGCGGCGGCGAAATCAAGCGCCACCTCGGCTTCCTGCGCCCGCAGGCGGTATAGCATGGCGTCGCGCGGCGCGCTGGAAATCAGGTTGGTGAGCGCCGGCCGGCTTTCGGCAGGCGGCCGCAGGATGGGCACGGAGCCACCCGGCATGGAGACGCTGCGGAAGAGTGCAGCGATGGCCGGCCCGGCAGGGGTGTGCTGCACCCATTGCGGGAGGCCGGCGTGAAGGAGCCAGGCGCCGCAAACCAGGAGCACGGCGGCAATCAGAGGTGCTCCGATCAATGCCGCCCGGACAAGGTGGGGCAGCCAGGATTGTCGGCTGCCCCGCAAGGGCGGCCGACCCAGTAATGTTGATGGCCGGCAAGGACTCTGCTGACCTATGTCGCCGACCGCGCGGTGTTGTTCCTTTGCCTGGGAACACCCCCTTGGGCGCCTTAAGAGAATCGCTGAGATCGCCGGGTTGACAGACGGGGCGCCCTCTGGGCCCGTCTGTCCCACATGGCTGCCTAAGGACTTGCCGGGCATGTGGGGCAGGCGCTTTCGCC
>JBKQPR010000289.1:0-18963 GCA_052144935.1 Bryobacteraceae bacterium
ATGTTCTGGACAGTACGCGGGGCAAACGCCATCCTGGCTCTGCGATGCTGCCAAATCAACGGCCGCTTTGAGGATTACTGGGCCGCCCGCCGGGTGGCTTGATTTCCACTTCTATGTCGCGCACCCCCCGACGGCGAGCCGGTGCAACTGACGCACGACAGGATCGCCAAGATGAGTCCGGTGTTTTCACCGGACGGCACTCGAATCGCGTATACCACGTACCTCGACAAGGAGTTCAGTTGGGACACCTCGGTGGTTCCGGTGCTGGGCGGCAAGCCGCAACGGTGGCTGAAAAACGCCTCGGGTCTGGTGTGGACCGGCCCGCGGCAGGTGCTGTTTTCGGAGATCAAGATGGGGATCCATATGGGGATCGTGGCAGCCGAGGAAAGCCGGCTGGGAGCGCGCGACGTTTACCTTCCCGCGGAGGATCCCAGCATGGCGCACCGGTCCTATCTGTCACCCAACGGGAAATGGGTGTTGCTGGTGGAAATGGACGAGGACCACTACTGGTTGCCTTGCCGCGTGGTTCCCATGGACGGCAGTTCGACGGGCCACCGGGTGGGGCCCCCGGGCGGCGCCTGCACGTTTGGAGCATGGTCGCGCGATGGCAAATGGATGTATCTCACTTCCAACGCCGTGGGGGCCAACCACATCTGGCGGCAGCGTTTTCCGGATGGCCGGCCGGAACAGATCACATCCGGGCCGACGGAAGAGGAAGGCATCGCCATGGCGCCGGACGGCCGCTCCTTGATCACTGCCGTGGCGTTGCAGAGCGCTTCGCTATGGATTCACGATGCCAGGGGAGATCGGGCGATTTCGGTGGAAGGCAATACCGCTGAGCCGAGGTTCACACCGGATGGCAAAAAGCTGTGCTACCGGGTCGTCAAGGAGGCGCCGAGTGACTGGAACTGCTACAGAGATCTGGGCGAAGTGCGCGTAGCGGACCTGGAATCCGGCCGTTCCGAGGCCCTGGCGCCGGGCCTTAAGGCGCTGGATTATGACGTCTCCCCCGACGGCCGTCAAGTCGTGATGGAGACCGCCGGCCGTGAAGGGAAACCGCGGCTTTGGCTGGCGCCACTCGACCGGAGCTCGCCGCCCCGCCAGGTCCCCAACGTGGAGGGTGGGGCGCCCCGATTCGGGGCGGGCGGCGAAATCTTTTTCCGCCGCATGGAAGGGACCCGCGCGGAAGGGAGCAGCGGTTTTATCTACCGCGTTCGCCCGGACGGGATGGGACTGCGGAAGGCGCTCGCACAACCGGTCCTCATCGTGGGCCCTATATCGCCCGACCGCCGGTGGCTCGTAGCATGGGCTCCCGTTGCGGGCAACGGGCCCCCGGCTGTTCAGGCGTTCCCCCTCGAAGGAGGGACCCCGGTCACCATCGCCCTCGCGCTTTCGTTCAATTGGTCGCCCGACGGCAGTTCTTTGTCTTTATCGTCTGATACGGGTGCGGTAATTCCCGAGGGCCGGAGTTATCTCGTCCGCCTGCCGCGCGGCCAGACTCTGCCACGAATCCCGGCGGGCGGATTTAGTTCCGAAGAAGAAATAGCCCGCTTGCCGGGGGCGCGCAGGATCGACGAGATGGGGGTGGCGCCCGGTCCGTCTGGGGACGTCTACGCGTTCTACCGCGGCGCCGCCCAGCGGAATCTCTACCGCATCCCGATTCAGTAGAGCCGGCGGCGGGCGCCAGCCGCCGCCTTCCTATTTACCGGACCGGACTGATGCTGTACGTCCCGTCCCAGTGGTAATTTACCTCTGTGGGCGATGAAGAGAACGGCGAGACAGAGATACGAGCTTGAAACCCGGCGAACTGACCGGTGCCGTCCGCGAACGTGCACAGTCCGAAACTGCCCGCATCGAGCGTGCAATGGCCGACCGCCATGTTGCCCGGCCCGGCGTCGAGATAGACGTCAGTGCTGAAAACGTCCGCCGGATTAGCCGTCTGGTCCTGCTCATAGACGACCCTCGAGCCGGCCTTGATCGCCGGGAAGTTCGAGGACGTGATCGTGCAAAAGCCGCCGGCTTGGCCCTGGTACTGCGAGCACTCCTTCGTCACGTGAAGATCTCCGTAGGCGTCCATACGGGCCGCCCGCCCTATGAAAAGCGCGCCATCGTACGAATTCGTCACGATCCATGAAATCTCGGCGCCATTGGGGGCGGCGACGAAGTCGTAATTGATCGTCCCGAAGGTTTCCGACCCCGTGCAGTCGGGGTTCACCGTGTAGACGCCTGAGACCGAGACGTTCCTGGAGATGACGCCTCCCACGCTTTGCGTGACTGTGGCCTGCCCGTTCCCTTGTCCGTCATAGGTGAGCTTCCCCCCCCATGGCAACGGAGAAACCCCCTATGGTACCGGTGCCCGAGTTCATATACGTCCCATTGAGAGTTGCCAGGGAGCAACTCGGCGATGGTCCCTGTGCCCTCAAACCCGACGTGGTTAGCAACACGCCCAGGATTGCGCCCATTGCGGCCAGGCGGGGCGATGTTCTTCTTGCTTTTGTCATGTTGATCTCCTTCGTCATATTGGGATCCTCCTTGCGATCCTCCTGCCTGTATTCCGCGAACAGGCGGGAAAAAGGGTCACCGGCGATGAACTATTTTGTGGTAGGATCTCGACCGGCATGGCTGAGGAAGGTCCACCGGACATCAGTGGGTTGCTGGCTGCCTGGAACAACGGCGACGAAGAAGCTCTGAGCCACCTGATGTCTTTCGTCTACCCGGAGCTGCGGCGAATCGCGAGGCAGCACCTGGGCCGCCGCCCCGCCGGCGACACCTTGGAATCGGCTGCCCTGGCCAATGAGGCTTACCTAAAGTTAGTGCGAGCGGGCGGCATTCGCTGCGAAAACCGCCTGCACTTTCTCGCGCTCTGTTCGCAAATCATCCGGCGCATTCTGGTGGACCACGCGCGCGGCCGTGGATATGCCAAGCGCGGCGGCCATGCGGTGCGCGTGCCGCTGGATGACGTGCTGTTGGGGGCGCGGGCCCGCCGGATCGAACTGCTGGCTCTGGACGAGGCGCTTGGGTCGTTGTCCAAGATCGACGCCCGCAAAGGCCGCGTGGTAGAGTTGCGTTACTTCGGCGGATTGAGCGTCGAGGAAGCGGCGGAGGTTATGGGAATCTCCCCGGAGACGGTCAAGCGCGATTGGAAAATGGCCAAGGCGTGGTTGTTTGCCGCGCTGACTGGGGAGCAAGATCACACTCCTTCGTAACGGGCGCTAACCGGCGGTGATGAACCGCACGACCCTCGGGGCCGTCTCGAATCGCCGCTCCTTTGCTCTGCCATCTGGTTTCTGTCGCGAAACTACTGAAAACAAACTGGTTGGCTAAGGTTGCGGGCGGACTCTCCCGTTGTTTCATCCGTAAGTATGAAGCAGAATCGTGCTTCTGTCAAGCCATTACGCACCTACTGCAGCTACTGCAGCTACTGCTCGGCCTGATCGAGCCAGGTTTGCCGATAGCCTCCGCTAATGGGCGTCGGCGGCGGTTTCGAAGCACACTTCACCCGTGATGGGAGCACCTGGGACCACCGGACTGAGCCGCTCAGGCTGCCTTGGAACCTCGCACCGGTTTGCTGTTCCGCAGCAGTTCCGGGATCCGCGGCAGATTGTTGGCCAGCACCGCCGCACCCGCCAGCACCTCGAAACACTGTCGCCCTTTGGCTCGGCATCGCTTCATTCCACGACCGCGAAACAGCACCGGGATGCGACCCTCGATGCCGGCGCGAAAGCGCTGGCCCTTCTTGAAAGCTGCACTCCGTTCCAACGCTTCCCGCTCCGCCGTCTTCTGGTGACCAGGCTGCCGGCGACCACCAGCAGAAAGGTGCATACCGCAACCAGAACCGTGAACCGGTGCAGCCCAAGATTGTCCACCGCGCTGGGGAATGCACACCTGGCCGGCTCCGGCTTGTCGGCAGTGCTCCTCATTTTCGACGCTGTAAAAGCCGCGGTCGCCGGCGTACCACTCGGGACCACGCTGGAAGACTTGTCGATGACGCTCCAGCGAAGTCTTCACCTGGGCGGTGTCGGCGGGATTGCCGTCCAGCACCGGGTAGTCGGTGATCAAACCCTGAGCACTCTCCGCCAGGAAGACTTTGTGACCGAACTCCACCGGCGTGCGCTGCTTGCCCCGCTTAATCGACTGCGTGTGGTCTTCGAAGATCGAGTATACTTTCTCGTCCACCGGAACCTGTTCTCCATCGAGCACTCGCCGGCGAGTCTGGTCCATGACCTTCCCGCCCAACTCGCAGTAAGTCGTGATCTGCTGGCAGAGTTGATCGATCGCCACGCGGCGGATTACGTCCACACCTTTGACTTTGGCGGTCGATCGCCACGCGGCGGATTACGTCCACACCTTTGACTTTGGCGGTCTTTTGGACGACCTGGCGCGCGTTGTCCAGCACCTGCTCAGTGATGCGGAGTTACTCACGATACTTGGGCACTTGCTGCGTTTGTCGTTGGGTTGCCGACATCCGTTCGAGTTCCTGCATGCGGCGGCGCGCGCTCCGGGTGCGGTGGGTGAAGCCCTGCACCCCGCGGGGCGGTTCTTCATGGAGCTTGTCGATTAGCCGTGTGACCGTGCGCACCGTGTCCCATAATAAGGTGGCATCGGTAGGGTAATGAATGTCCGTCTCCACTACCCCGGTATCGACGCGCAAGTACCTGCTGTCTTCCAGGCCGAGTTGGACGGAGGTCTGGATTACAGC
This sequence comes from Bryobacteraceae bacterium, assembly GCA_052144935.1. Classification (GTDB taxonomy): domain Bacteria; phylum Acidobacteriota; class Terriglobia; order Bryobacterales; family Bryobacteraceae; genus JOPF133. Next base: position 4,700 of record JBKQPR010000289.1, read on the forward strand.
CTGGTTGATGGCTTGCATGGTGGCTGGGGTAAGTCGCGTGAAGGCGCAGTTGAAGGCGTCGTGTTGGGGGACGCGATGGCTGTCGACTGGCAGGCCGGACCCTTGCGCCTGCCCGCCCCTCGAACCAACTCCCCCAGGGAGTCGGCCCCCCGCCCCTACCTCGCCCGCCCCCGCTCCTGGCGCGCGACGGGCAGGCCGCGCAATTGCGGAGTGACAATCCCCGTTATGTTGCGTTAGGATGTCTATGGCAAATGACTGATGTTGCGTTGCAGCCCGGCTCTCCGGAAATCCCCGATAAGCTGTACTTCCGAATTGGCGAGGTAAGCGAGCTCCTGGGAGTCGAGGCATACGTGCTGCGGTATTGGGAATCGGAGTTCCCGTCGCTGGCGCCGAAGAAGTCCGGAACCGGGCACCGGCTGTTCCGCCGCAAGGACGTGGAAACCCTGCTGCGCATTAAACATCTGCTCTACGAGAAGCGGTTCACGATCGAAGGCGCGCGGCAGGCCATGCAGGTGGAGGCGCGGGCGCGGAAACCGCAGCCGCCGAAACGGGAGGCGCAACGGGAGTTGTTTGCCGACGATCCGGTGCCGGAGATTCGCCGGGAGCTGGCCGAAATCCTCGAACTGTTGAAATAATCTACGGTTCGCCGGCGATAACTGCATAAATCCGTTGCAGTTCCTCTTCAGAGTAGTATTGGATCTCGATCCGGCCTCCCTTCTTCGCTTTTCCTACGATCTTTACCTTGGTACCCAGGATGCGCTCCAGTTCCTGAATCGCGTGCTGGACGTTGGCGTCCGGCTTCGCCTCGGGCACCGGACTGGGCTGCTCGTGTTGCCGGATCTTTTGCACGACGCGCTCCGCCTGGCGGACGGACCAGCCGTACGAAATGATCTTTTTCGCCAACTCGCGGGTGAGTTCGGCGGTCGGCAGGCCCAGGAGGCAGCGGGCGTGTCCGGCGGTGATCTTGTGCTCCACCAGGAGTTGCTGGACTTCCTTGGGGAGTTGGAGGAGCCGCAAGAGATTTGCAATCGTGGTGCGGTCTTTGCCGGTATGGCGGGCGATGTCTTCGAGCGAGAGGAACAGGTCGGTGCCGAGACGCTGGAAGGCTTGGGCTGTCTCAATGGGGTTGAGATCCTCGCGCTGGATGTTCTCGATGAGGGTGATCTCGAGAAGGTTTTTGTCGGGTACGTCGCGGACCACCACCGGCACTTCTTTGAGACCGGCGAGTCTGGCCGCGCGCAGCCGGCGCTCTCCCGCAATGAGCTGGTAGCGGCCGCCCACGCGCCGGACGACCAGCGGCTGGACGATGCCGTTGTGAGTGATGGACTGAGCCAGCTCTTCGAGTTTGTCTTGCTCGAAGGCGCGCCTGGGCTGAAGCGGATTCGGGTCGATGTCGTCGATGGGGATAGTGTCCGGAACCCCGGTTCCGGAGGGTTCGGGCTGCGGAGGCTGAGCCGAGGGCCGCGTGGGAAGGAGAGTGCTGACTCCTCTACCGAGAGCCCTGCGGGGCGTTTTGTCGCTTTTGCTCATGATCGAGGATCTCTTTGGCGAGTTGGATGTAACTTTCCGCTCCGCGGGAGCGGGGATCATAGGTCAGAATCGGCTTGCCGAAGCTGGGGGCCTCGGCCAGGCGGATGCTCCGGGGAATCACGGTCTTGAAGATCTGGTCGCCGAAGAACTCCTTGAGGTCGGCGGCCACCTGGCGGGTGAGATTGGTGCGGTCGTCGAACATGGTCAGGAGGATGCCTTCGACGCGGAGGGAGTGCCGGAAAGCGTCGCGGATACGGTCGATGGTGTCCATGAGTTCGGAGATGCCCTCTAGGGCGAAGAACTCGCACTGGATGGGGACGAGGACGGCATCGGCGGCGATAAGGGCGTTGAGCGTGAGGAGGTCGAGGGCGGGGGGACAGTCGATGAGAATGAAGCGGTAGTTGTCGCGAATCTCGGCGATTCGTTCGCGGAGGCGGAATTCGCGGTTCGGGATGTCGACGAGTTCGAGGTTGGCGCCGACCAGGTTCTTGTCGGCAGGGATGAGGGAGAGGCCCTCGAGTTCGGTGGGGACGATGGCTTCGGAGGGTGAGGCTTCGCCGAGGAGGACGTCGTAGGTGCTCGGGCGTTCGGGGTCTTTGAGGATGCCAAGTCCGGTGGTGGCATTGCCCTGGGGATCGGAATCGATCAGGAGGACGCCGAAATCGTTGGCGGCGAAGGAGGCGGCCAGGTTGATGGCGGTAGTTGTCTTACCGACCCCGCCTTTTTGGTTGGCGATCGCGAAAACCGTGCTCAAGCGGTCATACTAACACGGGGCTGACGAGCGGAGCCAGAGTGTTTCACGTGGAACAAACGGATCGGCCCATGGCGCGGCGGCAACGAAACTGTTTCACGTGAAACAAACGGCGGTTGCGGCCTGCCGCGGTGCCGGGCCGGGCAACCGCCGCCCGAGGGTGCCGGCAGGGCCGAAGTCCGGGAACGCCGAGTCGCCGCCATGGGAGCGAAAGTGTTTCACGTGAAACAAACGGCGGGTCGCGGCCTGTGGCGGCGCCAGGCCGGGCAACCGCCGCCCGAGGGTGCCGGGTAGGGCCGAAATCCGGGAACGCTGAATCGCCGCTCGTGGGACCGAAAGTGTTTCACGTGAAACAAACGGTGGGCCGCGGCCTGCCGCGGCGCCGGGCCGGGCAACCGCCGCCCGAGGGTGCCGGATAGGGACGAAATCCGGGAACACCGAGTCGCCGCCATGGGAGCGAAAGTGTTTCACGTGAAACAAACGGCGGGTTGCGGCCTGCCGCGGTGCCGGGCCGGGCAACCGTCGCCCGAGGGTGCCGGCAGGGCCGAAGTCCAGGAACGCCGAGTCGCCGCCATGGGAGCGAAAGTGTTTCACGTGAAACAACCGGCGGGTTGCGGCCTGTGGCGGCGCCGGGCCGGGCAACCGCCGCCCGAGGGTGCCGGCAGGGCCGAAGTCCGGCAGGGCCGAAGTCCGGGAACGCCGAGTCGCCGGTCGTGGGACCGAAAGTGTTTCACGTGAAACAACCGACGGTTTGCGGCCTGTGGCGGCGCCGGGTCGGGCAACCGCCGCCCGAGGGTGCCGGATAGGGCCGAAGTCCGGGAACACCGAGTCGCCGGTCGTGGGACCGAAAGTGTTTCACGTGAAACAAACGGCGGGTTGCGGCCTGTGGCGGCGCCGGGCCGGGCAACCGCCGCCCGAGGGTGCCGGCAGGGCCGAAGTCCGGGAACGCCGAATTACCGCCGTGGGACTTAAAGTGTTTCACGTGAAACAAGCAGGGGGGCCCCTACGGGGTTCGGCGGTGGCCTAGCCGCAGGAAACGATGTTTCGAATCGGGTAGCGGGACCGGCGGATCCCAATCGAAGGTGAGGGCCGGCGGCGGTTCCTCCGCGCCGGTGAGGAGCGCGGCGTGGCTGGCCAAGCGGCCCAAAACCTTTCCGAGATCGGCGTAGCTCACGGCCCGCGATACCGCCCAGTCGAAGGTCTCGCCGGACTCCTCTGCGCGCCGCGCAAGCACCTTGATATTCGGCAACTTCCGGCTGGCCTCGCGGAGGAAGACCGCCTTTCGCTGGTGCGACTCGATCAGCGTCACCGAACACTCGGGCCGGACGACGGCTATGGGGAAGCCTGGAAAGCCTGCGCCGGATCCGATGTCGACGATCCGGAGAGGACCGGACGGCAGGTGGCGGGCTACGAAGAGCGACTCGTTGTAATGCCGCTCGATGGCCTCGGCGCGGTCGCGGATGCGGGTCAGGTTCAGCGCCCGGTTCCAGCGGGTGAGCAGTTCGAAGTGGGCCTCCAGTCGGGCGGCCTGCTCGGGCGCGATCCAATCAGGAAACACGGGCCAGACTCAGGTAGCAATCCAGAATCGCCACTGCGGCGGGAGTTACACCGGGAATGCGGGCGGCCTGGCCGAGGGTGGCGGGGCGGACGCGCTCCAGTTTGTCCCGGATCTCGCGGGAAAGACCGGGGATTTCCCGAAACTCGAATTCCGCAGGAATGGAGCGGGCTTCCGAAGTCTTCAGGCGGGAGATCTGGCGCTCCTGCTGCCCGATGTAGCCGCTGTACTTGGTTTCGGTTTCGACGGTGGTGAGGACGCCGCGCTCCGGGTCGCCGCCGAGCACCTCGCGGACCCACGACTCGATTTCGCGGATAGAGGCCTCGGGGCGTTTCAACCATTGGCCATGGCGATGGTTCTCCAGGGCCAGACGCAACCGGTCGATCTGCGCCTGCTTGCGGGTGAAGACTTCCCATCGATCATCGCCGACCAGGCTGGCGCGCCGGCCGATGGGGGTGAGGCGGGCGTCGGCGTTGTCGATGCGGAGCAGCAGACGGTACTCGGCGCGCGAGGTGAACATGCGGTACGGCTCGTCCGCGCCCTTGGTGATCAGGTCGTCGATGAGGATGCCGGTGTAGCCGTCCGCGCGGCCGAGCACCACGGCGGCGCCGGCGGCGTTCATCCCGGCAATCAGACCCTGGCAGGCGGCCTCCTCGTACCCGGACGTGCCGTTGATCTGGCCCGCCAGGTAGAGGCCCGGGATGGACTTTACCTGAAGGGTATGTTCCAGCTCTCGGGGATCTACCGCATCATATTCTATAGCGTAGCCGGGGCGGATCATCTCGGCGTTCTCCAGCCCCGGGATGGAGGCGACCATGGCGGCCTGGACGTCGATGGGCATGCTGGTGGACATCCCGTTCACGTAGATCTCGTTGGTGTCGAGGCCCTCGGGTTCGAGAAAAATCTGGTGACGCGGCTTGTCGGGAAACTTGACGAACTTGTCCTCGATGGACGGGCAATAGCGGGGACCGATGCCCTCGATCTGGCCGGAGTAGAGCGGCGAGCGCGGGATGGCTTCCCGGAGAATGCGGCGGGTCTCCGCGGTGGTGTAGCCGATGTGGCATTGGATCTGGGGCCGGTCGATGCGCGCGGTGAGGAAAGAGAAGGGGGTGGGGTCGGGGTCGCCCGGCTGGGGTTCGAATTGGGACCAGTCGATGGTGCGGGCGTCCAGGCGGGGCGGCGTGCCGGTTTTGAGGCGAGCCCAGTGCAGGCCCAGGGAGCGGAACTGATCGGCCAGCAGGTTGGAGGGGGCCTCTCCGTTACGGCCGCAACTGTACTTGTTCTCGCCGACGTGGGCGAGGCCGTTGAGGAAGGTGCCGGTGGTGATGACCACGGCTTCACAGGAGAGGGAGCGGCCATCGCGCAGTTGGACGCCGGTGACACGGCGGGAGCCGCCGGGGAAGGGGCCATCGCTGAAGATGAGGGCGGCGACCTCGGCCTGCTTGATGCGGAGGTTGGGTTCGCGCTCCAGCACCTCACGCATGCGGACGCGGTAGAGGCGCTTATCCATCTGGGCGCGAGGGGACCAGACGGCCGGCCCGCGGCTGGTGTTGAGCAGGCGGAACTGGATGCCGACGGCATCGGCGACCTCTCCCATGACGCCGCCCAAGGCATCGACCTCGCGGACCAGGTGTCCCTTGGCGATGCCGCCGATGGCTGGATTGCAGGACATCTGGGCGATGAGGTCCAGGTTCATGGTGACCATGGCGGTGCGGCGGCCCATGCGGGCGGAGGCGCGGGCGGCTTCGCAGCCTGCGTGTCCGGCGCCGATGACAACGACGTCGTACTTTTCGTGCATTGTTTCTATTGTAGGGGGTGGGGGAAGGGGCGCGCCCCGATGTACTCTAATATCCAAAGTACTTTGCCGAATTCCGCGCGGCGGCGACGCGTGACGGCCCTCGTGAGAATTCATGAGAATTTGTCGCAAGGGAGCAACTAAGTAGAAATGGCAACTATCTTTCTCGCACATCTGGAAAGCGGCAGGGAACAATTCCTTCGCGACCACTTGCGGGGTGTTTCACGAGCCGCTCAAAAACATTCCGAGAAGATCGGAATCGGGGCGGCTGGCGCCGCAATCGGCCTATTGCACGATCTTGGAAAGTATTCCGCCGCCTTTCAACAATATCTGCGTCGAATGACGCTGAATCAGGATACGGAGCAGCCGGATGAAGAACGAGGGAGGATCGACCACTCCACGGCCGGGGCACAGAGGATCTGGCGCAGCCTGAAGGAGCAGGGAACGGTGGCAGCAATCGCGGGCGAAATCCTCGCGGTTTGCATCGCGTCCCATCATTCGGGCTTGATCGACTGCATCACGCCGAGCGGAGAAGACAATCTCTCACGGCGGATGAACAAACCGGATGCGGGGACCCACTTCAACGAGACTTGGGCGAACGCCGAACAAGAGGTGGGCGAGGAGCACAGGAAGCAACTGGCGGATGCCGGTCTGGTTGGTGGCCTCCGCGAGATCGTCCAGAGCATTTGCCAAATCGATGGGAGTGAGGTTATCCGGCGATTCAAGGCCGGCCTCCTGGTCCGGTTCCTGTTTAGTTGCCTAATCGACGCCGACCGGACGGACACCGCCGACTTTTCAAACGCGGCGGCGGCTTCCCTGCGCCAACATGGCCAATACGCCGAATGGTCCGCGCTGATTGCGCTGCTGGAGGATAGACTCAGAGGCTTTTCCGCCCGGTCTCCGATTGGCAAGCTTCGCAAGCAAGTTTCGGAGTCCTGTTTGTCGGCCTCGGAGCGACCGAAAGGGGTGTACCTCCTGACCGTTCCGACGGGCGGCGGAAAGACCCTGGCCAGCCTCCGCTTCGCGCTGCATCATGCGGCGAAATGGAGCATGGATCGGGTGATTTATGTCAGCCCATACACGTCTATCATCGATCAGAATGCAGCAGTGGTTCGCGGCATCCTGGAGCCCGCCGGGACTGAGTTTGCCAGCGTCGTGCTGGAACATCACTCGAATCTGACGCCCGTGCACCAGACCTGGAGGAGCAAGATTCTTTCGGAAAACTGGGACGCACCGATTGTATTCACCACCGCTGTGCAACTGCTGGAAGGCCTTTTTGGATCGGGCACGCGGGCAGTCCGCCGCATGCATCAAATGGCCCGGTCGGTCCTGATCTTCGATGAAGCCCAGACCGTTCCCGTCCGGTGTGTCCACCTGTTGAATAGCGCGCTGAACTTTCTGGTCGAGCAATGCGGCAGCACCGTGGTGCTTTGCACCGCGACTCAGCCGTTACTGCACGAGGTCGACTCCGGCAAGGGCGCTCTGCGTCTCAGCGAGAATGCGGAGATCATGCGCGATGTTCCGGCGCTGTTTGCCCAGGTTCGCCGGTATGAGACGTACGACCGCCGCAGGCCGGGAGGTTGGGGACACGATGAAGCGGCACAGTTGGCTATCGGCGAGACACGAAGCGCCGGGAGTTGCCTGGTTGTGGTCAACACCAAGCGGGAAGCGCTTTCGATCTTCCAAGAATGCCGGTCCGGGGCGAGCGATATTGCGGTGTCTCACCTTAGCACCAGCATGTGCCCGGCCCACCGGATGAAGGTTCTGGATGAAATCAAGGACCGTCTGGCTCGGGGCGCTCCGACGATCTGCGTGAGTACGCAACTGATCGAGGCAGGCGTCGATATCAGCTTTGGGTCGGCCATCCGGGCACTGGCGGGGCTGGACTCCATCGCGCAGGCCGGGGGCCGGTGCAATCGGCATGGTGAGATGGAGCTGGGGCGCGTGCATGTGATCAATCTGAAGGGCGATGTGCCCAGGGCGCTGGCCGAAATTCGGAAGGCGCAGGAGGCGGCGCAACGGGTCCTCGACGAGAACCCTGGCAGCGGGGAAAGCCGGCCCGTGGACGTATCGGACCCCGGATTGATCGTGCAGTACTTCCGTTATTACTTCTTCGACCGCCGAAGTGAGATGGACTACCCGGTCGGCCCGGACCGGGCGGAACGAGAAGATACGCTTCTGAACATGCTGGCGGAAAACAAGCAGGCTGTAGAGGGCCGCCGGGTTCCTCCTCCCGTCTATCTGCACCAGGCCTTTGCGACAGCCGCGAAGGCGTTCCAGGCGATTGACGCCAGCACACAGGGCGTGGTGGTACCGTATACGTCCGAAGGGAGGGCCTTGATCAACGAACTGTGCTCGGCGTTCGAGCTGGAAAAGCAGTTCAAGCTCCTGAAGAGGGCGCAGCAGTTCACAGTGAACGTGTTTCCGAATATCCTCAAAGAGCTGCAGCGGGATCATGCAGTGCATGAAGTCCAGGAAGGAACAGGGATTCATTATCTTGAGGAGCGGTGGTATAACGACGCTTTCGGACTGAATACCGAGGGCACGGAGCGAATGGGGTTTGAATATGCATGATACGCCGAAAAACACAATCGAATTTCGCGTCTGGGGAAGGTTTGCGATGTTCACCGATCCGCTAACGCGCGTGGGTGGAGAGAAATGCTCGTACCATGTGCCGACTTATGAGGCGCTGAAGGGCATCGCGAAGTCGATTTACTGGAAGCCGACATTGATTTGGGTAGTCGATGCCGTGCGGGTGATGAAGCGGATCAGGACTCAAACCAAGGGGACTAAGCCGCTCAACTACGGTGGAGGCAATAGCCTTGCGATCTACACGTTTCTCACTGGCGATCCCGACCTGAGCACAGGGCTTCCCAGCGTCGAGTATCAGGTGAGGGCCCACTTCGAGTGGAATGATCACCGGCCGGAATTGAAGAAAGACCAGATCGACGGCAAGCACTTCCAGATTGCGAAGCGCAGTCTGGCGCTGGGTGGCAGGCAGGATATCTTCCTTGGGACTCGGGATTGCCAGGGCTACGTGGAGCCGTGTGAGTTTGCGAGCGGAACCGGCGATTATGACGGCAAAGGGGAACTGGGTTTCGGGCTGATGTTCCACAGCTTCGATTACCCGGATGAGACTGGCGTGAACAAACTGGCCGCGAATTTCTGGCGTCCCACGATGACGGATGGCGTGATCCATTTCCCGAGGTCCGAGCAGTGTCCCTTCCGGAAGGAAATCCGGGAAATGACGCCGAAGCGATTCGGTATGGGTCAGAACCTTCGTGACGTGGACGCGGAGGCGTTGGAGGTGTGAATTGAGCTGGATGCAAAAACTCTATGAGACGTATGAACGGTGCAACGGCGCGCCTCAATTTGAAAAGAAGCCGCTCAACCCGGTTTCTTCGCTGTACCAGCATACCCAGATTCAGGTGACAATCGATGGCCACGGGAACTTGCGCCGTGCCGAGCAGAACGAGCTACTGGACACGGTGATTCCTGTGAGTGAAGAATCCGCCTCCAGAAGCGGCACATCTCCGCAGCCGAACCCGCTGACTGACAAACTGGCCTACTGTGCCTCGGGTATCAAGGATTTTGGCGGGAACGGGCAGCGCTACGAGGGATATGAGCGGCAACTGCGGAAGTGGTGTGACTCCGAATTCGCAGACCCGAAGGCCTGCGCGGTGCTCCGGTATCTCGAAAAGGGTATGCTCATCGGAGACCTCGTGAGAGAGGGGGTTCTCAAATACGAGGACGGCAAATTGGCAAGCCTCAAGATCCCTGGCAGGACGGCCATTGAGGCAAAAGATGCATGGGTCAGGTGGAGAGTCGAGCTTGCCGGAGACCCCGCCGCCAACACTTGGGAAGACGAAGGGTTATTTCGTCGGTGGGCTGGCTTCGAGGGGTCGCTGCACAGCGCCGAGGGGACCTGCGCCGTGACCGGAGAAAATGTTCGGATTGCGCGGCTTCACCCGAGGGCCATACGAAGCAATAGCGATGGCGCCAAGCTGGTCACATCTAACGATGACTCCGGCTTTACGTATCGAGGAAGATTTGGCAACCCGGACCAAGCAGTGACGGTTGGCTACGAGGTCACACAAAAGGCTCATAACGCTCTCAGGTGGCTGATTCGACGCCAGGGCTACAGAGCGGGAGAGCAGGCGATTGTGGCTTGGGCCGTGGGCGGCCAGGATGTGCCGGACCCGTGCTGGGACACAGGATACCTTTTCGGGGCAACTGAGGACGTTCACTCTGAACAGGATCAATACGGCGGCGACGCCGGGCAACTCTACGCTCTGCGCCTGAAGAAGGCGATGGCCGGGTACCGAGCGAAGCTCGCCGACTCGGAAGATGTGGTTGTGGTGGGCCTCGATTCCGCGACACCCGGGCGCATGGCGATCATTTACTACAGGGAACTCGCCGGCTCGGAGTTTCTGGACCGCATCACGGGCTGGCATGAACGGTGTTCCTGGTTCCAGAACTATTCCGAGGACAACAGGTTCATGGGAGCTCCGGCGCCGAACGACATTGCGGAGGCCGTCTACGGCAAGCGAATTGGCAAGAAACATGAGCTACGCAAGGCTACGGTCGAGCGGCTGCTGCCATGCATCGTCGACGGCCGCCCGCTGCCACGCGATCTTGTCGAAGCGGCTGTGCGCCGCGCGTGCAACCGGGCTGGATTCAAGAAGTCGAAGCACGAGTTGGAGTGGGAGAAGTGCCTGGGCATCGCGTGTGCGCTTGTCCGGGGGAGCCGAAAGAAGGAGCAAGAGTATCGTATGGCACTGGAAGAGGATCGAACGACGAGAGATTACCTGTTCGGCCGCTTGCTGGCAATTGCGGAAAACATCGAGCACTGGGCGTTGCGCCTGGCGGATGAAAAACGGGACACGAGCGCTGCGAAGCTGATGCAGAGGTTTGCGGATCATCCGTGGTCGACGTGGAGGAGTATTGAATTGGCGTTGGTCCCCTATAAGACCCGCCTGCGGACCAACCGCCCATCGATTCTGATGAGGAGGGACAAACTGCTGGACAGTGTGATGAGCATCTTCAGCACGGAGGACTTCAACAGCGACACTAAGTTGTCGGGCGAGTTCCTGCTCGGTTACCACTGCCAGCGCGCCGCGCTTTGGCAGAAGGGGAAACCGGATGGTGGGGCGGCGGAAGCAGGCGAGCCGGAAGGGGAAGGAGATACGGTATGAGCGGTCTACAACGCAGTCTACAGAACAAGATCGATTTTGCGGTGGTGCTGCGCGTGAAAAATGCAAATCCGAACGGCGATCCCCTGAATGGGAATCGGCCGCGCACCGACTACAACGGCATCGGAGAGATTACGGACGTTTGCCTGAAGCGCAAGATACGAGACCGGTTGCAGGAGGCCGGCTTTGGGATCTTCGTGCAGTCCGACGACCGGAAGATGGACGACGCGACGAGTCTCCGGGACCGCGCCGATAAGGCCCTTGGAAAGAAGTTCGGCTCCGCGGAAACCGTGGGCCTGGCCTGCGAAAAGTGGATGGATGTCCGAGCCTTTGGGCAATTGTTCGCGCTGCCCAAGAAGGGCAAATCCAAGGGCGGAGAGGAGGAAGGCGATACGGGGATGTCGATCCCGATTCGCGGGCCGGTGACGGTACAGTCGGCCTTCAGCGTGGAGGCTGTGGAGGTGACCAGCACGCAGATCACGAAGAGTGTGAGCGGCGAGGGCGATGGAACAAAACGCGGCGCGGACACTATGGGCATGAAGCACCGGGTGGATAAGGGCGTCTACGTTTTCTACGGAAGCATGAATCCGCAGTTGGCCGAGAGAACCGGGTTCAGCGACGGGGATGCGGAGGCGATCAAGCAGGTACTGCCGAAGCTGTTTGAGAACGACGCGTCGTCGGCAAGACCGGATGGAAGCATGGAGGTTCTCAAGGTGATCTGGTGGAAGCACAATAGCAAGGCCGGCCAGTACTCATCGGCCAAGGTTCATCGGACGCTGTCCGTCAAGCCGGACGGCCGGATTGAACTCGCGCCATTGGAAGGGTTGCAGCACGAAGAGATCGCGGGGTTTTGAGGGGGGAACACGTTCACCGCGGAGACGCAGAGACGCGGAGAGAAACGCGGAGAAAGGCAAGAGGAGGCGGAGAAGGACGGCGGAGAAAGACAATGTATACGGAAGACGAACTACTGCCGCTTTCTTCGCTGCAGCACCTGGCGTTCTGCGAGCGGCAGTGGGCGCTGATCCATTTGGAACAGTCGTGGGCGGAGAACCGGCGCACGGCGGAGGGCGCGGTGCTTCACGAACGGGCGCACGATCCGGGCTTTGAGACGCGGCGCGGGGTGCGCGCGGTGCGGGGGCTGCGGGTACACAGCTTGCGGCTGGGGATCTCCGGGCAAACGGACGTGGTGGAGTTTGCGGGGGCGGAGGAGCAGGACGCGGAGACGCGGAGGCGCGGAGGACAACGCGGAGAACACGGGTTTGCGGGGGCGGAGGAGATTCCGTATCCCATCGAATACAAGCGCGGCCGACCGAAGGTGAAGGATTGGGACCTGGTGCAATTGTGCGCGCAGGGCCTGTGCCTGGAAGAGATGACGCGGCGCGCGGTTCCGGCGGGGGCTCTTTTCTACGGCGAACTGCGGCGGCGGATGGAGGTGCGCTTCGATCCGCCATTGCGCGCCCGTACGGAGCGGCTGGCCGCTCGGCTGCACGATCTTTGGCGCGCGGGGCGAACGCCGCCGCCGTTCGCTCGCGGATGCGTGGAAGAGAAACGCTGCGGGGAGTGTTCCCTGGTGAGTTTGTGCGTGCCGCGGGCAACCGGCGCCGACCGCGACGTCCACCGCTATATACAAAATGCGCTCAGGCGAATGGGCGATTCCGATAGGCCGGGCGAGGGCTGAAGACGTGCGAAAACTGCTCAATACGCTGTATGTGACCACCCAGGGTTCGTATCTGGCCAAGGATGGGGAAACGGTGGCGGTGCGGGTGAAGGATGAGACGCGGCTGGCGTTGCCGATTCACACGATTGAAGGCATCGTCTGTTTCGGGCAAGTTTCGTGCAGCCCGTTTCTGTTGGGGCTATGCGCGGAGCGAGGCGTGGGGCTGAGCTGGCTGACGGAACACGGGCGTTTTCTGGCGCGGATGACGGGCCCGGTTTCGGGCAATGTGCTGTTGAGAAGGCGGCAGTACCGGGCGGCGGACATCGAAGAGGAGGCCGCGTCGATCGCCGGGAACTGCGTGGCGGCGAAGATCGCCAATGCGCGCATCGTGTTGCAGCGCGGGGCGCGGGAAGGGGAAGGCAGTGTTCCGGAAACACTGCGGAGCGCCGCGGACGAACTGGCGCCGATGGCCGAACGAGCGCTGGCGGCCGGGAACCGCGACCGCATCCGCGGCGTGGAGGGTGACGCAGCGCGCACGTACTTCGGCGCGTTTGACGCTCTGGTGGTGGAAGACAAGGAGTGCTTCTTCCTCCGCGAGCGCAGCCGGCGGCCGCCGCTGGACAATGTCAACGCGCTGCTGTCGTTTGTGTACACTCTGCTGACGCACGATGTGGTGGGCGCGCTGGAAAGCGTGGGGCTGGATCCGCAGGTTGGATTCCTGCACACGGAACGGCCCGGCCGGCCGAGCCTGGCGCTGGACCTGATGGAGGAGCTTCGGCCGGTGCTGGCGGACCGGCTGGTGGTCACGTTGATCAACCGCAGGCAGGTGCGGGCGAAGGGTTTCACGCGGACGGAATCGGGCGCGGTGACGATGGACGACGAAACGCGGCGCGAAGTTTTGGTGGCATGGCAGAAGCGCAAACTGGATGAGATCGTGCATCCGTTCCTGGAGGAGAAGATCGCGATGGGCCTGCTGCCTTACGTGCAAGCGCTGCTGCTGGCGCGGCACCTGCGCGGGGATCTGAAGGAGTATCCTCCGTACTTCTGGAGATAACTATGCTGGTGCTGGTGACGTACGATGTGAATACCCAGGATGCCGCGGGCGAACGCCGATTGCGCCGGGTGGCGAGGAAGTGCGAGAACTATGGGCAGAGGGTCCAGAAGTCGGTGTTCGAATGCCTGGTGGACGCGGCCCAATGGACCTTTTTGCGAGCGCTGCTGGTGAAGGAAATCGACGTGAAGCTGGACAGCTTGCGTTTCTATTTCCTGGGGACGAAGTGGCACCAGCGGGTGGAGCATGTGGGGGCCAAGCCGTCGTACGATCCGGAGGGTCCGCTGGTGGTGTAGCGCGGACCGGAAGCGCACGGGGAAGTGCCGGGGGGTTGGCGGAAGGCGTTAAACTGTAGGAATCGGTAGGGTTGTGGCCGGGCCGGGTTGGTGGAGTCGAGGAATGGGGTTGGGTTGGGAAGTGGTTCGCGCGACCGGGCCGGTACCGGCGTGATTTGGCGGGAGTTGGAGCGCCCGCCGTCGCTCCCCGCGCGGGGAGCGTGGATTGAAACAGATTGGCGCGTTGGTAGCGCAGTCCTGGCGGTGTCGCTCCCCGCGCGGGGAGCGTGGATTGAAACATGCTCACCACCTCCGCGAAACCCGACTCCAAAGTCGCTCCCCGCGCGGGGAGCGTGGATTGAAACCCCAAGCAATCCGCGGATGCCGTCTTCCAGCTCGTCGCTCCCCGCGCGGGGAGCGTGGATTGAAACAAAGATGCGCTAGTGGTCTGGTCGATT
>JBKQPR010000290.1:0-5973 GCA_052144935.1 Bryobacteraceae bacterium
GCGAAGCGCACGCCCGGCAGGAGCGCAACGTCAAGCTGCGCACGCAGATGGCGCGCTTTCCGGATCCCAAGCGGCTGGAGCAGTTCGATTTCCAGTTTCCTACTTCCATCGATGAGAAGAAGATCCGAGAACTGGCCAGCCTGCGCTTTCTAGAACGCCACGAGAATGTTTGCTTATTGGCTTGCGCTCGCGTGGCCGCCGCCCGGGCCCCGGACGCGGGGCCGAAGCGGCACGACCGGTTCGGCCTGGCGGCCGTCAGCGGCGTCGGGTAGCGATCGAGGAAGCCGGCGGACGTTTGCGCAACGAGCGCCATGCAAATGCCGGGATCGTCATGCGCGCCACTCGCCATGCGCCTCCGCGCCGGCATCGTCGGCGCGCCACCAGCTTGCCGCCGCACCAGCGCACCGGCCGGCGCCGCCGCGCGAATGGACGCGCTCGGCCCCGCGGTCGCACGGCCGCTGCCCACCGCGTAGCGGGCGAGACACCGGCAGTGGCGCCGGGCAGCGATTCGCATGCGCCCCCGAGCAGGCATCGCCATGCGCGTCGCCTGGCGCACGTCGGGTTCGGCTCGCCGGCAGCCGCCGGAGACCGCGGAGTGGTCCACCAGCTTGGCGCCGCATCAGCGCACCGGGCGACTGCCGTCGCGCGGGTGGACGCTCTCGGCCCGCGGCTCGCAGGGCCGCCGCACAGCGCGCAGCGGGTGGGACGCCGGCCTGAATTTCGGCAACACCGGTTTGGCCTGGCGGCCAGGCAGTGCCGCCGGGCAGCGAGCGGAGAAGCCGACACCACGTGGTATTTGCTCTCCCACTTCGTATGGCTTAAACTCTCGTAGTCGTCCATCGTGTGAAATCTCCTCTTCGTGCGCTTGGCGGCTTACGATTGGAGTTTCCACGATGGACTCCCGGATCTGTCAACCTTCTACTGCCTCCCCGGCTCTGCCGGGGATTCCCCGGCAGAGCCGGGGGGCCTCTCTTATTGGGCTAGGCGGCGGATCGTCACCATCGACCGCCCTGCCTCACTCAATCTTGAGCGCATCCACCGGCGAAATCGAAGCCGCGCGGCTGGCCGGAATGATGGCGGCCAAAAAGGCACAGATCGCCAGCGCAACCGCGGCCACGCCCAGCGCGATCGGGTCCCAACTGACTACGCCGTAGAGTTGCGAGGAAATCAGGCGGCCGGCTCCGATGGCCAGCGGCACACCGAGCAGCAGCCCGCCCAGCACGCGCCGCGATGTGCCGCGTAGCACCAGCGCCACCACCTTGGAGCGATCCGCGCCCAATGCCATGCGAATTCCGATTTCATTTCGGCGCTGCGCCACCGCGTAGGCCGTGACGCCGTACAGGCCGACGCCGGCCAGCAGCAGCGCTACGATCCCGAACAGGCCGGCCAGACTTGCCACCGCCCGCTCCTGATCGAACCGCATGGCGATCTGCTGCCGCATGGTCCTGACGCTGACCAGCGTCAGGTTAGGATCAAGGTCCGCCAGCAGCTTGGTTACCACCGGTTCGACCGCTCCGGGCGAAGCATTGGTCTTCAGCATGATCCCGCTGATGAAATGCGAACGCAGCTCCACGCGCTGCATGATGTCGCCGTCCTGATAATTAACGTTCTGCGCCAGCGGTACATAGAACATGGGCCGGGCCGGACGGCTCAGGCCCCAGCCCGCGAACTTGGCGTCGCGCACCACCCCCACAATGCGGAAGGTATTGCCATCTTCGGGGCGGTCGCAGCCGAAATGCTGATCGATCGGGTCCTCGCCTTCTTTGAAAAAGCGCTTTACAAATGCCTGATTGACAATCGCCACAGGGGCGGTGTTCTCATTGTCGGCTTCGGTGAAATGGCGTCCCCGCAGGATAGGCATGGCGAAGTTCTGCAGATAACGGCTGCTGATGCGGTCCCAGGAGGCTCCCGACTGCCCATCCATCTTGGCCGGGGGATGGCCGGCCACGAAAATCATTTCACCCCAGTTGTCGGTCATGGGATTATACACGGCGAGGCCCGACCCCTGCACGCCGGGCAGACGGTTCAAGCGGTCTTCGAGCTGCCGGTAGAGGGCGTTCAACCTCGGCAGCGTGTAGGAGGCCGGCGGATTGTTGAGGGCCACCAGCAGGCGTCCCTCGACGGTGTATCCGAAGTCCTGGTTTTCCAGCTTGTCGAGACTTCGCGCCAGCATGGTGGCGCCGGCTACCAGCACCACCGATAGACAGGCCTGCACGGCCAGAAGGGCCTTGCCGGCGAGCGACGAATGCGGGCTGACGCTGCGGTTGGAGCCGCGCAAGGCCTCCGCCGGGTCCGTGCGGGTGGCCAGCCACGCGGGAAACGCCCCAAACGCGACGCCGGTCGCGAGCGCCAGGGCGAAGGAAACGCCCAACACGGCCGGCGAGGGTGCGCTGCCGATGGGCAGAAAATGCGCGTTCTGAAACGCCAGGGCCAGCAACAGGCGGGCGGCTCCCATGGCCACCAGCAGTCCGGCAAGGCAGCCGCCGATCGCCAGCAAAACGCTTTCGGTGAGAGCCTGCGCGATGATCTGCCGTCCGGTGGCGCCAATCGCTAGGCGCACCGCGGTTTGAGTGCGGCGGCTGGCCGAGCGTGCCAGCAACAGATTGGCCACGTTGGCGCACCCGATCAACAGCACCATGCCGCACACTGAAAGCAGAATCCGCAGACTGGTGCTGTAGCTCTCCTTCATTTCCGCCACGCCCGCGCCGGCCGGCACGATATTGATCACTTGCCTCGGCAGCAGCCGGATCACGTCCGGCATCCAGTTGGAAGGATAGCCGGAGTCATTCTGCAACCACTGCCGCAAAACTCCCGTGAGCCGTGGAGCCATGCCTGTGGTGGAAGCCCCCGGACGCAGGCGTCCGATCGCTCGCAGCCAGGCGGGAGGCGTCTGGCGCAACAGGGAGCCGTCGGCGCCAATGATTGGCTCCTGATGTACCGGAATCCACAGGTCGGCCGGGTCGCTGCGAAGAGTTTCGCCAAAGAAACCGGGAGGCGCTACGCCGATCACGGTGAATGCGTGCCCTTCCACCATGAAGGTCGATCCCACTACCGACCGGTCGCCGCCATAATTGATCTGCCAGGCATGATGGCTGAGCACCGCCACCGGCCGAGCGGAGGGGGTATCGTCGCCGGCGGTGAAAAGCCGGCCGCCGAACGTCTTAACTCCCAATGTGGAGAAATAATTTCCGGTGACATATTCGCACCGCAGTGACTTGGCGGATCGTTCGACGCCTTCGCGCCGCACGCTCATACGCCACCCGCCTCCGGCTTGAAAGGCGGCCAGTTCCTCGAACTCGGGGCTGGCGGCCTTCAGACGCTCGAAGAGGGCGTAGGAATACATCCCCCAGCGGTCCTGCGGGCCACCCTCCACGCAGCAATCGTCGCCATCTCCAATCCGGTATAAAGCAGTGGGGTCCGAGACTGGCAGGGAACGGAGCATTACAGCGTCAATCAACGTAAAAATCGCCGTGGTGCCGCCGATGCCGAGGGCCAGCGTAAGCACGGCGGCGGCCGTGAAAATCGGCGACGACCGGAACAGCCGCAAGGCATACCGAATATTGCCAGCGAGGTTTCGCATAATGAGGTCTCCGGCTAACTGAGGCGTGCCGCCCGCCGGCTTCCGGCGGGCATACCCCGACGCAAAGGTACCTGCAATAGGTCACCTGTCATGTCCAGGCATACTGCCGATTCGGGAAAAGGTTACAAGCCTGGCCAACCAGATTTGAAAGGTCAGATCTCAGGAAAACCTTCCATCCGCGGACTCCCGGTGACCACCTGAGATGGGCGCGCCGCGCTACGCGAATGCCGGCATCGTCATGCGGGCCGCCTGGCGCACGTCGGGATCGGCCCGCCAGCAGCCGCAGGAGACCGAGGAGCCGTCCACCAGCTTGCTGCCGCACGGGTGGCCGCTCTCGCCCCGCGGTCGCACGGCCGCCGCCCATCGCGCGGCGGGCGGTATGCCGGGCAGAACGGCAAGACTGGTTCGGCGTGGCGGCCAGCATTGGCGCCGGGCGGTGATCGGAGAGGCCGGCGCCGCCATCTCTCGGCCCGCTGTCGCCGGGCCGCCCCACCGCGGAGCAGGCGCCGATGGTCGCCCCCGCGTCCAACCGGGCGCGCCGCGCTCGCCGACGCCGTCCCGGCTCGGCGCACCCACCAATCGGACCTCCGCGGTGTAGTTTCCGGAAACCCCGTGTTTCGTCCACAATCGTCAACAACGTCGATATACTGATAGCACGATGTGCGGCGGGCATCGGGCCTCATCGGTCCCGGCAAGATCGTTCGCGAGGTTCCGGCAAACTAAGGAGCACATATAGATCTGGCCTTCGCACAGGGCGATCGGCCGGCGCCCAGACGGCCCAACTGATGAAACTGCTGGAGCAGCATGGCGCCGCCGCCTTGCGCCGAGCCATCGCCGAAGCACTGCAACGCAACACTCCACGTGCGTCTTCCGTGGCTTTCCTGCTGCGCCGGCAACCTCGCTCGACACCACTTAGCCTCGATCTCAGCCATCATCCGCAAGCTCAGTCGCCCGACATCCGCCCTCATGATCTGGAAACCTACGATGAACTCGCCCGCACCCAGGACACCGACCATGACAAACCATAATCTTGCCACTCAACTCAAGCGGATCGGCTGGTGCGCCCTACCCGCGCAGTTGGACGACTTCATCGCGCGTGTCTCCAAGGCCCGCTACTCCGCTCATCAGATCCTCGAAGAAATCGCCCAGGCAGAAGCCACCGAACGCTCTCGCCGCAGTCTGGAACGCCGGCTGCGGATCAGCGGCATCAAGAGATTCAAGCCCATGGCCGACTTCGATTGGTCCTGGCCCACCAAGATCGAACGCGACATCATCGAACGCGCGCTGACGCTGGATTTTCTTAATGAAACCCGCAATCTCATCCTGGTGGGCCGCAACGGTTTGGGCAAAACGATGATCGCTCAAAACATCGCTCACGCCGCGGTGCTCGCCGGGCATACTGTGCTATTTCGTTCCGCGGCGGCATTGCGCGAAGAGCTACACCGGCAGTCTCCGGAAGGCCGTCGCCGCAAACTGCGCGGGTACGCCAATGTTGGATTGTTGTGCATCGACTAATGTGAAGTTGTCAGAAATGTGGAGTTGAGGCGCGAAAGCGCTGGAAATCCGACTCGCGGATGAGTTTCAGCTCCACATTTAAGCGGTAGGATCGAAACGGCCGCCGTCCGGCGGCTAAATCACCTTTTGAGGTTTCGATGCTACCTTCTCTTTTCCCGAGGTCCAGCCACAAATATCTTTCGATGCCACTGTTGGGGCCGATCGCTGAAGGTTTTGACGATTGGCTTGCCAGCGGTGGCTTTACCCGAGGCTCACGCAAGTTCTCGATCCGCATGCTGCCGGCCATCGATGCCAACCTACGCCGCCGTCGCGTCGATGAGCTCCGCAAGTTGAACCACCCGGTTCTTCAGAGTTGCTGGAAGGCTTTGATGAAGACCTACCCGTGCGGCGCTGGAACTGTCCACACGCTGGAGCGATATTTGCTTGCCAGCGGACTGCTCGTGGATAGCCGACAGGCAGCAACTCCTCGATCACCGGCTTTGATCGAAGCGTATGTGAATCACCTTGGTGAAGTGCGCGGATTCGCTGGGTCGACTGTTGCAAGCCATCGGCGCACCGCGCAGTGCTTCCTCCGGCACCTGAAAGAAGCGGGCGCTCCCGTGTTGCGCGTGCGCGCCAGCCATATCGAATCGTAGGTTGCCAAGGCCGGCAAACGCCTGAGCCGGGCGAGCATCCAGCACGATATCGCTGCGCTGAGAGGATTCCTTCGCTTTCTCGCCACGGACGGCAGGGCGCCCGCCGGGCTTGATCGCCAGATCGACACTCCACGGCTGTACCGTCTTGAACAGTTACCTCGCGCCTTGCCGTGGGAAGCGGTCCGCACACTTCTGCGTTCCATGGACAAGACAACACCGATGGGCCTCCGTGACTACGCCATG